>DATGXI010000041.1:0-45077 GCA_035299065.1 Flavobacteriales bacterium
ATAGTTGAGCTTAACAGCATGTTAAGCACCATTATAAAGAAAGTAAAAAACAAGTCATTAAACAATTTTTAAAATTAAGAATATGAATAAAGTAGAATTAACAGGTTTTGCCGGGATGGATCCTGAGTTTAAAACAATAGGTGAGCATGGTAAGATGGCAAAATTTTCACTTGCTACAAGTGAGGGCTATAAAAAAGATGGCCAATGGGTAAACATTACGCAATGGCATTACCTGGTCGGGTGGAATAAAATTGCCGATAAGATAACGGAGCTTGTAAAAAAAGGCAAGAAAGTAACCGTGAGCGGAAAGTTAAATTACCGGACCTATGAGGATAAAGAAGGAAAAACCCAGCGCGATACACAAATAGTTGTATACAAAGTTGAGGAAGCTCCTTTGGAAAAATAGTCCTGGATAATCCATACATGTGAGGTTAGTGAAACATGGTGTTAAAACGATGTTTGGATCCAGGAAAAGAAACCCCGGTTGCATGGCCGGGGTTTTATCTTTCAGTACATAGATGTGAGTACATAGTACAAAGAGAGTACGTAGAGATTAAATACAAATTAAAAAGCAAGTATTATGCATAAAATAAAAGACTTAAAAATATGGATCCGTTCAAAGGAGTTGGCGGTGAATGTTTATAAGGCAACAGGTAATTTTCCTACTGAAGAAAGGTTTGGGCTTACATCGCAAATAAGAAAAGCGTCTGTTTCTATACCATCCAATATTTCAGAGGGAGCCGGAAGAAATTCCAGGAAAGAGTTTTCTTATTTTATTGGAATAGCTTTGGGGTCATTGTTTGACTTGCAAACACAACTGATTCTGGCAAACAGGTTAAAAATGATAGATGAGGAAACAACCAGACCTCTTCTTGATGAAATTGAAGCGTTGCGAAAAATGAAATATGCGCTGCAGCAAAAATTTACGCAGACCCCCCACATCTAAACCATCTCTTTACTCTCTCTGTATTCATAACCAAACATTTTCCCATCACGTACCAATAATTTCTTAATTTTACTACGTCAATGAACCAACCTGCAGCAAAAAAAATCAGTACAGCCAGGCGCATTATTTTGCCCGTGGCGGTGAGCCTGCTGCTTGTTGGCATTTGGCAAATTACCTGTTTGACAGAAATTTTTCCGCATTACATGCTGCCCACCCCGGCAGATGTGTTTGCCAGCCTGCAGGAAGAATTTGCAACCGGTCGCCTGCTGAATGACATTGTTGCCAGCATGTGGCGCATAACAGTGGGATTTATTTTATCGGCTATTTTGGCCATACCCGTTGGCCTGTGGTTAGGGAATCACCTTATGATGCGCGTGGCTTTTTCACCCATGCTCAATTTTTTCAGGTTCCTGTCGCCACTGGCCTGGATTCCATTTGCCATCCTGTGGTTTCATATTGGTGATAAGCCTGCTATATTTTTAATTTTTCTGGCAACTTTTTTCCCACTTGTGATTTCAACCATGAGCGCGGTGGCAAACATTCCCAGCATTTATTACCGGGTGGCAAAAGATTATAATTACAAAGGACGCGAATTGCTTACCAAGGTGACCTTACCAGCGGTTTTACCACAAATCATTACCGGTTTGCGTGTAAGTTATGGCATTGCCTGGGTAGTAATTGTTGCAGCCGAAATGGTGGGTTGCCAGGACGGGTTGGGATATGGAATTTGGGACGCACGCAACGGTTTGCGTCTTGACACAGCGGTTTCTTACATGATTGTTATTGGAACGCTGGGCGTATTGGTTGACCGCCTGCTTGCCCAACTCACAAAAATGCCTAATGTAAAGTGGGGATATGAGCGCTAACCTAACTAACATAGCACTAACGTTAACCAACGTGTCGCACAGTTATGGCGATGTGCATGTATTAAACAATCTTGATCTTACGGTAAAGCAAGGTGAGTTGGTTGTTTTGGTAGGCCCAAGTGGTTGCGGTAAAACCACGCTGCTAAATGTATTGTCAGGTTTTATTAAGCCCGTGAGCGGAACGGTTAAACACCACGGTGTGATTCGCACCGTATACCAGCAGGATGGGCTTTTCCCATGGCTTACAGTTGCTGAAAACATAGGCATGGGCTTGCGTGAAGTAAAAAATGAAACGCAACGCAAAAAGGAGCTGGATGAATTATTTGAGCTCATCCATTTAAAAGGTTTTGAAAATCATTACCCCCACGAACTCTCAGGCGGCATGAAACAACGTGTAGAAATTGCTCGTGCATTGGCAGGACATTCTGATATTTTATTGATGGATGAGCCTTTTTCAGCCCTTGATTACCAAACGCGCTTGCGCATGCGTACGGAGTTAATCAGGTTGCTTAAGGAACGCAACCGTACCGTGGTTTTTGTCACGCATGATATTGAGGAAGCAGCGCAGCTGGCTGACCGTGTGTTGGTTTTATCCAATCGTCCGGCTCACATAAGCAAAGAGCTGGTTATTGATGCACCCAAGCCACGCGAATCCACAAACCCGGCAGTTATCAATGCCATGGATCAGGTGTTAAAACAATTGGGCCTGCACGTTAATGCAGGAACCGGTTTTTAATTTGCAAATCTTCTTTAAATTCCCGTAACAATTCTTTTTCACGTGCTCTTAATTTTAATGCAAATGGCGTTAATATGAAAAAAGAATCGCCCACAAATAAGAAATCATCCAATGCAGGTGGCTGGAAAACCTGCGTGCGCGGGCATAAGTTCAGGGGCGCTGGCCCTTGCCCGGTTTGTTGGCCTGGAGGTAACAAAAGGAAATGATTTTTTAACTTAATCAATCACAAAGTTTAGTACCAGTACCTGGAAAAACCTGGTATTTTTGCCTTACATGAGCATACGCGTTGTGTTTTATACCCCAAAAAGTAAAAAATCCCTTAACCAGGTTTTTATTGAAAATTACGAAGCGTTTCGTGATTGGTCATTGGGTGACAGCGGTTACTTTGAAATGTATTGTGCCGATGCCCAGCAATTTTTGCTTGACAATGTGACGTTGAAAAATGTGCAGGACATGGACCGCTTTGCATTTGATGATTTGATCAATCATTTCACAGGTGATTACAGCGCCATTAATGAAACCATTTTCCAGTTTCACTGGCCCATGATGCGATTTGATCATTATGAAGATGCAGTGAAATTAATTGAAGCAAAATGCACCAGTGATATTCAACAATTGTGGCAATTTTTAATTAAAGGACGTAGCCCATGGGATGGGAGCCAGGGATGTTACGGGCATGACAACTATTCGCGTGTAAGTTATTGGACCGTTCAGGAGCAAGCCAATATGTACAGCACGCTAAAAAAAACCTTTGGAACCATGCAGGCCCACGATGGTATAAAATACATTTTACAAGTGCTGGAAGAAATAAAAAACGAAAATGCCGAACTGATTATGAATATTGGTTAAAATGAAACGCTGGATAAATCTGCCGGTTAATTCAACCTGCCGGAATCAATTAAGTTTTTCCCAGGAAACAAAAAGGGTGAAAATACGTGTGAAAATTAAAAAATCATTAATTTAGCAAACCAATAACCGCGTAAAGAAACCTTTATTTAATTGCATTGACCAGGCTGTTTAGGCATACCTGTATTCTTGTGTTGTTTTTTACATCATGCGTGGGTGTAAAGGCCCAGTCATACCCTGTACAGGCCTTTGTGCAATTAACTCCACCCTATACCGGGTACTTACCTGACTATGCCGATCCGTTTAACGAGCAAATGAAAATCATTTTAACGCTGAATGATTTTAGTGTTCCATCCTATGCTGTAAAATTAAAATTCAGCATTACCGGTGAGGGATTTTCAATGGTTACCAAACCGTTTCTTGTATTACCGGCCATTGAATTAACTCCGGGTATACCTGTGCAAATAAGCGGAGCCGACCTTGCTCCTTACCTGAGTACAATTAACCTTGACATTACCGGGCTCAGTACAACAGCCTATGAAACGCACAAAGTTTTGCCTGAGGGCATGTATACCATATGTGTTGAAGCGTTTGATTATTTTAGTGTGACCCCCGTTAAATTAAGTAACGAAGCGTGTACACAGGCATGGTTTGCTTTGTTTGAACCACCCCTGCTCAATACGCCTTTTTGTGGTACGGATGTAACGCCACTGTCACCTCAAACTATTTTTTTTAACTGGAGCCCCCTGCACATGAGTTCACCATATGCGCTTACGAATACCGAATACCAGTTTGAATTGTTTGAGGTGCGTCCACCGGGAACAAATCCCAACATTGTAGCCACAACCACACTTCCCATTTTTGTGCAAACAACTACCAATACATTTTTAAACTATGGTGTAATTGATCCACTGCTGCAAACAGGTATGCAATATGTGTGGAGGGTAAAGGCTTATGATATCAATGGAAGAACTTCGTTTAAGAATAACGGGTACAGCCAGGTATGTACCTTTAATTATGGCAACATTGCATCGGCAATTTCAGGCGATGTTACCCTAACACTTACAGCCTCTACTGTTGGCCCACGTGTTGGGGCTGCCAATTGGAATGCATCAGCCTCATTTACACACTATACGTTGGAAGTACGTAAAACAGGAAATTCATCGTACACCTGGTTTCCTTACACGTATAATGCGGGATCAGGAAAACTAACCGGACTTGAGCCCAACACGCAATATGAATGCCGCGTAAAAGGTCATAACGGAACAGTTGAAAGCAATTACAGCAACATTGCCAGTTTTACAACCTTGCCATTGGTTGACTACAGTTGCAATTCAACCATGGCTCCTCCAGTACAAACCGGTGCGCCTGCTCTTCAAAATTTACCAGTAGGCGGCATTGTAAACACCGGGCAGTTTGAAATGCGCGTTACCAGTGTAATTGTAAAAAATGGCCCCGGTGTGTGGACAGGTTACGGAAAAATCCAGGTTCCATTTGCACTGTTAAACTTAACCGTGTTTTTTGATCACATGCAGGTTGACGAGAACATGACCATGCGCAATGGGAAAGTAATTGCATTAACCGAAGGTGTTGACCAATGGGCCGCAGGCGCTATGGACAATACCTACAATTTTGGCGAGCCCGACTATTACGTGAACTCCAATGTTG
This sequence comes from Flavobacteriales bacterium, assembly GCA_035299065.1. Lineage (GTDB taxonomy): Bacteria > Bacteroidota > Bacteroidia > Flavobacteriales_D > UBA2798 > DASPJQ01. Next base: position 5,063 of record DATGXI010000041.1, read on the forward strand.
ACAGCGTTGTATTAAACGGTAATACCATCCTAATTTACACCGATGAAGGTCCAATTACAATCAATTACCCAGGCGGAAATTACGTGATTGAAGATGAAAATGGTGATCAATGGATTGTTTATCCGGATGGCACCGTGGTGTATCAACCCGTGGTTCCGCACATTGAATTGAGCGATGGCGAAAAACTGGTTTACCAAAGGGCCATGCGGCAGTTAAGGCAGGAACATACCAAATCAGTGGTTGATCAAAGGGCAATCGATTACCAGGCATCGCTCATTGCGGTAGGAAATAAATTACAGGAAACAACCGGTAAAAATTATTTAAATGCCGATACGAGTAAGCGACAAGGTTTTATGTTGATGGAAGAAGAGAGTGGTTCAACCATGCAAAGCGGGTACAGCGAGGTAAATGAATTCAGGGACAAACGCAGAAACTATTACATGTCAAAACAATTGCATGCCATGGCAAAAAACAATTTGTCAACCGGTGAATACGATTTTCTGGCCAATAAAACAAGTGTAAACGGGCAGCCATCCTATTTATACATAAGGCAGCATATAGCCAATATGGCTATTGAGGAACTGGTTGAAAATGTAAAGCAATCCATTGTAGACATGGTATTGATGAATATTGACGAAAGGTATTAGTAAAATTAACTATATAAAAGCCTGAGTCAGTTTCACGACACGAAAGAAATTTTGCGGGATCCTTCATCTGTTTAAATTCCGTGTTCCAATTCCACTCACGCGTATTTATTGGATTCGTTAACCGCTTTTTTTAACGAGCCTAGATATTTTTCGGCCATCTTAAATTGAAATTCATTCACCAGTTTAAATTGGAATCCAAAATTACCGGTTTTGGTTTCCCATGCCACAAAATTTTCTTCGCCCGTTCTCACGGTCATTCTTCCCTGCAGGGTTAAAAGATCTTCGGTGCGGTCTTCGGCTTCATAATCTTTAATAACATAGTTTAACCGGGTAATTTCCTTTACCGGAAAAACCAAGTGTTGTTGGCCGGTGCGTTTAACAAGTATTTCATGGTCAGTAAAACGAATGATGCCTGCTTTATCATCCGGATTTGAGACCATATAGGTAAACAACGGGATAACGACTAAAGGGCCACTGATTCCTAAAATTGTCCATTTAACATCGCCATTTGGAAAAAATAAACTAACAGCAACACCCGCCACACCTAAAATAAAAAAGTAACCCATGACCCTGCGCCATTTCGGCTGGGGCTTGTCCTCGAGTATGGGCAAAATTATATCGTTGTTAATGGGTTTTGGCCTGGGTTTATCACGCATTCAACTAAATTAATTAAATTATTTTATTACAGCTAAACGTGTTACAATTCCTCCACCCAATCAACCAGTTTTTTCAAACTCCCGGTTAATTGCTCGCTTTTGTTCCAGGTAAAATGTTTGCCGTTAGTAAGACGCAGTTTATATTCACTGCCATCAAGCAAAACACCTTCCAGTTTAGCTGGTTTTTTCATTGGAAAGCTCATGTACTCAAAAATCATTTCGGCTTGCATGCGGTCTAGCACCCGTGTATGATCGCGCATAATGATGTGGTCAAGGTCATAAAGCACAATGTTATCCCGTTGTTTGGGCGGAAACCAAATGCGTTTAATGAGGCGCATCTTGCTCCCGTCAGGCACCACAAAAATGGCGCGCACACTCAGCAACAACGAATGCACTTCGGTAAACACCAATACAGGCGCATGGTGACCGGGCGCTAGTTCAAGGCAACGTACTAATTCCTTCCTGAAATCATCGGCATTGGTTGTGATACGGCCCATGAGTCAAAGTTAAAAAGTTTTTAGTTTGCCGCATTAGAAATGCATGGCCTGATAGTTAAAGTGGCATAATTTTCATGCGAACAGTATTCAGTAACGTATAATTTATTTTTTTCTATATTTGGGTTTAAACAAAGGCATGAAAGCACAGGGCAAAACGGTTAAAGATATTTTACTCAATCTACCTGAAGACAGGCTTGAACCGTTTAATAAATTACACGATGTAATCATGAAAAACCTGCCCAAAGGATTTGAACCGGGTATTAGTTATGGTGGTCTTGGTTATGTTATCCCTCATAAATTGTATCCACCGGGCTACCATTGCAATCCTGCCGAGCCTTTGCCCTTTGCAGGCATTGCCTCGCAAAAAGGTTCTATTAATTTTTACCACATGGGCGTGTATGCCGATCCGAAACTCCTTAAATGGTTTGTAAGCGAATATCCCAAACACAGCAAACAAAAACTGGACATGGGTAAAAGTTGTGTGCGGTTTAAGAAAATAGAAGAAATTCCCTATAAACTGATTGGCGAATTGATGAAAAAAGTAAGTGCAAAGGAGTGGATTGATACGTATGAAAAGAATATTCACCCCAAAGGACGTAAGGTCGCAAAAGCAAAAAAGTAAATTTTATTCCTGCATTGTTACGTAGTGGTTAAAAATAAATACAATAGTTATGGCGAAGAAAAAAGCAACAAAAAAATTAACGGTTAAAAAACCAGCGGCAAAAAAAACGGCAACTATAGCAAAGAAGTCAGCAACAAAAAAAACCGCGAATGCCACTTTAAAAACCCAAAAAACAACAGTAAACCCATCCGACTTCATTAAAAAAGCAGTTACAGGCGATGCGCAAAAGGACAGCTTTACCATTCTAAATATGATGGAAAAAGCCACAGGTGATAAACCTAAAATGTGGGGGAGTTCTATTATTGGTTATGGTGATGTGCATCTGAAATATGACAGCGGACGTGAACTGGACTGGTTCAAAATTGGTTTTTCGCCCCGCAAAGCAAATTTAACACTGTATGTTCTAAACGGATCAGCAGAACAAAACGCGCATTTAAGTAAACTGGGAAAATTCACTACTGGTAAAGGATGTTTGTATATAAAATCATTGGCCGATGTTGATCAAAAGGCATTGGAAGGCGTTATAAAATCGGCTTTAAAGAAAAAGTCCTAAAAAATTTCAGATAGAGAAATTTTAAATAAAGAGATATGCATCTTTATCCAGTATCTTTCTATATGAAATTAGTCCCTTTTTCCCATTTCGTTTAGCAATTTAAAATGAAGCTTTATGCCTTGTAAAAAGCGCACTTCGCGCATAGGAATGTTGTACAATTTCAAATGCGTTCTGATGATTTTACTTAAGGCAGGATAATGCACATGTGAAACATGGGGAAACAAGTGGTGAGCTACATGGCAATTGAAACCACCAAAAAAGAAAAGAGCCAGCCTGCTCTGCGTGTGAAAATCTACCGAAGATACAACCTGGTGAACCTCCCAGCTGTTTTGCAGGGTGCTGTCATCAATAATCACCTCGGGTTGACCGCTAATGTAATGCGACATGGTAAAGGTAAACACCAGGAAAACAGAAGCCACAACATGCATGCACAGGAAACACATAATGTAAGTATACAGTGAAAACGGACCGGTCATATAGGGTAAACCAATGAGCAAGAACAGGTAGATTAATTTGTGTACAACGTTAAGCAACACCTGGTTCCTGAATTTTTTGGTGTCCAATGTATTTCCTTTCCGCGTAAAGTCTTTAATAAAAATCCAAAACAGGGTATACACGGCATACAAAGGCAATGCATAAAATGCCTGGAACCGATGATATTTTTTATACGGTTGCGATTCGCTGTAGCGCAGCAATTTTGTATTGATGAGATCAGGGTCACGGTGAGGAATATTGGGGTAGGGGTGATGTTCTTCAACATGCCGTTTGCGCCAGAGGTAACCGTTTAACCCCTGAAGCATAAAACTCATGTAATATAAAATATAATTTACCTTTTTGTTTCTTGAAATGCTGTTGTGTGAAGCGTCATGCGCAACATTAAATGCTGTAAGCAACATACCAAATCCAAGAATAAGGTAAGCCATTGCAAGTATAAAAGGGTTTGAAGAGTACAGTATGGTTGAATAAGCCCATGTAATTATACCCCCAAGTAAAATGGTCTTAAACCAGAAATTTATACCGGCATATGATCCGTTTCGTTTGCTTTTTAAATAAGCATACACATCTTTACTCAATTCTTTGAAAAACGATGCTCCCTGTGGTTTGAATTTTAAATCGCTCATAGTTAAACAGTTTTAGGGTTACCCATAATTTTTAAAAACCTGAAATGGCTGGCAAGTGCATTTACATAACTCGTTTCATTGTATTTCACATTAAACTCGTTACATGTTTCACGCATGATGTAAACCAGTTTGCGGTAATGTACATGGCATACTGTTGGAAATAAATGGTGAATAGTGTGCGCATTGAATCCGCCCACAAAAAAGTGGAAGAAGCGACTTGATGCGCTGTAATCAAGATTAGATTTTAATTGCAGGCTTACCCAACTCATGCCTGAAGCCTGGGCTTCTTCATGCGATAAATGGTGTGCAAGGTCAACCTGGTGGTTGCACGACAACACAAGCACAATAATAAGCGACATGCAAAAATGCATAATCAAAAATGCGAGCAACACTGATCCGAAGCTACAACCGGTAATTAGCCAGGGGTAAATCAGGAATAAACTAAAATAAAAGCATTTTGAAAAAACGTACTTGAGTTTTGCTATTACAGGAACCTTCACTTCAATGGTGCGATCGGTTTTACCAAACGCAGCCATAACATCGCGAAAAACCACAAAATTCAAGGTATAGAACAGGTAAAGAAGTGGCGCATACAAAAACTGGAAACGGTGGAATTTTTTTACGGGTTCATGTGCATGCAACCGCAACCATTTATTTTGAATCACGTCAATATCACTTTCTTCAACATTCGTATACAGGTGGTGCGATTTCAAATGATAGGTTCGCCACACAAACGGGTGGTTGCCTAAAAGCGGAAAGCTCATAGCGTAAAAAAGCCGGTTGAGTTTTTGATTGGTAAAAAGTGTGTTGTGTGCAGCATCGTGCGCCACGTTAAAAATTATGCCCAATACAAAAAGCCCGCTTAACACGTACCCTGCAATTAATTGTGTTGTGCCACCATTTTGTGGTGATGAAACAATCATGTGATAAGAGAATGCAAACCCGGTATAGTAAAAAGCAAATTTAAACCAGAAATACAGGTTGGCTTTTGTGCCACCGCTTGCTTGTTTTAAATGATGAAATACGCGTTGATGCAGAATTTTGTAAAAAGCATCCGAATCATCTTTACTGAAATTTATTGCCTTCATGTTTTTAAAGTTTGAACCAAATGTGGGTTGTTGGCTCAAGGTGTTCAAAACACAGGCTATATAACTGATGCTATTGTAATTTGTTTATAAACGCAGATAATTGATAAACAAGTGCTTAGTTAAAATAAAAATGATGTGAAATAGTGATTGACCGAACTATTTCATGTGCGGTAAAACATGATCCTGGAGCAGTTTTTTAAACTCATCAAACTTTATCATGTTGGGTCCATCGCTTAGCGCTTTATCGGGATTTCGATGCACTTCAAAAAAGAAGCCGCGTACGCCTACTGCCGCTGCGGCTGCTGCTAAATACGGAGCATATTCACGGTTACCACCGCTGGCACCACCTAAACCACCTGGTTTTTGCGTGCTGTGCGTTACATCCATGACAACAGGATAACCAAATTTTTTCATGTCAACTAAATTGCGGTAATCAACCACAAGGTTATTATAACCAAACATGGTTCCGCGTTCGCATAACATGATGTTTTTGTTTCCGGTGCTTTCCACTTTCTTAATGGCAAATTGCATTTCAACTCCGCTCAGGAATTGTGCTTTTTTAATGTTGATGACTTTACCGGTTTTTCCAGCTGCTAACAGTAAATCGGTTTGGCGACACAGGAATGCAGGGATTTGTAATATATCCACATGCTCGGCTACAATTGCGGCTTGTTGGCTTTCGTGTATATCGGTTACAACCGGTATTTTATACGTATCGCGAACTTTTTGTAGAATTTTTAACCCGCTTTCCATTCCACCACCACGGTATCCTTCAACACTTGTGCGGTTGGCTTTATCAAAACTGGCTTTAAAAATATACGTGAAGCCCAGTTCCTCAACCAGTTTTTTTAAATTTTCAGCAAGGTCCATAACCATTTCTTCGCCCTCAATAATGCAGGGGCCCGCCATGATAAAGGGTTTTGATTTTAGTGCTTCAAAAAAATTGCTCATACTATTTGCGGGATGGTTCATTATTTTAGTTGGCCGGAGTTTGCCAGGAATTTCTTTGCCTGGACTACAAATTTAAGGAAAACTTTACACACAGGTAAGAAACTTAAATACCAGGCTTCACGCTCATTCTAACTTATTCCCTTTTTTATCAATATACATTTCGGTTATATGTTCCACATTCATTTCGTCCAAAACAAAAAGTTGTACTTTGGCTTTCCCGTTTTTAAAATCTTCTGCCGATATGTATTGCAAAGGAATTACTTCTTTACCTGTTTTGTCAAGATAACCATAAAATACATGTTCATTGCCAAGTTCATCAACCATACCGCTTCCCTGAACAATGGCCAGGCCATCTGAAAAATTTTGTACACTAACATAATTCAGTGTTGTGTCAATCATTAATTTTCCTTTTGTGTCCATGTAACCAAACTTTCCACCTTTTTTTGATCGAACCCATGCCAATGTTTCTGAAAAAATTCCAATTTGAGCATAAGCAGGCGCAACAACTTCATTTCCTAAAGAGTCAACGATGCCCTTTAAATGTGAAATTTCTACTACCGAATAACCTTTATACCTTATTTCGTTACCCAAATCATCATAATAGGTTTGGTAAACCGTGTCGTACCTGGCAGGTATAAAAATTTCATCACTTACCATATACATCCCATATTTTTCAACGTATTTTTTCCCCCGGAAACCGTATTTTCCGTTCTCGCCTTTAAATGCAGATAATTTACATGAACGGGTTGAGTTTATACTTATATAATAATTTTTAGTTTCAATATTTCCCGCACCAACCAGGTATAATAATTCTTTGCCGGTTTTAAAATAGTCCTGGGTTGGCTGATACTTTACCGGGACAATTTCTGTACCTGTTTTATCAATAGCGCCAGCTATATGCGCCATATCAGTTAGTATATTCCCATTTTCATCGGACAGGTACGCGTGTATGGTTACTTCTGCCAATCCATTCGAAAAAGCCCCAACTCCACCCGAATAATTTAAAACAGTGTCAATAACCAGTTTCCCGCTTTTATCAATATACCCTTTGCCATGGTTATAAGAACCTGTGGCCGCAAGCCCTTCCGAAAAATTACCTATTCCATAATAAATTGGTTTGAAAATTTCCTTACCCGACTTATCAATAAATCCTGTTTTGTAATTCTTTTCCACGCGTGCATACACGCCTTGTCCGTCAGTTGTTTTTAAAAGGTCTGTGGTGTATTCAAAATCGGTAATAAGGTTGTAATTACCAATTTCTTTTCCTGTACTGTCCAATAAATAGTAAGTATGGTCTTTTCTGACTTTTATAAGGTAATTTCCCACGTAATCGTGGTAATCATAAATGGGTTGTACAACAATATTTCCCTTACTGTCTTTAAACCCGTATTTATATTCATCGTTATGAAAAGAATACAAATTTTGTGTTCGCGCAGGAAGTAGTAAGAGGCAAATAAAAAATAAGGTGACGGTTGTTTTCATCCAGTTGTCATTTCGCTGTGCTGCTTAACATAACGCACATCATTTTACCAGTACTGTTTGAAGGATAAAAGTAAACAATTAATGTTTAACCAGCTTATAGCGCACGCTTGTGTCATTGGCCTGAACGGCAACAATGTACAAGCCCGGAATCCATTGCTGGCAGTTGATGGTGGTTTCACCTTTACGCACAAAGGGATTGGTATAAACTATTTTACCTTTTGAGTCAAACACCTCAATCAGGCAATGTTCACAGGCAACCGGTATGTTAACAGTAAATACATTGATTGCTGGGTTGGGAAAAGGAACCATTCCTTCCAATACATTTTCACGCGCTGGATACGTGTCATCCAGGTGATCATTTGTTATAATGGTTGAGGGTTTAAACCGTATTTGAAAATGCACCGTTCTTGTGCCATATATATTATAACCTTCAGCCCGGTAAACGCCTTCTTTTTTTAACCAACAGTGAATGGGGCTCATGTATGGGGCGGTAAGGTGGGCCACTAGCGTGTCATTGCGGTAAATATTTACCCAGTCAATATAGTCAGGAGAAGGGCCGTAACCGGTTAATTTGCAAGAGTCGCCCTGGTTTAATTCAAACACAACCGTATCAGAAAAATAAGGTGTAAAATAGTAATGCGTTTGGGCCAATACCGAAAAGGCAACTGGCCCGCCTTTTGAAAAACCAGTAGCCGATACCAGCAAGAGGGTTATGGCTGTAAGTACACGCATAGGATTGCCTATAACGGTAAAAACGTATAAATATTACAAATGAATTTAATTATCTGAAAAAATCATGTGCTGTATATAACAGGCTATTTGATGCTATACAACTGAACTACGCCTTCAATTTTACCTTTCTTAGTCACCAAAAGTGTGGTTATTTTCATTTCGCTCATTAAATCCTCGGCTTCGGCCATTTTCATTTCTTTGACAACGGCTTTTGGATTTTTGGTCATGATTTGCGATGCTTTCAGTTTAAAGAATTTATCGCCATGTTTTTCCATACTCCTACGTAAGTCTCCATCGGTAATAATACCTTTTACGGTATTGCTGGCGTGAACTATAGCGAGCCCTAACCTGCCTTTTGTCATGGTGGAAATAACGGCACTCATACTACTGGTTTCACTTACCAGCGGTAAATTATCACTGTACATAACTTGCCCAACGGTTGTGAGTAGTTTGCGTCCCAAACTTCCGCCCGGGTGATATTTGGCAAAATCTTCGGCTTTAAACTTGCGAGCGTTCATCAGGGCAACAGCCAATGCATCACCCATGGCCAGGGTAGCAGTTGTACTGGCCGTTGGTGCTAATTCAAGGGGACAGGCCTCCTTATTTACGTGTACATTTAGCCATGCCTGAGCATTTTGCACCAAAGTTGATTTTTTTACGCCTGTAATGGCAATAATGTAATTACCATTTGATTTTAAAAAAGGAATAATTTGCAGCAGCTCTTCGGTTTCTCCTGAGTAGGAGATCAAAATGACAACATCATTTTTTTGCACCATGCCTAAATCGCCATGAAAGGCTTCGGTGGGATGTAAAAATACCGATGGGGTTCCTGTACTTGCAAGTGTTGCGCTTATTTTTTTACCAATGATTCCTGATTTACCAATACCGGCAACAATAACGCGCGATTTTGATTTTAAAATGGCATCAACACATTTGGAAAAGTCTTCGGTTAAGTTTTTACTTAATTGGGAAACGGCTTTTGCTTCAATGTCAAAAACGGTTTTGGCTGATGCGATATGATTTGAATGTTTGGCCACGGATTAATACTCGCTATATTTTATCAAAGATACAAACCAATTTCATGTGAATCACGGTTTTTTTAGAACGCAAATAGTCATAATAACATTGATTTTGACAAACATACAGTGATGGGTAATTGTTACGCAATTTGATTAGATCACCGCTTTCTTTAACACACTATGAGAATCACGCGCATGCCCACCGACAACGAAGAACGATACGCTTTGTTATTCTGGCACAACGTTCTTAATTCGCCTTCTCCAGTAACTTTAGCATATCCTGCCCAATGTCTTTCCTGTAATATTTTTTATCAAACTTTACAATATCGGCATTATACACACTGCGTGAAATGGCGGTATCCAGGTCTTTGGCAACCGAAGTGATGGCCATTACGCGGCCTCCGTTGGTTACAATTTCACCGTTTTTATGTTGGGTACCTGCATGAAACAACAAGGAGTCGTTGATCAAATCCATACCGGTTATTTTTTTGCCTTTGTCATAATCATTTGGGTAACCACCTGCCACCAGCATAACGGTTGCCGCGCTGCGTTCGTCAATTTCAATATCGCGTTCAGACAGGGTTCCGGTTGCAACACCTTCAAACAAATCAATTAAATCAGATTTCAAACGGGGCAATACAACTTCAGTTTCGGGATCGCCCATGCGGCAATTGTACTCAATCACATACGGTTCGCCCTTTACACTAATCAGACCAAAGAAAATAAATCCTTTATAGTCAATTCCCTCGCTTTGTAATCCTTTAATGGTGGGTATAATTATGCGGTTGTCAACTTTGTCCATAAACTCAACATCGGCAAATGGCACAGGTGAAATAGCCCCCATACCGCCTGTATTCAACCCTGTATCGCCTTCCCCAATGCGTTTGTAGTCTTTGGCCTCAGGCAAAACCTTATAAGATTTCCCATCTGTAATGATGAAAACTGAAACTTCAACGCCTTTCAAAAACTCTTCAATTACCACTTTTTCACTTGCAGCGCCAAACTTTTTGTCCTTCAGCATTGCTGAAAGTTCTTTTTTAGCATCATCAATTTTATCAAGTATAACAACACCTTTTCCGGCAGCAAGGCCATCAGCTTTTAGCACATATGGACCTTTTAGCACTTTCAAATATTCACAGGCAGCATCGTACTCATCGGCTGTGAATGCTTTGTATTTTGCAGTTGGAATGGCGTGGCGCTGCATAAACGCTTTGGAAAACTGTTTGCTGCCCTCCAATTGTGCGCCTGCTTTTCCAGGGCCAATTACCGGTATGTTTTTTAGATCTTTGTCAGCAAGAAAAAAATCATGTATACCAAGTACCAGGGGATCTTCAGGACCAACCACCACCATGGTTATTTTGTTTTCAAGCACAAATTTTTTGATGCCTTTAAAATCGGTTGATTTCAGGTCAACATTGGTGCCGTATTTGTCAGTACCCGCATTACCCGGGGCTATAAAAAGTTTGTTGAGAATTGTGCTTTGCGCAATTTTCCATGCCAATGCACATTCCCTGCCGCCCGATCCTAAGAGTAAAATATCCATGTAAATTCAGTTAAATTAGTTAAACACTTAAGGGCACTTAAGAACACTTGAGATTACACGAATTTAAATTTTAAGAACCGGCTTATGTGTCCTAATGTGCTCTAAAGTGTTTAAATGCGTTTAAGCTTAGTTAAAACTTGTTGTACAAATATGCCAAATGAATTGCCCTTACCGAAATTAGTTTATCAACACGAGCCATGATTTTGCCTGTAACAGCGTGGCAATGCCTAAAATTCTATATTTGCATTGTTAATTTAATAAAAAACATGAGCCAAAAAATCAAGTTCGGGGTAATAGGGCAGGGCCATATAGGAAAAAGGCATGCTGAGATGGTGCGCAGGAACAATGACTGTGAACTGGTGGCCATTTGTGATATTAAGTCAAAAGCCGATTTAGGTGTAACAGGTACCGAACCGTTTTATACCGATGTGGCCGAAATGCTTGCCAAACATCCCGAAATTGAGGTTGTGAACATTTGTACACCAAATGGCCTTCATGCCTCACAGGCTCTTTTGGCACTTGAGGCGTCAAAGCACGTTGTGCTTGAAAAACCAATGGCATTGCGTCTTAATGACTGCGAACAACTTTTATACAAGGCGCTTCACAAACAAAAACAGATATTTTGTGTAATGCAAAACCGCTTTTCTCCGCCTTCAGAATGGTTAAAAAAAGTGGTTTCTGAAAAAATAATTGGCGATACATACATGGTACAGCTCAACTGTTACTGGAACCGTGATGAGCGCTATTATAAGCCCGGTAACTGGAAAGGTAATCAGGAACTGGATGGAGGTACATTGTTTACGCAATTTTCACATTTCATTGATATTTTATACTGGGTTTTTGGTGATATTACCGATATACAGGCCAAATTCAACGATTTTAAACATTCAAACCTTACCCAGTTTGAGGACAGTGGAATGGTAAATTTCCGTTTTGTAAACGGTGGAATGGGAGCCCTTAATTACAGTACCGCAGTTTGGGACACCAACCTCGAAAGTAGCTTAACAGTTGTTGGAAGCAAAGGCAGCATTAAAATTGGCGGCCAGTACATGGACAAGGTTGAATATTGCCACATTGAAGGCTATACCATGCCCAACCTGCCTCCTACTAACCCGGCCAATGACTATGGCGCTTACAAAGGATCAGCCAACAATCATCATTATGTCATTCAAAATGTGATAGATACACTTAAAGGCAAGTCAACCATTACCACAAATGCCCTGGAGGGGCTTAAAGTGGTGGACATCATTGAGCGCATTTATTCTTTCCGCAAGGCCGACCGTAAATCCTGATACTGTTCCGTGAAAAGCGTGTTTTAAGGGACAAAAAACCCCTTGCGTTTCAATTTCTATTCTATTTTTGTTGCCCTCAAACGCACAGCGTTCAACCACTCAATAAAAAAAATATAACAGCGTTAATTTAACACAACCGCATGATCAAAGAGATTTTAGACAAGAAAGCACCTGTTGCCGTTATTGGATTAGGATATGTTGGCCTTCCTATTGCACTGGCTTTTGCACGCAAAGTAAAAGTTATTGGTTTTGATATAAACCAGGAACGGGTTGACATGATGAAAAAAGGAATTGATCCGAGCGATGAGTTGACAAAAAAAGATTTTGAGAATTGTGATATTACGTTTACGGCATCAATAGATGTTCTAAAAAAAGCACGATTTTTTATTGTTGCAGTTCCAACACCCATTGATGAATACAACATGCCTGATCTAACTCCGCTTATAAAGGCATCTGAAACGGTTGGTAAATGTTTAAAAAAGGGCGATTATGTTGTATATGAGAGCACCGTTTATCCTGGTTGTACCGAAGAGGATTGCATTCCTGTGTTGGAACAATATTCAAAGCTAAAGTTTAAAAAAGATTTCAAAGTTGGTTATTCACCTGAACGCATTAACCCGGGCGATAAAGAACACACCATTACAAAAATTTTAAAAGTTGTATCTGGGTGTGACAAGGAGAGTTTGGATATAATTTCACACGTATACCAAATAATTGTTGAGCCGGGTGTTCATAAGGCTTCAAGCATAAAAGTAGCCGAGGCAGCAAAAATAATTGAGAATACACAGCGTGACGTAAACATAGCGTTGATGAATGAACTTTCCATCATCTTCAACAAAATGAACATTAATACATTCGAGGTGTTGGAAGCAGCTGGTACAAAATGGAATTTTTTAAAATTTTCACCCGGTCTTGTTGGTGGCCACTGTATTGGTGTTGATCCGTACTACCTGACCTACAAAGCAGGTAAACTGGGTTATCATGCACGCGTAATAAATTCAGGTCGATATGTAAATGACAGCATGGCCCCTTACGTTGCCAAAAACACCGTAAAAAAAATAATTTCATTTGGTAAAAATCCGGCCACATCAAAAGTATTGGTGATGGGCGCCACGTTTAAGGAAGACGTGAGCGATGTGCGCAATTCAAAAGTAGCTGACATCATTAAAGAATTAAAATCATTTTCAGTTAAGGTTGATGTGGTTGACCCGTACGCTGACAGCAAGGAACTGCAGCATGAATATGGTTTTGGCCTCATAAAAAAAATAACCTCAAAATACGATGCTATAATTGTGGCTGTAAACCATAAGGAGTACGTGAAGCTTGACGAAAAACAATTCAAAGCCATGATGAACAAAAACCCATTGCTGGTTGACGTGAAAGGCATTTACCGCGGTAAAATAAAGGATATTTCGTACTGGAGCTTGTAATATAATTATTCATTAGTGTTGTCAGGTAAACCTATTTGCGAGGTTTTTTAGTTTTCTATAACAACTTTATTTCATGATTTTTTGAGGAGTTGCAGTTACAAGGCGTGGGTAATAAAAATCACGAAGCATTGCCATATCAGGACGAAGCCTGTATGTTTGGTTTACTGAATCATATCCAAGAATCATTTTATTAAACTTTCCTTCATAAACAGCACTATCAATCCAGCCCGGCTGATCTGTTATAGTGTTGATGCCGTATAAAGTGTTTTTTTTGATAACCAATCCATAAATCATCCATGTGGTATCGCCTGGCATGGGTTGACTTAAAAAATACATGTTTTTATAGCGTGACACTTTTCCGCTAAAAACAATGTTTTCTTCCCCGTCAGCAAAAACGGTTATGACATTTCGTTGGCGGTTACTGTATAAGCGAATTTTTGACGCGCTATCGCTATCAAGGCGGAATTCATTTGGATACCGTTTATCCAGACGAACATTGCGTTTTTTAGCAGGGGCATTAAAAGAGCAAGAAAGTTCATTCAGGCTTTCACATGAGATGAGAAATATACAGAAACCTATAGTATAAATGAAAGTAGTTAGTTTCATGTTTTTAATTTATTCAAAGTTCGTGTAAACAGAGCCCCGGAAAAAAGACGCTGTATAAAAATGATCTCAAAATAATTGGTCAGTAACAATCAACAATGGTAAAACCTGCTATAAAATCCCTGAAAAACTGATTTTATATGGAAGAAAAAAAGCCGGATGCTAAATCCGGCTTTTCATAAAAACTACGTTTATTTTTTACTCAACAACGATCTTTTGTGTACGGGTAATACCGTTACTATTTATCGTTACAAAATAAATTCCTTTTGAATGCAATTGCGCTGTATTAATGGTGGCTTTATTTTCACCCGCAAGTTTTGGGCCTTTATCAACGGTCATTACTCGTTTTCCTAACACATCACTTACATAAATCTCAATGTTTTGCGCTATTGGTAAACCATATGAAATGGTTGCCATGTCAGTTGCCGGGTTAGGATAAACTGTAAAGTCAACACCGTTTGGCAAAATATCATTGGTACCAACTGTAATTTCAAGGTTAATATCATCCACATAAATATTATTTCCATAGTCACTTTCAAATTCAATACGGAACCTGAATCCTTCAGTATAAAAAGTGGCAGGCACGCTGGTTACATCAAACAATTGCCAGTCACTGGCAACAGGACTATTGTAAGGTGTGGTTTGCGTTGCGCTTGAAATAGCCGAGCCATTTACCTGTTTACGCACGCTCCAGCTTAGTCCGCAGTTATTGGTAACCGACAGTTTTAACTTTTCAAGATCGCTGCTTGTACGCATTTTGTAGGCGTATTTGAACGATATGTGAATGGAAGTAGCGCCTGACATGTTGTAGGTTTCTGACAGGAAATGATCTTTCGCATCCTCGTTGTTAAATGTAAAATTATCCAGCTTAATGCATTTTGTTCCCGATGAACCAAAGCCTGTTTGCAGCTGCCATTGTTGCTGCCCGTCACTGTTGTAAATAAACCAGTCGGCATTTGGAATGGAAGTGATGCCTTCAAAGTCTTCATAGTCAAAAGGCCAGTCGCCAACCGGGTCAAGCACGGTAATATATTGGGTTTTTGCTTCGGTTAAGGTTGAGGTTCCGTCACCAGCATCAAGTGTTACAGTGTACTGGCCGGGAGTGTTAAATGTCACCATTGGGTTTTGCGATGTTGAACCTGGTGCTCCTCCACCAAAGTTCCAGCTCCAGTTGGTTGCACCATGGTAGGTCAAATCACTAAACTGAACTGAATCACCTGCACAAATAACGGTTGCATCTGATGTAAAATTAGCATCGCATAAAATATCTGTGCCGTTAGTGCCTGTTGCAGCCAGGTTAGCCGCTTTCCATAAGTTATTGCGCCCGCATAGCGATGAGTTGGCAGCGGCATGTACGCGTGCTTTTTGCCCCTCAGTAAACATTCGGCTGCAATAGGAATACTCCATGTAATTTTGAACGTTGTCAGCAGGTGAGCCGCACGATGCACCTGATAAATTACAACTGGTCCAGCCTATGGTATTGGGTGTGTCGGTTACACCATCATCAACAGTGCAATTATCATCACCATCGCAGGGAGGTGACATCATAGTACCATCACAACCCGGGTTATTGGTTGGTCCCCAGCAATGCATTAAATTAAACCAGTGGCCAATTTCATGGGTTAAACAACGTGAATGCGACTCGGTGCTGGTTCCTATTGAACCAACATAATTGTGCAGCACCCAAATACCATCGTATTTTGATGAGCCAAATGAAGCACCAAGTGGTGTGTTGGTATAGCCTGCTGCACCCTGCGCATAACGCACCACCCAAATATTTAAATACATGTTGCGCGGGTAATGGTTAGCTGTTGTACTGCTGCTGCCGTTTAATTGCATGTTAACTGCGTTTACGGTGCTGTTATCGCCAACATCGGTAGTTGCCGAGTAGTGGCGTGTGATACCGCTTACACAGTTACCAAGCGCATCTTTTTGCGCCAGGCGAAATTCAAATTCCATATTGGCAATAAGCGGCTTGAATGCCGGAATAACATCTGTTGTGTCGGCATTCAGCTTATTAAAATTAATGTTCAGGTTTTTAATCTCATCGTGAATTTGTGCATCACTTATGTTTTCAACTCCACCCAAATGCACTACGTGAAACACTACCGGTATAACATAAACCGCGCGGCCATGTTCAGCTTTTTTTATTTCAAAATTATTTACGAAATCGCGCGTGTATGCTTCGTATTCGTTAAAAGCCGGGTTGTTGTGCGGATCAAGACCGTTTTTTTTACAATACTCAACGTAGTTTTTGTTATTCAAACATGTTAAGTGGTCATCGTTTGCTACGTTTCCTAAGAATTGTGATTTTGCACTAAAAGTGGCAAGGGCGGCAAACCCAAATGCTGCAATTAATTTTTTCATGTAATTCACCTGTTTGCCCTAAAATTAACGAATTTGTACCGCACGGCCTTACCGTTTATCATAAATAACAGGGTGGGTCAGGCACGAGTAGGGTTACAAGAATTAAAAAAGGAAGAGCATGGATACGTGGCCACCAAGCAACCTGGCACGACTGCTAAGGCTTTGGCCGTGTTCGTCATATAATTCAATAAAATACTCGAATTCAGCCATTTCAATAAAAGGTGAGAAAGCACCATCAAAAACCGTTTGCACCACAATACGTTTCCCAAAATGTAAGTCATACCCAATTCCTGCTCCAAGAAAAAGACCAACATTGTCTGCATGCACATCCAGTTGATCAGGATCCCAAACCTTATTACCATTAAGGGTTAATGTTTTCATTTGATAAACACCCCTGAAACTTAATTGCAGCACAATGGGATTAACGGCCGTTTGGCGCATGCCTTTAATCATTTTCATGGGGTACCAGCTGGCATAAAGTCCAGCACCCGGTAATTGAACTTTTAAACGCAGGTCACCGTTTTGTTTGGATGCCGACTGCATATACCCGTAACTAAAATGCAATTGGGCGTATAGGTAATCTTTTACTTTTCGTTCGTAAAAAATACTGGCAACAGGTGTACCGGTAAAAAAAGGTTGGGGCGATGTAACTGTGTCACCCGAATTATAAAAACCAAGAAAATCATTCCATGCGGGGGCTTTAAAACTGTAATAACCTGCGCTTAATCCAATGGCATTTTTTTGAGCATGGCTTAAGCTACCCAAACAAATAAAAACAATTAGTAGAAAAAGATTTTTCAATTTATATGTTGTGAAGTTCCCTGGTTAGATCGTCACCCGAAATAGTGCTTATGAATTTATCCCACTCATGGGGTTTGGCCATGAGCTTGCCAATGCGCACCTTGCGTAATTTACCTTGTGTGTTTACAAATACTTTTCCATCAATAACCTGGAAATCGGCATACGAACCAAATGTGAAGCGTTTTATTTCCATTCCAAATAAGTTAAACAACACAATTTCATTTGAACGCAATTCAAAATAGGGTTGCACCAGGTACATGATGCCCACAAGAATAATAATTGCGCTTAAAAGAAGTTGTATGGGATTTCCAAAACCAACACTCATTAACCAAAAGTTACACAAAAGCATAACAGTTCCACCAATTGTAAAACCAATTCCCCAACCTTGTTTAAAATGTACTTTCATGGTGCTATATGTTGAACTGACCAAAATTAACCAAATACAGGTTTGCCGGTGAATAAAGTTAAAACTCTGTAAATACTTTAACAAAACACTGGTTTCCACCCAAGGCCAGCGTTGAAATTTTAACACCGGAACAACTTCTTCATGAATAAATTTTTTTCCTGTAACCTTTTAAAATAACTGGCGTTCTATTAATTTAAAAAAAATCGCTGCGCATGATATAAAACTTTACCTCATTTATTTTTAGAATTATGGTTGGTAAAGGGTTCATGTGTTTCATCATTTTTGGAACAATAGTTGTAAACGGATTCTCTAATGAGAATTCAGTAAAGCTTATTCAAACTACGTATAGTAAAAAAGCGGTCAGGCTGGTGCTTAAAAATGTGGGTAAAAAGGTTGGGAGTGGTACCAGCCTGTCGCTTTTAACGCTGTACGAAAAAAAATCAAAAGCAAAAACAGGGCTCAAATTTTCATTGAGTAAAAAAGCGCTCCCTTATATTGCGGTGGGCGATGAGTTGTATTTCAGTGGCACATATAAAAACAACAATGTAACCAATACCGTTGAAAATGTGAACAGTTATGCAGGCCCTATGCGTTATGCCATTGTGGTTGGATTAAAGGATGATAATACCCTTGTTATTGCCAGCCAGAATATGAAATCGGGTGATCCGTCAAAAGCATACCTGAACATTTCTGAATTGAAGGTTGACGATGCCTCGCGCTTTGAAAACATTAATGTGTATGGACTTATGCCAAAAAATAAACGCATAAAACCTGAAAAGGTGCTGAAAGATGCGGGTGATAAGGTGTATGAAATATCCACGGCAAACGAGGCGCGGGCTAGTGCCGATGTGCCGTGTGACCGTTAAATAAGGTATTTACACAAGAAAAAACATGTTCGGTAAGCAAAAAAGCAATTACTTTGCCTTAACTGATTTCACCGCATAGTGCTTTTAGACGAACCACAAAAACAGAAACAAAAACTTGTTGTTACCGGGAATAATCGCCTGTTGCGTGGAAGCATTTTTGCGCTTATAACCCTTGTTTGGTTTTTATTTGTATTCTCATTTATTGACATGAACTGGGCCAGGTTCACACCTGTTGCTCCTTTTTCAGATGCAAAAAGCAAGGATGGATATATTTTCTACTTCATTTGTTTTTCTTTTTTTATCAGTTCACTTATTTTCTCGTTTATTTTTTACAAAAAAAACATGCAACCAACCGATTTGCTCATGCGCTTTGCGGCCATCATCATGTTTTTTATAGTCATATTTTTGTTTTTTAGTGTTATATGGTACTCACTGTACCAGCATGGCGAAATCTTTATTGGCGGACTTTCCTTTATAAAAACACCCGGCTTTGTTTTTGATGCAATAAATGTTTTTATAACCTACTTACTGTTTTATTTATTGTTTTACGCCATTATTTTGGTGTTTGGCACTGTGTTTTTCAACGGTAATTTTGGTACAGGTGGATTCATTCTTTGTTTTTTCATTGCAGCTATTTTTCATGTTTCACTGTATTTAATAATGGACCTTGAGCCAAAACTGCAGCACACGCGTTTTCCTGTCATGGATTTTATCATGACCTTGTTTTTTACGCTTTCAACATTTGGAATAGGTGTTATTTCAGGCGATGAGGTAAAGCCCCGTAAAAAACTGAGGTCGGTTTCAGCAATGGAGAATTTGCATAGGTATTGATCGGGAAAACAGGAGACGTTAACGGTCAAATAGCTGGTCAGTTTTATCAATATTCGATATGATGTAGTTCAAGGAAAAACGTAATGATTTAGAAAGTCATTTTTAATCATGATGATCAGCGTCATCAGCGTTCTAAAAATAAAGGGTGATTAATTATTCACGTGTGCAGTGGTATCCAATCCTTCACTCAACATCAACGATGCCGCACCAAGCACCGCGGCATCATTCTCAGCAAGACCTGAACGCAGTATTTGTATTTTTCCTTTATAAATCTGCAATAAATTTTCTTCAAATTTCTTTTTAAGCGGGTCCATCAATAAATGACCGGCATTGGAAGGGCCTCCAAAAATGAAAATGGCTTTTGGACTTAAATACGCAGCTGCGTTAGCCAGGATGAAAGCAAGGTAATAAGCCGTAACATCAAATGTTTCAAGTGCAAAATGATTGCCTTTTAAAGCAAGTTCAGTTACTTCCTTTGAATCTTTTATGCTTAATTCGCCACTTAGCTCGTGGTAGGTTTTTACAATGCCACCGGCACTGCAGTAGGTTTCAAGACAACCCCTGCGTCCGCAACCACACAACCTGCCATCGCGCCTTACGATCACATGGCCCATTTCTCCTGCAAATCCATCGTGCCCGTAAATTAATTGTCCGTTTGCTACAATGCCGCTTCCCACACCTGTACCAAGTGTTATGAAAATAAAATCTCGCATGCCTTTTGCACCGCCAAAAATCATTTCACCAAGCGCTGCAGCATTGGCATCGTTGGTGATTTTTACAGGCAGCTTAAATTTATCTTCAAATATTTTTGCCAATGGAATTACTCCTTTCCAGGGTAAGTTTGGAGCAAATTCAATGTTTCCGGAATAAAAATTTCCGTTGGGTGCACCAATGCCTATTGCATCAAGCTGAATTTTGTTCCCGTGAACATAGGGCATAAGGGCTGTATAAACTGAATCGGCCAATTGTGCTGGCCCTTCTGACGCGCGCGTGGAAACA
The DNA here is from genome assembly GCA_035299065.1 of Flavobacteriales bacterium. Classification (GTDB taxonomy): domain Bacteria; phylum Bacteroidota; class Bacteroidia; order Flavobacteriales_D; family UBA2798; genus DASPJQ01. The sequence goes on from DATGXI010000041.1 coordinate 25,569, forward strand.
CTTGTTTTAAAAAGAATATTACCTGACTGGTCAACAAGTCCAATCACTGTATTTGTTCCACCAATATCAATGCCCGCTACCACCTTCGTCATAATTGATGCCAGAATTTAATAATATATTTTTAGCCTTCCAGGCATAAAAAGCCAGGTATGCAAAACAAGCAACACCTACTAAATAACTCCATTTGATTCCTAACAGGTTATCGCCAGCTAAATATCCCTGCAATAAACTTATAAAGCCACCGCCCATAATCATCATGATTAAAAAGCCGGAGCCTTGATTGGTGTATTTACCTAAACCTGAAATAGCCAATGTAAAAATGCAGGGCCATAATGTACTGCAAAATAAACCAACGCTCATGAAAGCATAGGCGCTAATGAACGGATCATTGGAAAGTATACCAACAAACAGTGCAAGAATGCCCATGAACGAGAAAATAAACAATTGCCTTGCAGGATTGCCTTTGCTCATAAAATCGGCAGCTATTAAAACAAGAATAATACCTGCATAATAATAAAATGGTCCAATATTGGTTCCAACCACGTAATTAATAAGTAAAAACAATCCAAATGCCATGTACGGCATAATAACGCTCAACAGAGTGCGTACATTTTTGTCGTTTGAAAAAACACCAGCAGCATTTGTCCACCGCCCAATCATTAAACTGGCCCAGAATAACGATACAAATGGAGCAACGTGTTCGGTTGGTAATCCCATTTCTTTTTCCAGGAATGCGCCCAGATTTCCTCCTGTACTTACTTCAACGCCCACATACAGAAATATGGCAATCATACCCATCCATAATTGCGGGTATTTAAGCGCACTTCCTAAGTCCTTAAATGAATTTTGTTGTTTTGCTTCAACACGGTCAATGGTTTTGTCTTCAGCCACGTCATCACCGGTGTTTTCAACAGAGCTGATTTTGTCAGGAATTGAAGAGAACTTAAACAAGATCGCAACAATTACAAAAGCTAATCCCAGGATAAGGTAGGGCGTTTTTATGTTTTCAATATTTGCCTTTGTATTTCCGGCTGTAACCGAGCCAAAAATAGCAAGACTTATAAGTACCGGCCCAATGGTTGTGCCAATATTATTAATACCACCGGCAAGACTTAGTCGTTGCGAACCTTTTTTAGGGTCACCCATTCGAATAGCAAGTGGGTTGGCAGCCGTTTGTTGCAATGAAAACCCAAGTCCAACAATAAATAACCCTGTAATCATTAAACCGAATGATGATGTGTTGGCAGCGGGTATAAACAGCAATGTTCCTGTAGCAGAAATCAGCAAGCCCAGGGCTATGCCGTTACGGTAACCCATGCGGTTAAGCAAATCATCGCCTGTAGAACTTGAAATTACATAATAAATAATGGATCCAACGGTATAAGCAATATAAAATGCAAATGAAATAAGTTGTGATTGCCATTGTTCAAGGTGCAATTCATTTTTAAAAACAGGTATAAGAATGTCGTTGGAAGCCGCAACAAATCCCCAGAAAAAAAACACGGAAATAAGTGTCAAAAATGATCGACTCATATTGCTTTGATTAGTAATTTAATTTCCAAAATTGCTTTCCAACTAAAAAAATGCAATTTGTTTAGTTTCAGGCGGGTTCCAATCACCTGAAACGATTTTGTGGATACAAGTATACTTAAAAAAAACAAATCCCCGGCAGTTAAAATCTTACCTATATTCACAGCAGAATTTTAAATGTCATGAAAAGAGTTTTAATTACCGGAGCAGCAGGTTTTTTAGGTTCACATTTATGTGACAGGTTTATAAAAGAAGGATGCCATGTGATTGGCATGGATAACCTGATTACTGGCGACTTAAAAAACATTGATCATTTAATGAAGCTTGAGCACTTTGAGTTTTATCACCACGATGTTTCCAAGTTTGTACACGTACCCGGTCATCTTGATTATATATTGCATTTTGCATCGCCCGCAAGTCCCATTGATTATTTAAAAATTCCCATACAAACACTAAAAGTGAGTTCATTGGGTACGCATAACCTTCTTGGTTTGGCAAAATCAAAAAAAGCCCGCATTCTTGTAGCCTCAACCAGCGAGGTGTATGGCGATCCGCTGGTGCACCCGCAAACCGAGGATTATTGGGGAAATGTTAACCCGGTTGGACCACGCGGTGTGTATGATGAAGCAAAGCGTTTTATGGAAGCCATGACCATGGCTTACCATACTTACCATGGGGTTGAAACACGCATTGTGCGCATATTTAATACCTATGGCCCGCGCATGCGCCTGAATGACGGCCGCGTATTGCCAGCGTTTATTGGTCAGGCATTGCGGGGCGAAGACCTTACCATGTTTGGTGACGGATCACAAACACGTTCGTTTTGCTATGTTGATGATTTGGTTGAGGGAATTTACCGCCTGTTAAAAAGCGACTATGTAATGCCTATGAACATTGGAAATCCGGCTGAAATCACAATCAAACAATTTGGCGAGGAGATTATAAAACTTACAGGCACTTCGCAAAAACTTGTTTCAAAACCATTGCCGCAGGACGATCCGAAACAACGTAAACCCGACATCACAAAAGCAAAAGAAATTCTTGGCTGGGAACCAAAAATTACGCGCGAAGAAGGTTTGAAAATTACCTATGCGTATTTTAAATCGCTCTCAAAAGAAGAATTATTCAAGACAGAGCACAGGAGCTTTAGTTAACATTTAGCAACAAGCCACCAATTGCACGAATTTCACAAATGAAAATGCAATCAGCATACGTCTCTGTCACGAATAAGCACGAATCAGGAACCGTATTTATTCGTGTTCATTGGTGACAGAAACATCATGGTAATCAAAAAAAGAACCTGATATATTCGTGTAATTAGGGTAATTAGTGGCTTTTATAACACAGGATAGGTATTGGGAATCCGTTAAAATTCTCAAAATCCAGTAACTATTCTCCTAAAATTCGTTTAATACTTCACTGTTTAAAACATTTTGACAACCACTTTATTAATACCCTCAAATCAGTGAAATTAGCTCTCATGATAACCCGCTTGTTTTTAGTCCTTATTGCCATTTCCATTACCCTGAAGGCCCAGCCCCAGGGAACCCCGCGTGACGGATCGCCAAAAGGTGCCGAATACGTGAAAAATTATTACGATAAAAAAGGCGATTTTCCCCGCATGGAAGGTCACCTGTGCAACGATGGGTTTAGCGGTGTTGGTTTGCAATGTGGTAAATGGAAATACTGGTATTCGAACGGGAAACAGGAAGAAATTTCAAACTGGTACAAAGGCAAATTAAATGGCGCCATTACCAAGTTTTATGAAAACGGCAATAAAAAAAATGTAGGGTATTTTGACATGGGCTTACAGGACAGCCTGAATGAAAATTACCACGAAAATGGTAAACTTGCCGAAAAAGGTTTTTACAAACTGGGAAACAAAACGGGCATTTGGCAGTACTGGGATGCAACAGGTAAATTAATTGAAGAGGAAGACCACAAGGAAGATGGAACGGTTTTAATCAATTACCACGTTGACGAATTAAGCGGTCAGGCCACCTTGAAAGACGGTACAGGTCAAATCACCTACTATTACGACAAAACACGCAAGCGCCAGTTGATCGAATACAAAAACGGTAAAATGGACGGCACATTTGAAGAATATAACCCTTCAGGTGTAAAAATAATTTCAGGAACATTTACCCAAAATGCCAAACAGGGTGAGTGGTTGTACAATTACCACAGTGGCCGTAAAAAAGAAGCAATGACCTATAAGGACAATTTGCTTGAGGGGCCTTACACAGCCTGGTATGAAGAAGATTCGGATTCACTCAACATTCGTGGTACTTATAGTAAAGGAAAAAAGAATGGCAAGTGGGAATGGTATTTCAGGGATGGTAAGCCCGATATGATTGGATCATTTGTGGACGATGAAATGGATGGCGATTGGATTTACTACCATGTTGGTGGCGAAGTGAGTTACAAGGCGCAATACAAAATGGGAAAAAAAGATGGTCACTGGGAATATTTTTACCGAAAAGGTGAACCATGGATTACGGGCGATTACAAAGACGATGAAAAACACGGTGAATGGATAACCAAATACGAAACAGGCAGAACACTTTCGCAGGGAACGTATGATATGGGAAAAGAAGATGGTCTTTGGAAAAGCTGGTATGAAACAGGAACCCTGAAAGACGAAGGAGAATTTAAAGACGGGAAGCAAAGTGGTGTATGGGCAGGTTATTACCCGAATGGCAAAACAAACTATGCCGGCAATTTTAAAGAAGGATTTAAAACCGGTAAATGGAAATATTATTTTGATACCGGTAAAATAAAAGACGAAGGCGATTATAAAGTAGTGGAAAAAACCGAGAAGCTGGAAGCCTCAAACAGCAAGAACAAAGCCGGCAAAAAATACAAGGAAAGCGAAAAAGACGGTAAGTGGATTGGCTACGATGAACGTGGTGCCAAAGTTAGCGAAGGGTCCTACAAAGACGGAGAAATGGACGGCACCTGGAAATATTATTTCCCGGGTGGTGTTGTGGCAGCTGAGGAAATTAATTATAAAGACGGTAAACTGGATGGGAAATCCATTTCCTATACACGCACAGGAAAAATTTCAACGTCAACTGAATACAAAGACGGTTTGCGCCATGGCCACAGTATTGTATATGATAAAAAAGGAAAACTTTTGCAGGATAAGGAATACGAAAACGGCAGAATAAAATCAGACGATAAAATTCAATTTACGCCAGGCGGCCATCACTAAAAGCCGGTAAAACGTTAAGCCATGAAAAAAGTAGCCTGTGTTTTTTTGTTCATGAGCATTTTCGTTTTTACGGCCAGCGCACAGCTTTCCTATTCGCGTACACATAAATTAAAAACACCCGGTATCAGCAAGGACACGTTGTATAAACGCGTCAAATACGACCTTGATTTTATTAAGCCGGCAAAAGGTGATACAATAGCCGACCTTGGAACATATGATGGTTTATACCCGGCCATGTACTCGGTGTTTTCTGATTCAGTAACCTTTTATCTTGAAGATGTAAATACCCGCCCGCTGTTTTTCCTTGACAGCCTTAAAATGTTATGTGCCTCCATCAGCAACAAACAAATTACAAATACATTCCTGATGTTTGAAGGAACCCAAACCTATACCAACTTACCGGCTCAAAAATTTGATAAAGTAATTTTGCGTGATGTTGTTCACCACTGCCAGTCTTCAGCCGACATACTGGCCGAAGCCTGCCGCATACTGGCCCCTGGCGGGAAGCTTATTTTGTTTGAACCGGTAGTACCCGCAAAGGGAAAAAACGAAAAACTGTGTGTAGGGGCATTTACCATGAAACAGCTAATGGCCTTAACCAAAGAACAGGATTTAAAACTGGTAAGAAAAAAACAATCGCAAAAGGATCATTATTGGTTTGAGTTTGTGAAAAAATGATTTCTATTCCTGAACAACGTTAGTCCGGGTAATCAAAAGTCCACCGAAAACGTGTCTTCATTAAACGATAGGATGAAACGGGTTTTGTTTTCAGAAAGAAGTGAATGCTGTCCTTTTCATATCGTCCGGTTACCTCAAAACTGTTTTTTGGCAATTTTTTGTAATGAAAAACATTGATATGATTTCCAAGCAGTGTAAATGTTTTATTCTCCGGGTGGATGGTAAGGTAGGGACTAATGGTATCATTTTTACTGGTAATAACGGTTGCCCTGCGATAAGCTTCATTTAAGTGAAGCGTTTTCCATTTGTCAAGAGGTTGCTCTTGTTCAGGCCCATCGTGTTGAATCAATTCAAATTTTCGCACGGTGTATATACCATCCATTTTGAACACAGGAGTTTGCACATAAGGAATAAAAACGGTCAGGAAAAAAGCAACGGGAATCCCGGCAATCAGTATTGTTTTTAGTACAACGCGCCATATGCGCAACCAGCGCCTTTTAAACCGCAACCTTGGAATGTAAATGGTGGTTGCTTGTTGTCCAACAAAAAATGCGGCAAGCTGTTTGATGAACGGAGCCACAAGAACAGCCGCCATTAACAGTAAATGCAACGATATAATTTTGACGGGTATATTGTAACATAAATTCAACATGGCCACATAGCCTGTTGCAATAAGTGAAAGTAAGCTGCCAAGCACCAGCGTTCGTCTGAAAAAAAGGAGGTATGCTGCTACAATTTGAAACATACCGCAAAACACGATAAATGGTTTTGAATAACCCATAAATGTCCACAATAAACCCGCTGGCGTGCTTTCGCCAAACGTGGTTGTAAGCGTTTCGTAGTCAGGCGATCTAAATTGACCATCAAAAATTTTTACAATACCATACAGTATAAGTATAATTCCAAGAAAATAGCGCACGCACAGCACCGAAAATTCCTTTAATTGGTTATAGTCCCGGTTTTTCCCAAAAAATGTGGTAAGAACAAGTGCTGTAAATAATGAAAGCAATGCTATGGAGAGCAACTTGCAATATTCAAAAAGACTGTCACCGGAATTAACAACAACATCTAAACCCAGCATGTGTTTTCCTATAAAAACAGTCAGGTTTTCCAGCCATGCAAATAAAAATTTTAAAACATCGCCTAAATAGGGGATTGCTTGAACAAAGTAGGCAGTAAAAATGTACAACAAAATGTAAAAGCACCCAAATAGGACAAAGGTCTTTTTAAACCGACTTAAGGTTGAAACGGGTTGATTCATATTGGTTGAATGTGTATGCTAAACAAACGCAATTGATCCAAAAAATTTCCCAGTAAACGCAAAGAGATGTTAAAGGAATTGAAAAGAACGTTAAATGGAATCCCACTCTTTCTTAAAACGCTCCACGAACTCTTTCATAAATTCAAACCGGTCTTTCGCAATTGATTTTGCTGTTTGTGTATTCAGCAAATCATATAATTTCAACAGCTTTTCAAAAAAGTGATCAAAGGTAGTTGCATTTGTTTCGCCCTGGTGCTTATTCATAAGGCGATGCTTAAAACCGCCAAAGGCAAAAGCCCTTGCAATGCCAATAGCACCAATGGCCTCAAGCCTGTCAGCATCCTGTACAATTTGCCCTTCTTTGGTTAATGGTTTTTTAGGTGCAGCACCACCCTTAAAGCTTAAGTTGAACACCTGGTCAATGACAACCGGCACTATATACGGTTCAACGTTAAATTGCATAAGCAAATCGTGCAGGTTTTTTTCCGCTTCGCTTTGCGTACCGGTAAAAAATTTATGATCGTACAAATCGTGTGTAAGCGCAATTAAAGTAACCTGGAATTCATCGCCTTTTTCAACTTCATTAATAATCAACGCATTTTTTAATACGCGTAAAACATGTGGCCAATCATGTGCGGTAGGATCGGGTGGCATGACTTGTTTTACATGTTCACGCAATGCCTCAATAATTTTTTGGTTAGACGAATTCAATGCCAATGCGTTTTTCTTACGTGTTTAAAGTGGCCTTACGTGTTTCAACTATCAGAATATTACTTTCTCCACAAACTCCCTGTTACCTGAGCGTATACGAACAATGTATGTACCGCGCCTGTTAAGCGTAAACCAATTGGTATTTTTGGTTTGTAAAGCAACAGCACCCGTTAAAGTATAAACCGTTATATCATCAATGGGATTACCGGCATTGATAAAGAATGTGCCGTTTGGACTGGGGTTTGGAAAAATGTTCAGCGACATGATGGCCGGGGCCTCGTCAACCGCCACAAAAAGGTTACCGTCTTTAATTTGCGTCACCAATAAAGGTGTTTGATCAGTAGCGTTAAACATGCCCTGGAATAAACTTATTTCAGGCGATGAATAGGTAAACATTTCATCAAGGTATGTTTTAGGAATGGCCTGGTAATACAACGTTGCCACAATGTTCAAATCACCGGTATAACCGTACATGGGAATATGAAACTGTATCATGTCGGTACCGCTGCCTTCAACACTTCCTGTATAATTAAAGTCGGCATCAGATTCGGCATCACCAACAATTTTGGTTGTATCATACGCAAAATGCGAGGTTGAAAAACCTGTTGGCACCAAACGGTTATCTTTCAATACTGTATTTGCGCGTTCCAGTACGGTAGTTACATTCCCCATCACATCGGCAGGCACCATTTCATAAATCTGCACATCGTTGGCGTTGTTTATCATTTGGTGATGCGGTTCATAAATAGGATCTTGCCCAACAAGCACACCAGCACTGTTCAATATGCCGTTTTTAAACAAGGTATCACCATCTTCATCCATCACCACAAACTGCACAAATGCCCTGCGTGAGGGATAACCTGAAGGAAATTTATGACCTACTTTATTGGTTAATTTTAATTCGTAAAACGCAGTATCGGTCGTACGTGATGCCAATGTAAGGTTCATTAATACAGCGCTGTCCTGCATCAACCGTTTAGTACGCACATAGGCCGAATCGAAATTTTTTGTCGAGGCGGTAATACCCAATGCACTTATGTTGTTTCGCATCAAATCAATCATGAATGAATTGGCTCCCACCAGGTGATGTTTTCCAAAGGGCTTACGTGGTCCCAGGAATGAGAAGTTGGCCGCAATCACAATGTTTTCATTGATCTCGGGAATGTGGCATCCCTGGCATGTTTGTCCCAGGCTGTCATTTATACCATCTTCATCGTTGTAAATTGAATTCAACCACTCGTGGTAAGTAGCCTGCTCTACAAAATGGTTACCGGTAGGATTTCCAGCCAGGTCGTGTGATTCAGTAATAAGCGTATGGCAACCGGCACATACCCCCGATTTTTTAATTTGAGTTCCCTGTTTAACATCAAACCCAATGAACGATGACATGGGCCCTGCAAAAGGGGCAGGATATTGACCATATACTGTGCGCGTAGTATCAAAAATTAAATTACCTGAAAACACTTTTCCAAGAATGCTGCTATCGGCTTGCTGGTGGCAAGCACCACATGAAACGCCATCACGTGCCAATGAGTCGGTTAGTAAATCGGCAATTGCGTATGTGGTATCACCGTGATAGTAAGCGTCAAAATGGCCAAGGGGTGCGTGGCAACTGGTGCACTTGGTTTCAAATTCAACCTGGTGAGCAGGGTTAACCAGAATTTCGTGACTTACCTTTGCACGCCAAAAAGGGTCGTGGGCTGAGTTGGCCATCATGGTGCCCGCCCAGTCATCATAAATACTTACATCTTCACCAGCGGCTGTAATCAAAGCATAGGCTGCGGGATCATGGCCGTGGCATCCACCACAAAGGCCCGAACCACCAAAAAAATCATTTGTGCCGTGGGGACCTGATCGCATAACCATTTCGCGCAGGCGTTGACTTTCTTCGCGGGTATGAAATTTTGCGAGGCTGTTATTGCTAAGCACCAACATACCGCCCATAAGGGCAACAGCAAAACAAATGGTGGTGTACGTTTTTCGCATGTGGTTTCAAAAATAGTGAATATTCGGCATATTTTTGGGCAGGGTTCAGGCTAAATGAAGGAACGGTTCCCTGCTAAAACCCGGTCTTTTCAAGCTTTTCGGCCACTTTTTTATCAATGGGAAAGTAAAAATTATCGGGTCTAAGTTCCTTTAAGTCAATCCACCTGAAGCTTTGGCTACCGTACTTCTTTTCGGCATATGCAAAAGGTTCGGTTGAAACACGAACAACTTCAGGGTTTTCACAACCAACCAAATAATAAATACTGATGACCTGGTGATTGGGATTATACGCTGACGGAAGAAAGAAATCATTGATAAAAAAAAGTTCACCGGGAGTAATCTTTAAGGAAATCTCCTCTGAAAATTCGCGAACTAAACAATCCGCAATTCCTTCACCCCATTCAAGTCCACCACCCGGAAATTTGGTTACGTCCTTCCCGCCAAGGTATTCATCGCTCAATAAAACCTTGCCGTCCCATAACAAAAGGCCGTATACCCGAATATTGAATTTTTGACCTGCGTCAGCCATACCTTAAAATTATCTAAATATGCATCACAAAATTAAACCCTGAGCCTAAATTATACGTATTTTGATTAACTATTTCCAACACATAATGAAGCAATTATTTTCGGGTATTTTATTACTTTGTATGATTTGTACATCTCAGGCGCAGCAAAACGGCTGGGATTACATAAAGCAAAACAACAATCGCCAGGCATGGCAGGTTTTTTCAGAAACACTTAAAAAAGACAGCCTGGATGTTGAAGCGCTCAAGGGTATGATTTATTTATGCAATGTAAGTAAAGACGATTATTACCTGAAATCCTACACATCGCGTTTATTGAAACAGGTAAAAGATCCTGCTTATTATTATTTGTTTGGTTATGCCAGCGAATTCCTGGCTGAAAATAAAGCGAAGCCTGAAATGAAAACGCCTTCAAAATTTGAAATTGAAAATAAAATAGGCGAAGCTTCCGGAAAATTTTATGAGCGAAAGTTTGACGAAGCTGCAAAAACAATGGCGTCAACGGTTAGTATTTTTAACTGGAGCTATATTGGACCGTTTAAAAACATGAATGGTTACGGCTATGAACTTGCTTACCCGGTTGAAAAAAATAATTTTGAATTTAATACTGAAAAGTCCTACACCAACTACAATAAAGTAGCTTTAAAATGGGTAACACCTGTAAATACCGCAAAAAACGGCCAGTTGAATTTTGAAACGCATTGCATTCGCGATCGTGATGCTGTGTATTATGCAAATACCTACGTAGAATTAAAAGCCGATCAAAAAGTGCAATTGCGCATTGCGCGTGAGTATCCCGTAAAAATATGGATTGACAACAAACTTGTTTTTTCAAACCGCGAACACATAAGTTTTTCATGGGATGCGGAAACGGTTGAAATGAATTTAACAAGTGGCTGGCATCGTATACTGGTAAAATATTGCAAAGGATCTTTTTTTACCGGCAAAAATGGCGGTAGTGGTTATGGGGATTATGGCGACTATGAAGATTTTGATGGTGAAAGTTCCATTTCTTTCAGTGATCTTACAGCGTTGCTTGGCCACTCAGGATTTGCAACAGGTGGCGAAAATATTTGTTTCAGGCTTACCGATGCCGAAGGAAAATTACTTGAATGCAACACCGTAAGTTCACCACAAACATTTTCTACGGCTGATATTTCCACGACAGTTAAGGAAAAGGAAGAACTTACCTATTTTAAATCGTTGATTGATAAAGATCCCAATGATTGGTTTAATTATTACCTGTATTACAAGGCCGCTATTAAAGGTGGTTATACAACCGATGTGGAAGAGTTTGCTTACCTCACCTGGAAGAAAAACAGCGATAAAGTTTTTTTCAAATACATTACCAATGAAATTTTTAAGCAAAACGGTAAAAAAGAAAAAGCCGATAAAATAATATCAGGAGTTGATCTTGCGGCATGCCCCATATTTACGGTTATGTACGATGACCTTAAACAAATTGACCAGGAAAATGAACCCAACCAATATATTTCAAAAATTGATGAAATAAGGTCAATTGCGCCAGGCAATTTATTTATGATGCGAAGAATGCTGGAGCATTATGATAAACAAGGCTTGATAAAAGAGCGGAAATCAATTGCCAAAGATTTAATCAAAGCCTATCCGCGTTATGAATATATACTTAAGGAATATCTGGAGGATGATAATAAACCAACCGATTATGATATAGGTAACCGCAGTGATTACAGTGCAAAAAAGGAAGAAAAAGATGCGGCAAAAAGCATAAAAAAATACTTCAGCATTTACGATTACAATACACTGATAAAAAAATACAAGGGATTAAACCAGCCGGCCAACGCGCTAAAGCTATACAATGAAATAATTGCCATTGAACCCGACAATTTTGATATAAGACGTGAAAAGGCAGAGTATTTATTTAACCTGGAAAAACACGATGAGGCCCTGAAGGAACTTGAAATTATACTGGCATCGCAACCGTATAATAGCGAAGATTATGAATTAATGGGCGATATTTTCAAAGACAAGGAAAACAATGAAAAAGCTCTTGAGTGTTATAAGCTGGCCAAACAATATGCTTCGGGCGAAGGAAGTTATTCCCTTTTTGGTTTTGACATTGGTGTCGGCAGCGACCTTGAAGAAAAAATTGATAAACTACAGGGTCAAAAACTGCTCAAGGTCAAATTTAATTCACGTAACCTGGATGACATCATTGCCGATGAAAGCGGCCTTGAAAAATACAACGATGAAGAGTCGGTCATTCTGGGTTTTGTGTATGACATTATGTTGGAAAAAGACGGAACCGCAAATCTTTTTTCAAAAATGGCCATTAAAGTGTTGACCGATGCAGGAGCAAAATCGTGGACGGAATATGACTTTTCATTCCTCGGAAATTTGTCAACCTGTAAGGTTATAAAAGCAAACGGCAGCGAGTTTACACCTGATAAGAGCGGTGGTTTTGTCGTGTTTAAAAACCTTGAACCGGGCGACATTATTAAGCTTGAGGGCCATTATAAATGGAATGTGGGTACTGAACTGGGCAAAGAATTAATACAGTTTAATTACCTGAATTTTCACGTTCCAATTCGTTACGCAAAAATTGAGTATGGTGTGCCGGGAAATTCTGATTTCAACTATTTATTGCACAATATACCCGATAACGTTGAAAAGCGAAATGTTGACGGACTTGACTTTTTCAGGTGGGAATACAAAGACCTGAAAAAGGTTGCGCAGGAGGAGGCTATTGTTGATCAAACAGACATGTATGGCAACATCATGGTGTCAACCATGAACGATTGGTCGCCAGTGGTTGATTGGTTCAAAGCAAAGGCCTACCGCAAACTGGAACCCAATTATGAATTGCGCGCAGTGCGTGACAGCATAATTAAACCGGGCATGACCGATGATGAAAAAGTAATTGCCATATACAACTACATAACAAAAGAGATCAAATACTCCTATACACGATTGCTTCAGTCAAATTACATTCCCAAAAATACCGATTTAACCATTTCATCGCGTATTGGTGATTGTAAAGATGTTGCCTCTTTGATGATTGCACTTTTGCAAATGGAAGGAATTGAATCGTACTACTGCCTGGTAAAAACAAACCAATTTTTCCACCAAAAAACGTTGCCAAGCCTGTATTTTGACCACGTAATTGCGGCCTACAAGCTAAATGGAAAAATGAATTTTGTTGATTTAACTACCGATTACTATCCTTTTTATGTGCTTAATGAAAATGATGTAAATGCGTGGGGACTTTTGATAAAAGACGGTGAAAAAGAATTATTCCAGTTACCGTGTGACCACCTGGATCCTAAAAAGAACCTTACCGTACACGAAGTAAACGCCACACTTGGTAAAGACAAGTCGGTTGACATAAAAGTAAACACAACGTTTAACGGTATGAATGGTGGTTTGCTAAGGGAATTAAATGCCATGAAATCACGCGATAATTTTGAACAGGAAGTGTTGTATTATTTGGGAGATGGCCAGTATGACAATTTCAGTCTTGAAAACTACAATTTTGAAAATGTAGACGAAATAACAGCACCGTTAAAAGGAAATTTCAATTTCAAAGCCATGAATTTTTCTGATAACATTGTAGATATTTACTTTACCCGTGTTCCGCTTATGCAGGGAATGAAAACAACCAATATTTTCAGTTCATCAAAACGCTTTAATACAATCGAGTTAAGTGAAATTTGCAGGGTAACACCATCGCTGCAAAAAATAAAGCTGGATTTTCCAAAAGGAACAACAGTGCGTAAAATGCCAGCGGATGTTAACATTGAAAACGAGTTTGTAAAATATTCGCTGAAATTTTCAAAGACGGCAACGGGAATTTATGTTGAGCGTTACCAGGAATTCAAGACCAGTGAAATAAAAGCAGCTGACTTTAAAAAGTTCAGGGAATTATACCTTGCGTTGCTGGACCATGACCGTACAAAAATCGGACTTATTGTAAATTAGGCTTAAACACTTAAGAGCACTTTAGGTCACATGAGTTTATTCGGAATACACTTCTTAAGTGTTCTTAAGTGAACTAAAGTGTTTAAATTTGCAACGTGTCTTCAATATCGGAACATATAAAAGAACGCCTGGTTTCATTGCCTGATACCCCGGGAATTTATCGCTATTATGACGAAGAAGGCACCATTCTGTATATTGGAAAAGCAAAAAACTTAAAAAAGCGGGTTTCTTCCTATTTTAATAAAAATCATGACAGTGCACGGCTTACCATGCTGGTGCGAAAAATTCATGACATTCAGTACATAGTTGTTCGAACGGAATTTGATGCGCTTATCCTGGAGAATAATTTAATTAAGGAATATCGACCGAAGTATAATATCAATTTAAAGGACGATAAAACCTACCCGTGGATATGTGTAAAAAAAGAACCTTATCCGCGTGTATTCCCAACACGTAAACTCATAAAGGACGGCTCGCTGTATTTTGGTCCATATGCATCGGGCCGTATGATGCATGCTTTGCTTGATTTGATCAGGGAAATTTACCCGTTACGAACCTGTAATTTAAACCTTACCGAAGCAAACATAGAAGCAGGCAAATTCAGGGTATGCCTGGAGTACCATATGAAAAGATGTTTAGGCCCTTGCGAAGGCAAGCAGGCATTAAACGCGTATGAGGAAAACATTAGCGAAATAAAAAACATTATAAAAGGAAATTTTGCAGCTGTGCTTCGCGACTTAAAAACGCAAATGAAAGATGCTGCCGAAAACCTTGATTTTGAAAAAGCCCAATTGATTAAGTCGCAAATTGAATCGTTGGAGAATTATCAGTCGCGATCGGCCGTAGTTAGCTCTACGGTTGGAAATGTAAATGTGTTCAGCCTGGTAAAGGACGATAAATTTGCTTATGTAAATTACCTGGATGTTGTAAATGGTATAGTTGTGCAATCGCAAACCATTGAAATGAAATTTAACCTGGACGAATCACAGGAAGAATTACTGGAACTGGCAATAGCAGAATTCAGGGTTAAATTTGGAAGTGATGCAAAAGAAATAATTGTGCCATTTCCACTGGAACTGGAAACAGAATTATTTGAGATTACAGTTCCGCAACGCGGTGATAAACGAACATTGCAGGAGCTTTCGCATAAAAACGCTTTACAGTTCATGCATGACAAGCATAAACAGGAAAGCATAAAAAATCCTGAACGCAATACCGAGCGTATCATGGAACAAATGAAAAGCGATTTAAGGCTTACGGAATGGCCAAGGCATATTGAATGTTTTGATAATTCCAATATCCAGGGAACAAATCCGGTTAGCGCCTGTGTTGTTTTTAAAGATGGAAAACCGGCTAAACGCGATTACCGCCACTTTAACATTAAAACCGTTGAGGGTCCTGATGACTTTGCCAGTATGGAGGAAGTTATTTACAGGCGCTACAAGCGATTGCAGGAAGAGGAACAGCCGTTACCGCAATTAATTGTAATTGACGGTGGCAAAGGGCAATTGGGTGCGGCCATGAACAGCATTGAAAAACTTGGTTTACGGGGAAAAATTGCAGTCATATCCATAGCCAAACGACTGGAAGAAATTTATTATCCGGGTGATTCGGTGCCCATGTACATTGATAAAAAATCAGAAACATTGCGCATTATTCAGCATATGCGTAACGAGGCACACCGGTTTGGTATTACACATCACAGGAAGCGCAGGAGTAAAGTCGCTATTGGAAGTTCGTTGATGGAAATGGATGGCATAGGAGAAAAAACCGCGCAGGACCTGTTAAAACATTTTAAGTCAATAAAACGATTGAAGGAAGCCACAAAAGAGCAGATTGAAGAAGTAGTGGGCAAGGCCAGGGCTGAAGTTGTTTTTGAAAAGTTGAGGGAGTAATTTACCGCTTATACAACTTGCCCGTTTTTGCCTGCACGGGTATGAGCACAAAATCTTTACTGACCTTGTATTTTTTTATGTCTGTACTTTCTTCAATTGATTTTTTATCGCCAAACGTATTTTTAAACGTACAGGTTAAAACTGAATCAGCACTTATTTCCCACGTGCCCTGTGATGTAAATAAATTGGTTTTAAACGTACATTTTTTATTTTTCTTAATGTATAATTTTACTTCACGGTTGGGATCCAATGTTTTCTTTTCACCTATTCCATCTTTTTTATACGGCATGCGCTGAAGCATTTTACCATAATAGGCTCCTGCAAGTTTAGCAGGTTTAATTTGTCCAATGCCCAATACAGGTAAAAGCAATAACAGGAATACAAGGACTTTTGTCATATGAATTTTTAGAATAGATGAAAGTCCTGTTGTTTTTTCATAAATATAATTGGACCGAACATGTTTTTTAATGCGTTTAATTCATCTACCTGTTCATGGTCAAAAATTGGTAATTGAACTTCCTTTAGGGTATTTTACTTTATAACTGAAAACAATTTTTTTAGTTTCGCCCGGAGCAAGTTTTACTTTCCACGTTAAATACCCTGTTTTCTCATCGTATTTGGCACCTCCAACATCCATTTTTTCAATGGTAATACTCTTATTGTAAGCAACCGGCAGCTGATCATCAATATCCAGTTCAACAGCAGTTGTTTTTGTGTTTCTTAAACTAATTTCAATAGTACGGTTTACGGTGCGGTTTGTGCCTGCAACCTGGTTGCGTTCTTTTGAATGAATTTGCCTGCGTTTGATCAGCACATTATTATCAGGACCAAAGGACAGGCTTAGTGTATCCTCCACCCCTTCGGTATTCATAACAATGCGGCCAACATAATTGTCATTGTAATACATGGCAGCTTCGCCACTTAATAAATTCAGCTTGGTCCACTCAGGCATTTCCACAACGGTGTAGGCTTTTTCTTCATAACCCGGTGCGGTATAGTAGGTTTTTTTGCCGGTAGTGGATGATGTAACAATGTCAACATCGTAAAATTGATTATCACCTGCCAGTGTATACGGTTCAGTTATGGTATATTCAATGGTGGTTAAATTATTTTTAGCGGTTGCAATTGGTTGGTTGTAGGCAATTGCTTCATCGGCACCCTCTTCCATTTTATCAGCTGCAGCAGGGGCATTGTTTATTTGTTCATAGTTCCCTTCGCCTCCATAAGCCGGTGCGGTTGAATAACGTTTTCCGCCTTTCTTTTTTGCATAGTCATTTTTTGAAGGTTTTACCGAATAAATTGACCATGGACTTAACGCTGGTAAATTGGTGGTGAGTGATGGATTTCCGGTTGAAAGTGTAAGGTTAACCTTTTCCCAGGTTTCACCGGTTGATTGAATTAATTTTCCTTTCAACACAAAATCAACTTTATCATCGCTGTCCTTTGTACGCACATCATAAAACGGGCGCCACAAGGCCTCACTGGTGTAATAGTTAAAATTAATGGTAGTGTTTCCGGCACTGTTTGCATTCAGTGTAACCCAAATTTCAGTGGTGCTTTTGTTGTTGGTGCGTTCGATGTCCTGTAACTGGGCATTGAGTTTACCCATGCGCTCATTGTATTCACGTTCTTTTTTCTCCAACTCGTTTTTCTTGATGCTTATGTCAACCATTTTATCGTTATACACCTCGCTGTAATCAATTAAACGTTCAATGTTCATGGTTTCTTCACGTCCTTTAATTTCCATATTTGAACGCAGTACATTCAATTCTTCTTCCAGTATGGATTTATCGGCCTGCACTTTTTTAATGTCCCAGCGAAGTTTTTCTTTTTGGCTGGTCCAATCCTGGTATTGCGGCATTTCCTGTGCCTTGCGCAAATAATTGTATTTGTGTTCAACCGATACAATGGTGAAGTTGGGATTGCCTTCAACAATAATGCTGTTAGGACTTAAGTTTTGGCGAAGGCCTGTTAACTTGACAATATTGGCGCCTTTGGTAAGGTTAACTTTAGCAGACCTGTGTACCTGGGCCCCACTTAAAAACAGCGTTGCCTTTGTTGTTTTTGAATCAGCCAATACGTTATTTTGGGCAAATGCATGACTAACGGTTAATGCACTTACGAGGATGATAATTAAGTTTTTAACGCCCGAATAGTTTTTTTTCAAATGAGGCGTTGTATATTCTTCGTAATTACAATCCATAGATGTCGAATACTTCATTTTCGTAAGGATTAAAAGTTATACAAGTAATGTTCTTTTGGATATTTTACTGTGTAAGATATCGGGACTTCTGTTTTTTGGCCGGGCGGCAACGTTTTTCGCCAGGTCACAAATCCAGTCATGGGATCAAGTACACCTTCGCCTTTATCAATGGTTATGCTTACTTCCTGCGTGGTGGTTAGGGGCGCCTGGTCCAGTATTTCAAGTGTTACCGGAACATCTTTTTTGTTCATGATCTTTATCAAATATCCTTTACCGCGCTTTACGCTGCTTCCTGAATTTTGTGTAAAGGTTTTTTCACTTACGGTTTCATATTCTACCGAAAACGATTTGTCCTGCCCAAGTGACAGTTCCAGCGAATCCTGCACGGTTTGCGTGTTTAAGAAAACATTGCCTACATATGTGCCGTTATTAAATACGTTAGCAGTGCCCGGATAGTAATTAAGCGTATCCCATCCGGTAATAAGGGCCATTAAGAAAACCGCTTTTTCAACTTTTGGAACTGTTTTATACTTAAAGGTTGCAGTAACCATTTTGCGGTTGATTTCAATGCGCGTATCTTTTGCATTAGATGGAATGGTATAAGGTGTTGCAATTTTGTATTCGGTTCCCGGGCCATTGCTCACGTTGTTGGTTTGGTTATCAAAATCTGATTTCCAATATTGCGTGAACTGCGGATCGCTATTGCGCGGACTGCTGAAAATAATGGAGCCATCTACATTACGGCCTTGCGGCACAATAAGGGAGTCGGCCATAATGGATTGCTGCCTCCACATGTCATATTGCTGCGTTTGATTTTGGCGCTGATAATAAGATACACCCAATTCAAGTGCCTGGGGTCCCACAACAGGTGCATTAATGTTGAACTGTGGGTTTAATGTTGAAAGCGTTATATCAACATTTTTCCATTCATATCCCGTTTTTTGCCACATGGTTGCACTGCTGGTAATTTCTAGTTGCCCGCTTGACCCATTGTTGCGAATGTCATACAGCGGATTCCATCCTGCATCAGGCGTATAAAAATCAATGGTAAAATTTGCTTTTCCTGCATGTTTTGCGCGCACGGTTACCAAAAGTTCACTGAATGTTTTGGCTTTGCCGCTTACAAGTTTGTTGTATTCACTGGTAAATTTATTTTTGCGTTCACCAAGCACTTCCAATAATTTTTCAAGGGCAAGTGACTTGGTATTTATTTCGTTTAATTTATCGCGGTAAAAATCCAACAGGTCAGTTACGTCCTCTGCTTCCATACCATGCGTTTCACCTTTCACCACTTTATTGGCTAAAATCATTTGTTTGGTACTGGCAAGGCTATTGTAAACACCCTGTTTAAGTTTAACCTGGTCAACGTAAAACTCCATGGAGTCCTTTACTGATCGGATCTCGGGATTAGAATCTTCATTTGAAGTAATGTAGTCAAGGCGATGATTGATGGAAACAATCTGAACAAATTCACTGGCACCTAGCCTTATTGTTGTGGGGTTAAGCCGTTGAGGCAAATCAGTAAACAACAATTGTTGCTCACCGGC
>DATGXI010000042.1:0-2532 GCA_035299065.1 Flavobacteriales bacterium
ATCCCTTCTTACACTTGTACTTTTTATTCGTGCTTCGGCAGGATACAAAAAAGTACTTTGGCTTGTTTTAGGTAGCTGGCTGGTTCTGCATGGTATTTTAAGCTATTTCGGTTTTTACCTTGAGAACATGATGAGCCTGCCACCCCGTTTTGGTTTGTTGCTGGGCCCGCCTTTACTTGCAATCATTGTAACCGCATCAACAAAAGGTGGCCGCAAATTCATTGATCAATTGAACCCGGTTGGCCTTGCGGTTATGAACAGCGTTCGCGTACCTGTTGAGTTTACCTTGTTGTGGTTATTTATGCTTGGCCTTGTTCCCGAAACACTGACCTTTGAAGGCCGTAACTTTGATATTGTTTCAGGAGCAACCGCCCCACTGGTTGCCTGGTTAATGTATCGCCAAAAAGCCTCAAAAGGCCTCTTGTTGGGCTGGAACCTCTTATGCCTGGGTCTTGTGTTGAACGTAGTGATTCACGGCATCTTATCAGCCCCATCACCCTTTCAGCAAATGAATTTTGACCACCCAAATATTGGTGTATTTCTTTTCCCTTTTTCATGGTTGCCCGGCTTTATTGTGCCTTTGGTATTATTTTCGCATATTGCAGGTATAATTAAACTTTATCGTAAAACCCAGGTCTAAAAAGCAGTAATCAAACGCAAGCATGAAAAAACTTTTACTCCTTTTCTGTGTATTTTCCTTTAGTGTAAATGCTCAAAAATTTGAACCCAAAAACACCTATGTATTTATTGTTGGCGTATTAAAATGGCAGGACAAACAATGCCTTGCCTCGTTTAGCGATGTGCATCGTAAAGACTGGGAATTAAAAGACCAACTTGTGAAAATGGGCGTTCCGGTTGCAAACATTGCCGCATTGACCGATGATAAAGCCGATCTTGCTACCATGAAAAAAGGGTTTGAAACCCTGTCGGCAAAATGCACTGCCGGTTCTACCTTCATATTTTATTATGCCGGCCACGGGATTAAAAAAGAAAAGGAGTTTTACTTTGCCAATTACGACATTAAATGTGACCAGTGCCGTAAAACCGGTTTTGGTCTTAGTTATTTAAGCACCGATTTATTGGCTATGAATAAGGCTGGCACCATTATGCTGTGGGCTGATTGCTGTTACTCGGGCGCATTGCTGGCCCAGGGCGAAAAAATAAAAGCAGCAGGCAGGAACTGCATTGTGTTCTCATCGGCTACAGCCAGCAACACATCAACCGGTAACTGGACCTTTACACAAACCCTGCTTGATTGTTTTCGCAATGAAAAAATAAACGATGAAGGCAAAGACGGGAAAATAACTACCAAAGACATTCGCATTTCACTTGACAATGCCATGAAATACCGGGAGCATCAAATGGGCGGTTATTACTCATCATTTACCAGCGAGTATGAATTTGTGGCTGCTGCAGGTAAAAAACCAATGAGCCTGCCTTCTGCTTCAACGTATGCCATTGGAAGCTATGCTTACGGAAAATACGATGGGAACTGGAAACCTGTGCGCATTGTAGCGGCAAACGGCAATAAATTTACAGCCCGCTTTTATTTTTACAGTGACTACAAAGACCTTGAATTGGGTGCTGCTGACTTAAAGCCGGTTTATTTTGCCAAACACAACGTAAACGATAAAGTTAAAGTAGTTTGGGAAGGAAAAAAATATGCAGCCACAATTTTAAAAGCCGTAAATGATTTTTATTACATCAAGTATGACGAGGATGATGATTCGTACAACGAGTGGGTCATGTACGACCGCATTTATACCGGCAGTGAAAGCGCTGCACAAATTGAAGAACACGGCAAATGGTACCCGGGACAAATCATGGAAGAAAAAAACGGAAAATATTTTATTCGTTATGAAGGTTATGATTTTAGCTGGGATGAATGGGTGGGAAATGACAGAATAAAAAAGTAAACGGCAAGGGTCGCAAAAAAACAGCGGTAGGATGACCAACAAAGAAATATATGTTTTCGAAACGCTTTTGAGTTGGTATAAACGCGATTCAAGACCTGATAACCCCGGTCATTTCAACGAAATTTTTGGTTGGGCAAAACGCCTGGCCGAGAAAGAGTCAATGGAAAAAAATCGCCCAATACTGGCTGAAACATTTAACTCAATTCCCGTACTAAGTGATGATGAAATAAAGCATTTATCTGACCCGGGAAGGGTAACAAAACGAAAGGTAGCATTTGCCATGTTTTCTGTTTTTGCCGGTGGACCTGTTGCCGTTAGCAAGGGAGAATCGGCAAAATTCAAACATATTCTTAAGGATTGTTCCGGAAAAATGGAAAAATTTATCTTCCTTCTAAAACATGAAGGATTTGAGGAAATGATCAGGCAATGAGCCTGCAAGTGCATGGGCTAATTTAAATTCAACTCAATTACTTTTCCCAATAATTCCGAATATGTAAGGTAGCGGACTATCACAATATTTAATTTTTTCTTTTTCAAAATTCTTTATTTAATTAGCTCATCAGCTTCTTAGCCCATTCGCTAATCAACTCACTTTACGCATAAATTTCATAAACTC
>DATGXI010000043.1:0-7371 GCA_035299065.1 Flavobacteriales bacterium
CCGCAGAAACTCGCGGAAAGGCGAGTGTGAGTGCGGAACAAGTCTGGCGCAGAAATCGCAGACGTACATAAAAAGGGTTGTGGGTGAGTTATGCAACTGAGATCGCGGCCCGTTCCTGAACGAGCAGCTAAAGACTTTTTCAACATAATATTTTGAGCAGTGAATGATCTGGCCGTACTAAAATTCCTTATCTAAAACCGATGCCCATTTTTACATTGTTTGGTTACGGGTGTTCTTCGTACAATATGACAAACAGGACAGGTATTAAAAGTAAGATCAGGATTTCTCTCCAGCACTGCCCTTGCAATATTGGCTCGTTCATGTTTAAGGCTGTTTTCATTGTAATAATACAGCTGTGATGGTTCTATGTTATACTCATCAATTAGTGTTTGTGGAATATTATAAAGGTCAAGTTCACTATTTGAAATACCACGCTTGAACCTGAAATAGTCATCGAATTTGTCCAGTAGATTTATCTCGTCAACTGACAGAAGATTGTTGTAATACTTTAAGATATAGTCAATTTTTTCAATTTCCATTTATGGTGGCAATTTATAAAATCTGCGCTAATCCGCGTAATCTGCGGCTTGTCGTATTCTATTTAATCTGTGAAAGCTGTAGCTAAAGTGAGGGTATCGAACGCTTAGAAAACAATCTCTTCTTTATTCGCGCCATAAAAATGATACTCCAGCAAGTGATGCGTGGTATGGGCTTCAACATTGATCTTAACCCTGTATTTTTTCTTCCAGGAACGTTTTTTAGAAGTGAAAAATCCTTTTGTGAAATAAGCCGCTAAATATGGATGTAACGTAAGCGTAAAATTCTTTTCCTTGTTGTGTTCTGATAAATAGCGAATGTTGTTTTCAATTTCATCGCTCACCAAAACGCTTGCTTCAATTTTTCCACTTCCTGAACATGACGGGCAGGTTTCAGTGGTATCAATATCGGTAACAGGTTTAACACGTTGCCTTGTAATTTCAACCACACCAAACCTGCTTGGAGGCAAAATGCTGTGCTTGGCACGATCGGTCTTCATTTCTGCTTTCAAAAATTCATACAACTTGTGGTTGTTTTCCTTTTCGTGCATATCAATAAAGTCAATGGCTATAATTCCGCCCATATCGCGTAAACGCATTACACGTGCAATTTCTGCAGCGGCTTCCATGTTTACCTCAAGCGCATTTTCTTCCTGGGTTCTGTCATTGTTTTTACGGTTGCCACTGTTCACGTCAATTACATGCATGGCTTCTGTATGTTCAATAATCAGGTATCCGCCATTTTGTAAAAAAACCTGCTTCCCAAAAGCCGATTTAATTTGCTTGTAAATGTTGAAATTTTCAAAAATATCGCCACTGCCCTGGAACATTTTTAATATTTTTTCCTTGCCGGGCGCAATGCTCATGATATACGTTTTCAAATCATCATGAACCTGGGTTGAATCAACATAAATGTTATTGAAATTTTCGTTGAGCATATCGCGCAACAAAGCACTGCGCTTGTCAATCTCTCCCAAAACACGTTTAGGCGGAGCCGCATTTTTTATATTCCTGATGCATTCATCCCATTTCTTCATTAAGTCTTTAATGTCGGCTTCAAGTTCAGTTACTTTTTTATTTTCGGCAACGGTTCGAATAATGACACCAAAGTTGTGTGGGCGTATTGAAGAGATGACCTGTCGTAAACGGTCGCGTTCTTCTTTACTCTTCACTTTTTGCGAAATGGAAATTTTATTGGAGAAGGGTACCAATACCAGGTATCGGCCGGGAATGGTAATTTCAGCAGTGAGCCTTGGACCTTTTGAGGAAATAGGTTCCTTGGCAATTTGAATTAAAATTTGTTGCCCGCTTGATAAAACCTGGGTGATTTTCCCTTCTTTATCAATATCGTGCTCCAATTTAAAACCGGCCAGGCGTGATGAATCCTGTTTACCGTCCTGTACAGTGCGTAAAAATTTGGTTAAAGATGCGAATTGCGGTCCAAGATCCAGGTAATGCAGAAAAGCGTCTTTTTCAAAACCCACATGAACAAACGCGGCATTAAGCCCGGGGACAATCTTTTTGACTTTTCCCAGGTAAATATCGCCAACGTTAAAACGGCTGTTATCCTTTTCGCGGTGAAATTCAATGAGCTTTCGCTCCTGCAACAAGGCCAACTCTACACCGTTCTCATTGCCTTTTATAATCAGGTCAATGCTCACTGTTTTGTGTGTGGATTTACAGTATAACAACAAATACGGTGCAGTATTACCGCACCGTAAAGCATTATAACTAATTAAGAATTAATTATTTCTTCTTTTTATGACGATTCTTACGAAGACGCTTTTTGCGCTTGTGCGTTGACATTTTATGTCTCTTTCTTTTCTTACCGCTTGGCATAACTCAGTTTTTTAATGTTATTTATTTTCTAATACTTTGTTTTCGTTCATTTTCTCCAGTTCACTTAAACGCAATCTAACCGACTGAATAAGCAAACTGTCCTTACTATAATTGAAAACTTGTTTCAATATAAGTTTGGCGCTATCTGTTTTGTTATCCATTACCATGGCGTCACTCCAGTTCAATAATATATTGGCCTTTATTTGATTATCAGTTGCAATCTTGCTTGCCATCTCAAACCAATTACAGGCCTTATTATACTGTTGTGTATTCATGGCCATTGTTCCAAGCTGAAACGGAGCTTCAAAACGTTTAGGATGCTGATCAACAATTTTCCTGAACATTTTAATTCCGTCCATGGGCTTTTGTTCCATATATACCATTGCAAGTAGCATTTTGGCAATATACGGATCGTCAGCCGCTGCACTTAGCGTTTTGGCAAAATTCGGATCAACTTCATCCGAAGGTTTTGCGGGTGTAGTTCTGCTTAATGAAAGCAAAATAAAAACTCCTGCAACTCCGCCAATTAATAAAACTAATGGCGATTGCCGGAATTTTCTCATGCAGTCTTAACCTTTACTTTTGCTTTTACGCTTTCAGTAAATTCTTTTGCAGGTTTAAACGCTGGAATGTTGTGCGCAGGAATTTGAACCTCAGTATTTGTTGAAATGTTACGGCCGATTTTCGCAGCGCGCGTTCTAACAACAAAACTACCGAAACCACGCAGGTAAATGTTATTACCTTTTTCCATGTTTTCTTTAATAGCATTCATAAATGCCTCAACGGTAACCTGAACGGCAACTTTCTCAACTCCCGTTTTCTCCGAAATCTCGTTTACAATTTCTGCTTTGGTCATAATCCTATAATATTTAGCTGGTTAATTTTCAACCACAAAAATAATATTAATTCAAAACGATGGAATTCTTTGTTACTTCGTAATGCATTTTTTAGACAAGTTTTTGAAAACTGATTACCAATTAGATAAAATAGCCCGGCAATTGCTTGATTGGTACGCCCATAGCAAACGGAATTTACCCTGGAGGGCTACAAACGACCCCTATAAGATATGGTTATCAGAGATTATTCTACAGCAAACACGTGTTGATCAGGGTCTTAACTACTATTTGGCCTTTACTAAAAGGTATCCCAGGGTGGGTGACCTGGCCTCCGATTCCATCGAAAATGTGCTAAAACTATGGCAGGGATTGGGCTATTATTCAAGGGCCAGAAACCTTCATGTTACAGCTCAACTCATTAAAAATGAGCATAAAGGAAAGTTTC
This sequence comes from Flavobacteriales bacterium, assembly GCA_035299065.1. Classification (GTDB taxonomy): domain Bacteria; phylum Bacteroidota; class Bacteroidia; order Flavobacteriales_D; family UBA2798; genus DASPJQ01. The sequence goes on from DATGXI010000043.1 coordinate 3,657, forward strand.
CGGCCACATTTAAAGAGCTTTTATCCTTAAAAGGAGTGGGCCAATACACCGCGGCAGCCATTTCTTCCATTTCTTTTGGGGAAAGGGTGGCGGTTTTAGACGGAAACGTGTTTAGGGTGCTTTCAAGGTACTTTGGAATTTACACCCCAATTGATAGTTCGGCCGCCAAAAAGGAGTTTTTTGACCTGGCCAATACCCTGGTGCCGGCAAAACAGGCAGGCGATTACAACCAGGCTGTAATGGAATTGGGCGCCCTGGTTTGTACACCACGCAATCCTTCATGTGAAACCTGTCCATTAAATAATGGATGTTATGCCCTTCAGAAAAAAGTGCAGCATGAGTTACCGGTTAAAGAGAAAAAAACAAAAGTCACCAACCGTGAATTCCACTATTTTCTATTGGTAAAAGGCGCTTCTTTTTATATACACCAGCGCACACAAAAAGATATTTGGCAAAATTTATTTCAATTACCGCTCATTGAGAAAAATGCGGATTTTGAAAAGCAGGTAAAGAAAATGTGTAAGGACTTTGGTTTAAAAAAGGCCAATTTATTTAAGCAGGAAGTGTATGCGGCCAAACACGTTTTATCACACCAGGTTATACAGGCAAAATTTTGGTTTGTTAACATTAACTCACCAATTCCTAAAAACGAATACAAAGCCATACGATTGCTTGATTTTCAAGACTACGCAGTTAGCCGCCTGACCGAAAAATTCTTTGAAACGGCATTTTTTAAAGCGAAAACGCTGAAAGGAAAATAGCTGACCAAGGCATTTTTTTCTTAATTTTAATCCAATATAACTTAGTAAGATATGGCAGGCAGCGTTAACAAAGTGATCCTGGTTGGTAATTTAGGTAAAGACCCGGAAGTTCGAACATTAGAGAACGGAGTAAAAAAAGTAAGTTTTCCTCTTGCAACCAGTGAGGTTTACAAAGACAAGGATACCGGTGACAAACGCACAGAAACCGAGTGGCATAACATTGTTATTTGGCGTGGACTGGCCGATGTGGCCGAAAAGTATTTACGCAAAGGACAACAGGTATATGTTGAAGGAAAAATAAAATCACGCCAGTATAAAGATAAAGAAGGAAACCAGCGGTATATAACCGAGGTGGTTGCCGATAATTTTGTTATGATGAGTCGCAGCAGCGATGCACCAAAGAATAATGAAGGCTCCAATACGGGAAATGATAATTATTCTTCGTCACCCACCGATGACTTACCATTTTAATTTTTAGTATTGGATACACATCCGCTCCCCTTATTATTTGCTGTTAAGGAATTTGATTCAGTCATTATTCCCCAAATTGTTGTGATCCTTATTTTACTTGTTTTAAGTGGTCTTATTGCTGCGGCCGAAATTGCTTTTTTCTCGTTAAGCCCTGGAGAATTAAAAATCCTGGAAGATTCTGATACCAGTACCTCAAAACGAATTCTAGCAATTGTTGGTGACACCAAAAAAATAATTGCCACCGTACTTGTTGGAGCCAACCTGGTGAACATTGCTATCATTATACTTTTTGCCGAACTAATTGATACTGTTTTTTCATTCGGGCCGGGACAGGAATACATTAAGTTTTTAATTGATGCTGTTGCTGTAACTTTTTTGCTTTTACTGGTTTGTGAAGTTGTGCCTAAAGTATATGCCAATCAAAACGCTTACCGTGTTGCCAACATTATGGCAGTGCCATTCCAGTTTTTGGAGGGTTTGTTAAGGCCTCTTACCTGGCTATTGCTATCAACTTCATCTTATATTGACAAACGTTTCAGGCGCAGGAATCACAACGTCACAGTTGATGATCTTGGCCATGCGCTGGAGCTTACCATTAAAAAAGACGAAACTTCGGAAGAGGAAAAAAGGATTTTGGAAGGAATCGTGCGGTTTGGAAATACCGAAGCATCTCAAATCATGAAATCGCGTATGGATGTTGTGGCCGTTGACTCGAATACAACATTTGATCAGTTAATACCGGTAATTTTAATGAGCGGTTATTCACGCATTCCTGTGTACACCGACTCGCTTGATAAAATTGTGGGTGTGCTTGTAGCGAAAGATATTTTGCCTTACCTGGACGAACCCGCATCGTTTGACTGGAAAAAATTAATGCGTGAGCCATACTACGTTCCCGGGCATAAAAAAATTGATGATCTTTTAATGGATTTTCGTCATGAACGCACCCATATGGCCATTGCGGTTGATGAGTATGGTGGAACATTGGGCATTGTTACCCTGGAAGATGTACTGGAAGAAATTGTAGGTGATATAACCGATGAATTTGATGACGAAGATATAACCTACACCAAAATTGACGAGAAGAATTATGTGTTTGAGGGAAAAACGCACCTGATGGATATTTATAAAGTGCTGAAAATTGATGGTGATGAATTTGAAAAAAGCAGGGGAGAAGCAGATACACTTGCAGGATTTTTACTCGAAATATCAGGAAGGTTCTTAAGTAAAAATGAAAAAATAAAATTTGAGCAATATACTTTTACCGTGGAAGCAGCCGATAAAAAACGAATCAAGCAAATAAAAATCACCATAAACGATGCAGCAGATAAAGACGGATCTACGGGTGGAATGAAAACCTTATTACTGGTTATTCCTTTATTGATGATGATGTTTACATCCTGTGGCGATAATACCACAACTCCGCGTCCGCGTGGGTATATGCGTATTGAATTGCCTCCGCGCGAATTGGATAGCGTTCCTTCAAGTCAGCCTTTTTTGATGCTCAAAAACAAAATTGCCCGTTTTGACCTGAAACAAATCAACAACAACGTAAAAGGAAATTACTCAGAGATTGTTTATCCGAAATTAAAAGCCACGCTTTATTTAACATATATGCAGGTTGATACAAACCTGGCAAAACTCATTGATGATTGCCATCAGCTGGCGTACAATCACTCGGGAAAAGCTGATGACATTGTGTCGGTTAAAATTGAGCATCCTGAACACAGCGTGTACGGATTAATTTATGAATTCAAAGGCAATGCAGCCACGCCTTTGCAGTTTTATGTAACTGACAGCACTGCAAATTTTTTACGCGGATCACTTTATTTTTATGCCAGGCCTAACCTGGATTCAATAAAACCGGTTTTGGAATATGTGCGAAAAGATTTGGATGAAGGACTGAAGAGTTTGGTGTGGAAGAATAAGGGAAAGTAGCAGCGGCAATAGGCAGGGGCAATTCAAATTAATGGTTTTTATGAAAATAGGGGCCATTGTGTACGATGTGTTAAGGATTAACACGCCTTCTAAATCACGAAGAACGATAACACGCCTCACTAATCACCGAGAACGATTGTATAATGGCCCAAAATTTGTATCTTGGTTCTGCAAAATATTTCCCTCATGAAGAAATTAATGTACACCCTGGTCCTGGCAATCTCAGCAATTGCAGCCGGTGCTCAAACTGTTTATAGCGATGAAGTAGCTGGTTTTTCGGTTAACATACCTGATGGGTGGGTCCACGAAAAATTTGAAAAAGGCGAGTTGGCTTTGCGTTGCAGTGGTGAGGAGGGCACCGCATTTTACGATGTGAACCTTAAAAAATTAAGCGAAGGCCAAACAGCCAAACAATACATGGAGTACCTGGAAAGTTATATGCCTGATGCAGGCTTCAGCGCCAACTTTATGCCCGAAGAAAACAGGCAAATTGATGGAAGCGCTTATGGGGCCGATGAGGTGTATGGCGGAGCCTATTCAAAAGA
>DATGXI010000044.1:0-44889 GCA_035299065.1 Flavobacteriales bacterium
GTCATAGATTCTAGATAAATAACCGTTTCTGCTGTATTGTAATTTGTTTCCCATTCAACCTCCAACATCGAATTCAATTTAAGCGCGGTTATGTAATATTCATAGCCATAATATTTATATCCTCCCAGGTAAACATTGCCCGCGGCATCGGCCAGAATTGTTTTTGGATACAAGGCAATGTTATTTGAATCAACGTACTGTTTTGATGCAACCACCAGCCCTGTATTGTCAAATTTCACTACAAACGTTCCGCTTGTATTTACTCCTGCTATCCAGGTATAACCTGCGTTATCACGAAAACTGCATGAAACAGCTTCGTCACCGGATGTCAACCCGTTTACGGTAGATACCCATTGCTCAACAGGAGCATTTTGACCCCATAGTGACAATGCACCAAGGCTAAAGAATAAAATAAAACATTGTGTTTTTAACATCATGGCACGTGATTTTAGTTTAAAATAAAATTCGTGCAAATCAACTGCTTAGCAAACCATAAAACAGTATGCGGAGGATTGCAGGCTGGCAACGGCCACTACAAAAATGACAACGGCAGATAAAGAGTTAGTGAATCATGATTTTTTTTCTGAATATACGTTTATCACACACCACCTCAACAATGTAAAGACCTTTTGAAAGGTGGTTAACTGGTATAAACAAGGTCTCTCCTTCCGTGCTTTTTAACACCCTGCCAGTGTTTTGACCTGTAACAGGATAAACATTACATGTAAACTGATTTTGCGCATTTGAATTATTTTCAATCACTAAGTTCCCCAAACTGCCATTGTAAAACACATTGAATTGGTTTAATGACTCCAGGTTACTTACCATATTTGGATCGGTTATCTCGAACGAAAGAATACCACCGGCCGATGATGTATATGCAACCGAACCAGGCTCATTTAACAATGATACTTTAACCCTGATTGTTCCCGGCAAAGGAAAACTCCATGAAACGTAGTAAGTAGTTGACACATTTACCCCAGCAATATACGAATGTAAAAGCTGACCATTGACCGCAGGTACCTCATATGCCAATGAATCGTGCTGTATAATCGCATTATCACTCTGGAACAAAATGCAATAATTTTTTGAAACATCCTCATGGAATGACCCATAAAATTCAGAGTAAAGCAAACGTCCGTTTTCACTGTTTACCGGAACAACGTAAACAGGTAAAGATGCTACAGGCAACACAGTTATAAGATGCATGAAAAAATCTTTTTGCTGACTTACACTGTTTCCTATTCGCAGACTTTGGCCATAATTTGTAACCGATTTGGTAAGTGGGTAACACGTATGCACATATGCCGTACTTGTTCCGTTTGAATAATAACTATAAGAAGAGTCACCACTTAGTGAAGAAGCACCGGCATAATTAATTCCGAACCAATTGTCATAGCCTGATGAATTGGTTTGAGTCAAATCAAACAACGCTATTTTTTTTATGCCTGGTATATACAGGAACTGACGTTCGCTTTTATCAACTACATTAAAATACGAACTGCGAGCCGCGTAAATTGGTGTTGCATCGGTCCATAAATAAGAATATTCCGTATTCAAATCGCGCCTTTTTCCAAATGTGTGTTCTGCAAGATTATAGTCATTGGCGAAAGGATATAATTCATCGTTATTCATAAAACTGAAATGGATACAGTTGTGCATGGAATCGGAACCTTCAATTCCCGATGACGATTGGATGTTTTTATCAATGAGGAGCCATCCGTTTTCGTATACCGAAAAATGTCCTGAGCCATTATGAGCGTGGTCACCATAGCGTCCACCACCCCTGTAACTAACCCATTGGTCATTTGCATTCCATCCAGTACGCTTTATAAACTGATCAGTTCCGCTTGTGTCTGTATACAATTGTGCGTTTGCGTAATACGGCAATGTACGGTAATCGATTGGGGCAACTTCCACATGCGAAAATAAGAAGGGCATCCACCTGTAAGCCGTAACTGCAAAATAAGAAAATGGCATGGTTTCATTAGCCCAAAACAACGCCACCTGCTGCGTTTGCACATCGTCAGAGTACGTAGAAATTATATCAGCAACAAGGCGGTGAAAATCCCATATTTCACCTGACGATTCGCGGGCCCAATCCCCTTCAGCAAGCATATGCCTTAAATCAGGCAAAGTAGCCGTGGGTAAAAAATGCATAACAGTTTCATCGTAATTCGTGGCTGCAAAATGATTCGTTGCGGCAATTGTTGCCGTTTTAATGATGGCAAGTGTTTTGAAAAAACTAGCGGCATACCCGGCTCCATATCCCCATCCTTCATTGGCATCGCCCCCGTTTAATCGGGTATTAACAAAGTTCATTATAGCAGGAAGCACACTGTCAACCACGTTAATAAAATAATTTCCATTTACTGGGTCTTCTGAATGAATTGCGTAACCTAATGCTGCCAAACCTGAAAGATGGCCCATGCTGTAATTATTTCCTTCAAAAAAATACGGTGTGCCCCACATGCCGTACGTAGTTGGTGCCGTTAATATAAAATTTCCCCAATGAATCAATCGCGTTCGAACATTGTTCCTGAAGGTAGCCGACATATCAGCATACAACCAGTCATAAAGGGTCGCCACATCGGCCATTGTGCTGCGTGATTCAAAACCGCTATCCCAATACATACTGCTGTCAGTGGTATATTGGTAAAAATATTCTTCAAAAATAGCTATAGACGAATCGCGGTCAGCCGTATTGCCTGTTGCATAATAGGACAAAGCATACATAAAAGCATAATGCTGGCCCTCGTACATAATGTTCATTACCTGCTGTGCGTTATATGTACTTACAGCTGAAAGTCGTGTTTGCAATTCCTGCCACTCAACGGTATTATTAATGGCCCGTGTTTGAAGATTTGAAAGAATGCCCGCGTCCAGAAAAATACGGGGATGAGTCGGTTTAACCTGTGCGAATGCTTCCCTTAAAAAAAAGGAGTTGAGAAAAACGATTAAAAAAAATATTTTTGTTTTCATATGGCTATTTGGTACCCTGAAAGTATGACAAAAAAACTAAATAAGGTACCGGAATTTGTAAACTGCTTGAATCAATTGTAAATGGAGGTAATTGTTAAGTGAATGGTTATGACCCGCAATAATGTGATGCTTTTTTAGTTTCGCGTTTCTTTTTTGCTATGCCAGAAACAGTTACCGGCTACTATGAAACAGTGTGCGGCTGCTATGAAACAGTAAGCGGGTGTTGCGCTTCCTGTTTTCGTACGTTACAGACTACTATTCACCAAGTTAAACGTATATTTTGTATATTTGGGCAATGATCGCTGTTTTAAAACAAGTTAGCTTATCACTTTTGGTTTGCTGCATCCTTTGTGTGAATGTGCCTGATGCAAGTGCCCAAATAAATTTGGACTCACTAAAAAAAGTGCTAAAAAAAACAAATGCCGATTCTCTCACAGTTATCCATTACCTGGATGTGATTAATCATATTCCATCTTATGATTACAAAGCCGCTATCTTCATTGGAAATTGGGCTATTGAACAATCAAAAAAACTTAAAAATCCTTATCTAACTGCGCTGAGTTATGATTTGGTTGGATCCACATGGCTTGAGGTTGACAATTACATTGAAGCCAACAAAAATCTTATTATTGGTTTACGAATTGCAGAAAAAAATAAAATTTATAGCGAGGAGGCCGAAATATCAAGAATGCTTGCTGGAGTTTATGCGGCTAATGAGCAAGAACAAAAGGGGTTCGAATGCTTACACAGGGCTGTTGCAGTTTCCAAAAAACACAACCTGAAAAAAACGTTGGGTAAAACATATCTCAATCTTGCAAGCCTTCACTTTAGTTATGCCAGGCATTACAAGACAAAAGACACACTCTCTTTACGTTATTCTAAAATGGGTTTACCTTTATTGATTGGCGTAAAGGACTCGTCAGGTGTAGCAAGCGCATATATGGTAATGGCCAAAATATATTGCCTTCAGGGTAAAAATGACTCGTCACTACTTATGCTTGATCATGCAGAGGCCTTAATTAAAAAACGCAACGATATTGAGTCATACATTCCGCACCTGAGCCTTAAAGCGGCCATACTTGGGGAGCAAAAAAAGTTCAAACAATCACTGGAAGTTAATTTAAAGGGGCTTGAATTAGCCAAAAAATACCAAAACCTGATGTGGGTCACCACTTTTTATTACAACATTTCTTTATGTTACGAAAACATAGGCGATTTTAAAACGGCCCATATGTACATTGGCAAATACGTATCCTTACATGATTCGCTTACCAATGTAGAAAACTTTGCAGCCGCGGCCGATATTCAACACAAATACGAACGCGAAAAAAAAGAAAATGAAATTCTTAAATTAAACCAGGACAAAAAAATTGCACAGATTAACCTTGAAAATGCCAACGAAAAACAATCACAGCTTAAAACTTTTCTTGCAAGTGCTGTGGCTTTTTCACTGGTGCTGATTGCCCTTACATTCCTTTTATTAAAAAATATTCGCGCACGAAAAAAGGCATATATCGTATTACAGGAAAAAAGCGAGGAAGTCCATAAGCAAACGGTTCAGCTGGCCAAACAAGCACGGCTTATTGCTCAGTTTCAATCACAAATGAACCCACACTTCGTGTTCAATGCTTTGCACAATATACAAGGGTTGGTCATCACGCAAGAAGACAAAAAAGCCACGCAACAAATTCAATCACTGGCCCAGTTAATGCGTAAAACATTTGCCAATGCCGAAAAAGAAGAAATTACGATAGAAGAAGAAATAAGTTATTTGCAAAAATACATTGACTTTGAAATGGCTGCGCGCGAAAACAAAGTCGATTTCCAGGTACATCTTGGAGAAGATGCGCATAACGTACAAATTCCACCAATGATGATTCAACCATTTGTTGAAAATGCAATTAAACATGCTGAACTTGATAAAATTGAGAATCCGTTTATAAAGGTGCTGATTGAGATAAAAGGTGACCTTCTCAAAATTGCCATACAGGATAACGGAAAAGGAATTAAAAACAAAGAAAATGCGTTTACAAAACTTTCGCATTCAATGGCGGTAATTAAATCACGAATCGAATTGCTGGCCAACGAAACAAGCGTTGAAACAAATAATTTATTTATTGTAAAAACTGTACCTGAAATTGAGGCCGGTACCTTAGTGAGTTTTCAAATCCCTTTAGTTTACGCGTATTAAAAACAAATAAATTATTAAACATCCCCGAAACTTGCCCATAGCCATCTCAAATACAAATTACTTAACCCGGCTTTTTAGCAGGGCTATCCTGCTTTCACTGTTTTTCTTTCTGCAGGCAAAAAACACCAATGCGTTACCAGAACCCGACCTCGATTCACTTAAGTCAGTTTTACTACATGAAAAAACCGATGAGAAAACACTCAATGAATACATTTTTCACGCTATTAATCAAATGCTCATACCGCATAAAAACGCGCGTTTGACCATTTGCTTTTGGGCACTTAAACATGCCAAAAAACAACAATTGCAAGTAACCACAGCCGAAGCCATGTTTGGCATCGCAAAAGTGTATGCTGACAACGATGATTTTGTTAATGCTACACAATGGTGCGTTTCATGCATTAAACACTGCGACAAATATCAAATTGAAAAAATCAAAATTGACATTGAACAATTACTTGGTTTTATATACTACTTCAATAAACAATACAGTAAAGCCGAAAAGTTTTACAGGAAAAGCATTCCGCTTGCCAGAAAATACAACGACACAACCATGCTGTTTAATGCCTACACGGGTTTGGCCATCATGCACATCAAAAATAAAACCATAAAGCACAGAAATACAAACACCATTTACCGCTGCATGGATACTGCACGCATTTACTTAAGGCCCGGAAGGAGAAAAGATGATGCTATTTACTACTACACAACCTTCTCAACCCTACTCACAGAAATTGGTGAATACGACAGCGCCCTTATCTATTTAAACAAGGCTAAATCTTATATTGACGCTTCCGTTTTAAAAGACTACTATCTTTCTTTTTATTTGCATCTTGGACACATTTACCTTGGTAAAAAAAACTGGCCTATGGCTGAAAAAAGCTACCTGGCCGGACTAGCCTATTGTAAAAAACAAAGAGTAAGTATGTGGATGGCTGAACACTTACTTTCTCTTTCAAAAGTATACACCTCGCAAAACCGGTACCGTGAAGCATTTGAATTTTACGCCCAGTCAACGCACATACGTGACTCCATTATAAACGCAACAAATTTTGCCAAAGCAGCCGACATAGAATACAAATACGAACGTGAAAAAAAGGAAAACCAGATTTTACAACTTAACAACGAACAACGAATTGACCGCCTTGAATTAGACGCAGCAAACCAAAAAAGAAAGCAACTGACCACATTTCTTGTTTGCGCTATAATTGTGCTCCTTTTACTTGCCGCCCTTGCTATTTTACTGTTTAAAAACATACAGGAGCGCAAAATTGCATATGCCCAATTGCAGGAAAAAGGCAAGGAAATACAAAAACAAACCCTTCAGCTAGCCAAACAGGAAAGGTTAATAGCACAATTTCAATCACAAATGAACCCGCATTTTGTATTTAATGCGCTCCACAATATACAAGGCCTTGTTATTACGCACGAGGATAAAAAGGCCACACAGCAAATACAGTCACTTGCACAACTCATGCGCAAAACATTTGCCAATGCCGAAAAAGATGATATCAACCTGGAAGAAGAAATAAATTATCTTAAAAAATACATGGAATTTGAAATGGCTTCGCGTGAAAACAAGGTCGATTTCCAGGTACAGCTCGGAAAAGGTGTTGAGGTAATACAGGTTCCGCCAATGATGCTACAGCCTTTTGTAGAAAACGCTATAAAACATGCTGAGCTGGATAAAGTAAAGGATCCATTTATACGGATTAACATTGAGGTGGAAGGTGAACTGTTAAGGGTAAACATTCAGGACAATGGAACAGGAATAAAAAAGCCGGATGACACCAACAAACTTTCGCATTCAATGTCGGTTATCAAATCACGCATCGAATTGCTTTTACATGGTAAAAAAGACCTGTTGCATAAAAACTTACTACGTGTTCAAACGATGCCCGAAATTACCAGCGGAACCAGCATTACATTTTATTTACCACTTATTTTTACATACTAATTATGATTAAAGCCATTTTAATTGATGATGAGCAAATGAGCCGCAACACCTTGCGAAAATTGCTTGAACTATATTGTCCCGAGGTACAGGTGATGGCTGAATGCGAAGACACGGCCCAGGGCGATGTTCAAATAAAAAACCTGCAACCTGACCTGGTTTTTCTTGATATAGCCATGCCGGGACAAAACGGAATTGACTTCCTGAAAAGTATGGGCGAAATTAATTTTGAAGTGATTTTTGCTACAGCGCATGATAAGTATGTTTTACAGGCGCTTCGGTTTGCCGCGGTTGACTACTTGTTAAAACCAGTTGAGGAAGCGCAACTGGTAACGGCAGTTAACAATGCCGCAAAACGCATACAGGCAAAAAACCTCAGCAAAAACGTGCAGGCCTTTTTGCACAACATTCAATTACGCGCACACGGCAACGAAATGCAATTGTGTATCCCCGATTTACAGGGCTTCCAGGTTGTACAAATAAGTGACATTATTTATTGTGAAGCTGAAAATACCTATACCTGTTTCTTCTTGAAAAACAACAGGGAAATTGTGGCCTCGCGCCCACTCATCGATTACGAAACCATGCTTGAGGACTCGGGCTTCATACGCATTCATAAATCAACCCTTATAAACATGAAACATGTTAAGGAGTATCAAAAAGGTGAAGGCGGAGTTGTGATTATGAGTAATGACAAGGCGCTAGACGTCTCCCGCAGAAAAAAAGAGCATTTTATGAACAGGATGAAAGAAGTCTTCAAATATTGAACTTGATCAATGATTTCAGAAGCATGATTAATCACACTTCTGAAATCATAGTTTTGACTTAAAGTATTGTCTCAATTAAAAGCACATCCGTTTTTCCAACCGATTTCATTTTAGGTAATTCCCCCACTATTTCCATAAAATCCCTGGTGCCTAATTTTTGGCCGTCAACTTCAACATGGCCATTAATTACCACCAAAAACAATCCGGTGTTTTTTCCTTTTGAAGTGTAGGCAATGTCAACGTTATCAAAATTACCGCGTGAAATGGCTGCACGTTGGTTGATGTATTTTCCTGAATTGGCATCAAACCCATCAACAATGGTCTCAAATTTATTTTCACCAGCAATGTATTTATGTTGCCAGTACCCGGGCTTGTGACCATGTTTATCGGGCAAAATCCATATCTGGAACAATTGCAGGTCTTCGGTTTGCGAAGCGTTAAATTCTGAATGTTGAATTCCAGTACCTGCCGTCATAACCTGCACTTCACCACTGGTAATTACTCCTTCGCCTCCTGTACTGTCGCGGTGAGCAACAGCCCCTTTAAGTGGAATAGTAATAATTTCCATGTTGTCATGCGCATGCGTTGGAAAACCGGCACCTGCCTGTATCCAGTCATCATTCATTACGCGTATGGCTCCAAAACCCATGCGGGCCGGATTATAATAACTTGAAAAACTGAAATAATAGGCTGGTCTTAACCAACCAAAATCGCCAGTACCCCTTTGCGAGGCTTTAAAAATTTTGTAGTTCATACCTTAAAAGCATTAATTGTTGTATATACAACGATTGTATACACATTAAAGTTACGAAAATTCTTAATTTCTTAGCTGGTCAAGCAACGCATTCAGCTGTTTGGCCTCTTTTTCAGTAAGTGACGTTAAACGTCCGTGTTCCATATCCAGCTTTTTACCCACTTCTTTCAGCAAATCCATGCCTTTTTGGGTAATGGTAATGTCAACCTGCCTGCGGTTGCCTTCGCACACCGTACGCTCAACAAGGCCCTTTTTAACCAGTTTTTCAACCAGCCTTGAAGTATTGCTCATTTTGTCAATCATACGCTCAGTCAAAAGCTTAAGCGGTGCGGGATTGGGCAATTGCCCTTTAAGGATGCGAAGAATGTTGTATTGTTGTCCGGATATACCGTGTGGCTTAAATATTTGCAAGTGCCTTGCCTGGAACCACGAAGCGGTAAAAATGACGTTAATCGTCAACTTATGAAACTCGTTCTCGAATTTCTTTTGCTTTATTTCATCTTCAATCTTGGCCATGGGTGTACAAAAATAAATGTTAAAACCTTACGAAACGCATTTTAAATCCGAATACTTACTTTTACCGGCCATGAAGCCCGAGCCACAAACAAGTGTAGATACATTAAAACAGGGAAAAATACTGCTTTATCCCACCGATACGGTTTGGGGAATTGGCTGTGATGCAACCAATGATGAGGCCCTGGAAAAAATTTTCGCCTTAAAAAACAGGCCCGTTGAAAAAAGCGTCATCGTTTTAGTGAGCGATATAAACATGCTGGGCCGGTATTTCAGAAATATACCCGATGTGGTTTTTGACCTGGAAGAAAACAGCGACAGGCCCATTACCTATATACTTGACGGTGTGCACGGCATATCAAAACATGCTGTTCATGCTGATGGCTCATTGGGTATTCGCATTCCAAAAAACGAATTTTGCATAAACATGATACGAAAATTCGGGAAAGCCATCGTATCAACTTCGGCCAACATTTCAGGCACACCCACACCTAAAACTTTTAGTACTATTGATCCTGTTATTGTTAAGGGTGTTGACCATTGTGTTGACCCCTCATTTGACAAAAAAAATACGGGAATACCTTCATCCATCATTAAAATAAAACCCAACGGTGAATTTACGCTTATCAGAAAATAACAATTACGCAAAATACCTTGTACCGGCTATACTTTCTACCATAAGCAAAGTGGCCGATGAGAACGGAATTCCGATTTACCTGGTTGGTGGTTACGTACGTGATATTATTCTTGACCGGCCCAATAAAGACATTGACTTTGTTGTGTTAGGCAGCGGAATTGCCTTTGCCGAAAAACTGGCCCAGGCCTTAAATACACATGCCAGTTATTTCAAAAATTTTGGCACAGCGCAAATTAAATTTGATGACCTTGAACTTGAGTTTGTAGGCGCACGCAAAGAATCATACAGCCGCGATTCACGTAAACCTATTGTTGAGGAAGGTACCCTGGCCGATGACCAAAACAGGCGTGATTTCACCATTAACGCCATGGCCATTTGCATCAATAAAAAAAATTATGGCGATTTAATTGACCCGTTTGGTGGAATTAACGATTTAAAAACCGGGACCATTCGCACCCCCCTTGATCCTGACATTACCTATAGCGATGATCCCTTGCGTATGATGCGCGCCATACGTTTTGCCTCCCAACTAAATTTCAACATTGAAGAAAAATCACTTGAAGCCATTACACGCAACCGTGAACGACTGAAAATTATTTCAACCGAACGCATCATGGACGAGTTCAATAAAATTATGCTGTGCAAAAAACCATCAAGGGGAATTGACATGCTCTTTAAAGCCGGTTTACTGGAATTATTTTTTCCCGAAATGGTCAAGTTGCATGGCGTTGAAACCCGAAATGGTCACGCACACAAAGACAATTTTTATCATACCATACAGGTATTGGACAATATTTGTGCAAACACAAATAACTTGTGGTTACGATGGGCCGCCTTGCTGCACGACATTGCAAAACCACCCACAAAACGATACAGCGAAGGCGAAGGCTGGACATTTCACGGACACGAAGATTTAGGTGCTAAAATGGTACCGAATATTTTTAAACGATTAAAACTACCCCTTGACGCCAAAATGAAATACGTGCAAAACCTTGTTCGTTTGCATTTGCGTCCCATTGCCCTTACAAATGGAAGCGTAACCGATTCGGCTGTAAGGCGATTGATTGTTGAGGCGGGTGATGACCTGGAAGATTTAATGGTGCTTTGCGAGGCTGACATAACTACCAAAAATAAGGCCAAAGAAGAGCGTTATTTACAAAAATTCAAGGCCGTACGCGCGTTTATTAAAGAGGTGGAAGAACGCGACCAATTGAAAAACTGGCAGCCACCCATTACAGGTCAAATAATTATGGATACTTTTGGCATTGGGCAAAGCCGCGAAGTAGGCATCATAAAAAACCAGGTACGGGAAAGTATTTTGGATGGAAAAATTAAAAATGATTATGCCGAAGCATATGAACTAATGCTTAAATTAGGTGACGAAATAGGCTTAAAAAAGAAATAACATGAATGCTTTTAAATTCAGGGTACTGATTGACGCAACGGAAGATGTTTTCAGGGATATTGAAATTTCAAGCTCCCAAACCCTCCAGGATTTATACGATTGCATTGTCACCGCATTTGAATTCGGTGGCGGTGTTATGGCGTCATTTTACGTAAGCAACGATGAGTGGGAAAAAGGAAAAGAGTTTACACTGCTTGATGTAAGCGAAGCGGGCGATGCAAAAAACACCATGGCAAAAGCCGTGCTGAATGATCTTGTTGAAGAAGAAAACCAGAAGTTTTTATTGGTGTATGATTTCATGCGCATGTGGTGCTTTTATGTGGAGTTGGTTGAAGAAAAACCAGAATTAAAAGGCGTTACCTACCCGCGCGTGGTATTAAAGTTTGGCGATTCGCTTGACGAAAACTCCAAAGAAATTTCGGACGATGCCGCATTTGGCGCATTGGGTGGCATTCCCGGTGACGATGATTTAAATTTTGACATGGATGATGAAGATGATGACGAAGATGAAAAGGACGAATTTGACGACATGTTCAATGAACTGGACGGGCATACCGAAGAGAGATAATACGTATTGAGGTGAGCCCACACTCTTCTCAATTCTCAATACACAATACTCACATCGCAATACTAAAAAAATGAATTTACGAAATTACGCTGCAGGACAAATAATCCCCTCTGACAATTCAGGACAAAAACTATACAATGCCATTACAGGCGAAGTGATTGCTACTGCCTCAAGCAAAGGGCTTGACTTTAAAGCCATGCTTGCTTACGGACGCACAGTTGGCGGCCCCGGTTTACGCAAACTTACATTCCAGGAACGCGGCCGCATGCTTAAAAACCTTGCTTTGTTTTTACAGGCGCGTAAGGACAACTATTATGCCTTAAGTGCTGCAACAGGCGCAACAAAAGTTGACAGCTGGATTGACATAGAAGGAGGAATTGGAAATCTTTTTGCCTATGCCAGCTTACGCAGGCAATTTCCCGATGACACGTTTTGCCTGGAAGGCGATGTTGCACGTTTGTCAAAAGGCGGTTCATTTATAGGTCATCACGTTTGCGTGCCTAAACCGGGAATTGCCATTCACATCAATGCTTTTAACTTTCCTGTTTGGGGAATGCTTGAAAAAATTGCTGTGAATTTATTTGCAGGTGTACCCGCCATTGTAAAACCGGCAACACTTACTTCTTTTTTAACCGAACTTGTTTTTGCCGATATAATTGAATCAAAAATTTTACCTGAAGGATCGTTGCAATTGATTTGCGGATCGGCCAATGGAATTCTTGATCACGTGGAATCACACGATGTGGTTACCTTTACCGGATCAGCCTCAACAGGCATGCAGCTAAAATCGCACCCGCGTTTAATGAGCGAAAACGTTCCGTTTAACCTTGAGGCCGACAGTTTAAATGCTATGGTACTTGGCGAAGATTGCACCCCCGGTAAACCAGAATTTGATATTTTCATCAAAGAAGTGACCAAAGAAATCACCATTAAAGCCGGACAAAAATGTACAGCTGTAAGGCGCATCATTGTTCCTGAAAAACTGGTGGAAGATGTTCAAATTGCTCTTGGCAAACGCCTGGCAACCGTAGTTGTTGGCGACCCCAAGGTTGAAGGCGTACGCATGGGATCACTGGCCGGAAAAGGACAAGTGGCCGATGTGCTTGAAAAAATAAAACAACTGGAAAAAACACAGGAAATTGTTATTGGTAACTACAACGACTTTAGCATTACCGGTGCCGATAAAGAAAAAGGAGCTTTCCTCCCACCCATTGTTTTCTTGAATAAAAATCCGTTTAAAAACACCGACTGCCACAACGTTGAAGCGTTTGGACCTGTATCAACCATTATACCGTATAAAAACCTGGATGAAGCTGTTACGCTGGCACAAATGGGCAAAGGTTCACTGGTAAGCACTTTTGTAACCAACGATGCTAACGCTGCACGCACTTATGTAATGAATGCAGGGCCATACCACGGCCGCGTACAAATACTGAACGAGCGCTGCGCGAAGGAAAGCACAGGCCATGGTTCACCCATGCCTATGTTAACCCATGGTGGCCCGGGCCGCGCTGGTGGTGGCGAGGAAATGGGTGGAAAACGCGGTGTATTTCATTACTTACAACGTATATCCATTCAAGGACATCCGGATATGATCACCAAAATCACCAAGACCTATCAAATGGGTGGCGATTATATTGAAACGGGTGTTCACCCGTTCAGGAAACATTTCGAGGAATTGCAAATTGGCGAGACCCTAAAAACAAAAACACATACCGTAACCGAAGAAGACATTGTGAATTTTGCCGAGTTGAGTGGCGACAAGTTTTACGCTCATCTTCAACCCGAATCCTTGACTGGTACAATTTTCCAGCGCACCGTAGCACACGGATATTTTGTTCTATCACGCGCTGCAGGTTTATTTGTTGATCCACCTAAAGGTCCTGTACTGTTAAACTATGGTATTGACGAATGCCGATTTACCAAGCCAATTTATCCCGGCATGAGCATTGGCGTACGTTTTACCTGCAAAGAAAAACTGGAGAATGATAAACCATTGGCCGCTGCTGATGGTAGCGAAGTGAAAGTTGGAATAGTGAAATGGGTGGTTGACATTTACGATGCCAGTTCAGAAGAAGTAAGACAAAAATACGGTGTAGATGTAAGCATGGGTGATACCGTTGGCATTGCCACTATATTAACCATGGTGAAGAAGAAAAACCAGGCATAACGCAGGTGGGCACAACATCACAAAATTCAATTGAAGAAACCATTCGTTATATTGACGAAAACAATGACATGTTATGGCGCCAAAGAGGTTCATCGGCCCAATTACTAAACATTGCTAAATTGGGCGAAGAGGTTTATCAAAAAGCGCTTACCATTGATTACAAACCGGGCCTTGCCAAAGCTGTGCTAAACCGCAGCATGGGCATTTTCATCCTTAAAAATGATGCCGAGGCCGCCCTTGCTCACCTAAACCAGGCATTTGAAATTTTTGAATCCATAGGAAGTAAAAAGTGGATTGCCAACGTACACAGTACACGTGCCATTATTTTAAATACAGTTGGCAACAAAGAAGCCGCTGTATACAACATCCTCAAAAGCCTTGATTATTACGAAAACAGTCCCCATGAAATTGACGACTTTGTAATGATGTATTACGTTGCCGGAACCATTTACAAAGACTTAAAAAAATTTGAAGAAGCTGAAGCTTATTATTTAAAAGCGGTTGATTGGGATGCCCGGGAAAAAAGCAATTGGAGCGGAAGGGTTTTGGCCGGACTTGCAACCGTGTATGCTGAAAGTAGCGAATACGAAAAAGCACTTACCTATAGTTTTAAGTCGCTTGAGCGTTTGCGCTCCGAAGACAACAACATTGGCGAAAGCCGTGCTTTGTCCGATATTGGTGTTATTTACAAAAAACAAAAAAACTACACCAAGGCGCTTGAGTATTTACAACAGGCACTAAACATTCGTATAAAAGAAAATTTCAAGCAATTTGTAATTACCAGCTATCTTGAAATTGCCTCGCTGCACAGCGAAACGAACAACCCACAGGAGGCCATAGTTAACCTTGAAAAAGGCATGGTCTATGCAATGGAGATCAAACAAATTGCAAAACTTGTACGCATTTATGCCGACCTGGCAAACAACTACAAACGCATTGGCGATTTTGAAAAAGCAACGTTTTACCTGGAAAAACAACTGGACGTTACCACCGAGGTAAACAAGGCCGAAGTTGACAACCGCATCAACAACCTTCACAACACCTTGGTAAAGGAAAAAGAAGAAGAAATTGAGCGACTGCGTAATGTTGAATTAAAAAATGCCTACCACCTTATTTCCGAAAAAAACAAAGAAATAACCGACAGCATTAACTATGCCCGTAGAATCCAACAAGGAATTTTACCATCACCTGCTGACTTAACCAATACATTGAAAGAGCATTTTGTTTTATACAAACCAAAAGACATTGTTAGTGGCGATTTTTACTGGTGTAAGAAAGTAAATCCGGCAGGCACCGACTTAAACGTTGGCGCCATTGCAGTTATTGACTGTACAGGCCACGGTGTACCGGGTGCCTTCATGAGCATGCTGGGTCAAACATTGCTCAACCAATCCGGTAAAAGCGGTGAAGTGACCTCACCTGCCGATGCATTAAACTATTTAAATAAAGAATTACCTAAAAATTTAAAATCGCAGGACAAGCAACAAAGTATAAAAGACGGGATGGATTGCACCCTGGTAGCAATTGAATTTAATTCAAGATTTCTTTTGTATGCAGGTGCCAATAACCCATTGTGGATTGTTCGCAACAATGAATTGATTGAACTTGCTCCTGAAAAACAAGCCATTTCAGCCAGTGATGAAATAGAAAAACGTCCGTTTAAAAATACTGAATTCCTTCTCAAGGCAAATGACATGGTGTATTTATTTACCGATGGATATGCCGACCAGTTTGGAGGGCCCAAGGGTAAAAAATTCAAGTACAGTAACCTGAAGGATTTACTTATACGCATTTCAGGAATGAATATGGATGATCAAAAACAAAACCTGGAAACAGAATTCGAAAACTGGAGAGGAAACCTGGAACAGGTAGATGATGTTTTGATTATAGGCATCCGTATTACCTAGACCATAAGCCAACCATCAGTACAACCTACTCCTTTTCACCAAATACTGCAACAAAACATGGTTATACCCCTCGTCAATATCGGTTTCAATAAGGTCAATCCTGTACTGGCCACATTTTTCATGCAGGGTATGGTTCAATTGTTTCATTGATTCAAGGTAATGTTCCTTAACCTGGTTGGGCAATAGTTTCAATTCTTCACCTGTTTCAAGATCGGTGAATATGTACGGATTATTTTTTAAATCGAAATTGATTTCAGATTTCTTGTGGTTCACTTTAAAAATAATGACCTCGTGTTTATTGTGGCGTAAATGCTGTAACGCACCAATTAAATCTTCCAGGCTTTTTTGCGTTTCAAAAAAATCGGTAAACAAAACCACCAGTGAGCGTTTGTGAATGCTTTCGGCAACCTGGTGCAATACGCCTGCAATGTCAGTTGAGGGCGTATGCTGTGGTTTGCCTTCAGCGGCCGCTTTCTCCAGGGCATTGTAAAGCATCTTCACGTGTGA
The DNA here is from genome assembly GCA_035299065.1 of Flavobacteriales bacterium. Taxonomy (GTDB): domain Bacteria; phylum Bacteroidota; class Bacteroidia; order Flavobacteriales_D; family UBA2798; genus DASPJQ01. Next base: position 16,356 of record DATGXI010000044.1, read on the forward strand.
ATAGCTTGATTTTGCCTGGGTGTGTAATTTCACCGTATCGGCAAACAAACTAATACCAACCGCATCACGCTGCCTGCGTAACAGTTCAATCATGGCCGCAGCTGCGTTTATGCTGAAATCAAATTTGTTGAGCTGATCGGCTTTTTCCTTTTCAGGGTAAAACATAGAGCTGGATGAATCCACTACAATGTGGCAACGCAAATTGGTTTCCTCTTCGTAACGCTTTACAAACAACTTATCGCTGCGTGCAAATAATTTCCAGTCAATGTGCCGGGTCGATTCGCCAGAGTTGTACAAACGGTGTTCGGCAAATTCAACTGAAAATCCGTGGAACGGACTTTTGTGAAGGCCAGTAATAAATCCCTCAACTACCTGTTTGGCTAAAAACTCCAGGTGGCTAAGCTCTTTTATTTTATCGTGCTGTATAGGCATTGGGATAAAAATAAGGAATCTGGTGAAACACAGTGAATGACATTAACATTTATTATTGATTCCCAACAAAAAAAAACAACGCTGATGACACTGATTATCATGATGACCGCTGATTCGTTACGTTGTGCCTTTAACTTCTATTCATGTATTTCTTAAGTGCCTCTTTGTGTCCGTTGCGGCTTTAACTCCATCATAAATCAGTGAAATCTGTGGCCGCCAAGCAAAAGAAGGAAATATCTGTGTAATCAGTGAAATCTGTGGCCGCGAAGCAAAAAAAGGAAATATCTGTGTAATCGGTGAAATCTGTGCCTGCGAAGCAAAAAAAGGAAATATCACTGCAAAAAAAATCCTCCCGAAGGAGGATCTTATTTTCTACATAAGCTTTTCAAGTTTCTGAACCAGCTGCGCCTTTGGAACAGCGCCTACTGATTTGTCAACCACCTCGCCATTTTTTATGAAGAGGATTGTAGGAATGTTACGCACACCAAACTGTCCTGATAAACCAGGATTGTGGTCAACGTTTACTTTTCCAATAAGTGCTTTTCCATCATATTGAGTTGCCATGTCTTCAACAACAGGACCAACCATTTTACAAGGGCCACACCATTCAGCCCAAAAGTCAACCATTACAGGTTTGTCTGATTTCAATGCTAATTCGGCAAAATTGCCATCGGTAAATTCAAGTGCCATAAGAGAGTTATTTAGTTAAAATTAATATTTTGCTTTATTTAGATGTGAGACGTAAGATATGAGTACTGAGACGTGAGTAAGTGGGCATGATCTTCTTATTATGTGTTAATGGGTGTGTTTAAATTTTTCTGACGTGGGAAATGAAATTCCAAATAAGGCGGTTTTTAAATTTTGCCTGCGTGTTGACCCTGCCTGCCTATTCAAAAACGTATCTTTTTGAGATTCCGTATCTCACATCTTATATCTCACTACTCAAATCTCTTTCCAATCTCAAATTTACGACATATTGACAACCTCAAAAGCCAGCCTTATGCTAAGTTTTTAACTATTATTGCATCGCAAAAAATGTTGATATGAAGGTATTAATGGTTTGTTTAGGAAACATTTGCCGCTCACCAATGGCTGAGGGCATTATGCGCCAAAAACTGGAAAAGCACAAAATCAAGGGCTTGGTTGATTCGGCCGGCACCGCCAATTACCACGTTGGTGAAAACCCCGACACCCGCGCTGTTGAAAAAGCTAAAAAATACGGTATCAATATAAGCCAGTTGGTTGGAAGGCAATTCAGTGTCAATGATTTTGACAATTTTGACATAATATATGCCATGGACACCTCCAATTTCCAAAACATAACACGCCTAGCCCGTCATGATGCCGACAAAGCCAAAGTTACTTTAATACTGGATGAGCTTTTTCCCGGCCAGGGCATGAGCGTTCCTGATCCGTATTACGGTGGCGACTCAGGATTTGAAAATGTTTATTCACTGCTTGACCAGGCCTGCGAGGAAATACTGAAAAAGTTGAAATAAGGTAATGTTCTTCGTTCAGCGTTCTACGCAAAAAAACACCTCCCGGCATTCATATTTTTGATCTCCATTTTAAATGTTATGCTGCCCCCATCGCCATTTAAATTATGAATTATAAATTATGAATCATAAATTATAAATGGCTCGGGCCGGGCTCTCGCCTTTACTCCTCGTCAAAAAGCCTTATATCCTTCACTGCAACTAATAACGTCATGCGCTTTTTGCCTGCGGGGTACCGGCTCCATCCCTGGCAGGTTTGAGTGCCCGCGTGATGACTGTAATGAACGCAAAAAATGCTACTGAGACCTGGCAGATTGCTTCGGTCACCTCGGTTTTTATTTGAACTTAATTTACCGCAGCTCCCTCGCAATCCGGTAGCGTTCATTGGGGTTTCGGTTATTTTAATTTACGCAAAAGCGTAAATTAAAATAACCGAAACCCCAGCGCCTCCAAAAAATCGCGAGCGGTTAAAGTGGAATTAGTTCTTCACACAAAATCTCCGCGAAGCGATCTGCCAGACTCCACCTGAATTTCTGAGGCGCCACTAATCCACACCCGGCTGTTCCTGCCAACTGCCACTGCCGCTTAACCCAATAACCAAATTTCTATTATCTTCACTCAATGAACCGCAAAACCCTTTTGTTAATCATTGTTGCCTCACTCGGGTATTTTGTTGACATCTATGACCTGGTTTTGTTCAACGTCATTAAAGCTGAAAGCCTCAAACAAATAATGCCCGATGCTACACCTGATGAAATAAAAAACACCGGGCTATTTTTATTCAACATGCAAATGACCGGTATGCTTATTGGCGGTTTGTTGTGGGGTATTTGGGGCGACAAGAAAGGGCGGTTAACCGTACTCTTTGGTTCCATACTGCTATACTCCACTGCCAACATAGTGAATGCATTTACCTTTAACATTCCGTTTTATGCAGTTGTGCGCGTAATTGCAGGCATTGGCCTTGCCGGTGAACTGGGTGCAGGCATTACCATGGTAAGTGAAATGATGAGCAAGGAAAACCGGGGCTGGGGCACCATGATTATTGTAACATTTGGAGCATTGGGCGCAGTGGTTGCTTTTTTGGTAAGTGAAAACGGGGCAGCAATGGGACATTGGTTTTCCAATATCATTGGTACCGAACTGGCATCCTGGCAAGTCTCGTATATTTTTGGCGGCACCATGGGACTTGTGCTTTTGTTATTGCGTGTAGGCACCATTGAATCAAAAATGTTTGCCAATGCAACACATGCACATGTTAAGCGGGGCAACATTGGTATTTTATTCACGCGTAAAAATTTTCCAAAATACGTAAAGTGTATTCTTATAGGTGTACCCATTTGGTACATGATTGGTTTGCTCATAGCCAATTCAGAACCTATTTTTTCAAAAGAAATTGGTGTTGAGGGCGTAAAAAACGGCAGGGCCGTAATGTATACCTACCTGGGACTTTCGGCAGGCGATTTATTAAGCGGTGTACTTTCACAACTCTTAAAAAGTCGCAAAAAAGTGGTGGTTATTTACATCATACTCTCTATTATTACAACCGGGTTTTTCCTTTTTTGCAAAGGCATTTCACTCGGTCAATTTTATTTCTTGTGTTTTATGATGGGGGCCGCTACCGGTTATTGGGCTATTTTTGTAACCATAGCAACCGAGCAGTTTGGCACCAACATACGTTCAACCGTTACCAACACGGTTCCTAATTTTGTGCGCGGGTCGGTTCCATTAATCACCGGCTTGTTTGGTTTATTAACCGCTTCATCGGTAAGCAATGTAACCAGCGCCATTCTTGTAGGTATACTTTGTATGGGTGCGGCATTATGGGCAATATTAACCTCTACTGAAACGTTTGCAAAAGATCTTGATTATTTGGAGGAGTAATTTCGAATCTCGAATTTCGAAATCCGAAATTCGAAATTCAAGATTCACGTTTAAAGTAAATTAATAGTTAGTTTTCGATTGAAAAAGAAAAGCACAGATATAGGTTTACAATTCATCATACCAGATGAAAAACAGCGCAGGCAATGGGATAGCCTTGTCAGCAATTCACCCAACGGCAACATCTATTCATTTAGCTGGTATTTGGATGTGGTGGCTGATGGTAAATGGGGTATTGTTGTCAATGCTGATTTTTCTGCAGGCTTACCCATAGCCTTCAAAAAACGTACGGGTTACAAAAACGTTTACCAGCCCTTTTACACCATGTTTTTTGATGTGGTTGGCCGTGATACAAAAGTACGGGCGTATGTTGATGCCATAGCCAATGATTACCATCACATACACATTACCACACAAAGTAATTCAGCCAACATTCCGCACACCCAACGCGTGCGCCAGGAAATGAAACTGGAAAAGGGCTTTGAAAAAAATTATTCTGAAAATACCAAACGCCAAATAAAAAAAGCTGAAAAAAACGGGTTGCAATTTGGTTTGCATGAAAATGCGGCTGAAGTGGTTCGCTTGTTTAAAGACAATAAAGGACGCGAACTGAAAGAGTATAAAGCAGCTGATTTTACCAGGCTAAAAAATTTAATTGAAGAAGCTTTAAAACACAAAAGCGGTTTTTGTGCACACGTAACTAACGAAAAAACCGTTTTGGCGTCCGCCATATTTCTGACATTTAACAACCGTACCATTTTTTTAAAAGGCGGGGTGAATGACGAAGGAAAAGAAAAAGGAGCTATGTATTATTTAATGCATAAAGCAGTGGCCTATTCCCTTGAAAAACCAAATCCCGAAATACAGACGCAAGACACAAGACACAAGACAGAACCAGTTTTTGATTTTGGCGGAAGCAACAATAAAAACGTGGCTGAATTTTACCGTAAATTTGGCGGGAACGATGTACATTATTTTGAAGTGGAGCTTGACAGGAGAAATTTGGTGCAAAAGGTGATTAGTAGGCTGAAGTAATATCGCAGAAAATGTTTTCTCCAATAATGAAAATAGTCATAGAATTAGATATGCTCCCTAAAAAGTGGATATTTGCAAATACATTTATAATTTATCTAATACATTAAAGCCGAATGAATAAGTGTATTCTTTGTGTTTTGTCAACAGTTATTTACCTGAACACAGGTAAAGCTCAAATGACTCATACCTCGGTGTCGCTAATTCAGGCTTGGCATGTTTGGAACAAAGAAAATAACCAGTATATGAGTATAGGTTATTCTGGAATACAAATAAAAATGTTGTTTGATAAAGATTTTTATATTGTGGAACCTCCACCAAAATGGTGCCTAGGCTTTACATTCATGCTAGATTTTCATGGGCTTGACAGAAAAAAGTATACAGAGAATATTAACTTACCCTCCGATTTGAGGGATCGTGCAAGCGGATACAATGACTATGTTTTGGTCGGCCCTTTGATTTGTTATAGAAAAAAAAAAGGTAACCTGAATTTAAGTTATGGGGCTGGTTTTGGACTTTGCTTCGGGTTTAAAAGAGCGTTTGAAGAGACCTACGAGCCAGCCGACTCAGTTGCGTCAGGTTATAATTTTGCCCACGTACAATGCTTTAAACGCAAGCAGGGTTTTTCACCAGGAATCTTCGCCATTACCTATACGGATGTTACGTACTATTTTGTAAATGACCCACACGGCAAGTTCGGAATTACTGTTGGCCTAAACATGTGTTACAGGACAGCCCCAATCTATTCCACATATAGATTTATACCAGACACTGGATCTGAATTTAAAGAAGACTATAAAGAAACTATTTCATCGTTTGGTATAGGTGGTTTGATTGGGCTAACGGTTTATTTTTAATTTCGAACCAATGGCCGTGCACTTGAGTCCCGGGTGAATGGTATGAAGTTGTGAATACAAAGTTAGATAAGAATGATTGAAAAGTCATGTTTTTTTGTAATTGTTGACCGGTGTTGACAAAGCCTTGATAAATCAAGGCTTTTTTATTTGTGTAAAATTTATTTATTTTTGCGTCACCCAATTTTCAAGAAATTCGACATTTCTACTCCTTCACCACCTCAAACTCCATTCTTCGGTTTTTTATTCTTCCATTTTCATTGGTATTTTCACGCACAGGCCGTGCCTCACCAAAAGCTTCGTATTGCAAACGTTTTGCATTTATACCTTTTGATTTAAGGTAATTCACCATTGCTTTAGCGCGGTTTAACGAAAGCGTTAGGTTGGGAAAATCATCGCCTGCATTGTCGGTATGACCAAGAATTTTAACGGTTAATTTTGAATGCATCTTCAACAACCCAGCAAAATCATCAAGCCGTTTTTTGGCCACATCATTCAAATCCCATTTTCCCTGTTCAAAATTCATGTCGGGTATAATGATTTTATTGCCTGATACTTTTTTGCCTTCTTTCAGGTTTAATTTAAAATCATCGTATGAAAGGTAAATGGGTGAAAGTTGCTGCTCAGTGCTAAATGCGTTATCAGTGCGGTATAAATATATTTTACCGGGCCCGCATTTATTCGGGGCTATCCATTCACCGCTTAACGAACCATCCGCTTCATTGTACACAAGTGTATATTTTTTAATACACCACGATGCCCCGCGTTTTATGTTTTCATCGGTTATTTTTGTTTCTTTTACGGTAAGTTCATTGCCATTGACAGCACCTTTTAATTCTAAAATGCCAAAATTATTGGTGTTATTTACTTCAAGGCGTGACAACCCCTTCAAAGAGTCTTTGGTTTGTTTAAAGCTGATCCAGAAAGCATAGTTATCATCCAACCCACCGTTTGGCTGGGTTAAAATACCTTGCCAGGTTCCTGAAAAATTAATTTTCTTTTCGGTTCCACCACCAGCGCCTGATTTTTTTCCCCCTGCCTGGTTTTGTGCGTTGCCTGCAAAACAAATGAGGGCTCCTGTAATAAAAAATAGTGTGCGCATATTACTTATTGTACTGCATAATTATTGCCTTTACCGAGTCACTTTCCACATACGTTGTGCCCAATGCACCTGTTGCCGGATCATAACCCCGCACAAAATTGCCCTCACCCGCCCACAGTATGCCCGAATACGCATCCAGGTTGAGCAACTGGCACTTGTTACCTGTAGTAAGGTTAATTAAATTGCCTGGTGAATGCGTGTACTTCAACAAGCCGGTTTCGTGGGCTATAATATAATTTTCTGCATCAACCTGCACCGCATCGTAAACCTTTCCCGCTGGTAAATTAAACTGCTCCCAAAAACCATTCGTGTTTTTATCATATACCCTTAGCTCACCCTGGCCACCGTCATTGCCCACAACAACCAATTCATGGCTGTTCAATATAAAAATATTATTGACTGAATTAAGTGGAACCGTTGTGGTTTGGTCCAAGCCAAAACCGGTATTGAAGTAATAACTTAAAAAGGCACTGCCTCCGCTTATTTTTGGATTCTCGGCCACAATAATGTGTTGCGCATTATACGTTAAAGCCGCAGCGTAATGGTTGGCTTGCATCACCATATTTGTCCCGAAATTTCCGGCAGCGCTTACGGTACGCAAGGTACCTCCTGCACTTGTTGTAAACGATTGCCACAATGTTTGACTGTTGTTGTCATATTCGGTCAGGTAAAATAACGAAATTGTTGTTGATGGCAAATCAGCCGGCACGGTCCATTTGGGCAAATTGGTTTCCAAATCCCATGACTCAAGCACCCCGCTTGTTTTACCGGTTAAATACAACTGCTGATAATAATTACTTATGGCTGCTCCTGAAAAGTCACTGGTTCGGTTAATGAAATTAAAAAAACTGCTTCCAACCAGTGAATCAACTGCAAACCCTGTTCCTGCGTTACGTACCACAATCATTTTTTCCAACACACGCGGTATTTCAATCACCTGTATGTCCTTATACGCTTTCTTTTTATTGGTGCCGTCATACGCTTCAACTATTACCTGGTAGGTGCCGGTTGTTGTATGAATGTCGCCCACCTTCACGTATTTATCAATGGTGTACGAAGCGCTTTCAGGCGTTAGGGTTACGGGATCGGCAATTTGTGTGCTGCCGCTTAATGAAAGTACTTTAATGGTGATTGTTTGCAGTTTTTTATCATCGGTAACTGTTCCCGTTACGTGAATAAAGGTGCCAGCATTTACGGTTGTATTGGCAAGCGGAGTTTCAATTTCAACCTTTGGGGGATTCTCATCCTTGTTTTTTTTGCAGCCAAAAAAAACAAAGGCCATGAAACTGTATGTCCATAGCCTTTGCATAATTCAATAATGTGTATTTACAGGAATTTTGTTGAACGACCTTTACCAATACCAAATGCCGCACGGTAGGACAATAAAATTTCCAATCCACCACGACCCAGGGTTGCTGTTTTCCATTTGCTGATGTTGAAATCATAATTTCCGATCAGCGAAAAACCAGCATAGTTAAAACGTGCTGACGCCAGAATTGCATCGCCCACGCGGTAATAGGTTCCCCAGCCTACCGAAATTTCATCAATAAAACCGGTGTATTGTGACTGGTCAGTTAACCATATTTTATAGTCGGCTCCAATGTTTACAATTGAATTAGGCCCTTGGTATACGTAAAGAAAATTTGGAAGCAATCCAAAACGATCCCATACCATTTGACAACCTCCATGGGCGGTATACTTGCGCATGATGTGGTCTTTTACAACCTGCGTCATACTAATGTTATGACCCAATACATGGTTGGCTGCAAGCCCGCCAAAAAATATAAATTTTTCATTGGTAGCATTGAAGTAATAAATTCCCAATGAAAGATCGCCACGGTTAAAAGAGAAGGCGCCTGTTTTATTTTCCATGGTTGGTTTTGACGGGTCAAACTCGTAACCATTGTATTGGCTTTCCCAATTGAGTGCCGAATAATCAATGCTGTTTTGGATCATACCACCCTGAATGGCCATGGTAAAATAACCTTCGTATTGTGTATGTACTGTATAACCAAATGCAAGGTTGTACAAACCGGTTTTGTAGTTTGAATCACCGGCTTTGTCATTGTGCACCATTACACCACCGTTAAAGAAATTACCGGTTTGATCGTCTTCACCAAATTTAAAGTCAGATGAAAATGCCATGGTTTTCCATGGAGTTGTTACACTTGTCCATTGCGTGCGGTAGTCGGCAGTTGCCCTTAATGAGCCTTCAAACATACCCGCTGTTGCAGGGTTAATGGTAAGCGGCATGGCTGCAAACTGTGAGTAATGGGTATCACCCTGCGTGTATCCTGCTACGTTAGCCAACACAATTCCTGCGCTTAATACTATTTTTTTGCTCATAGGCATTTTTTTCTTTTTAAGGAATTTGCTAATCTTTTTCATACTAATTTCCTCCTATCGTACCAGTGTAACATTTCCTTTTTGCTGTCCCTTAAGACCATTTTCCAACTCATATGTGAGGTAATAACCAAACACACCTGTATCCAATGGTTTTCCTTTCATGGTTCCGTCCCAGCCTTTGTCCTGCTCAGTGCCATGGAATACCTGCTGGCCATACCTGTTGTAAAGCACCAGGTCCATTTTGACTATACCCGGCCCGAGGACTCGCAGAAAATCATTGAACCCATCGTTATTCGGGCTAAAGGCATTTGGCAGCATAACCACATCAACTAACTCAACATACACAATGACGGAATCAACATTGGCGCAACCGTTGGAACCGGTTACATACACATAGTAAATGGTGGTGTCAGGATAAGTTGGCGTAACATTGATAAGGTACAGTGATGAGTCAACACCATCAAGTGAGTTGGTATCAACACTGGTCCACAAGTAATCAACGTTTGGATTGTTGGCTACAACCCACATGTCAAGACTATCACCCAAACTAATGGCAATTTCATCAGGGAATGCTTCAATGATTGGAAGCGTATCCACAATAATGTATTGGGTTGCCGTGTCAGAACCATAGAAATTATAGGCAATCATGGTAATTGTAAATAACCCGGCTGTATCAGGGTAGCAGAATGTATACGGTTCAGCAACTGTAACCGTATCGGTACTTGAAAACGGAGCGTACCAAACATAGGTTGCTGGCGATGCACTTATGGTTGTATTGTCAACATTTACACATTGACCAAGGCAAATATTAATATCGTCAACTGTAAAGTTTGCATTGGGTGGCGAACAATCAACAACGGTTATCATGATGGTTTCAGCATCAGAACCAGCTGCGTTGGATGCCGTAAGTGTTACAGGATAGGTTCCAGGATTGAAATAACAAATTGGTGGCGGATTTTGCAATGTTGACGTTGGTGTTGCTGAACCCGGGAATGACCATGACCATGTTGTGGGAACATTGGTTGATGTATCGGTAAACGTAATACACCCACCTGCACATATGTTGGTTGGACCTGTAAAACTAAAACCGGCCACAGGCGGACAATTAATTACGTTGATGTTTTGAATTGCCGTGTCAGACCCCAAAGCATCGGTCACAATCAATGTTACCTGGTAACTTCCAATGGTGTTGTAGCAAATATTTGTCGGGTTATTTGATGTTGATGTTGCTGGTGTACCTCCGGCAAATGTCCATGAACTTGTATATGTTCCTGTAGTACTTGATGACATGTTGTTGAAGCCAATGCAACTGCCGTTACAAACCGGACTTGCGCTTGGAGAGAAACTGGCAACTGGCGGAGTGGAACATGTTACCACGGTTACCACCTGTGTTATGGTGTCAGACCCCGTTGCAGTATTTACAATAAGTGTAACTGTATATGAACCGGGAGTTGCCCAGGTTGTTGTTGCTGTTGTTGTTGAAGTAGATGTTGCCGGAACCGCGCCAATAAATGTCCACTGTGCTGATGTAAACGGCCCACCGGTACTTGTGTTGGTAAACGATGCTGTTAAACCTGCACAAACAGGATTTGGTGAAAATGTAAATGCAGCAACCGGACCACCACAGGTTACAACGTTTACAACCTGTGTAATTGTATCGTCAGCACCGGTAGCATCGGTTACAATTAATGTAACGTTGTGCGCACCTGCTGCTGCAAATGTACAGGTAGGATTTGTTGCCGTTGATGTTGCTGGTGTACCACCTGCAAACGTCCATGCGTATGACAACGGTGCAGTGCCTCCACCAGATGTGTTGGTAAAGGTTACGGTTGCGCCAACACAAGGTGATGCAGGTGCAAATGTAAAGCTGGCAGTTGGACTTGCGCAGGAAACCACGTTTACCACTTGTGTAATGGTATCATCGTTACCTAACGCATCGGTTACAATCAAGGTAACGTTATGTGCACCTGCAGCTGCAAAGGTACAGGTTGGGTTGGCCACAGTTGATGTTGCCGGAGTACCACCCGTAAATGTCCAGGCATAGGTATAAGGCGTTGTGCCACCCGATGAGCAATTAGTAAACGTTACGGTTGCGCCTGTACAGGGTGATGCGGGTGCAAACGTAAAACAAGCTGTTGGGCTTGTAGTAACAACACTTAGTGTTATGTCATCAACTGCAAATGAAGGATCGGTACCAGCAGCATCGTTATCATTGTCCCATGAAAATCCTATTTGAACGTTTGGGTTGTTATCACACGAAGCAGGAAGCACGATGTTGAAGTTGGTCCATAAACCCTGACCTGATCCACACAGGGCAGTTTTTGGAAGGTCAACAAGCATTATCCAACCGCCACCGTCATTATACCATAACATGGCATTGTCAATTGCAGCATCACCGTTTTCAATGTAGTTGAAATCAAGTGTAATACCAAATTGACCTGTTGTATTAATAAGTGGCGACTCGGCCCTGATGTTTGTTGTACCGTCAGCAAATCCAAGTCCTCCGTCACCACTATAAAATGCTGCACCAATGTCACCAAAAATACCTGGATTAGAACCAACATGCAATGAATTATCACCTGCACACGGAATACCACATGCCCCGGCAGGCTCACCGTTTTCAGCACAACTTACATAGAATAGATTTGGAAGCCAGGTAGGTGGCATAGGTGGACCCGTTGTTACTTCAGTCCAACTTCCGTTTACGCCAGCATAAGGCAAGGTGCAACCAGAAGCACAAGCTGAGGCATCAAAATCTTCGGTCCAAAAAACCTGTGCGTTTGAGGTAAGCGGCATGCCAAGTGCGAGAATCAACAAGGCCTTGTAAAATTTGCTCATGTGTGTAGATTTAAAAAAGTTCTGAAAGTTAGCAATTTTATTCTTAGAAGGAGACTATGCGGTTTAATAAAAGTTGCTTTTAACCGCTGTGCTGAATGATGAATAAACAACATAAGCGCGCTGAACACGAAATGTAACCGGTTATAATTTAACGGGCTTGAAACAGGCTGTTTAAAAACGAACGGTTATCAAACTAAATATGTTGATTTCCAACGGCATAATGAACTGATCAATGTTGGATTCCTGCTTATTATTGCACATGAATTTTTATTAACCAAACACATACGTATGTTAACAATCATTTTACTGTCATTATCAAATGTATTTATGACCATTGCCTGGTATTGGCATACCAAAGCTGGTTTTGAAGATATACCCATGTGGAAAGTTATTGCTATTAGCTGGGGAATTGCGCTGTTTGAATATTGCTTAATGGTGCCTGCAAACAGATTGGGTACATTAAAGTTTAATGCCTATGAATTAAAAACAATACAGGAAGCATTAAGTATAACGGTGTTTATTGTTTTTGCCTGGTTGTATTTGGGCCAGGGGTTAAAATGGAACTATGCGTTGGGATTTTTAATGATGCTGGGAGCCGTTTTTGTGGTTTTCAAAAAATGGTAACTTCACAAAATTATCAATGCTCAATGTTCAATTATCAATTATGCGGAACGCCACAAACAGGCATTTTTGATTGACCCCCGAAACGGCTTTTAACAGGCACATTGACCCGGTGAACCATGCTGGTACAACCCCGCCCCGGATAGAGCCAAATAGCCCCGAGCTGGATACATTTTCATATTTACAAGGAATTAATGGCGAGGGCTATAGGCGATAGCCGGTTAAGGCGGCCAAAAAAGAACTGAAAACCAGCATAATAATTCAACTAATAGACTGCTACACGCTACTTTTACCAAAACCCTTGTTCATTCAGAAATTAAGATTACTTTTGCACCCACCTTCGAGTAAGGGATTTAAATAATTAGAATTAATTAACCGGGTCGAGAACCCAAAAAATTAAAAAAGCATGGCAACAAAAATTCGTTTGCAACGCCACGGAAAAAAAGGAAAGCCCTTTTTCCACCTTGTAGCTTCAGATGCCCGCACACCACGTGACGGCCGTTTCATTGAAAAATTAGGAGTTTACAATCCAACCACAAACCCAGCAACCATTGACATTCACTTTGACCGTTGTTTGCATTGGATAGGTGTTGGTGCCGAACCTACAGATACCGTACGCGCAATTTTGACGTACAAAGGTGTAATGTACAAACATCACTTAAATGGCGGTGTTAAAAAAGGTGCTTTAACACAAGACCAGGCTGACGCTAAGTTTGAAAAGTGGGCTAAGGAAAAAGAAGCTAAGATTGAAGGCAAAAAAGCTGGCCTGACCAAAGCACAGGAAGAAGATTTACGTAACCGTAAAAAACACGAAACTGAAGTTAACGCTGCAAAAGCAAAAGCAATTGCTGCTAAACAACAGGAGGCTGTTGCGGCTGCTAAAGAAGAACCAGCTGCAGAAACTGCACCTGAAAGCGAAGCTACAACTACACCAGAATAAAAATTTGTTACGGAGTTAAACAACTGACAACGCAGCGTAATGAATATTGACCAGTGTTTTAACCTCGGTTACGTAGTTAAGGCAATTGGTTTGAAAGGCGATTGCTCCATACATCTTGATGTTGATGACGCCAGTCGTTATAAAAAATTGGAATCGGTTTTTATTGAAATCAATAAACAACTGGTTCCTTTTTTTATTGAGTCAATTGTACTTAAACCAAACAATTTTGCCCAGGTAAAATTCAAAAGCATTACTACCCAAATGCAGGCCGAACAGCTTGCAGGCAACACGCTTTTTTTACCGCTTAGTTTACTGCCACCTTTAGACGAAAACTCATTTTATTTTCACGAACTGGAAGGATATACTATACACGATGCCTTAAAAGGCAACATTGGTGTAATTCGTGAGGTGACCGATTACGGTTCAAGCATGGTGGCAAGCACCCTGTTGCATGAAAAAGAAATTTTGGTACCCTTACAAAGTCATTTTGTAAAAAAAATAAACCGTACCGACAAGATTTTGTATACCGAATTGCCCGAAGGCCTGGTTGACATGTACCTGACACATGATCCCGATGAGAGGGAAGAAGAACAATAATCCTTTTGTTTTAAAACAATTTACCGTGCTGCACCATTTGTGCGCGCACAAGGTAGGATTTGACGGTGTTTTGCTTGGTGCCTGGACCAATTTTACCGAATCAAACTCAATTTTGGATATTGGTACCGGAAGCGGATTATTGGCCCTGATGGCTGCACAAAAAAACGCTGTTGCAAAAATTTACGCAGTTGAAATGGATGAGAATTCAGTTTTACAGGCCAGGGAAAATTTTGCAAACAGCTTATGGGACCAGCGGCTTGAAGTTAAGCAGGGCAATTTTTTTGAAATGCCCTTTGACGCAAAATTTGATCATATTGTAACCAACCCACCCTATTTTATTGACGGGTTAAAAACACCGTTTGAAAACCGCACAACAGCCCGGCACTTTACGCGCGAACAATTTGGTGAATTTATGATGAAAACGGCCGGTTTATTGAACGCTGGCGGACGCCTGAGCATGATTGTACCAGGGGCAAATGAAGATGATATATTGAGCCTTGTTAACCATGCCGGCTATTATTTGACACGAAAATGCCGTGTTTTTACCAAAAATGCAGATACTGCGGAACGAATTTTGCTTGAGTGTTCACTTGAAAGGCATACTGTTGAAGAAAATAACCTTTTTGTTTACGATGCTACTGGTAAACATAGTGCCGAATATTGTAAATTAACCAGCGATTTTTATCCGCATTACTAAAAAACACGTTCATTAAAAGCGACACATAACGCAGATTTGCACAGATTAACCGACTTATGAAAAAATTATTTATTTTATTCTTACTGCCTTTTGTACTTAAGGCCAACGCGCAAACGCCTGATGTAACGCCTTTGGCAGAACACGATTTTGGAAAGCTTGAAACCATGCTTGACATTGCGCGCAAAACCTGGAATGTGCCGGGGCTTGCTGTTGGCATTGTGCATAAAAACAAAGTTGTTTTTGCAAAAGGTTTTGGGTTTTGCAGCAGAGCAAAAACAGAACCTGTAAATGAGAATACCAATTTTGGTATTGCCTCCAATACAAAAGCGTTTACAGCCATGGCCATTGCTATTTTGGTGCAGGAAGGAAAACTAAAATTTGAAGATAAAGTAATTGACCACTTACCCTGGTTTGCGGCTTACAATGATTATGTAACAAAAGAAATGACCATTCGTGATTTGTTGACGCACCACAGTGGACTGGAAACATTTTCGGGCGATTTGATTTGGTATGGTTCAACCTGGTCACGCAAAGAAATTGTGGAACACAGCCGGTATTTAACACCCAAATATGGTTTCAGGGAAAAGTTTGGCTATTCAAATATACATTTTTTGACTGCCGGCCTGGTGGTGGAAAAAGTAAGCGGCATGACGTACGATGATTTTGTGCGCACAAAAATATTTGAGCCGCTTGGCATGAAGGGAACAAATACGTCTATTAAAAAAAATCCGAAAACGAATGTAGCAAGCCCGCATGCACAGCGTGAAGGTAAAAACATTCCCATACCTTATGTTGACTGGGATAACATTGCACCTGCCGGAAGCATTAATTCATCGGTAAACGATATGCTGAAATGGATAAATGCTTTATTGCATTCGGGGAGTTATGAGAAGGGCGAACTTGTGAGCGCTGCAACTTTTGCCAAATTAATTCAGCCTGTAACGGCAACACCGGTTAGCAATTTCTCCATGAAAATGCATCCAAGTAAACATTTAAGTGCTTACGGCATGGGCTTTAATTTATTTGATTACCACGGTGCACTTGTGGTAAACCATGCGGGTGGACTTGACGGAATGATTTCACATACAGCCTTTGTACCCGAGCAGGATTTTGGGCTGGTTATATTGTGCAATGCGGGCGTTAGTCTTCCGGGAGTTCTATTATACGATATACTGGACTTTATGATGAAACAACCTGCTGCAAATTACCAGCAAAAATATTTTGATGTAATTGCTAAAAACGCTAAAAGTGAAAATGCTGCCAATGAGGATAAGTGGAGAGACGTTAAGCCGGGCGTTAAACCACCGCTGGATGCCGAAGCTTATGCAGGCAAATACAGCGGTAAGGTTTATGGAAGTGTAACCGTTGAAGGACGAAACGGAAAAATGTATTTTAAAATGGACAAAACACCCATGTTTTATGCCGAACTGCATTATTGGAAAGACGATACCTTTTATTTTGATTTCAGGGAAGTACCATCATTACCACGTGGCACGGTAAAGTTTGTAATTGATAAGGAAAGTAAACTTGTGACACAAATGCTGATTGATTGCCCTAACCCTGATTTTGATTTTACGGAACTTGATTTAATTCGGGAAAGAAAGTAATTAATTAGCAAATTCGAAAATTAGCAGATTAGCAAATGTGTGAAACAACACCAGCAGGCGGCTTTGTACGGCTTTTAAAAGGAACTTATATACTGTGGTGCCTTGCATTTTTTGCCTCTTGTGGTTCACCCAAAGAAAAAAAAGAACATGATGAAGGTGGCGAATTCAAAAAACACGCATTGAACCCCATCTATGCAAAAGGATTTACGGTTTATGAGAACGAAACAACCATTCGGTTAACCAGCAGAAATCCCGATGACACCACGCAGATTTATAAAGTACTTGAATTTTCAAAAAAGGATTTACCATTTAAAAAGGTAGCCATTACCTCCACTACGCATGCATTTTTATTTGATGCCATTGGGGCGAATGACGTGATTAAGGGAATGTCGGCCATGGCGTATTTGCTTGACTCGAATTTAAAAGCAACCTACAGCAAAAACGGAGTTATTGAACTGGGAAAAGATGATAATTTAAACCGCGAGGTAATAGTAAAGTTGAATCCTCAAATTTTGATGGTTTATCCGTGTCCGGGTTGTGATTACAGTGTATATGAAAAAGCAGGAATTACGGTTGTGAACAATGCTGAATACATGGAGCAAAGTCCATTAGGGCGGGCTGAGTGGATCAAGGTTGCCGGGTTGTTATCCGGAAGGGAAACAGAAGCTAAGGCGTATTTTAAAAAAATTTCAGGTGAATATTATAGCCTTACCAACTTTCAATTTCATTATGATGCAGGAAAAAAAATCGATGTAATACTGGGAAAACCTATTGACAACACATGGCATGTCCCTGGCGAGAATAGTTTCGCAGCCAAACTTATTCGCGATGCGGGTGCACATTACGTTTTTGAAGGAGTGGAGGGCACTAATGTGACCGCAGAACCCGTTGAATGGATTATTAAAAAAGCCGTCATTGCCGAATTTTGGGTTTTTACAGATTATTCACAAAACGAAATAACCATTAAAAATTTAGTTAGTCAAAATAAAGTCTACAAAGCGCTCTACCCAGTACAGATAAAGAATGTAATTGTTTGCAATTCAGCAAAGGATGATTTTTTTGGCAAAGCGGTTATTGAACCCCATATCTTATTAAAAGACCTCATATATACCTTTCAAGGATATATAGGTGATTTTCCAGACTCTTCTTACAAGCCTAAATACTTCAAAAAAATCAAAGAAAAATAATGCTGAACGAGCGTTCCATAAAAATCAAATTAATAGCAATGCTGGTTATGGTGCCGGTATTTTATGTGATTTGCATTTTTGTGGGATCGGTGGGCATTCCTTCAAGTGATGTAATCAAAGCACTTACCTTTCAAGCAGTTGCTGATGAAGCCAATAGTTTTATCCTGTACGATTTGCGCATTGCCGAGGCATTAACCGCTATTCTGGCATCAGCGGCATTGGCCGTTAGTGGTATTATTATGCAATCCTATTTCAGGAATCCGTTGGCAGGACCATCCGTAATGGGAGTAAGTTCAGGTGCATCGTTTGGCATTGCGTTGCTGTTGGTTTGTTTCCCACAGTTCATTCATTCAGACACCAATTCCAAACTTATGCTGGTAATGTTTGCCGCCATAGGCGCCATTGCTATTTTGCTTTTACTTTCATTGATCCAGTTCAGGGTACGCAACATTGAAACCTTGTTAATTATAGGTTTATTGATCACGTATTTTCTTGGCGCTTTTGAAACGTTGTTGTTGTCCAATACCGATGCACAAAATGTAAAAACCTTTGTTACCTGGGGATTTGGCAGTTTTTCCAAAACCGGTTTTGGCGATGTAAGTATAATTGCGCTTGTAGCCGGGGCATTAATCTTTATATCCTTGTTTTTTTCAAAGGCATTGGATGCCTTTCAGTTTAGCGATCAAACCGTGGCCAATACGGGAATTAACAAAGTTCTTTCAGGCCGCATCATGATTATTTTAAGCGGACTGTTGTGCGCTCTTGTAACAGGGTATTGCGGTCCTATTGCATTTATTGGTTTGTGTGTACCACACATTACGCGCATGTTTTTGAATACAACCCGCCATTTTTACCTTATCATTGGAAGTTTATTGATAGCTGCCAACATTGGCCTGATATGCCTTACCATTTCACGCTTGACCTTTTTAGGACAAAACATACCACTAAATGGCGTGACCTCTTTTTTAGGTGCTCCATTTATTATTTTTATTCTATTGCGAACGAAACGAAATAAAATTGCTTGAGTTAAGAGACATAGAAATTAAGGCGGGCAATACACAATTGCTAAACAAACCTGTTACGCTGAATGAAGAAAGCAGGCAGACTATTGTGTTTTTTGGACGCAACGGTGCAGGAAAAACAACCTTGCTCAAAACAATTGCAGGCCATATACAAAACAAGGGGGAAATAAGCGCATTTGGAAAGAACCTGGGATCATCGCCCATTAACGCATGGGCTAAAACGTGTACTTACATTGGGTCACGTGAGTACATTGGTCAGTCCATTTCAACACATGAATTTTTATTGACAGCGCGCCTTGGTTTTACAAGCGGGCTTGGTTTATATAAAGCAACCGATCACGATATAACCAACACATGGATTGAGAAATTAAAATTGCAACCTCTTCTGAAAAAGGACTATTTGCATTTGAGTGACGGTGAAAAACAACTGGTTGCCATAGCCCGAGCCTTTATTTACGAAAGTCCTCTCATTTTGCTTGATGAACCAACCGCCAGCCTTGACATTCCGAATAAAAAAATTATTACCGAATTATTGCATACCTTGTCACAAAGTGAAAACAAGTTGATTATTTACACAACGCATGATTACCACACATCGCTAAACTTGTGCAAACAGGTTTGGTTCATCAACAACCGCAGTGAGTTTACTACCGGTAATTTTTCCAGTTTAAAAAACGTTATTGAAACCGATTTCGGAATACATGCATAAAACAGTTTCCATAATTGGTTACGGTTGGCTGGGAAAACTTCTTGCCGATCATTTTTACGAGAATCGTTACTCCATTCGCGCCAGCACAACAACAGCCTTAAAATTGCTTGACATGCATGAAAAAGGGTATGAAGCACATTTGGTTGATCTTGAAAACGGGATCGAAAACGAGAATCCATTACTGGAATCCTCCATACACATTATGTGTTTACCACCTTCAAAAATAAAAGGCGATTATAGTTCAACTGTTTTTAATTATATTGGAAAATTAAAACAGGATGACAAAGTCATTTTCATTAGCAGCACTTCGGTGTATCCTGAACAATCGGGCCATTATACTGAAGAATCCCCTACACGCGAAGGTAAAATATCCGCTGCCGAAAAAAAAATTGAGCGTAATCACGCCAACCATTTAATTTTGCGCTGCTCAGGCTTATTTGGAAAACACCGTGATCCTGGCAATTTTTTATCAGGGAAAACAGGTTTAACCGGGCCCGATTCAACCGTTAATTTAGTGCATGGTGCCGATGTTTGCGAAAAAGCATTTGCCTTGATTGAAAAAGATGCCAGAGGTGTTTTTAATTTAAGTCTTGAAGCCCCTTACACTAAAAAAAATCTGTACGAAAAAGCTTGCGCAAAAATTGGTAATGTTTTACCCCAATTTGATAAAGACACCCTCCCGGTTCACAGGCATATTTTAACAAATAAGGCCGAAACCCTTACTGGTAGCGGGTTTCAGCATACACGTGATTGGTACAATTCCATTTAGGTTACCAACATTTTTGTTTCCAGTCGTTCAAAACTAATGCATACCACCTTGTTAAACCCCTTTTGCACCGCCCTAAAACCACATATATTTGATTCATGGAACTGAAGACAACTATACCCGCACACAAAGGCCTTTGCCAAATTGATCATGCATCACGCATCATGCTGGTTGGATCATGCTTTAGTACTGAAGTTGGATTAAAACTCAACCAGGCCGGGTTCCATACTCATGTAAATCCGTTTGGCACATTATTCAATCCCCATTCCATTTTTGAAAGCCTGAACATTGCAGTACGCAACAAAAAATTTGGTTCATCAGATTTTTTTGAGCACAACGGGCTGTGGCACTCCTATAAACTACACAGTAAATTTTCATCGTTCCATTTGAACGATGCCATATCAACTATTAATGCAAACATTGAAGCGGCCAATAAATTTATTTTTAACGCCAATGTGCTTATAATTACATTCGGGTCTGCCTGGGTGTATGAGTTAAAGGAAAGTGAACGCGTTGTGGCCAATTGCCATAAAATGCCGCAATCACTCTTCAATAAACGTAAATTAGGCATAAACGAAATCATTACCGACTACAGTCATTTACTGGAACATTTAAAAGGAGCCAATCCTAACCTTAAAGTAATTTTTACGGTTAGCCCGGTGAAACACCTCAAGGACGGATTTATTGAAAATACGTGGAGCAAATCAACACTCAACGTGTCCATTCATGAACTGGTAAGGCGTTTCGATTTTTGCGATTACTATCCTTCGTTTGAAATATTGAACGATGATTTACGCGACTATCGTTTCTATAAAAATGACATGGTTCATCCGAGTGACCTTGCTACCCAATACATTTTTGATCATTTCAAAAAATCATATTGCACACCTGAAACCATTCAAATGGCTGGTGAATTTGCGCAATTGACACGCTCCATTGAACACCGCACGGTAAACAGGGAATCGACTGAATACAGTAAATTTATTACTGATCTGAAGTCACGTGCTGAGCGGCTAATGAATGTGAATGAAGGAAAAGTTAAAGAGTTGCTCTCGAGTCTTAATTGACTCTGGCATTTTAAACATTGAGATTTTAAATATGGAAATGTACTGATTAACGATAATTCTTCTATATTTCAGTATTTGAAATTTCCATACTAATCATATCCAAATTTTATTTCTCCGGCAAAATCTCTCTGTCCTTGCCATCAAAATTGGGCGATTGAATGGACATTACCTTCATAGGTTTTTTTGATTTAACCACAACCGAGTGTTTTGTTCCTTTTGGTATAAATACGTGGTCACCTTTTTTAACCCTGAATTTTTTATCGCCTAATTGCATCTCCCCCTCCCCATCCAACACAATTACATTTTCGGTATGTTGGTTGTGGCGGTGGAGTTTTACTTCCTTTTTTATAAAAATCACAAATGTGGTTGACAACGAATCAGAAGCTATTTTCACAACGTGCACATTCTCGTAAGCTGCGGGGGCCTTTACCGTATCAGGTACTGTATGCTGGGCCTGTAATACCGAACACAACAACCACAAGCATAAAACAGACACTAATTTTTCCATCGGGCTTCTATTTTGAGTGGTATTCTGCTGACGTTACCTCTTCCAGCCATTCTGTTTCTTCCTTGCCAGGGATGTGCGGATTAACAGCAATGTGCGTAAAAATACTGTCAGGTGCTGCTCCATGCCAATGCACTTCACCCGGATCAATTGTTACCACATCACCCGGAAAAATTTCCTGAATGTGCTCTCCTCTTTTTTGCACGTATCCTTTCCCATAGGTACAAATAAGCACTTGTCCACCGGGATGCGCATGCCAGTAGTTCCGTGAGCCTGGCGCAAAGGTAACACTCAAAATCGTGTTGGATTCGTTTTCATTTTTCACAAGCGCATTGATAAATGCTGTACCTGTAAAATAGGCCGATGGGGCTTTTGTGGATTCTACTTCGTTTACTCTTTTTACTTTCATGTTTATACGATGAGTATAGAAAATAAAAATAGCCATTTTTCTTTTGAGAATGTGTTTTCAATTTGAGATTGCTTTTACATTTTTTCACACAGGGCTGTGTAAGTGTAGTGTTTTTGCAAATCGTGTACTGAGTGGGAGTTACACAGCGCTTACAGTTTTTACATAGCCCCGGCACAGGCTTTGAACCTGTGTTTATACCGGAAAATCCGGGCAATGTTTTAATAATTTAAAGCAGGAGGACAAGATGAAACGATCAAATGTTAAAGCATGGCTAAGTGCAACATTCATAGCAACCGTTATTGGCAGCGCAGCCTGGGCAACAGGTCCAATGCCATCGGCCAAAACAATGGGATACTACCAGGCAGATAACAATGCGGTGTACACCGACATTGAAAATATAGACAATGACCGTGAAGCCATCAACTATCACAAACAGCAATTGAAAAACGACCGTAAGGCCAACAATACAATAGCCGTAATTGTCGATAAAAAAGAGATCAGTAAATCAAAAGCGGATCTTAAACGAGACAAAGCATATTTGAAGGCCGATAAAAAAGACCTCTTCAGGGATCGTAAAGCGAGCATTTGCACGGCTAAGAAACATGTACGTGAAACCAAAAAAGAATTGCGATCAGAAAGACGTGAAGCAAAACGCGAATTGCGTAAAAGCAATTACGCACTGGCACGTACCCACCTTGAAAAAGCAATGCGGTTAACTACTGTTTTGGAAGGCCAGGAAACTGCCTTGCAGCAGGAACGTGAAGGATTAAAAAATGACCGGGTAGCCATTCGTCAGGAGATAAAAGATGAGAGACGGGATGAGAATGGATACGCAAAAAATTCGGTGAGAACAAAAAACGATGAGTCGTACAGCGTAAACACGAAAAATAAGAAATAAATGTAAACGCTGGTTTTTGTAAACAGGAGGCCTCCACAGCAATGTGGGGGCTTTCTTTTTACTTTGTAATGCTTTGGCCAAACGCCTTCCATATTCCGGCATTGTCACCATAGTCCAGCATATAATAGGTTTGGCCGCTGGATTTATCCTGGCTAAAAAATGCTGTGCCATCAGAACGCTCATTTGCATCAAATGTATAACCATCACGGCTTTTGGAAGGAATGTTACCACCATAACTTTTCCAGGTGCCTGCATAGTCACCGTAATCAAGCATAAAATAAACCTGGCCACTCAGGCGGTTCATGGCAAAAAATGCCGTACCGTCTTTACGCTCACTTACTGAAAATAAAAAACCTCCGTTTAAATCGGCTATACCGGTTCCATATGCTTTCCAATTACCTGCATTGGTGCCGTAATCCAGCATAAAATACACCTGCCCTGTATTGCCGTCAAGCGAAAAAAAAGCGGTGCCGTCTTCGCGTTCGTTTGATGCGAATTGAAGGTTGGTTTGGGAATATACCGGGGCCGCAAACGTAAAGAGAAGCGTTAATATAAGTGACTGTTTGATTATAGTTTTCATATGACTTTCTTTTAAAATTGTTTAGTGATTTTTTCCTGCACCAAAGGCGACCAAGAATAATTGTTTCTTTCCAACAACTCTTCTATTTTTTGAAATAACTCTTTCTGCGCCTTTTGCTCAAGGCTTCCGGTAGATAAAACTGACTCATTTCCGCCTGCTGTAAGAACCGTAACCAATGCCATCGCTTTATTGTCAGGACTTGGTTTTATGATTACGGTGTGTGAGAGGGCTGCTGCTGCCCACATATTTGAATTAAATTCATCAGCAACAATAATAATGGTTCCATTGTTTTCTTCTTTGCACATTGCCCTGGCATTGACTCTTAGTGAACCAATTATCATTTTATCAACATCAATTCCTGAAACAGTAAAACTACCTTTTATCATTTCACCTCAGTTGTTACAACCAATCGTTTATTGGGAGGAAATCCATTTGTAACCAAGGTAACCGAACGCACCTGCTTACCTTCTGAACCGGCAGTGTCCCATGTTACTTCCACTTCGGTTGATTCGCCCGGCTTAAGCTCAACTACCGTTGCTTTTCCTTTTATACAATCACAATACGCAATAATGTTTTCAATTTTTAAAACAGCCTGCCCCGTATTTTTTATTTTAAATTTATGTGTTAATACATCGCCTTTTTTGGTTGCGCCAAAATCAAATGCCTCTTTATCCACTTTGATTTGCGCCATTAAGCTATCCTTACTTGCACGCTGCACGGTTTGAATTTCAATTTTACGTTCCAATGCAGCGCTTGGATTGTAAATGGAGTTACGCTGATCGTAATAATCATCACTTACGCCTTTTTCGGCCGTATATTCACCAAAAGGAATCTTCTCAAAAACAAGCTTGCCTCCATTTGGGGCAGTTCCGTTTAAATAAGGAACAAACTCCCCGTTGTTGTATTCACGCAAATAGTTCATTAATGTGGAAATCCTGCGCTTGGTTAACTTCACATTATAATCGGTTTTGGCCAGGGGACTTGCGAAACCTTTAATGGTCAATTCAATTTCATATCCCTTTTTTAACTCTTCAAGCAATAATTTGGTAAAAATTTCCAGGTCGCTTACACCTTTATCTACATAATCGCTGTAAAAATTATCAACTGCTGTTTTTGCTTTTGATTTTTTTGGCTCCTCGTAATCCTTTGAAAATTCTTCCCTGTACTTATCGTGAAGTTTGCTGTACTCCTCGTACGTAGTCATGTAATTGAACTTTACAGCTGTGTCAAAACTCTTTGGACCTGGCTCGTCATTGTGGAAATAAAGTGTTACAGGCAAATACCTGTTTAATTCTACCAGGTTTGCGTAGGGCACTGTATCTTTAGGCGGATCTTCTTTTTTAGGATATTCAATTATGTAAATATCATTGCAGCAGGTAGGACTTTTCTTAAACATGGACCCCACCCTGTTTGACGTCAATAAAGCGTATTCGTTTTTACGGTCCTTGAAAAAATACAAATCGTTAACCGATGAATTTACAGGCAAACCCATATTGATGGGCTGTCCAAAGTTACCGGGTTCGCCTGTTATTTTAAATATGTCCATTCCACCAAAACCTTCGTGCCAGTTTGAGCTAAAATACAGCACTTGTTCGTATGGATCATAAAACGGTGTTTTTTCATCGTCAATTGAATTGATGATACGCCCCGCATTTTTTTGCTTTCCTACCTTTTCACCGTTGTTACTTAACTCGCAATACCATAAATCCATTTTACCAATGCCATCGGGTTTATTGCTTGAATAAAACAGATACTCTTTACCGTTTATGTCAGCTATGGTTGGCTGGGTACTTGTATAACCTTTAACGTTTACATCTCCTTCAACTTCGCGTCCTGCTGTTGCTCCTGCTTTTGTTATCATTGAAACCATTATTTTACATTGGCCTATGCTGTCACAAGCCGTGTAATAAAAACGTTTTCCATCGCCACTAAAACACCCGTTACCGGTATGTGCGGGTAAGTTATTGATCTCTGCGTTTACTTTTTTAGATACACCTTTTTGTTTACCCGGTGTACCAATAACTTCATATAGACGTGTGTAATATAACTTATCATACACTTCTTCATCGCCCCGGGCATCGGCTGCACGCATGGTACTAAACATTACCGAAGAATCTGTCAGTAACGCTGCAAATTCTGAATCAAATGAATTTATGTTTTTCCCCGCATTGTAAATTTTAAACCCGGTGGTATCCACATGTTTTGCCTGAGCCTCGGCAAACTTGCATGATTGAATTTCCTTTTTTGATTTTAGAAAATAATATGACTTTTTATCTTTTTGAAATTTTTTATTTACTGCTTTGAATGTTTCGCCTGCTTGTTTGTAACGGCCATTCATTTTTTGCATCATGGCAAGATTAAACTGGCTTTCGGGATACTTCATCCCTTCTTCCCTGTCAAAAACCTTGTCATAATAATACTCAGCTTTTTCATAGTTGTTGTACAGGCGAAGGCACTCCGCATACTTCCAAAGCAATTCAATATCGGTACTGTCAATTCTAAGTGCTTTTTGATAATACAATGATGCCCCGTAATAATCACCTCCCTTTGCATTTTCATCGGCAAATTTTAATAACTGGTCAAACGTTTGTGCTTGTGCACCAAAACAGGCAAGAAATAAGAAAGGAAATAGCAACTGTTTCATCAGAGATCGTTTGGACAAATGCGGTGCATGATGCGTTTTGGGTTATACGTATCAATAATATAAATAAGTGAAAGCTCAAACGCCCCACGGTTATTACTGGCAGGAACAAGATCGCTGAAATTAATATCATAACTTATGCCCGCTTTCATTTTATCCATTTCAAATCCACCCATAAGGTAAAATGCATCTTTAAAACGATACCACCCCCCTGCCGTTACAGCGCGGTAAATGCCTTTTTCATCTTTTAACACATAGCGCCCCATTCCTCCCGGAACAATTTCGGCATATTTGCCCTGGAACTGAATATTAATGGAAGGTATTACATCCCATTTGTCACTTAAAGTAACAGCGCCTTCACCATGAATATTCATTTTACGATCCAGGGTTATGTTATCGGTATTGAAATAACTTTGTTTGGGCTTCTGAATATTGCTAAATGAAATTCCACCTAAAATATACTGTCGTCCACCGCGATTTTTCAAAATGCTTCCACCTATATTGAAGTTTGGATAAACGCGCGAATCACGGTTAAATGTTTCATTGGTTGGCAAACCTGAATTATACTGGTACCCGTCATACTGCACATCAAACCTCAACGGGTCGTAATCCAGTGAACGAATTGAAACACCAACCGACAGTCCACCAGACAGTATGAGTGTTGAGTCTTTATCAAGCGGCTTAATGTATGACCCTGTAAAATTCATTTGAAATGTACGAAAGTGTGAGTCACCCGCCTGGTCATGGTTGATCATAAAGCCACCACCAACATTGTGAATTTTGCCAAATGGGTTTTGCGCATCGGCACTTAAGCTAAATGTATTGTATGGAATGGTAACCGAACCCCATTGCGTGCGAAGGTTGGCTGCAAAACGGTAATCGCCCGCAAACATTCCTGTTAAGGCCGGGTTTAAATTTAAAGGCGAATTAAAAAATTGCGAATAGTGAATGTCCTGCGTTTTTACAGTACCTGCACATGCCATGCCTAAAAACAATATTGCGTATATGCGTTTCACGTTAGCGTATAAGTGTTATGTTGCCTTTCTGGAAGAATTCCTGTCCGTCAAGACATTTCACTTTTAAATAATAATCAAATACGGCTGGATCGGCATCACGGCCATTTACTTTACCATCCCACCCCAGGTTCATGTCCATTGTTTCAAACACTTTTTCACCCCAACGCTCAAATATGGCAAAATACACTTCGGTAATGTTGCGGCCACGCACAAACATCACATCGTTATTGTTATCACCATTTGGAGTAAATGCATTTGGAACATAAATATACGGATCGCCACACTCAAATTCATGTACACGCACAATTACCGTGTCGGTACGCGAGCATCCACCCTGTGAAACAGTAACCATATAAACAGTTGTTACTGATGGTGTGGCCACCGGTGTTGCGCTGGTTGGATCGCTAAGCCCTATAATGGGTGTCCACGTATAGGTATACCCCGTTAGGTTGGGCACTGCTGTAAGGTTTGACGATTCTCCTGCTGTAATATCATACGGACTAGCTGTTGCCACCACGCTTGCAAGCCCAGAGGTAGCCGGATCAATGGTTACCGTAGCCGTTGCTGTACATCCAATTGAACTTGTGAGCAAAACTGAATACACCGTTGTATCAGTTGGAATAATCAGAATACTTGGTGTTCCATCACCTGAAACAATTTCTGAATTCGGACTCCAGTCAATGGTATAGGTTTCAGGCACTGAATTAACCACGGTTAAAATAAGTGAATCGCCCGCGCATGAAACAATGGTTGTGTTTATGACCGGATCCAGTTCCTGTATGTCAATGGTTATGGTGTCTACATCATTACACCAGGAGTTAAATGTCTGTACATAAAACGTGGTGTCACCCGTAACATTGGTATTGATTGTTCCATTTGTCAGTGGCGAATTAAGGGTATCGGCCCATGTTGCAGAGCTTGACCAAACATAACCGGTTGTGGTTCCTGAACTGTTTGCGGTGAATGTTAATGGTGCGCCTGTGCATAAGGCCGTATCACTGGCTGTTGAAACGACTGTACTTGGATATACATGAATAATTTTAACGGCTGTATCAATCAATCCGCAAATAGAATCTTCGGTAATCAGTGTGACAAAATAGGTTCCGGTATCGGAATATGTAATGGTTGGGCTGTAAATAACCGAACTGGTATCGCCATTTCCAAAATCCCATAACCAATCCAAATCAGGCGGACTTGAGTTCGTGAAATTAATGGTAAGAGGATTACAACCTTCAAACTGGTCGGTAACGAAATCGGCAACAGGAGCAATTTCAAAATCAAATTTAAATAC
>DATGXI010000045.1:0-26874 GCA_035299065.1 Flavobacteriales bacterium
AAACACTGTTCAATTTCTTTCCATCTACTTCAAATTCATGAAAAATATCTTTATCTTTTAACTTTTCATAATATGCCATTGACATTTTACGTGTAAAGTCAAACGTGTCGGCAAGGGTATGTGATTGAGGGAGCATAGAAGATTTAAAATATAAAATTTAAGATTTGACGGTTTTTAATTTTTTGATTTTTGTTTTTTTATTCCCTGGCAAAAATTTCAATTCCTTCAGGACTTCCCCAGGCAAAAGCAATGGACCTGTCAACAAACGATTCCATGTCCTGCACCATAAAAAAACAGGCTACCTCAGGGCAATTAAGTCCACCCCAACTCATGGCTTTTTCCAATTTACCCGGCATAACAATTACAACATGTCCAAGTTTTGAATCGGTGTGAATAGCCAATACCGGTTTTCCCTTATTGGCAAGGTCCTGGGCTTCGTCAAGTGTTTTTTGTGACTTGGCAAGACCAAGGTTCCTCCATTTTGTACTACTGCGCACAATGGGATGAATGTTTTCAAAATCCACGTAATTCCCTTTAAGGCGAAAATCAGAAACCCCAAAATAATCGTGAATTGCTTTTGCAATAAAATACTTGCATTGTAAATTATTTTCGGCCGTTTCCTTGCAATACCTGAACGATTCAAGTATCTCCTCCATAGTAATTTTCCCCTTGTTCTTTAAGGTGTCGCTCACACTAAGTGTGTCCACCTCACCGTGTGCAATTACTGCTTCGGGATTCTCTTTTTCAATCACGGGTTCCTGTTCTTTGCTGTTCTCGGAACAGGAGAAAATAAAAACCGAAACAAATAGCGATATACCAAGAATTCTGTGCATTTTTGAGCCCATAATTATAGCCATTTTAACCAAGAATAGTGCCATTAGTTACAAACAAGACAAAGTCCTAACACTGACAATGAGTTATACCAAAATATATTTAAAGCCGGGCAAGGAAAAATCGTTGGAGCGTCAGCATCCGTGGGTTTTCTCAGGTGCATTGGCCCCGGGCCATGAAAAACTGGCAGATGGCACACTTGTAACACTTGTTGATAACTATAAACAAACCAGGGCTACCGGGTTCTACAGCCCTTCAAGTATTGCTATTCGTGTACTGCACTTTGGTGAAACTAAAATTGACCAGGAGTTTTTTAGTCATAAACTAAAAGATGCGTTTGAATTGCGCAAAACCCTTCACCTTCCTGAAAAAAACAAAACCAACTGTTACCGGCTTGTTCATGGCGAGGGTGACGGTTTTCCGGGATTGATCATTGACGTTTATAACCATACGGCCGTTGTGCAATGTCATACGGCCGGGTATTCAGGTTTTCTTACAGAAATAAAACATGCAGTAACTGAAAATTCGGCCGGTGAAATAAAATTTGTTTTTCACAAGAGTAAGGAAAGCAGTAAGGGAGAGGAACAAACCAGCGATGGATTTGTTGGAGAAAAGGGAGATGAAGAAATTGAAGTGGTTGAAAACGGAAACAAATTTTATGTAAATGTTGCTACCGGACAAAAAACCGGTTTCTTTCTTGACCAGCGCGATAACCGCGAATTACTTAAGCACTTCAGCAAACAAAAAAAGGTATTGAATACATTTTCATATTCAGGAGGATTTTCAGTTTATGCATTAGCTGCGGGAGCCAGCCATGTTACTTCAGTTGACATAAGTCAAAAAGCAATTGACTTGTGTGACAAAAATGTTGCTTTAAATGGTTTTAAAAATCATACTTCATTGGTGGCTGATGTTGTTGATCATATAAAAGAAGTGGGTAATGACTATGATGTAATTATACTGGATCCTCCTGCTTTTGCCAAGCATTTAAGCGCAAGACACAAAGCCGTGATTGGGTATAAACGCATAAATTCAGAAGCCATCAAAAAAATTAAACCCGGTGGAATTATATTTACTTTTTCCTGTTCACAGGCAGTTGACAGGGAATTATTCGAATCAACTGTTTGTGCTGCTGCCATTGAAGCAGGCAGGAACGTTCAGATTTTACATCGCATGAACCAGTGCGCTGATCATCCGGTAAGCATTTTTCACCCTGAAGGACATTATTTGAAAGGATTGGTTATTCATGTCCTATAGTGATGATGATAACATTGTACTGCCTGAAAAAGGTGTTCTCTCCTATGGAGCTATACTCCGCATGACTCTTCCCGTAATGTTTGGCATGCTTGCCGAATTCATTGTGGCCATTATTAATTCGGCCTTTTTAAGTCGCATTGATGAAGGCCCAAACCAGGGAAGTTCCATGGTAGCATCTGGAAATGCCAGCCTTTTATATATCACCATTATCATGATTAGTTATGGCCTGGCCGGTGCTGCACAAATTTTAATAGCCAGACGTGACGGAGAAAAAAACACAAAAGGCATTGCAGAAACCATGTGGAATACATTTGTGCTGGTTGGTATTTTACATGTTGTCTTATTTATTGCTATAAAATTTGGCAGTCGTTATTTATTTGATGCTGCAGTTGCATCGCCCGTAGTTGAGGAAAAAATGAATGCATTCATGGGCATTCGTTCCTATGGAATTTTTTTCAGCATTCTTGAAATGGGATTTTTTGCTTATTACACAGGTACTGGAAAAACGCTGCCTGTTATGTTTGCAACCATTGTGCAAGGGGCAACCAATTTCCTGTTTGACTATTGCTTGATATTTGGTCATTTTGGTTTTCCTGAAATGGGCCTCGAAGGTGCTGCATGGTCGACTACTATTTCTGACGGCTGTGCAGGATTAACATATGTGTTGTTTTTTGTTTTTTCGAAAAAAGACATTGAAATAAAGCGTTTTTTTAAAAATAAAGTTTCAGGAGTGCGCATCAGGGAAATTGTTAAACTGGGAATACCGTTAATTGGCCAGGGATTTGTTTCGGTTGGATCGTGGACCATTTTCTTTTTTATGATTGAGAATATGGGTCAAAAGCAAATTGAAATATCTCAAACAATACGCAATTTCTATTATATATGCCTGGCATCGGTACTTTCATTTGGTACTGTAACCAAAACAATTGTAAGTAAATTACTGGCCGAAAAACGGGTTGATGACATTAAGCCCACCATGAAACGCATTATAGGTTGCAGTTTGTTTTGCACATTCGTGTTTACGCATGCCAATTTCTTTTATCCGGCCGTGGTTATACCCATTATTAATAGCCACGCTGAAATTTTACAGGACACCATTCTTACACTTCAACTTGTATCGCTGGCTATGGTCATGTTTGCTGTATCGGTGGCACTTATAAGTATGATTTCAGGTGCCGGTGACACCAAGGCATCGTTCATGATCGAGTTCATTTCCATTTTATTATATACCATTATGGGTTGGCTGGTTACAGTGGTTTATCCACAGCCCATTTACCTGGTTTGGTGCATAGAATACGTGTACTTTTGTTTCATGATTTTGTTAGCTTTACTATATTTGCGAAGAGGAACCTGGAAGAGTATTAAAATTTGAATCACATACAGTACCGATGTGCTAAAAAAAACAAAAAATGGCCGATCAAAAAAATATTGTTTTTATGGGAACTCCTGCATTTGCAGTTGAGTCGCTAAAACAATTGATGGAAAGCGGCATTACTGTTAAAGCCGTTATTACCGTTCCCGATAAGCCTTCAGGGCGTGGGTTAAAACTGGTTCCATCAGCTGTAAAAGAATTTGCGGTGCAGCATAATTTGCCCGTATTGCAACCCGAGAAATTAAAAGATGAGGCTTTTATAAAACAACTTCAAACCATAAATGCTGACCTGTTTGTAGTTGTTGCTTTTCGCATGTTACCTGAAGTGGTTTGGACCATGCCTAAACTAGGCACCATTAATTTACATGGATCTTTATTACCGCAATACCGGGGGGCTGCACCCATTAACTGGGCTGTGATCAATGGTGATACCAAAACAGGAGCAACAACGTTTTTTATTGAAAAGGAAATTGATACCGGAAAAATAATTGATTCGGTTGAAATTCCTATTGCGTATACTGACAATGCGGGTACTGTTCATGACGCCATGATGGTAAAAGGCGCTGAATTGCTGGTAAAAACGGTAAACAGCATTTTTGCGGGAACAGCCAAAGCAAAAGAACAACAGGCCTTTTTTGGGAATGAAAACGAATTAAAACCTGCAACCAAAATATTTAAAGACACATGCAAAATAACGTGGACTGATAAAGGTGAAAAAATATACAATTTAATTCGGGGGCTTAGCCCTTACCCTGCTGCTTACTCGGATTATTATGACGAAAAAAACGAGCCACATAATGTGAAAATTTTTGAAGCGACTTTTACTGAGCAGGCACACAAACACGTTCCGGGTTTTATTGCAACTGATAACAAGAGCTATTTACACATTTATTGTGCAGATGGTTATTTAAATGTACTTAGCCTGCAATTTCCGGGAAAAAAAAGAATGAAAACCGATGAACTATTAAGGGGGTATAAGTTTAAAGGCGAACGTTTTGCTTTGGCTCGGTAATTATTTTAGTTAAAAAACAACCAGTTCCTGTAACATTCTCCTTACCAACCCGGCTATTTCAATTTATAAACCTTAATGCTTAAATTCCTTAAGCTGAACGCACATTTTTGAAGGTTAACAATATGCACATATAATTTGTCTTTTTTATTCTTTAAGGCCGGAATATTCCGTGTAAAACGCACTTGCGCATTCGTCCAATCATTCCTTATCCATTCCAACGGCATTGCATCATAGTGAATCACTTTTTCATTTTCATCGGTCGTAAAAAAAACAAGTCCTGCCGAAAAAGGGATCTTATTGCACTGAATAATACCATCAAAACACAGTTGCAGTTCATGGCCGGTTAATGCCGAATCAACAACCGAGTATAAAAGATAAAATTCATTTACGCAGGTTAAGGTGTTTGGTAATTTTTCTGAATAAAACAATTGTTTTCCGCGTGGCTTTCTTCGCTTCACAACCAGGTAATCCGAATAACCGGCAGAATCAATTATGGAATACTCCTTTTTAAAATGCGGGTATTCCTGCCTCATCAAAAAATTAATGTCGTTCTTATGGTTTACCCATTCAGCCGAATGAATGGGCTGCAGCGCGTTTTCATCATCAAAACCATAAAACAACCAGGCCATATCAAACTTACCACCCACCGTTATTTGTTCGTTTGATTGCTTCTCTATTGCTTTTACCATGGTATAACAACCGCTTACCATACTTTCATCAGGCCATTGCTTAAAATGTGTTGTATTTAACCTTAACAGGGAACCTGCCGGGACAATCAGTATTGGCAAAAACAAAACAAACCAATAGCTGCTGTAAGCTATAAGTGCATCTACCAAAAAACCCGCTGCCAGAAAAAACAAAGGAATAAAATACAAGCCAACCCTATCAGCAGGAAAATTCACACCCAATACATACGATTGTATATAAACAACAAAAAAAGTGCCTGACAATAAAAAACCGGCAACAACCATAGCTGAGAGCCCACGTTTAAAAAACACAAAAAGAGACAGGGCACCGCTCAATACAAAAAAAATACAAACCCATGCAACAACACCCCAATGGTGCGTACCTGTTTGCAGGTCAAGCAATGAATTCAGGGTTACGGGTATAAACCCATCAGATGAACCATACAGGAGCGCTCCTTCTTTTTTTAACTTAAGCGCATACATGCTCCAGAATAAAACTGGCAAAACACCCAATAGCAAAAAACCAATGATGTAAACAAGACGCGGCTTATTTTTATTTGCATATAAAAACGTGATTGCTTTATAGGCTAGTATACATAACATGACCACAAAAAATGATAACAATGCAAGGTTTGAACTTAATGCAAGCATGCCTGCCAGTATAGCCATTGTGAAATTTTTTAGCCTGGAATTTTGAGTAAACAACATGACATAATAAATTGCCATGAGCAAAAACGCCATGGATAGGCCATAGCCGCGACACATACCAAAAAATTCTACCAGGTAGTCGGCACTTAAAAGCGTTATTCCCAGAAAAAAGGCAAGCACATTGTTTTTTATAAATCCAGTTATTTTTTTTGTATAAAAGGCAAATAGAATAAAAGCAAGCAGGTTGGGCAACCGCAAAGCAAACAGGCTTTTTCCAAACAAATTGAAACAGCCAAATGAAAGAAAGGAATTTAAAAAATGGTTGTTGGCATCATAGCCTGCATAAAATGGTACAAACTTACCTGTATTGATAAACCTGAAAAACGTAACGGCCTCATCGTGTACAACCGGAACAAGAATTGCTCTGACAAGCAAATAAACAAATACCATTGTGGCAAACAGGAAATAAATAACGGGAAGCGATTTTGTTGCCGGTGATTTAGGAAAGGTGATTGACATAATCGGATAAACTAAACGCAGGCATGGGTTGACTTATTGCCCTCTTCGGTTCATTTCAGGTACCCGTCAATCAATTCGCGCAAACACCCTTCTCCACCTTTTGCTTTCAGAATAACATGGGCAATGCGTTTCACTTCATCCACTGCATCGTTAGGGCAGGCAATTAAGCCACAAAGCTTCATAACCGCAATATCATTCAGATCATCGCCAATATACATCACGTCTTTGGTTTCAATCTTGTATTCCTTACACTTACGTTTCAGTGTCTCATCTTTTGGCTCACTGCTGATCTCGGCAAAATCAAGATCAAGAATTGTTTTGCGTTTGGTAAGTATATTTACGTGTACACTGTGTGAAATAATGCCTATAATAAATTTCCCGTTCTTTTTTAATTGCTTGATGGCATAACCATCCTTTACATTAAAGGACTTTATTTCATCACCATTTTCAGTATAGGTTATTTCTCCTTTTGTGAGCACACCATCTACATCCATTACCAGCATTTTGATTGGATACTCACGTATTTGTGAAACCTTCATGAGCGGAGCCTTGATAAGCGAATCAATGGTTACATTAAAATAGTCAGAAAGACTAATCAGCGTATCGGGTTTTGGCCTGAAAATATCAGATATGTCGCAACGTAATTTATCGGCAAGTTCGCTAAGGTCGATGCGGTGCTCGTTGCAAAGGATTTCGATATTTTGTTGGTAGCGATTCATAGTACAGAGTATTGAGATGTGAGTATTGAGATGAGTGACAGTGGGTGTGGTAAAAAGGGTGTGACCAAAATTTATTACTTCCGTATATACTTTTACTAATTATTCCAACCAAAATTCCTTAAAACAACCCCACTCTCTTCTCAAATGTTATTTCAGCACTGGACTAAAGAACATCAAAGTCCACAATCAACCTCTCGGTCAATGGATGGCTCTGGCAGGTCAAAATAAATCCATCGTTCACTTCCTCATCGCTAAGGGCATAATTCATGTCCATTTTTGCTTTGCCTTCAACAATTTTTGCGCGGCAGGTACAACATACAGCACCTTTACATGAAAAGGGAGCATCGCCCCCGGCTTTAATGGCGGCATCCAATATACTCATTCCTTTTCCGCTCAAATCAAAAGTTACCTCATCGCCATTGATGATGGTTGTTACTTTTGACATCCCATTGAAGTCAGCAACATCTTTTGCTTCCTGTTTTAATTTTACCGGTGTGGTAAACAATTCAAAATGAATTTTTGCTTTATCTACTTTATTGGCTTTAAGCGTTTCGCTCACAGCCATGATCATTTCTTCAGGACCACATATAAAAAACTCATCGTTTGACGATAAATTATATTTTGCATCCAACTCTTTACACTTTGCCGAATCAATTCGACCACTGAATAGTTTATCGCCCAAATCCTGGCGAGAATAAACGTATGTTACCGTAAGTTTTGAATATTTGTTTTTTAATTCTTCGATTTCGCTCTTGAAAATAACCGAATTCTCATCTTTATTTCCATAAATCAAGTGAAAGCTGCTGTTAGGCTCAACCTGCAAAACCGATTTTAAAATGGAAAGAATGGGTGTAATTCCACTTCCTGCTGCAAACCCAACATATTTTTTTGTATTTCCTGGTTTTAATTCAGTGAAAAAATTTCCGGTTGGCGTCATTGTTTCCAACACGTCACCTTCTTTTAACGACTTATTTGCAAAAGCAGAAAATGCTCCGTTTGGAACTTCTTTGACTGCAACCTTTAACCCTTCGCCATTGTACGGGCTTGAGCAAATTGAATACGAGCGCCTGATTTCCTGGCCCTTTTCAATAATTTTAAAGGTAAGGTACTGGCCCTGTTTATATGAAAAAACCGATGCCTTATCTTGTGGAACTTCCAACTCAATACACACAGCATCTGCGGTTTGGCGAACAATTTTTTTAACTTTTAAAGCGTGGAACGATGACATTTTAGCTATATTTCTTGAGGGGCAAAAATAGGAGTTTTTCAGCTATATAGACCATTTGCACGGGTGTTTCGTTGGATTTTGTTAACTATACTGTCAAAAATCATATTTCAGGAATGATTATCTTAGTAAACTTGCAAAACAAAACGCATTATGGATCAAAATAATATAGCTGAAATGGAAAGTCATTTCATGGCAAAAGTCAATGCTGAAGAGAAAATTGAGCCAAAAGACTGGATGCCTGATGCTTACCGCAAAACCTTAATTCGCCAGATTTCGCAGCATGCGCACAGTGAGGTTGTAGGCATGTTACCTGAAGGAAACTGGATTACCCGTGCCCCGAGCCTGCGTGCTAAAATTGTTTTGCTTGCCAAGGTACAGGACGAAGCCGGCCATGGTTTGTATTTATATTGTGCTGCTGAAACATTGGGTATTGACCGTGCCGAATTGCTTGACCAGTTGCACACCGGAAAAGCAAAATATTCGAGCATTTTTAATTACCCTACTCCAACCTGGGCCGACATGGGCGCTATTGGCTGGTTAGTTGACGGTGCGGCCATTGTAAACCAGGTTATGTTACAGCGCACCTCTTATGGTCCGTATGCACGTGCCATGGTTAGGATTTGTAAAGAAGAAAGTTTTCACCAGCGCCAGGGATATGAAGTAATGGCAACCCTTGCAAAAGGAACACCTGAGCAAAAAGCAATGGCGCAGGATGCCTTAAACCGATGGTGGTGGCCAAGCATAATGATGTTTGGGCCAAATGATGATGCATCGCCAAACAGTGCTCAAAGCATGGCCTGGAAAATAAAACGCGAAAGCAATGATACATTGCGCCAACGTTTTATTGACAGAACCGTTGCACAGGCTGAATTAATTGGATTAACCATTCCTGATCCGGATTTGAAATGGAATGCTGAAAAAGGACATTACGATTTTGGCGAAATTAATTGGGATGAGTTTTTTAACGTGATAAAAGGAAATGGACCGTGTAACCGCGAACGATTAAAAGCACGGGCGGATGCTCACAAAAAAGGTCAATGGGTGCGTGATGCTGCGGCAGCTTACGCTGAAAAGAAAAAAAATAAAGCAGTAGCCGCTTAAGAAAAAAATTATGTCAGAGAAAAAGGATACGCAATGGCCATTATGGGAAGTGTTTGTACAAACCAAGCCCGGCCAACCGCACAAACACTGCGGAAGTTTACACGCAGCTGATGCCGAAATGGCATTGCAAAATGCACGTGATGTATATACCCGCAGGGGCGAAGGAACCAATTTATGGGTTGTTGAAGCCAAACACATTTCAGCTTCGTCACCCGAAGATATTGGGCCGTTTTTTGAACCAGGTAACGAGAAAGTTTATCGTCACCCTACGTTTTACCACCTTCCCGAAGGAGTGAAGTATATTTAAGATTTAAGATTCAAAATTTAAGATGAATACGAACGAAGCATTGGTAAAATATATTTTACGCCTGGCCGACACCAATTTTATTTTGGGTCAGCGTTTAAGCGAATGGTGTGGTCATGGCCCAATACTGGAAGAAGATATTGCCCTGGCAAATATTGGATTGGATAAACTGGGACTGGCATCGTCATTGTACAAATACGCTGCGCAGATTGAGGGGAACGGTCGTGATGAAGACTATTACGCATTTATGCGTGCTGAGCGCGAATTCATGAACCAGCTATTGGTGGAACAACCCAACGGTGACTATGCCGTTACCATGGTTCGTCAATTGTTTAACGATGCGTTTGATTATTATTTTTTGACTGAATTGCAAAAAAGCAAAGATGCAACATTGGCTGCACTGGCTGCAAAATCATTGAAAGAAGTTACTTACCAGTTACGTCATTGCAGTGAGTGGGTGGTGCGATTTGGCGATGGAACTGAAGAAAGCCACCAGCGTGCACAGGCTGCCATACAGGAATTGTGGCGATTTACCGGTGAATATTTTGAAATGAATGATGTGGACGATGTATTGATTAAAGCAGGCATTGGTGTTGATTTAAATGGGATAAAAGACAAGTATTACAAACATGTTGCCGAGGTAATTGCCCAGGCAAAACTTACTGTTCCTTTAAACGAATACATGCAAACAGGAAGCCGAAAGGGAATGCATACCGAGCATTTAGGCTTTATTTTGGCCGAGGCGCAGTACATGCAGCGAATGTACCCGGGAGCCAAGTGGTAATTGCACATTGATAATTGTTATGTCCATCAAAGAAATATACAAAAAATACTTTCCTTATTTTGTTGACGTTTGGCAATACATCATTATCATTGTTATGTTTATTATTGCGGCAATTTTCTTTTTATAAATTATGGTTTTTACAAAAGAAGACATATACAAACTACTTAACGAGATTCCGGATCCGGAAATTCCTGTAATCAGTGTGGTTGAACTTGGTGTTGTGCGTGATGTAGAAGTGCATGGTGAGAGCGTGGTGGTTAAAATTACCCCTACCTATTCAGGATGTCCGGCCATGCACCGCATGGAACTTGACATTAAACACAGCCTGGCGCATCATGGTGTAAAAAACTTTTGTGTTGAAACTATTTACAGCCCCGCATGGACAACCGATTGGCTGAGCGCTGAAGCAAAAGAAAAACTAAGGGTATATGGTATTGCGCCACCTGAAAAAGCCAGCTCAAATAAAGGCTTTTTACTTTTTGGGGGAGCAAAAACTGTGCATTGCCCAAGATGTAAATCAAAACACACCGAAATGGTGAGTGAATTTGGATCAACAGCCTGCAAAAGCATGTATAAATGCCTTGACTGCAAAGAGCCGTTTGATTATTTCAAATGCATCTGACAATTTGAGATATTAAATCTTGAATCTTAAATTATCGTCAGCTAAGCTGAATTTTGGTAATTGCCCTGTGATTGCTAAACCGGTTGCGAACCCAATCAATAAAATCCTTGAGATCAGTTTCGGCTAACATTTTAATGGCTTTGTTTAGTTCTTTTTCGAAAAGGTACTCATCAAAGCTTACCTTTTCCAGAATGAATTTGCAGTACTCGAGCGACACTCTTTTCATACGTAAATAATTTTTTAGAGGTCGTATGAAATATTCATGGTTATTCGATTGAATGAGCATGAATATTGCACAGGCCGTAAATTGTAAACAGACTGAATTTTACGAGGGAGTTTTACAAAGGTTATAGAAAAGTGGCAAAATTTTATTCCACAACCATAACCAGGTACTTAGACACGCTCCAAAATTCTTTTGGATTGGTAATCACCAGTTTTTCAATGATTTTATCGCCCTGAAGCTTATAGGAACCCTTTGGATGGGTGGTTAAGATCTCAACTTTTTTATTTCCAAGCGTTATTTCCTTGGTTTTAAGGATATCCATTGGCGTAAAATAGTCCTTATTGAAGTCCTCACGCAATTTTTTGATTTTACCCAATCCAATAAATCCACCTGTTTTTGTAATGATTCCCTCATCCTTTAACTCCTTTGAGGTGCCAATTACATAAAAGGCCGCATTGATCTCATCGTCTTTTTCAGCAATTATTTCATCTTTTTCATTTAACGTGGCGGTTAGTTCATCCATAGCAATATCATACCTTGACAATTCCTCACGCAATTCGGCAATGGTGGCTTCCTTTTGTTCAACATCCTTAATCATGCGCTCCAACATTTTTTCAAGTTCACCAATTTTCACATCGGCCTTGGTTAATTTACTTCTCAGGATATTTACTTTATTTTTATTCTCTTGTAAAAGGGTATTTATGGCTGTTATTTCCTCAATGATTTTTGATTTTTCGCCCTGGGCCAATTCAGGGTCTTTGGCATTCAGGTTAATTACACCTTGTTTGTCGGCTATTTGTGCAAGGTTTTCCTCAATTTCATTAAACATGCGAATGCTTTGGTTAATGGCCGAGTCTTTCATAGCCAGTTCGCGCTTGAGTTTTTTGATCTCAGCATTAACACTGTCACCATCTTCGGTATTTACTGTTTCAATTACGCTATTGTCGTCAGGGGTGCACGCTACCGCACATGTCAGAATAGTAAAAAACAGGGTGTAAAACGCGTATTTTCTCATTATTTGTTAAAGGTTATGGTGTAAAAATAGAAAAAAATACCCAATTGCCCATATTGACGTTATATTAGTTATTTTTAAAAAATTCTTAAAAACTTTTGCCTCATGACAAAAATTGCAGTTTTGATTTTAACCCTGTTAAGCCTTACAACTTATTCCCAAACCCTTACCTATAAGCTTGAATTAACCGAGCCGCATAAGCACTATTATTATGTGACTATGACCGTTGAAGGGTGGAAAAAAAACACGCTTGATGTGAAAATGCCGGTTTGGGCCCCGGGAAGTTATCTTGTAAGGGAATTTGCAAAAGGTGTTGACTATGTAAAAGCCACATCGGGCAACACTGCTTTAACTGTAAATAAAACTGACAAAAGCACCTGGCAGGTTAAAACAGATGGAAAGTCAAAAATTGAAATTCGGTATAACGTTTATGCATTCGAAACATCGGTACGCACCAGTTACCTTGACGCAACGCATGGTTTTGTAAGCGGGAGCAGCGTATTTATGTATATACCTGAAATGAAGGTTAACAGCGGCACAGTTGAGATTGTACCCGGAAATTTCAAGCGCATTTCAACCACTTTACTAAATGCAGGCGGCAATAAATTTGCGTATTCAAACATGGACGAATTATACGACTGCCCAATAGAAATTGGAAACCACGATGAGTTTACATTTATGGCTGCCGGATGCAATCACCGTGTAGCCATGTTTGGCGAAGGCAACTACGAGGTTGACAAATTAAAAACCGATATGGCTAAAATATGCGAAGAAGCCACCAAAGTATGGGGTGAAAACCCGAACAAGGAATATTTATTTATCATTCACAATTTAACCGTTGGTAGTGGCGGACTGGAACATGCCAGCTCAACTACCCTTGACGTAAGCCGCAACACGTATTCACCCGCCAATTACAATGGTTTTTTAAGTATTGTAGCGCATGAGTATTTTCACTTGTGGAATGTAAAACGTTTGCGCCCTGCGGGACTGTTCCCCTATGATTACGACAAAGAAAACTATACAGATTTATTGTGGGTGGCTGAAGGTTTTACCAGCTACTATGACGAGTTGTTGCTAAAGCGTGCAGGCTATTACGATGAAAATGGCTATGTGCGCATTTTAAACTCAACACTTGCCAGCGTTGAAAACACACCTGGTAGTAAAGTACAATCAGCCGCTGAGTCAAGCTATGATGCTTGGATAAAAGGTTACCGCCCGAATGAAAATTCCAATAACAGAACCATTTCATATTATCCAAAAGGGTCATTGATAGCTGCCATGCTGGACATTGAAATTATTGCCAGTACCAATGGGAAAATGAAACTGGATGATTTACTTAAAAAATTATACAACGATTTTTACAAAGTAAAAAAAAACGGTTATTCATTTGCCGATTTTAAGGCTGCTGCTGAAAGCATTTGCGGGAAAAAGATGGACGATTTTTTCAATACCCTTGTTTTAACCGCCAGCGAAATAAACTACAACCAGTACCTGAATAAAGTGGGATACATGCTTATTGCAACAGGAAGAGGAAACGAGCCGTGGCTGGGTATACAAACCAAAGATGGTGCGGGTGGAAAAGTGGTGATAAGCGCTGTGAGCGATGGAAGCTGTGCACAAAATTATGGTTTGCTGGTAAACGATGAAATTATTGCGGTGAACAAAACGCGCATTGACAACAATAGCTTGTACCGGTTGGTTGGCTCATTTGCCGTTGGCACAACACTGGACTTTTTAATATCACGCGATAACCTGGTGCAAACTGTGCCGGTAAAGCTGGATAAAACATATTTAAAAGATTACCTGATTACACCGGCTGAGAATGTGGCGAAGGAAGTAAAGGAATTAAAAAGTAAGTGGTTGAATTAATTATTCAATTAGTGATTCATAATTCCTAGTTCCTTATTAACTACGGCATAACCGCGCCAGGGATGGAAGCGGCACGTAACGCAGCCAAACAATTGGCTGTGTTAGTGAGCAGGCGACCAAAGGAAGCCCGCGCAGCGTTACACAGCCAATTGTTTGGCAAGTGAAGTAAAGCGTACAGCCCGTTTAGGCGCCCTGAAGAATCATGAAAACTATTTTTTTTGCGCCCTTTTTGCATTAAAAAATGGTCTATATTTGAACTTTGAATGCAGCCACAGGTTATAGTTCAAAAAGATCTTTTCGCACTTATTCTTAAGCGACTTTGCCATCAATTAATTGAAAACCACAACGATTTTTCGGAGTCGGTACTTATTGGCTTACAGCCGCGGGGTATTTATTTGGCCAACAGGCTAAACAACTTGCTTTCAGACATTACCAACAATAAAAATATACAGTGTGGTGCCCTTGACATTACGTTTTACAGGGACGATTTCAGGCACAGGGATGTGCCGCTTTTACCCAGTGCAACCAATATTGATTTTAGCATTGAAGGTAAAAATGTGGTGTTGATTGACGATGTTTTATTTACGGGGAGAACGGTGAGGGCGGGCTTTGAAGCCTTGCTTGCGTTTGGGCGCCCCAAAAAAATTGAGTTTTTAACATTGATTGACCGCAGGTTTACACGCCAAATTCCGATTCAACCCGATTATGTAGGAAAGTATATTGATACGATTAATAAAGAACGTGTTGCCGTGGAATGGAAAGAAACCGAGGGCGAGGATAAGGTGATATTACTCTCGGAGAAAAAAATATAGTAGCCGTGGCAGGAGCAGGAAGTGGCAGCGCGTGGAATACGCAAACAGGATATTTAAAAGAGAAATAGCGCGCAAATCCCGCGGATCCCGCAGATTCAAAAGGTAAAAAACGATTGTATCTGTGAAAATCTGTGCAATCTGTGGCTTAAAAAAAAGAAATGAGTACAATGAAAAACCTGAGTGTAAATCACCTTTTGGGAATTAAGGACCTTACGGCCGATGACATTGAAATTATTTTCAAGACGGCCGATAGTTTTAAGGAAGTAATAAACCGCCCTATAAAAAAAGTGCCTACGCTTAGAGACATTACCATTGCCAATATATTTTTTGAAAATTCAACACGTACCAAACTTTCATTTGAGTTAGCCGAGAAACGGTTGAGTGCTGATGTTGTTAATTTTTCGGCCAGCGGATCAAGTGTAAAAAAAGGTGAAACGCTGATTGATACGGTAAACAATATTTTGAGCATGAAAGTTGACATGGTGGTTATGCGGCATGCAAGTGTGGGTGCCTGCCATTTTTTGTCAAAACATGTAAATGCACGTATTATTAACGCGGGCGATGGCACGCATGAGCACCCTACGCAGGCCTTGCTGGATGGCTACTCCATACGTGAAAAACACGGGAAGCTGAACGGGCTAAGGGTGGCCATTGTGGGTGACATTATGCACTCACGGGTTGCTTTGTCAAACATATTTTGCCTGCAAAAAATGGGAGCCGAGGTAATGGTTTGCGGGCCTACAACCCTTATACCCAAGAATTATGAACAATTGGGGGTACGGGTTGAGCACAATTTACTGAAGGCGCTTGAATGGTGTGATGTGGCCAATATGCTGAGAATACAGCTTGAAAGGCAGGAAACACGGTATTTTCCTACCCTTAGGGAATACAGCATGCAGTACGGACTAACCAAGGATATACTTGAAAATCTGGGCAAAAAAATAACCATTATGCATCCCGGCCCAATTAACCGGGGGGTTGAGATTAGCAGCGATGTTGCCGACCACGAGCAGAGTATTATACTTGACCAGGTTGAAAACGGTGTGGCGGTGCGAATGGCTGTTATTTATTTATTGGCCGCCCGTATTGGCAGAAATTAAAAAAATGATTATATTTAACGAAAATTAAATCCCATGAATTTTGAAGTAAAAGAAGAGGACAAGTTTGTAGTGATTAAGAGTAAGGTTGAGAAGCTTGATACAAACCATGCGCCTGAATTAAAATCGTTGCTGGTGTTTCACAATAAAAATGCTGTGAAAAACATTGTAATTGATTTAAGCGATTCAAGGTATTGCGATTCATCAGGATTAAGCGCATTGCTTGTTGCCAACAGGCTTTGTAAAAATGCAAACGGTAATTTTGTATTGACCGG
Source organism: Flavobacteriales bacterium (assembly GCA_035299065.1). Lineage (GTDB taxonomy): Bacteria > Bacteroidota > Bacteroidia > Flavobacteriales_D > UBA2798 > DASPJQ01. Next base: position 16,372 of record DATGXI010000045.1, read on the forward strand.
TTTGCAGGAGCCCGTTCAGAAACTAATTCACATTTCACAATTGCATACCGTTTTGACCATTACGCCTGGTGTTGATGAAGCCAGGGCGCATATGCAAACGGCCAGCGTTGGTGAATAATGAATTGTTTTAAGGGAGATTTCTTTTTACTACATTAAACAAACACGTATGCATAAAACTTTACTCACAGTTTTTACTGTTTTTTCATTTATTGGTGCCACGGCACAATGTACACCTGACGGTACAGAAACCGAACCCGGTATTCACCCAACACAGGCTGAAGGACTGGCTACAGGTTTTGAAGGCAGCCCCTACTCACAAACATTAACGGTAATTATACCTTCAGATACCACCGTGATTATTTTTGGTATACCAACCACTATTCCCATTGATGACGCTACGGTAACCAACGTGTCGGGCATGCCATCAGGTTTTACCTACGCGTGTAATGTGCCTAGCTGCGTTTTTCCCGGAGGTGCAACCAACTGTGCTGTACTAACAGGCAGCCCTACTGTTGGCCAGGCAGGATCATACCCGTTAAACATTTACGTAACCTACCATGCCGGATCCATTTCAAGCGATGACACGGTAACCGGATACGTGATTAACATCAATACCGTAGGCATTTGGGAAATTGAACGCAACAATGGATTGAAATTAACCGCAAACCCTAACCCCTTTACCTGGAATGCAAACGTTGATTTCATATCAGCACATGCTGGTGATGTAAAAATTACGTTGTATAATTTGCTTGGTAAAGTTGTACGAACCGAAACCATGCGTGCTGCCAAAGGCGAAAATTCGTATGAGTTGCGTGGTGCAGGCCTGGAGCCGGGGGCTTATTTGGTAGAGGTGAGTGACGGAAAATCAACATCCAGCCAACGACTTATTAAGCAGTAGTCGGGTCAGACACCAGATATAAGGCATTTTTAAACGAGGCATTAATTTTCCTTCCTAATTCATGAACTCCTATTCACACTATAATTCAGTTCTGTTACTCCTGAATTAAATTGGTGGGTTGTTTCCAGCTTTAGTTTGATTTTATCATGAATATCCTTAAACAACGGAATACCCTTACCTAATACAATAGGATTGACAAATAACCAATAACCGTCAATTAAGTTGTGTTGAATGAGCGAATGTGTTGCCATAGGACTACCAAAAACAAGTATCTCACTACCGCCCGTTTGCTTTATTGCATTTATTCTTTGCGAAAGATTATCGCTGATAATTGTTGTATTGGCCAGGCCCGTATCCTTCATTGTTTTTGACAGAACAATTTTATGAACTTTTTTATACCAGGCAGAATGTTCAATGTCATGCCTGGTTGCTGAGGGATTGTTTGCTGCAGTTGGCCAATAACTTTCCATCATCTGGTAAGTGTTACGACCGTATAGTGCCGTGTTACCCTGGTTTATGCGCTTGCCTACGTAATCAAAAATTTCCTCGTCAACTTTAATCCAATCCATTTCTCCGTTTGGGCCTGCCACAAAACCGTCAAGCGATATATGCATAAATGAAATTAGTTTTCTCATACGAATTTATTTTTGACATTTATCACATTAACATATTCTTCCAGTCGGTTTAAGGTTTGCTTACCACCTTCAATAGCGTTTACCTTCCTGTTTAATTCTTCGATGATTTCTTTTGATTTAAACGTTGACTTCATGGTAAGTAATGTTTTGCCTTCAACCTCTTCAAAAGAAACATCCACCAAAAAACTATAATCTACGTTTTCACCAAAATGTTTATATGATAAAAGGGAAGGTTTTTTCACTTCGATGTATTCAATTTTGTTGTCCCAGTCCTTTCCCCAACCGTGCATGGTAAAATCCCACCTTTTACCGGGCTCAACATTCATTGATTTGGTGGTGAGTGAAAAACCGGTTGGACCCCACCATTCTTTTATATGTTCAGGATTGGTCCAAACTTCCCAAACCAAGTCTCTTGGAGCGTTTAGAATTCGTGTATGAATAAGAACGTTTTCCTCTTGTTTGAATGTGTTGTATTTTTCCATTTTGTTTGGCATAATTCCAAAAACTACTTCTCCCCACAATTAAACATCCATTGCACACCAAACTTATCGGTACAGGTTCCAAAGTAAGATCCCCAAAACATATCGGTTAAAGGCATACTAATTTCCCCTCCATTTGACAATGCATCAAACAACCGTTTTGTTTCAGCGCGCGTATCGGGCTCAAGGTTAACGTACATGTTGTTGCCGAAATTTAATTTGAATCCCATTGATTCAGGCGCATCGGTGCCCATGAGCATGTGTCCGCCCAAAATAGGTAAAGCAATGTGCATGATAAGATGTTTATCGGCATGGGCCAATTGTGGTGCGCCTTCTGGCATAGGCGTATCACCAAGACGTGCAATGCCACCAACAAATTCGCCACCGAAAACAGATTTATAAAAATTAAATGCTTCTTCGGTATTGCGACTGAAATTTAAATAGGTACTTACTTTTGACATGGGTTTTGTTTTTAAATTGTTATAATACGTTTCAAGATACTGTTCAAGTTTACCTACGGTTTGTTTTACTCCCTCAACGGCACCATATTCCTTCACTACGCGTTCATAATCTGCTTTGGTTGGGAATACGCTGCGCATGGTGAGTTTGGTTTTGTTGCCTTGCGTTTCAAAGGTAATTACCACGCTGAAAGAAACTTTTTCAGGATTTTCATCATCACAATGCTCATATACCAACTTCTCAGGGTGAATCACCTCAGTATATACAATCCTGTTTGGGAAATCCATTCCATTTGGACCGTGCATGGTGAACCGCCATTTGCCTCCAACTTTTACGCTATGTTCTTTGTTAGAAATGGTGAATCCGTCAGGACCATACCAGTGCACAAGGTGCTCGGTTTTTGTCCACACATCAAACACAAGTTCACGCGGTGCATTCAACAAACGGGAAATGACTATTTCGCGGTCGCTGGTATCGTTTAATGTTGTCATAATTAGTGTTGTTTAGAGTCTCACGCAGATCTCGCGGATCACGCAGATAAAAAAAATGTGGTTCGTGGTTATGCGTCTCCCTGTTCTACGTTTTTCTTGAGTAGTCTCTATTGCTTTTCTTTTGCCACATTTATATGCTTCTATCATTAGTACAGAGTATTTATTTGCCCGGGGGGCTTTGCATATGTATTGATAATTGCGATTCAAGCTGATCAAACATAATAAGCCAGCTTGGGTATGCTCCTGTTTTTTTTGCCAACTCCTCATCAACTGTTTGCAGCAATGTGATTTTGGTTTTATGGCCCATGCTTTCAAAATTCACCGTTACCGTTGTTTCATCGGGCCACTGCGCATCCATTCCTGCTTCAAGTGCACTTATGCGCTCCCCTTTTTCATTGGCAACGGCCATGGTGAATACAAGTTGCTTGTTTTTTTCCACCTTCAAATAATTGCCAATGCACCAGCATTCTTTTCCACCGGGAATATGCACGCACGACAAATATTCACTGCCTTGTTTTACATCCAGTTTTGCAAAGCTAATGGTGCACGGATTGGGCGCATACCATTGCATGAGTTTGGCGGGATTTGTCCACGCTTCAAAAACCAATTCTACGGAAGCGTTTAAAATGCGTTCAATAAACACTTCGTTTTGGATTGTTGTTTTCATTTATACAGGTGAAATTAAATTGTTGTTTTCATTCTTTTATGGTGCAGGAAATAGGAAACCATGCACACGGCCATAAGCGCCAGCATAAACGCAAGGCCACCCAATCCATCTTTTCCGGCAACAGCCATAACTGAATACGCAGCGCCCACAAGATCAAACATGAGTCCGGCATAGGCCCACTCTTTTAACCTGGGAAACCCGGGAACAAGAATAGCAATTGAACCCAGTATTTTGGCAACACCAATGAAGGGAATAAAATACTCAGGATATCCCAATATGACGTGCATAAAATCAATCACGTCCTTATTGGGAAATAAATCTGGAATTGCAGTAAAGATCATGAACGCTGCAAAAAGCCCTGTAACGATCCAGTAAGTGATGTTTATTTTTTTCATAATAAAAATTAGTTTAAGGATTCAATGTAGTTTTCAAGTTGATCCAACATACCTGTTTTTCCATTGTTTTTTTCATAACATCTATAAAGTAGATAAATAATTTTCCAGTTGATCAAATGTACCAGCAAAGCCTTGTTGCATAGATGGGAACATTCCTTCATAAAATGCGCGTTCTTCGCTGCTTGCTTTTACTGGTCCGCCAGTAAGTGTAAGCGTGGTTTTACCATTTTTTTCAGTTAGGGTCCAAGTGTTTTTTATTTCAAGTGGAAATGTATTTGCAAAAGGGGCCCTTATGAAATTTCCAGTTTCATCGGCAAACCCGCTGCTGAAAACGATACGGTCATGTGGTGTTATTTCGTGGTAAACAAATACGCCATACATTTCAGGGCCTTCCTGGTATTTCATGCTATAATGAAATTTACCACCTGGTCGTAAATCAAAGGTTTTTACGTTTATTTCAGATCCTTTGGGTCCCCACCATTTCTCAAGGTGTTCGGCTTTTGTAAATACATTAAACACAAGTTCCTTTGGTGCGTTAAATTCGCGTGTAATGGTGAATTCCTTTTCGCTTATACTAGTTTCTTTTTCCATGTTTTTTGTTTTTAATTGGTTTGACTTTGGTTTTATCTTTTGCTTGTAATTCTTCCAGGTAAATTTCAAGTGCGTCTAATTTCTTATTCCAGAAATCGCGGTACTGTTCCACCCAGCTTGAAACTTCGTTTAGTTTTTCCAGACGCGCTTCGCAATACCTGTCACGCCCCTGTTGATTGATAGCGATCAATCCACACTCGGTTAAAATCTTAATGTGTTTTGAAATGGCGGGCCGGCTCACATCAAATTTTTCGGCAACCGCGTTTAGGTTCATGTTGTTGTTTGCAACCATATGAATAATGGCCCTGCGGGTGGGATCAGCAATGGCTTGAAAAACGTCTCTTCTCATTCATTAAAAATTTAAGATCTGAATTTAAGATTGAGTTGCGTTTTTAAATTTTAAATTTTGGATTCCAAACGCGTAACTAATCGGTTACAAATATATGTAACCTTTTGGTTACAGATTACAAAACATGAAAAATAAATTTTAATCGACTTGTTTTCAATGTGTTTACGCGATTTCAGTAAGATCAGACAATGGCTTTTTCGGCCGCTTCGTATTCCTTGCGGAGGGCTTCAAAACCTGAAATGATTTCATTGCGCATGGCAAGCAACTTTGTGATGTATGCATTGTTCTTATAAAAAAATGTAAATAGTCGCCAACGCTTCATTGTCTTTACAAAAAACATGTGGTAACGAAAAGCAAACAAGCCCAGCAAGGGCAATGAAAATACAACTGTCCAATTCAGCCAAAGTGTATGAAACAACGCGTTGCAGCATAAACCTATACACACATAATTGATGATGAAGAAAAACATACCTCCCACCATGGCAATGGCCACCTGGTATTCAAGATAGGGTGTTATTTTTCTTGCCAGCAATCCCGAAAAATAATAGGGAAGGTAATTTGTAATAAATCCACCCAGGAAAAGCGGGAAAGCAAGCAGGAAATATAAAAACCGTAAAGCAGTTCCTGTAACAATGTTCTTACCGGATATTACCCTGCGTACATGGCTATCGTTTACACCAATGGCATCCAGTTCATGGTAATAGGCATCCACTTTTTGCTTAATGAAATGAAGTTTCCATGGAGCATGTGACCTGAAATACTTAAGGTAATCAACCATTGATTTGGTAACCCAAAAATCGTTTGTTTTATCCTTTTTAGGGATTCCCATTTCATCCATGACCTGGGTTTTGTACACTTCTTCGGCCCTGCGCACCAATTCATCACTCTCGGCCTCTTCAACCGAAACGGTAATTTTTTCCAGTTTTGCTTTTATTTCGCCTGTTAACTCCCGTACTGTTTTTAACGAATCGTTTTCATACCGCTGTTTGTATTCTTTTACACTGATTGGTTTTTCAATATTAATAAGCACGTTTGATTGAAACCTTCCATTGTCAGAATAATTTATGCCGATGCAAATTATTTTCACATCCAGGTTGAAGTCATTCATGTCCTCGGCACCAAGAGCAATGCGCGCAGCTCCTGACTTAATTTCTTTTAACTTCCGTTCGGGCAAACTTACTCCTTCGGGAAATATAAGCAGGTTTCCACCTTTGCTTAAATGCTCAAAACATTTGGAAAACATTTGATCATTTTTACCCACCTGCGTGGGATCATCCTGTTTGCGGTAAACCGGAATCATTCCCAGGCGCGCAAACAACCATTTTGAAAACCGTGTTTTAAATACAGTTGATTTGGATAAAAAATGAATTTTTTGCTTTAATGTAGTTGCTATAATTACGGGATCCATAAAAGTAGCCGGGTGATTGGAAGCAAAAATAAATGGCCCCTTCTCAGGTATGTTTTCCAACCCGTTTACCTGGTAGTTGCGAAAAAAAAGCCAGGTGGTTAATTTTAAAAAAGGTTTTAATATGTAATACAGCATTGTTTGGCGTTGTGAAAGTAAAACTAGGTGAATATACGAAAACGGCAAATTGCATGTACGAGAAACTTATATTATTTCACGCAACAAAACATGTTTTAACATATGATTTTCAATTTATTGCGACTTAAAAAACTGATTATTGACCAGGTAGATTTTTGAAATCAGAAATATGATTAAATCTGACTATTAAATCTATAAATCAAAAATACGTTACTCGTACCTTAACGCCTCAACCGGGTTTAGTTTTGAGGCTTTTCGGGCTGGATAAAAACCGAAGAAAATACCTACACTGCTGCTGCAAATAAATGCCAGCAGAATTGAATCAAATGTAACGGCTATTGGCCAACCCATAACTGCTGAGAAGAATGCTGCAATGGATGTTCCGAACAATACACCAATGGCTCCCCCGGTCAGACATAAAATTACTGACTCAACCAAAAACTGCATAAGTACATCTTTGCGTTTAGCTCCAACAGCCAAACGAATTCCAATTTCACGCGTGCGTTCGGTTACCGAAACCAGCATGATGTTCATGATACCTATACCACCAACAATTAGCGAAATAAACGCTATGCTTGCAAGAAGTACGGTAAGCACTCCTGTAATTGTTCCGAAAAAATTGGTGAGCTCAGTTTGCGTTCGCACCACAAAAAGGGCTTCATCGTTCTTCACACGGTGTTGTTTGTTTACAAGAATGCGTTCAATTTCATCCTTACAAGGCTGAATTGAATTTTCGTCAATGGCCGAAACAATGATTTGCTGAACATAATCAATGGAAAGAATACGCCTCTGAACGGTTTTAAACGGTGCTATAACAATATCATCCCGGTCGAGGCCAAACAATCCTGGTCCTTTCGAACGAATCATTCCAATCACTTTAAAAGGTAATTTATCAATGCGGATGCTTTTACCTGTTGGATCAACACCCTGGCCAAAAAGATTCTCGGCCACTGTTTCTCCAATTACACATATTTTGGAAGAGCCTTTTCCCTGGTAATCGTTAAACATGGTACCGTATTGCATTTCAATGCCGGTTATTTTAAAATAGTCGGCTTGCACACCGTACACCTGCGACCGCCAGTTTTTTGTTCCTGCAATTAATTGCGAAGCTGTTACGACTGTTGGTGTAACATATTTTGACAAACGTGAATAGCGTTTTATTGCATCGGCATCAGCGGGCCTTAGTGCGGTAAGTGTTCCCGATTCCTGGCGCACACCTGAATTGGATGTTGTACCATTACGCACTGTTACCACATTTGTTCCCAATCCCGAAATTTCTTTTTTAATGCTTTGATCGCTACCCTGCCCAATGGCCAACATCACAATAACTGAAGCTACACCAATAATAATTCCGAGCATGGTAAGCAGGGTGCGCAGTTTATTGCGCAGAATGGCTACCAGTGCAAGCTTTATTAAGTTTGTAAATTTCATTTTTGTTTAATCGTTCTTTGTGTTAATCAGCCACGGGTAATTCTTTAATCAAAAGCGAAGCATTTTGTGGATTTGGTGTTTGAATATCTTTTATAATCATTCCGTCTTTAAAAACAACGTTTCGTTTTGTAAATGCAGCTATGTCCTGTTCATGTGTTACCATTACGATTGTAATACCATTCGCATTCAATTCCTGGAATTGCTCAATAATCTGGTAACTTGTTAATGTGTCAAGGTTGCCTGTTGGCTCATCGGCAAGTATAACAACCGGATCGTTTACCAATGCACGGGCAATGGACACGCGTTGTTGCTGCCCTCCTGAAAGTTCATTGGGACGGTGGTGCATGCGGTCGGCCAAACCAACTTTTCGCAATGCTTCCACTGCTCTTTCCCTTCTTTCCCGGCTGCCTACTTTTTTATTATACAACAACGGTAGTTCTACATTCTCAAGGGCGGTGGTGCGTGCCAGCAAATTATAGGACTGAAAAATAAAACCAATTTTGGTATTTCGTATATCGGCTAGTTCATCCGGCTTCATCTGGCTCACATTTATACCATCAATGAAATAATCGCCACTGGTGGGTTTATCAAGACAGCCCAAAATATTCAGCATAGTTGATTTTCCCGATCCGCTTGAACCCATGATTGCGGTAAATTCACCCGGCATTATATCCAGGTCAATACCCTTAAGCACACGCAACCGGTTGCCTCCTGTATTGTATACTTTTTCAAGCTTTTTTATGGAGATGATTGGGTTCATTAACGCCTTTTTACATTAATGAGCGGACTGTTCTTTTTTGCCGTACTCTTTTTTTCCTCTACCGCTGTTACCACTTCGGTATTCTCCCCTATGCCTTTAACCACTTCGTAGGTACTGCCATCGCTAATGCCCGTTTCAATAACAATTGCCTGTATGCGGTCTTTTTCCCTGACCCATACTTTTGAACGAACACCAAACTCGTTTTCATCAAAATTTGTTTTATCGGTTATGTCAATTCCCTGCGGCATTTCATCGGGTAAAACATAATTGAGCGCTGTAGCCGGTATCACAAGAATGTTTTTCTTACGTTCAACAATGATTGAAATATTTGCTGTCATACCCGGAAAAAGTTTCAAGGTCTCATTTTTCACCTGTATGATTACGGTATAATTCACCACGCTTTGTGTTGTTTTTGGTTGCAGACGAATTTGCTGAACGTTTCCTTTAAATGTTTCATCCGGATAGGCATCTACAAAAAACTCAACTTCCTGCCCTACTTTGACTTTACCTATATCGGCCTCATCAATGTCGGCTTCAATCAACATATCAGTCAAATCATGCGCTATGGTAAATAATGTTGGAGTTGTAAACGCAGCGGCAACAGTTTGTCCTTTTTCAACATTGCGTGAAATAACTACACCATTTATGGGCGAAATTACCGATGCATAGCCCAGGTTTACTGCAGCTCGATCTAATTGAACACGCATCATTTTTACATTGATCTCGGCATTTTTATATTCAAATTCTGCGCGTTCAAATTCTTCCTTTGATGCCAGCTTTTGTTCGTACAGGTTTTTGGTACGTTCATAAACCAGTTTTAATTGCTGGGTTTGTAGTTGTGACCGGTCAAGGTTTGATTTTGCATCGGAAACGTTTGCGCTCAGGGTTTTTGTATCCAGGCGCGCTATGATTTGCCCTGTTTTAACCTTATCGTTAAAATCAACATATAATTCATCAATAACACCTGACACCTGGGTACCCACGTCAACCGTGTTTAATGCTTTAAGGGTGCCGGTAGCAGTTATCATGTCAACAATTTCGCCACGCTTAATGGGTTGCGACACAATTTCCAGCTTATTTCCTTTACCTCCGGCAAGTAAACGGTAGCCAATGACAATGCCTGCAAGAATACCTACGGTTATTAATACATTTTTAATTTTCATGGTTATAGCGCTAAAGGTTTACCAGCATAATAGTCCAACACGAGTTTCCGAAAAACCAATTCATACTTTGCCTGCAAAAGCGAAGCGTTTGATTGCTGTACCGCATTTTTTTGACTAAGCAATTCAAACAATGTCAGGTTCCCGGCATTGTAATATGTTTCCAGGTTTTTCAGGATGGTATTTTGTAAATCTACGATTTCGGCATTTTTTTTCATCTTTACATTCGAGACACCATATGAGTTCATAGCCGTTTCAATGTCTTTTTTTAATCCGAGGACTACATTGTAAGTCTCGGTTTTTGAACGTTCATAATTTATTTGTGCAATTTGGTACGATGTTTTATTGGCCCTGTTTGAAAATATGGGAACACGAAGGTTTATGCCTACAAACTGGCTGAAATTATCACTCACCTGCTTGCCAAAAGGATAATTGCTTTGTGCAATTGAATTGACAACTATTGGACCATATACAATTTCAGAAGGATTGGAGTAAAGATAACCCACCGGCTGGTTCAGTATTTGCGTATTCAAGGTATTTTGTTTGCGCGCACTGGAATATCCGCTTGACAAACTGCCCGACATGGTAAGCGTTGGGTAATACCCCGATTTGCTTACAGCAATGCCTTTGTTGTAATACGCTTCA
>DATGXI010000046.1:0-27214 GCA_035299065.1 Flavobacteriales bacterium
TTTTAAGGACTTGAAACATTAACCATGAAGTTTAACCCAAAATCAATTTTACCCCACGTTGTTGCCGTGTTGCTTTTTATTGCGTTATCAGCAGCTTATTTTCAACCAGTGCTTGATGGCAAAAAATTGCGGCAGTATGATAACACCACTTTCCAGGGCACCTCTAAAGAGATAAGAGATTTTCGTGAAAAATTTGGTGATGAGCCATTGTGGACCAACGCGGTTTTTGGCGGTATGCCTGCGGCACTTATTTCAGTAAAATACTACAACAACTGGATGACTCACATTGAGCGTACATTCCAGCTTTGGCTGCCCCACCCCATGAATATTATTTTTATTTGCATGCTTGGGTTTTACATTATGTTCCTTTGTTTACGTGTTGATCCCTGGTTGGCTATGGTTGGTGGAATTGCTTTTGGTTTTTCAACTTACAATTTTTTGATCATTGAAGCCGGCCACAATACCAAAGCCGTGGCCATGGCCTGGATGGCTCCCGTTATAGGGGCTATGGTTTATACTTACAGGAGCAAAGCTCTTTGGGGTGCGGCCATACTTGCATTGTTTTTTGCTTTTGAACTTCGTGCAAACCACCTGCAGGTTACTTATTACCTGGTAATTATTTTGGTTTTTTACGGTATTGCTGAGTTTGTACAATTTACGTTAAAAGGTCAATTAAAAAAATTCCTGATACGCTCGTTATTTGTTATAAGTGCTATTGGCATTGGTGTACTTCCAAATTACTCGATGCTTAAAACCATACTTTCTGTGGCCGATGAAACAACACGCGGCCAGTCAAATCTTACCATTGGTCCTGATGGCAAGCCTAACGCTGGTGACAAAACAAGCGGCTTAAACCGTTCTTACATTGTTGACTACAGTTATGGCCGTACCGAATCATTTAACTTATGGGTACCTAACGCAGTAGGAACTAACGAAGCAATTGGAAATAACGAAAGCGTTATTGAGAATATAGAAAATCCACAGGTTGCCCAGCAGGTTGCCAAATCAGCCTCTTATTGGAGCGATGAAAGCAATGGTGGGCCAAATTACCTTGGAGCAACCGCCATAACACTTTTCGTGATTAGTTTTCTTTTTATAACCGATTTGACTATTTGGGCATTTTTTGCAGCCGGTGTATTGGCGCTCATGCTGGCATGGGGAAAAAATTCGGTGGGAATTACTTATTTTTTAGGAGCTGTAACCATTCCGTTTGCCGCCTGGCTTCTCCTGAAAAAGAAAAACATTGCGGGCATCATTACCCTTGTTGTAGGAATTATTTGCATTTATTTAGGAGCTAAGAGTCCTGACATGACCAATTTCTTTATTGACAAGGTGTGGGGCTACAATAAATTCAGGGCAGTTACCATTATACTGGTGGTATGCCAGGTGGTTGTTCCTTTACTGGGTATTTGGGGAATACACTATCTTGTAAAGAACCACGAGGAATGGAAAAAACGAATTAATCATTTTTACATTGCGGCAGCGCTTATCCTGTTAGCTGGCGTAACATTTACAATAGTAGGTTCCGGTAGTTTTGATTTCCTGAGCGCACGTGAAAAAACCATGTTTGCCGATGCCGTTAGCCAAAACGTAAACAATGTGCAGCAAATGGATTTTATCAACCAATATAAATCCGAATTAGTAGGTGCACGTTCATCTATTTTTATGAGCGATGCATTGCGTACACTGGCATTAATGGCTGGGGTGTTGCTATTCATTTTCTTGTTCATACGGAACATTGTAAGCAAGTATATTCTTTATGGTGCACTTGGGCTTTTAATATTAATTGATCTATGGAGCGTTGACATACGTTATTTAAATAATGACGAAGGACAAAACGGTGGATATATAAGCTGGGTAGAACCCGAGCAACAATCAATGCCTCACTATGCCGATGCAGCCGACTATGCCATTTTTGAAACTGAATTGCGCCAGCAGCCACAATTGGCACAATCCATTGCACAACTGGAGGAAACCTTCCGTAAAAATAAAGAAGCTGATTTAGGCGAAAGTGCATTGACTTTACAGGAAAGCGATAACATTCGCTTCAGGGAACTTGGATTTGCTACCAATTACCGTGTATTGAACCTTGACAATCCGTTCAACGATGGACGTACCTGCTACTTCCATAAATCAATTGGAGGATACACCGGTGCAAAACAAAAACGAATACAGGAAATAGTTGAGTTCCATTACCAGCGCGAACTTCAAAGCTTTAATCCTGCTTTCCAGTCTAACGACTTAAATAAAATTCGCGATGCATTTAAAAATGCACAGGTACTTGGTATGATGAATGCAAAATACATCATCTTAAATCCCAAAGGAAAGGGTACCATTGAACTGCGTGCCGATACCGTTATACCTCCGCGTGAACAACCTGGAGTAATTATAAATGGATTTGCATTTGGAAACGGCTGGTTTGTGAAGGATATTAAAACTGTGGCCAATGATAATGAAGAAATTCTTGGCCTTGGGAAAAATGATTTGCGTACCACGGCAATCATGCAACAAAAAATGCAGGAAAACATTGGTGCCAAAGCTGGAACAGGTGAAGGCAGTATTAAAATGACTTCTTACCGTCCAAACCGCATGGTGTATGAAATTGAAAGTAAGGGCCAAAACCTTGCACTGTTTTCAGAAGTTTTTACAAAAGAAGGATGGACCGCTACAATTGATGGTAAAGAAACACCAATTGCCCGCGCCAACTACCTGTTAAGGGCAATTGAAGTACCTGATGGAAAACACACCGTTGAATTCAAATTTGACTTGCCATCATACCGCAACGGAGAAAAAATTTCTTTGGTAGGATCTATTCTCATTATTGCGTTGTTGTTATTCGCATTCTACAAAACTTTTTTCAAGGATGCTGGTTTGAGTGACGAAAATACTGTTGCACCCGTTAATAAGCCAATTGAAAATCCAAACGTGATTGATTAATGCGCACCCATGGCAAGTACATTGTATACACATATTGAAAAACTTGCCGGCATTACCAACAACGTTCTTTCACCTTTGCGTGGAAATGAACTAAAGCAGCTTCAGCAAATTTCCAATGCCTGGTTATTTGTTAAGGATGGTATTATTGCCGATTTCGGGGAAATGAAAAATCTTCCTTCCTACCGCGTTGACGAAACAGTTAATTGCGAACATCAAACCATTTTACCTACCTGGTGCGATAGCCACACACACCTTGTTTATGCCGCCACACGTGAAGATGAATTTGTAGACCGCATAAACGGCTTAAGCTACCAGGAAATTGCCGCACGTGGTGGTGGAATTCTGAACTCCGCTAAAAAAATTGCAACTGCATCTGAAGAAGAATTAGTACGTTCAGCGTTGTTGAGGCTAAGTGAAGTGGTGCATTGTGGCACGGGTGCCATTGAAATTAAAACCGGTTACGGGTTAACTGTGAAAGAAGAATTAAAAATGCTTCGCGTGATTGAACAAATAAAGTCATTGTCGCCCATTCCGGTAAAAGCAACTTTACTTGCTGCTCATGCCGTTCCTGCTGAATATAAACTGGACAAAAAGGCGTATATTGATACTATTGTAAATGAACTAATACCTGAAGCCGCCAAATTGAACGTTGCTGAATTTTGTGATGTGTTTTGCGAAGAAAATTACTTTACGCCTGATGAAACAGTCTATATATTGGAGGCCGGCAAAAAACACGGCATGCAACCAAAAGTACATGCCAATCAATTGGCGCAAAGTGGCGGAGTACAGGCAGGTATTAAAACGGGAGCAATTAGCGTTGATCACCTTGAGTACGTTCTTGAGCCAGAATTGGAAGCGCTAAAAAACAGTTCTACCATTGCAACCATTTTACCGGGAGCTCAATTTTTTTTACAATTGCCCTACCCTCCAGCCCGAAAAATGCTTGACAACAACATTGCTCTTTCCATTGCCAGTGATTATAATCCCGGAAGTTCTCCCAGCGGAAACATGAGTTTTATGATTTCACTGGCCTGCATTCATTACAAACTGAATCCTGAAGAAGCCATAAACGCAGCTACCATAAATGGAGCTTTCGCCATGAATGTAAATAAAACACATGGAAGCATTGAGAAGGGCAAAATAGCGAGTTTTATGATCACCAAAAAAGGAACCGGTTATCCATTCATTGCCTATTCATTCGCAAACAATACCATTGACAGGGTTATTATTGCAGGAAAAAAATTCTGAGAAAAAAGTTAAGGGTAAATTTCGCCTGATTCAACCAGGTTGCTTTCGTGAAGAGCCCGGTCCACTAACTGTATATCGTATTTGATTGTATCACCGTCAGGTGAAAATGCATTGTAATAAATAGGGGTAATGTAAATGATCACGCGTCCTTTTAACGCTTTATTTTTACCGGTTGGTGTAAGTTTTTCGGTGCGGTACCTGAACTCAACAGGGTCACCCTGCGCATTCACACCTTGTACCCAATTGCCATTTACCTTTTCGTAATAGCGTAAAAAAACATTGTTGTAGTATTTTGAACTTGTATCAAATGGTGGAGCAATGTCAGCAGAACCTAATCCTATATCGCCATCACCATCCGTAAAAGAAAACGATAACATAAGCGAATCGTCATTCACCAATTGGTATTCTTTAAATTCAATAATGGGTTCATCGGGAAAAACTTCCGGTTTAAGGCATCCATAAAATGAAAATGAAGCAGCAAACGCAGCTATCACTACCAATAAATTTAACCTTGCATTTCTCATAATAACTTACCTTCGTAAATATAGGTTTTTTACGCTTTTAATGGGTTACCCGTTTCATAAAATAACACATATTCAATCTTCTTCAGCATTTAACGCTGCAGCCCTTGAAATATTTCGTTTACAGGCCAATAATTGTGAGCCTTACAAGAGGTTTTTAAGCCTTTTGGGTATCAATGCGTTAGATATTCAAAATGTTGAAGAAATACCTTTTTTACCAATCGAGTTTTTCAAAACCCAACGCGTTTATTGCAGTGATAACGAGCCTCAGGCCCTTTTCACGAGCAGCAAAACCACTGGAACTACACCCTCAACACACTATGTAGCCAACCTGGAATTATACAGGCAATCCATTCTTGATGGTTTTGGTTTATTTTTTGGAAATCCCCAAAAATATGCCATTCTTGGTTTATTGCCGGGTTATATGGAACGTAAAGAAAGTTCACTTGTGTACATGGTAAATTACCTGCAGGAATTGAGCGGACATGAACTGAATGGAAATTTTCTGGACGATTTTGCTTCCTTAAAAAAAACAATTGATCAACTGGAATCACAAAAACAACCTACCTTACTTTTTGGTGTGAGCTATGCTCTACTTGATTTCGGCAACAGGTTTCCAACAACATTACATCATACAAGCCTTATTGAAACAGGTGGTATGAAAGGAAAACGGAAAGAATTAACCCGCCATGAGTTGCATGATGAATTGAAAACGTTTTTTGGAGACCAAACAATTGCATCTGAATACGGCATGACCGAATTGTTGTCACAGGCCTGGTATGACGGAAAAGCATTTAAAGCGCCACCATGGATGAAAGTAGTTGTGCGTGGAAAAAATGACCCACTGGACATAACTAACCAGGGCTCAGGTGGGCTCAATGTTATAGACCTTGCCAACGTGTTTAGTTGCAGTTTTATTGCTACGGGTGATGCCGGAACTGTATATGCTGACGGAAGCTTTAACGTACATGGGCGGCTTGATCACCAGGATGCACGTGGATGCAATTTGTTGTATGAAGAAAGCTAAAGAGACTTAAAAATCAATCAATTTCCATTTTTGGAACAATATTTGAATTAAGAATTACAAAATGAATAATGTTTATATGAAATCCTTATCCCTATACCTGTTGGCAGTTGTTTTATTGCTCAGCAGTTGCTCACCTAAAGTTGCTTACACCTCTTACCTGGCAAGTAAGTACCAGCTAACCGAAGATGAATTAAAAAAAGTACAGTTTTATACCAGCGAAGACATTGTATTGTACACGCGTGAAAGTTCTTCTAAAACAGGTACCGAAAACGGAACAATTGTAGTAAGCAGCAGTGAGGCTGAAAACCAGATCCTGATCAAAAAAGGAACTCCGGGAGTAATGTTAAAACAGGTTGGTACCGATAAAGTGTATATTAGTTTTGAAGTAGGTGACAACAAATTTCTTGTATTTGGATCAACCGGCCAACGTGAACCATTCAAACTTCAGGCTGAAAGCTGGGATGGCGGAAGAGGAAAACTATCTTACGATGGTAAAACCTATTATGCAAGCACTCTAAGTGGAACCGCCCACCTGCTGGTATCCATCAAAAAATTCCAGAAGCGAAAATCAGACCAGAAGGTTGTTGAGGGACGCAAGGTGGAATAGCTAATTTATAGTTACACTTTAAGAAGTTAGATGTATGGAACAAATCTAACCTCAAACTTCTGCCTTCTAAAATAATCAGTATATTTACGTGCATGAGCACCTCATCTTCGGTTCCCGCATTTTCATGGGACGACTGGTATGAATCAGTTGGAGGAAGAACCATTCACATTGATGAAGTGGAGCGGTTACTCAAGGAAATCAAAGAAGACCAGTACAAACGTTTTGACAGTGAAGTTAACCCTGTTAAACATGTTTTTGCAAGCAATGCCGAAGCAGCTGCACACATTAAGCAAAAAGCAACTGAGTTTGGTGCTGATCTTGTAGGTGTTTGTGAAATTGAACCCAGCGATGTGTACCGGGGAAAAGTAGTGACAGAAAAATATGCCATTGCATTGGGTCAACGCATGCGTTGGCGCGAATTCCAGGTAGTTCCCTCACGTGAATCGGCAATAGAATGCATGCGTATTTATCATTCACTTGGCGAAGTAGTCATAAAACTGGCTGCGCACATACGCAGTTTAGGATATGCATGCAAAATTGAACACCCCATTGGTGATAGTGACTTGTTGCATGTGCCCATTGCACTAAAAGCAGGTTTTGGTGAATTGGGCAGGCATGGCTCCATTATTAATCCAAAACTGGGCCCGCTTTTCAGGATGGGAAGTATTGCCACTTCGTTGCCTATGCAAATTGACCATCCCATTGATGCCGGCATTGCCAAATTTTGCGACAAATGCAGGGCCTGCCGCATTTATTGTCCTGCAAAAGCAATACCCGATGAACGCAGTGCCTATGCCGGAAAAGACCACTTGGGATATGACCGGTACGTAGTAGATACGGCACGCTGTTTTCCTTATTTTGCAAAACACAATTATTGTTCAATATGCCTTCCGGTTTGTGTATACAACCATAAAGAGTGGGCAAAAGATTTTGAAGGTTTTGAAACAAAACTATTTCCTGAAATAATTATGGAGGAACCTCCTCCTCCGGCCGATTCAGTACCGGAAGAAAAAAGACATAAGTACAATAAAATTGGAAATCGTTAATTCAACGCGAAATACCTTCAAATACGTTTTCTTTTATTTCTTTCCATTCACTTTTTAAAATACTATAACAACAGGTATTCCTCCTGTGACCATCGGGCATAAGCATGTGACTTCGCAATATCCCCTCAAATTTCCCTCCTATTTTTTCAATAGCATTTCTTGATGTTATATTACGCTCATCGGTCCTGAATTCAAGGCGTTCAAATTCCAGTTTTTCAAAAACAAATTGCATCATGAGGAATTTCATGTTGCGGTTCAACCCTGTTTTTTGAAATTCCTTTCCAATCCATGTCCACCCAATTTCAATTCGTGAATCGTTGTTTGCAATATTTCCAAAACTGGTGCTGCCTGCAAACCGGTTTTGCGCTTTGTCATAAACAGCAAATGAATAACGTTGGCCTTTGGAACGGTCATACAAAGATGTTTCAATGTAACCTCTCAGCAATTCTTCGTTATGGATTTGTGATGGTGAATATTGCACAAGATCTTTTTCAACGAATGCTATTTTTCCGAGTTCATGCAAGTGGTCAGGACTTAAAGGACTTAAGCGTACTTTGTCATTTTCAAGTATCAGGTTGGGCTGGCAATCAAAATTCATATACTAAAATTAGCAATTGATAAAAACGATCCATCTAAACGTGTTGAATTTAAACGTTTTTAACATTAGAGCGCGACCATTTTCAGAAAAGGCACAGTTAATGCAGGTAAACCGTTATATTTAAGCAGTTATATAAATGATTAACCTGGGTAAATACCTTATGTTGTTGTGCCTGCTTTTTGCAATCACTTTTTCTGACGCACAAAAAAACCTTGTACCAAATCCGGGGTTTGAAGAAGCGATTCCAAAAAAACCCTCACGTACATTCAATGCAATCAATTCGCCTAATTTTCCAATTGTAAAAGACTGGGCCCAACCAACAGCTGGTTCTGCCGATTATTATAATTCTGATAAATCAACCATATGGGGAACCCCGGTAAAAAAAGCACGAAGTGGTCAGGGGCGTGCCGCAATAATTGCCAACCCAAAAAAATTAATTGAGTATACCGAGTACATCACAACAAAATTAACCGAGCCACTTGTTGAAGACAAATTATACATGGTCAAAATGTATTATTCACTGGACAGGCGTTGCACCCATTTTGCGCCATCCATAGGCATCAATTTTACCATTGATTATTTAAGCACCAACAATACACAAACACTTCCCGTAAAACCCCAATTGGTTTGCACCGACCCGGTAAAAAATTCCAGTTACGAAGGATGGATTGAGCTTAGCGGTGTTTATAAAGCCTATGGTGGCGAACAGTACCTTACAATTGGCTGTTTTGATACGCGCAACAGCATACCAATAACCGGCCGAAAAAAGTATTTGCCTGTTTCAAAACTGGATTCAGAAAACCATATTCGCGATTACGCATATTATTATATTGACGATGTATGCGTAACCGAAATTACCGATGATCCATTTTGCCAAAATTGCTGCCCGGTAGTTCTAAACAAAAACAAAGCATACAATAATTTTGTTTTTATGATTGATATATCATCGTCAATGTATGATGGCGGGTATATTTCAGAGGTGAAAAAAGCAGTGGTTGATTTTGTTGACACACTTGGAAAAAACGATTTGGTTTCAATTGTAACGTTTGATGGGCATAGTTATGTTTTAGCTAAGGGAATTCCAGCTTCCGAAAAAGACAGCATTGTAAACCTGATTGGCACCATTTCAGCCGGATCGTCAACCAACATAAACAAAGCCGTGTCTACCACCTATTACTTGATGGACAGTTTATATATACCAAATGGGAACAACCGTGTAATTCTTGTAAGCGATGCTGTTTTTGAATTATCAAAGGAAAGCAGCAGCCGAATTAAAAACGCATATAAAAGCAAAAATGTTGCGTTTACCATGGTTCAATTTGGCAACCAATACAATGCTGCGCTTGAAAAAGTGTGTAAAAAAACAAATGGGAATTATGGGCGCACCAAAAACCAGGAAATGAAAGTGATTCTTCAAGGACAGCTTGACCATGCAAATGAAGATGACTATACGCCTGAAAACAAAAAGGCGGGGAGATTTAAAATTGTAAGAGTTAGTACATTGTTACCGCCAGAGCCTCAGAAATGATTTACTACGTGTTTGCAGTAACGTCATGATTCGTTTTTTTCTACGCATTATTTACATCCAAAGTCAAAAAAACCGAGAATCATCAAAAGTGTGGTTATAAACTTAAGTTGATCAATTTTTCTTATGTTAACCGAAACATAAAGTTTTGTTAAGCGAGGTTCGTTTTAGATTGACTACGGAGAGGAGTCACACCCTATCGAACAATATTCCCTGTATATTCCCCCCGACTCCAGCGTAGTCGCACTCATTCAGACGCCAATTCAAAAAGATACTCTTCTTTAAATTCAACGTCAAATTCTTTTAAGAGGTTTTTGTATTCCTTTTCAAAATTTGATTTGGAATGATGTTGCTTTTGGTTTGCGATATAATTCATGATTTTCCTGACATCCCATGCGCTATTTGAAAAAGCACCAAAGCCTTCTTGCCATGAAAAAGGGAAGCGCGTTAATTTTTCATTTTTGATAAACGTGCAAGATGATTTTTTAATTTCCCTGACAAGATCTGAAAGGCAACAGTTGAGTTTCATACCAATTAAAATATGAATATGATCCGGCATTCCGTTAATTGCAGGAACATACTGGCCCTTTGATAGAATTACACCTGTAATATATTTATGAAGCCTTTCTTCAAAATCAGAAGTTATGAGCTTGCCGGTTTTTTACAGCAAACACCACCTGTATGTGGATTTTGGAGAATGTGTCAGACATGTGTGAGCGTGTTTGTATAAGGTGCGACTCCTCCGGAGTCGTAAAATATGCTCGTATGTTCTGAGAACTGTTTCAGATCAAAAACCCCCGTGCAGTGGTTGGGCCATACACGGGGGTTCTTTTTTTTTATTGGGGTATTTTGTGGTCCATGAATTTATTCGCGGGCCAATAATGCATTCAGCTTATCGCAAAGACAATACTGCTTAATTACGCCTCTACTGGCTGTAATTCGCTTTTAATTCTTGCTTCAATTTCTTCTGCAAGTTCAGGGTTGTCTTCCAGTAATTGTTTAACAGCATCGCGGCCTTGTCCCAATTTTGTTTCATTGTAACTGAACCAGCTTCCGCTTTTTCGTATAATTTCCTTCTCAACACCTATATCAAGTACCTCGCCCATTTTGCTAATACCCTGACCATACATAATGTCAAATTCAGCTGTACGGAATGGAGGAGAAACTTTATTCTTCACCACTTTCACACGTGTACGGTTTCCTATTACTGCTTCACCATCTTTGATTTGTCCTGTTCTGCGAATATCCAAACGTATCGAGGCATAAAACTTCAATGCATTACCACCCGTTGTTGTTTCAGGATTTCCGAACATTACGCCAATTTTTTCGCGTAACTGGTTAATGAAAATACAGCAACAACCTGCTTTATTAATAGAGCCTGTAAGTTTACGCAATGCTTTTGACATCAAACGCGCCTGCAATCCCATTTGGCTATCGCCCATTTCACCTTCAATTTCTGCTTTTGGCGTTAAAGCCGCAACCGAGTCAATTACGATCAGATCAATAGCGCCTGAACGAATTAAATTATCAGCTATTTCAAGTCCCTGCTCACCGTTGTCAGGCTGCGAGATCAATAAATTTTCTACATCTACACCAAGCTTGGCTGCATAAAATTGATCAAATGCATGCTCAGCATCTATTATAGCGGCAATTCCACCCTTTTTTTGCACTTCGGCAATAGCATGGATTGCCAGTGTTGTTTTTCCTGACGATTCAGGACCGTAAATTTCTATAATACGTCCTTTCGGGTAACCGTTAATACCAAGTGCCATGTCAAGCGATAATGATCCTGATGAAATAGATTCAACTTGCTCAACAGCGCCTGAGCCTAATTTCATGATGGATCCTTTGCCAAATGTCTTTTCTAACTTGTCAAGGGTTAATTGTAGTGCTTTCTGTTTTTCTTTGTTTACTTCGGTTGACATAGTAATTAGTTTTTATTGTTTAACGATTCTAAAATTTGCTTTGTATGGTTTATTGTATTTACGTTTTCAATGATGCATTCAATGATTCCTTCTTCATTAATTATAAACGTTGTGCGTTTAATACCTTTAAACAGGTTAATGCCCAGGAAGTGCTTTGGGCCCCAAACACCATAATCATGAATAATCTTCATATCGGTATCGGGTACTAAAGGAAAGGGAAGTTCGTAACGCCCCATGAATTTAGCATGGCTTTGCGCATCATCGGCACTTATGCCAATGATGCTAAAGCCCTGATCAGTAAGATCTTTATAATTGTCTCGTAGGTTGCAGGCCTGCAATGTACAGCCGGGAGTGAGGTCTTTAGGGTAAAAGAACAGAATCACCTTCTTGCCCTTTAAATCCGCTAAAGACATCTCCTTGCCGCACTCACTCTTAAACCTAAACAACGGGGCCTGGCAGCCCACTTTTAAATGAGTCATTCCTAAAACGCTATTTGACAGCTTTGTCGTCATTTTGTTGACGTAAAATTAATCAAAAAACGTTACGTACAAATTTCGCTCAAAAAAAATTAATGAACAAGCCCTTATTCCTTTATAGTTATAAACAGGATATGAAAACCGCATTGTTAGCATTAATAAAATGATTATCATGCATTTAAATCTACGATATGAACAACAAAAACGACCCTGAAATCGTCCCAAAAAAAAATTAAAAATATTTTAGGCCGGGGGCCAAAACCTTGCCCATATTTTGATCAAAAAAGCCAAAACCCAACCAACCCATGCTTAAAAACCCATCAAAAGCCCGGAACCCAAAACACACCGCAAATCCTGATTCAACACCAAATTCTCAAAATCCCTGCTTTTCGTACTTTCAAAAAACAGGCCTTAACACGTTAACTATTATTTCCATAAACAGCAGCCGCAAATAAATCTTTACGTATTCTCCTTCTTCATCCAATTCCAATTTGTGCTTTTCACTTTCACAATTGTTCAAAAGCGACTCAAAAAAAATGTCAAAACACGCTTTTCTCCTATAAGCCATACCCCGTATCCTTTCTATATTTGCGCCCATGCATGAATCAATACTGATCCTTGATTTCGGATCACAATACACCCAATTAATTGCCCGAAGGGTTCGCGAATTAAATGTCTACTGCGAAATTCATCCTTATAATAAAATTCCTGCCGATCTTTCATCCGTTAAAGGTGTTATACTTTCAGGCAGCCCTTTTTCAGTACGTGACCCACAAGCTCCCAATCCCGATCTTGAACTTTTTAAAAAGAAACTTCCGCTCCTGGGTGTTTGTTATGGTGCACAACTCATGGCGCACCAATACGGTGGTGAAGTTTTACCGTCAAAACACCGTGAATACGGCAGGGCCAATCTTTCATATGTAAATGAAAATAACCAGCTATTTAAAGGCGTTAGCCTTAATTCACAAGTGTGGATGAGCCATGCCGACACCATTACCAAAATTCCTGAGCACTATGAAATTATTTCAAGTACTAAAGACGTTAAGTTTGCAGGCTACCAGGTAAAAGGTGAACAAACCTACGGCATACAATTCCATCCCGAGGTGTATCATTCAACTGACGGGTCAACACTGCTCAAAAACTTTGTGGTTGATATTTGCGGTTGTTCGCAATCCTGGACACCCGATTCGTTTATTGACACAACCGTTTCAGACCTTAAAAAAGAAATTGGTACCGATAAAGTAATTCTTGGCTTATCAGGTGGTGTTGACTCAACAGTAGCCGCAGTTTTATTGCACCGCGCCATTGGCCCAAACCTGCATTGCATTTTTGTTGACAATGGTTTATTGCGCAAAAATGAATTTCAATCGGTACTTGACCAATACCAGCACCTGGGCTTAAACGTAAAAGGTGTAAACGCAGCTGAACAGTTTTATGCCGAATTAAAAGGCGAAAAAGATCCCGAGAAAAAACGCAAGATCATTGGTAAAGTTTTCATTGATGTATTTGATGCCGAATCACACAAAGTAACCGATGCCAAATGGCTGGGACAAGGCACCATTTATCCTGACGTAATTGAATCCGTTTCAGTAAAAGGTCCAAGCGCAACCATCAAATCGCATCACAACGTAGGCGGTTTACCCGATTTCATGAAACTAAAAGTAGTTGAACCACTAAAAACATTGTTTAAAGACGAGGTTCGCAGGGTAGGCAAATCACTGGGCCTTTCACCTGAATTGCTTGGCCGCCACCCTTTCCCGGGGCCAGGCCTTGGAATTCGCATCCTGGGTGACATTACCGCTGAAAAGGTACGCGTTTTGCAAGAGGTTGACTATATATTCATAAACGGACTGAAGGAAAATAATTTATACAATGATGTTTGGCAGGCTGGTGCCATGTTGTTACCGGTGCAGTCAGTAGGTGTTATGGGTGATGAGCGTACCTATGAAAACGTTGTTGCATTGCGCGCTGTAAGTTCTACTGATGGTATGACGGCTGACTGGTGTCACCTACCCTATACTTTCCTGGCAAATATTTCAAACGAAATAATTAATAAAGTAAAAGGCGTTAACCGCGTGGTATATGACATAAGCTCAAAACCACCCGCAACCATAGAATGGGAGTAGTTAATTATGAATTTTGAATCGCGAATAATGAATTGGTTTTATTTGGGCGTGTCCCCTCTGATTCGAAATTTTGAATTCGAAATTCGGAATTACACCGGGGCCGGGCTTTCGCCTATAGTCCTCGCCCTCCATTCTTCCGGGCTGCGGGCTATTTGGCTCAATCCCTCACGCAATTACCCCACACATCAACGTTCGTTCTGTAAAACACACGAATAATAAAAATCGTTACAATAAATTATACAGTCACTTAAATTTGAGAATGCTTCAACTAAATAAAACATATCGCTTGCAAAAAATCATACTGGTTTTCATGTTCCTGGTAGTTCCGGCCGTTTCATGCTTTGCGCAACCGGCAAATGCCCGTATTGAAACCTATGGCGGTAAGGAATATTATGTTCACACCGTTAAAAAAGGCGAAACACTTTCTGAAATAGCCAAAAAATATAAATCGCCCCTGGCCGATGTGCTCAATAGCAACCCCGGTAAAGAAAACCGCATTGACATTGGTGATCATATTAAAATACCTGTAACAAACCGCAACCGCATTGCCGTTACACCACCTGTTCGCCATACCACTACCGGTAAAGAGCATGTAGTTGAACACAAAGTTGAAAAAGGTGAAACCATTTACGGCATTGCCAAAAAATACAAAACAACACAGGAGGCCATATATGAATTAAACCCCGATGCAAAAAACGGTATTTCACCCGGTCAAACCCTCAAAATTCAAACCACGGTTGATACCGAATCAATCAACCATGCGGTTCAAACCAACAAACTTGCCGAACCAAAAGTTTTATTTGACCATGTTGTATTACCACAGGAAACCATTTTTTCACTATCACGCAAATACAACATCAGCCAGGACTCCATTAAACTTCTCAATAACGGTTTACCTGATGGGTTAAAAGCAAACACAACCATTAAACTGGCCGCTCCTGAATCAAAATTAGCTCTTTACAAAAGCTGGGAGCTTAATCCTGTAACCATTGTAAACAACAACCAGGCAAGTCATCTTACCATGGTAAACCCGGCCGATTCGGTTGCCAATAAAACCACCCCATCCGTATTCAAAACCGGTAAAAAAGACGTGTACAATGTAGGCATCATGATACCCTTTATGCTTGATAAAAATAAAGACTACATGGAAGGGCAGGACCAAAAATTAAAACTCAGCCTGTATGAACCAACCCGCAAAGCACTTGATTTTGAACTGGGCGTTGAAATGGCACTTGACTCACTTAAAAAAGCAGGCATCAACACAAACCTCAACGTTTTTGACGTTACAAAAGACTCGGCATCATACAAAAAAGTATTTCAAACTTCCGAGTTTAAAAACCTTGACTTATTAATTGGCCCTTTTGAATGGATTGAACTTACAGCAAAAGCCGCAAAAGAAAATAAAATCCCTATGCTTATTCCCGTGGCATGTTCAAACAAAGTGATGCTTGACAATCCTTTTGCCTTTAAAGCAATTACCACCTCAGCTGTTATTGCCGATGAGTCCAGCAAATTCATTGTAAAGAATTTTAAAAACGAAAACATTATTCTGATTGATGGCCGTGGTAAAAACGATGTTGGCGTACAAAAGTCCTACAAAAAATACCTCAACAAATATTATTTTGAACAGACTGACAAAAAGGATTCTATACGCACCATGCAACTTGATTTCCTGTCAACCAACACCATTGAAAATATTTTACGTAAGGATAAAATGAACGTGCTTATTGTACCCAGTAATGATTTTGCCTATGTAAGCAGTACCCTTTCAAACCTGCATAAATTTTTATCAAAACATTATCACAAGGATTATAAAGTTACTGTATTTGGTACCGATGAATGGATAACCTGGGACCAAATGGACATACTGCACAAATTAAAATGCAATGTACACGTACCTTCCCCAACATCGGTTGATTTTGACACATTGCATGTTCACCAGTTTATTAAAGGATTCCGAAACCGTTACAAAACCGATCCCGATAAATACGGTATGATGGGATTTGACCTGGCATATTTCTGGATGGCTGGTTACGCACAATACGGTTTGGATTTTGCCAACATGGTGCAAAATTATGATGTTACCATGAATCAAACGCGTTTTGTGTTCAATAAAATGAATGAAACAAGCGGTTGCCTTAATAAAAATGTGTACATACTCAAGTACGAAAACTACAAACTAATTCCACAAAAAAATGACTGATCCCGGGCGTGAACAAATAGCTGCTGAATTTAAAAAAATACAGTCGTTTATTTGCTCCAATCTCCAAAAACTTGATGGAAAAGCCGTTTTTTCATTTGATGAATGGCGGCATGAAGAAGGTGGTGGCGGCCTTAGTCGGGTAATACAAAATGGAAACCTGCTCGAAAAAGGCGGAGTAAATTTCTCTGAAGTATGGGGAACCCTTCCTGAAGTTTTGAAAGCTGAATTTGGTGCCGAAACAAAAAACTTTTTTGCCACAGGCGTTTCCATTGTCTTGCATCCAAACAACCCCATGGTTCCCATTATCCACATGAATATTCGCTACTTTGAAACCAGTTCCGGCAAAAAATGGTTTGGTGGCGGCATTGACCTTACCCCGCATTATATTGATAAAAGTTTGGCCAAAAAATTTCATGCTGGCTTAAAGCAGGTTTGCAACAAACACAATGCTTCGTATTACAGCACTTTTAAAACCCGTGCCGATGACTATTTTTTTATTCCACATCGCAATGAAACACGGGGCATTGGTGGAATATTTTTTGATCACCTTCAACCTGAAAAAAACCAAACCTGGCAACAGTTGTTTGAATTTGTGTGTGATGTAGGAATGCAGTTTTACCCACTGTATGAAGAGCAATGCCTGGCAACCATGCGCAAACAATTTACCGATGAAAATAAGCAATGGCAATTGCTGCGCAGAGGCCGTTATGTTGAATTTAACTTGGTTTATGACCGTGGTACAAAATTCGGATTGCAAACTGGTGGTCGCATTGAATCCATATTAATGAGTTTACCTGAAACAGCGGGTTGGAAATATAATTTTAATCCAATGCCAGGTTCGCCTGAAAAACAAACCCTTGATCACCTTAAAAAAGGCATTGATTGGTTGAATTAAAATGATGCTACAGATTTCACGGATCAGTATAATTCAAACTCTATCCGTGTAATTTGTGTAATCCGTGACTAAAAAAAACGCTTACTACAAAGAACTGGAATTATAATGAAAATCGCTTTTTTATCAACCTTTTATCCTTACAGGGGCGGTATTGCACAGTTCAATGCCAACCTCTACCGTGAAATGGAAAAAAAGCACACCGTAAAAGCATTTAATTTCACACGCCAATATCCGAATTTTCTTTTCCCGGGCAAAACCCAGTATGTTGAGGAAAAAGATATAGCTGATAAGATTGAAACCATACGCTGCCTTGATTCCATTAACCCATTTACCTGGTCAAAAACAGCAAAGCTCATTAAAAAAGAAAATCCTGATATTTTGTTTTCCCGCTTATGGATGTCTTTTTTTGGCCCATCGCTCGGTTATGTCAACAAACGCGTCATGAAAAATGGTTCAACCGTTGTGTCCATTCTTGACAATGTTATACCACACGAAAAACGTTTTTTTGACAAACCTTTTACAAAATATTATTTAAAACACAACCACGGTTTCCTGGCCATGAACGAGGCTGTAAAAAACGATTTGCTTAGTTATGTTCCAAATGCCAGGGTAATTGTGCGTCCCCATCCGCTTTACAGTCATTTTGGGCAAAAAAAGAATAAAGCTGAAGCGCAAAAACAACTTGGCCTTGATCCCACAAAAAAAACCTTGTTGTTCTTTGGCCTTATACGGGATTATAAAGGCCTTGACAACCTCATCAAAGCATTCGGTATGCTTGACAATTCGTACCAGTTAATTATTGCAGGCGAGTCTTATGGTGATTTTAAAAAGTACCAGGACGAAATTGACAAAATCCCATACAAACAAAACATTAAAACCGTTATTGAATATATTGATGACAATCGCGTAACTGATTTTTTCTCAGCTGCCGATGTGGTGGTACTTCCTTACCGTACAGCCACACAAAGTGGCATTACAGCCATTGCTTACCACTTCAACCTTCCCGTTATTGCCACCAACGTTGGCGGACTTGAAGAAAGCATACTGGATGAAAAAACAGGTTTAATCATTCGTAAAAATTATCCGGTTGACATTGCCGCGGTAATAAAGCGTTTTTACAGCAGTCCCTTTGATTATAATTCGGATATTCACAAACTAAAAGAGGAACTTTCCTGGTCGCGTTTTTCAAACGACCTGGTTGATTTTGCGGTTTCATTAAAAAAATAAAGCCCGCTTAACGCAGGCCTTATTTATTCTATATCGGTTAATTTATTATCGCAACAAGGTCACATGACCTATGTACTGCAAATGTTCTTCAACAGCTTTTTTCTTCACCCTTATTTTCCAAACATATACATCTTCCTTACTTTTCATTCCTTTATGCGTTCCATCCCAACCAATTTGTTTGTTGTTTGACTGGAAAATAACTTCGCCCCATCGGTTAAAAATAAATAATTCATAACTGAACGGATCCTCACCCTGCAATATTGGTAAGAAAATCTCATTTGTTCCGTCTCCTTCAGGGGTAAACGCATTTGGCACATAAATCAGGAAAACCTCATCAATCACAACAAAATGACAGGTTGAATCATAACAATTGTTACTGTTTACAGTTTCAAGACAAACCTTATATGTGCCGCCTGAATCAACCGGAAAAGCAAAGGTTGGGTTAATGAGTGTACTTGATCCCAAGCCTGCAAAATCCCAATCGTAGGTAACTCCGCCAATGCTCAGGTTTGAGAAATCAATTTCAGTATTAAATATATCCGTTGGCTGCGGTCCAAAAGTAAATTCAGCTGTTGGCACAGCAAAAACGCAAACGTTATCATTTACAAGCGTGTCAATGGCGCAGCCGTCACTTGTTACCATACTCAATGATACATCATAGCATCCCGGGGTAGTAAATACATGCGTTGGGTCACAATTGGTGCTTGTGGTTCCATCACCAAAATCCCATAAACACGTTGCACTTGCACCGGCATTGGTAAGGTTATTGAATGCTACCGGCCAGGGCGCACAACCCTGCGAGGTGTATGGGCCATAACTAATAGCAGGCAGTGCAAAAATACCAATGGTAATGGTTGACTGCGCAGCTGGTGTTCCACAACCGTCTGTGATGGTAATGGTATAATCAGTTTGCACAGTTGGACAAACAGTTTGATTTGCGCCTGACAAAACGGTTCCGTCTATATTATTTGTCCAGGTATACGTATAATTTCCATCACCTCCTGTTGCACCTGTTGCCGTAATAGTTGCACAATCACCCGGACAAACGCTTTGACTGGTATTGGCCGTTACGGCAAGTGGTGGATTAAGTGTCACAGTAATTGATTCAAGGGCAGGACCGCAACCGTTGGCATCCGTTACACTTACATTATACACATCAGGGCTTGTAGCCGGTGTAACCGAATGTGAAGCAAGATTAGGTAAACCATGGTCCCACACAAAATTATACGGACCGGTTCCACCGCCAGGGGTTACACTTATTGTTGTGCTTTGGCCAATACAAATTGTTACATCGGCACTTGACGTAACCGTTACAGGTGTTGGTTGTGTAACTATTACTGTAGTTGTTGCGGTACATCCGTTGGCGTCCTGCGCAATTATGTTATACGTTCCTGCAGTCAATGAATTAAATATATTGGATACCTGGAATGATGTTCCGCCATTATTTGAATACGTAAAAGGTGCAGTTCCCGTAGCATTTACTGTAATACTTCCGTTAGCACCACCGTTACATGAAGGTGGCGTCATTGGTGTGCCGGTAATGGTTACCGCAACCGGGCCATTTATTACCTGACTTGCTGTTGCTGTACATCCATTATCGTCAGTTACGGTTACGTTATATGTTCCCGAACATAAATCTGATAATAATGCCGTAGTTCCGGTTACCGGCCCTGTCCAGGAAAATGTATAAGGCGCAGTTCCTCCTCCGGGAGCCACAACGGCAAAACCATCACACGCACCAAAACACGATTCGTCATTTCCACCCGGTATGGCTGTAACAGCCGTTGGTGAATTTACCGTGGTGGTTCCGTTTGCTGAACATCCACCTGCACTTTGTACAACAATGTTGTATGCACCAGCGGCAACATTTGTAAACACGTTGCTTGCCTGGAATGTTAACCCGTTATCAATACTAAATGAAGTGGCCCCAGGTGAATTAATGGTTATACTTCCATCTGTTAAACCAAAACAGGTTACATCAGTTGGTGTAATTGAAGTAATGGAAAGGTTTTGCACAGTAACCGATGCTGTTGCAGGGGTTGAGCATCCCGGTAAAGTATATGTCACCGTAAAGGTACCAACACCAGCGGTTGCAGGATTAAAGCTTCCAGCTGCAGTAATACATGCTCCACATGTAGCTGTCCACGTACCTCCACCAATTGATGCTGTTAAGTTTGTTGCCGGATCGGCCGTACAAAATGGTCCTGCCGGATTAATTACAGGAGTTGTTGGCCCTACAAATGGACCACCTGAAAAATTAAACGGACAACCGTTTGCATCGGTAATGTCAAATGAATACATGTCACCGTTATCCAAACCTGAAATAACAATTGTTCCACCATTACCACAAGTTGTATTTACAAACGATGCAGTAGCGGGTAAAAGATTTGAAGCTGTAAAGTTGGTTCCAAAAATTTCAGGGTGACCCCCATTTACAGTTACAGTTACGGTTCCTGCTGCACAGTTTTCAACTCCTGTTGCAGTAATATCGGGCAAATACGTAACCGGAATCGGAGCACCTAAATCAAAACATAAATCAGGAGGCGGATATAAACTATAAATTCCAGTTGTTACATCATACATGGTAATGGGAACATAATAAACAGTATTGTCAGTAAATGTTCCTGTTGGATATGAATTTATAATTAACAAATCGTTGACATCGGTCATGTTCCCAAAATCGTCTGTAAAAGGCGAAACACCAAGAAAGCAAGGGTCCGCTAAAATATCCATACCAGGTGTAGGTGGACAAGCGTAAATCAAAATCCAAACTCCCGGGTTGTATGCAGTGGTTGGATCACTTAAATCTTGTGGAGGTGTACCATCACCGTTGTATGCAATGTCAATTTGATCGCCAAAGCATAAAACATAATCCGTTGTTCCGCTACCGGTAGCCGTTGTAGTATAGGTACCTGCATCTGCCGGACATGAACAATCGGAAGGTGCTGTATATGTTAAACTGGTTGTACAACCAGGGCTTGCGCTAAATGAGCATGTAACCGTACACGATCCCACGCCTGTTGGCAAACCGGTAAAGTTCACTGTCATTGGCGAAGTAAATGGCGGAAGAAATGTTTGCACCGTTCCACATACATCAATGGTTAAAGTACCCGTTGCTGGTGGCGAACTAAAATCCAGATCAATATCTACTTCATAGGTATTGGTTGGTCCATCACAGGCGCCAATATTTACAAAAAGATTATCCATGTTACATGGACAGGTTGGTGCCGTATAAGCAATGGATTGTGTACAACCAGGATCGGCACTGTACACTGCTGTAACTGTACAGGCTGCACCGTTGGCAGGAATGCCGGTTAAGCTATACGCTATACTTGCCGCAAATGGAGCACTAAACACTTGCGTTCCTCCGCATGTTGAACTAACCGTTAATGTTCCGGTAGCTGGTGCACTGCTTGTATTCACGTTGCCGGTAATGCCATAGGTACCTCCAACTGCACCACATGTTGGAGCGCTAATGTTGGCATTAAAAAATGTAATTAAACAGGTTGAGATACATGATGCGGGTGCAGTATAGTTTTGTGTGTTGGTGCAACCAGGGTCAGCTGAAAAAACAGCTGTTACGGTACATGCAGCTCCATTGGAAGTTAATCCTGTAATATTATATGCAATTGAAGCAGCAAAGGGCGCACTAAAAACCTGTGATCCGCCACATGAAGTGGTAACGGTTAATGTTCCCGATGCAGGCGGATTGGTTATAGAAATTGTACCTGAAACTGAATAATTATTTGTTGCCGGATTACATGCTGAAGGCACCGCTGTAATTGATGTTATTGAACAGGGTGTTGAACAGTTAATAACAGTGAAGGTTTGCGTATCGGTGCTTTGGCATGGAGGATTTCCAATTGTATACGTAATGGTAAAAGTTCCGGGGCCAGCTGCAGCAGGATCAAACATTCCCGTTGGTGATACGCCTGTTCCACTCCATGTTCCGCCCATATCAACAGCGTTGAGCTGTATAGCCGGATCGGTGTTGCAAATGGGCGCTAATGCTGTAATTGTTGCATCAGGAGGTCCGGTTTGTGCACCGGTAGGACCAAGTTCCATTGTAAAATCATCACTGCCTACAATGTCATAATCGTTTACAATAATGGTTAGCACATCACCAGCGTTTACAAATGGAGCCGGTACAGATGATGCACAAGGAAAAGCCGTACCAAATTGCACACAGCCTGTTGGAGTGGATGCGTAATTACATCCAATTTCATTTGCCGGATTAAGTACTGCATCACATGGGGCTTCACCTGGCGGAATGTTATATACAACAACATCTAAAAATCCTACACCGGTATTTCCTTCTATAAGTAAATCAAGCGGACCCGATGTTGTTATGTAAAGTGTGATGAAAGCAAATTCGTTATTTGGCGGCCCTACTCCAGTCATACAACCAACTGGCATGGCATAATCAGTAGGCGGACCTGCCATTGGTTCAAATGTAAATGGCCCTGCAACACCCGGTGTGCAAATTGTCACATCGGTATTGCAACCTCCTGTTGGTGTTCCTCCTCCTCCGCAATTTGCAATGGTGTTGGGTCCAATACCAGGACACGAGGCACACATATCAGGACAACAGTCAAGAAATATCCAACAATTGTCATCACATGCACAAGCACCTGCAAAGCCACCACACAATCCTGCACATTGCGCTTTTACCGCATTGTTTGCAAAAAATAAGATGGCAACAAATAAAATTCTGTAAATGTACTTCATGATTATTTTTTGTATTGAGTGGAGTATTTGCGCATGGTTTGTTCAACATAGGTAATGTAAGCAGTGTGTTCTTCGGGATACTTACTTATCCAGTTTCTTAATTCCTGGTATGCTGTTGAACCTTGTGGTATTTCATTGCGCTCCAGAAAATGCGGTGCAATTTTTTTTCTGTTTGACCTTATTTCAGGTAAAATGGTATTCTCCAGTAAATTTTGATCAACGGGCATTTCACGTACCGCTGCATGCACCTTTGCCAACTGGTCAACACGTTTGTTAATTTCATCTTCGGTTAAGCCACCCTTCAAACACAAATTCACAAAACTATTTTTGCATTTTGCTTGCACGGTTAATGCGTTGGCAACCGTTCCCGTAAATAGAAACGCTGCAACAATAAAACAACTACTGAATTTTATCATACGTAAAAAAATAATCAATGACACAATTTTACCTGGTATACGTTTTTTTAGTCTTGGCAAAAGGGAGGTTAAATTTACAACCAACACCTTCGTTTTCATTTATAAATTACACAAGTGGTAAGTGCTCAAATTTAGAAAATCACCAAGCCTCTTTGCCATATGTTTAAAGACGAAAAAAACAGGTGTTGGTTGCGTTTATTTGTTTCACATTCAGCCAAATAATCATTCTTATTAAAATTCAAACAACAATGATATTATTTAAACATAAGGCATTAAACGCCATAAAAGAATGTTAATGACTGAAATACAGTCATTTAAATAACCTTTAAAGGGCTTGAATTTTAATTGAGCGGTTGCTTGTACAGGTATTTATTCTGCTGCGATTCGAACGGACGATAGTTAAAATACATATACCCGTTATGCACTTTTATTTTTTCGGGGTATTTGTAATCAAGGTTTGTATTCCTGGTAATTCTTCCCCTGGCGTCAATTTCTGCCAGTATAAATGTGCCGTTTTTTTCAAACACACTGTAAATTTTCCGGGTCACATCATCAATCATCAATTGCTTTTTCCAGTTTTTTCCATCTTTTCCCAAATGGTAATTTATAGCCGAAGAATCCAATAAATTATTGCTTTCATCAAAATAATAAATGAAATTGGCATAGTGATCAAACATCATCACCGAATCATTTCGCACAAACATTGGAGCATAAACGGGCTTGTAATAAAGTGAATTTGGAAAACCATTCCACACCGCTGCCCAAATTTCCTTGTCAATTCCTGTGCGTTCCTGCATGCGAAAAGCCTCTAACTTCATACGCGTGTCAACATATTTGTATTCGGCACGGTACATGTCCAACATGAATTTGTCTTCAATGTATTTCAAAGCTTTGTAGCTGCTATCAGCTGTATTAAACACATAATAACTAAAAGCCGGATAATGCCATGCGTAGTTTGAAAAATAAATATGCTCATCGGTTTTATCAACCAATGGTTTCAATATGGATTCGTATTCCTCTTTGTCTTCCCTTAAAACATAAATCTGCGTTTCATAAACGGTTACCTGGTAAACACTTTCGGTACAAACAAGATGCAAGCGACCTTCATAATCGCGCTCCAGTTTTTGCGCATCCTCATTCACAACGTGTGACGACAATTCATCGGTTTTTTCGCCAGCCAGTACCAGGCGCATGTTGTGTCCGGGCCGTTTTTCATAGGTAAGAAGCAATAAATTCTCACCAACAAATTCAAAATCCAGCACATTTAATTTTTTGCTTTGGTATACAATTTCCGGATTAGAATAAATATCAGGGCCAACAAGCATTGCAGGATCAAGCGCAATTTGAATGATCAATGAATCTTTTGAAGCATTGTTCGTTTCAAGAATAAATTCCTTTTCAAAAGCTGCATACCGAACATCACTAATACTTAATTTGAAATTTTTCTGTTTAATAAGTGCCGAAGAGAAATTGACCTTACCACTTTTACCGGTTGAAAATTTATAAGACGTGCCCTTTATAAAAACAGTGGCATTGTTTACAGGAATTCCATCGTCAGTTACCTTAACCGATACTGTAAACGTTTGTGCGTTTATTTTGCTAACCGCAAAAATGAAGCAGATGATGTAAATAATTCGATCCATTGCTAAGTAGATTTACTTATATAGATGAATCGGTAGTTGAGTTTTCACAACCGTTCCCTAGCCAATTTTGACCCTCCACCCAAATTTATCCTCAAGTAAACCTCTTCGGTACTTGTCAAAATAATCCATGAGCTTATTGGTAAATGGCCTGGTTTCAAGGTCTGATAACTCGTATTTTTTGTCTTTATAACCAATGATCTTTATTTGCGCAATGGTTGCGGCCGTTCCAGCACCCCATGCATCAACCAGGGTACCATTTTCAGCAGCGGCAATTATTTCATCAACACTTACCTTACGTTCCTCCACCGTAATGCCCCAATCTTTTGCAACAGTTATAATTGAATTGCGCGTTACACCGTCAAGAATTGTACCTGACAACATAGGTGTAATAATTTTATCGCCAACCATAAACATAACATTCATGGTTCCTGATTCCTCAATGTATTTATGCTCCTTTGCATCGGTCCACACCAACTGGTGAAAACCTGCATCCTGGCATTGCTTGGCCGGGTATAAAGCACCGCCATAATTTCCGGCAGCTTTTACAGTTCCGGTTCCACCCTCAACAGCACGTGAATAATAAGGCTCAATACGTACGCGAACAGGCTCGCTGTAATAACGGCCAACCGGGCAGGTAAATATGCAAAAACGGTATGTTTCGCTGGGCCTGATACCTACAAATTCATCAGTTGCAAACAAAAACGGACGAATATATAAAGATGATCCGTCATCGTTAGGGATCCAGTTGCGATCAAGACTGATCAATTGCTCTAAACCCTGCTTAAATATTTCAGTTGGAATTTCAGGCATACACATGCGTTGAGCCGAATGGTTCATACGCTTGTAATTCATATCAGGCCTGAAAATAAAAACCTCGTTGTTTTTGTTGCGATAGGCTTTCATACCTTCAAAAATCGATTGCCCATAATGCAAAGCCGATGTTGATGGGCTAAACGAAAAATTTTCAAACGGGCGAATTTGTGGCTTCTGCCACGCTCCGTCTTTATAGTCCATAATAAACATATGGTCTGAAAAAATTCTGCCAAAAGGCAAGTTACTGAAATCAACTTGTGACAAACGCGAGTTTGTTGTCTTAATAACCTCAATTTCAGTTTTTGTAGATGTTGTGATCATAAAATACGGGAATACCCCTCTAATATATGTATTTTTGTAATAGCTGGAACAACAATAATATTAGTTCAGTTTTTTTGTGAATTGACTACCATTCATCACATATTGCAAAAATACTGGGGGTACACTGCCTTCAGGCCTTTACAGGCAGATATCATCAATTCGGTATTGGCCGGAAATGACACGCTTGCATTACTTCCTACAGGAGGTGGAAAATCAATTTGTTATCAGGTACCTGCACTGGCAAAAGACGGAATTTGCATTGTTATTTCACCCCTTATTTCACTCATTAAAGACCAGGTTGAAACCCTCAGGTCAAATGGCATAATTGCCGTTTCGGTACACAGCGGATTGCATAAAAGAGAAATTGACATTGCCCTTGATTATTGTGTGTATGGCAAACCAAAGTTCCTTTTTGTTTCACCCGAACGACTCGAAACAGAGCTATTCAGGGTACGTGTTCAAAAAATGAAAGTGAATTTAATTGCCATTGATGAAGCACATTGTATTTCGCAATGGGGATATGATTTTCGCCCATCGTACTTAAAAATTTCCAATAT
This sequence comes from Flavobacteriales bacterium, assembly GCA_035299065.1. Classification (GTDB taxonomy): domain Bacteria; phylum Bacteroidota; class Bacteroidia; order Flavobacteriales_D; family UBA2798; genus DASPJQ01. Next base: position 26,840 of record DATGXI010000046.1, read on the forward strand.
CCGCAATTTACTTCCACATGTTCCTGTGCTTGCTTTAACTGCAACCGCTACACCCAATGTGGTTGAGGATATAAAGGAAAAACTGGCATTTAAAAATTCTCAAACCTTTTTTCAAACATTTGAACGAAATAATTTGGTTTACGTTTGCCGCAAAACCGACAATAAAATTGAAGAGCTAAAAAATATTTGCAGCAAATTAAAGGGAACAGGTATTGTGTATGTACGAAACAGGAGACGAACGCAGGAACTTGCTGCCGAACTTCAAAAATCACACATAAGCGCTGGTTTTTACCATGCTGGTTTACCTTCAACCGAACGCGAAAAGGCGCAAACCGATTGGAAAAAAGATAACACACGCATTATTGTTGCTACCAA
>DATGXI010000047.1:0-86888 GCA_035299065.1 Flavobacteriales bacterium
TTATCGCAGCTTATCACGTCCTTCATAGCCTACGAGAGCCAAGGCATCCGCCATACGCTCTTAATAGTTTTTGATTATCTTAAATTTTTATGTTATAAGATTATAACAGAATTTCAATTTATCTCTTTCAATATTTCAAAGAACGTTAGCCGCATTTTATTGTGGCTGTTTGTGGAGAATAACGGATTCGAACCGATGACCCCCTGCGTGCAAGGCAGGTGCTCTAGCCAGCTGAGCTAATTCCCCAACTTAACGCAACATAGTGTAGTCCCGAGCAGACTTGAACTGCTGACCCCTACATTATCAGTGTAGTGCTCTAACCAACTGAGCTACGGGACTAGATTGTATTAACTCAGTCCTATGACTTCAGCGATTAGCACACTGAGTTAGGTTGGGAATATAAAAAAATGAGCAGAGTAAGGTGCAATGAAGACCGCTCGAGGCGGTCGAAGTCGTTTTTAAATTTCTAGTACTCTAGAAAGGAGGTGTTCCAGCCGCACCTTCCGGTACGGCTACCTTGTTACGACTTAACACCAGTTACCGGTTTTACCCTAGGCAGCGTCTTGCGACTACCGACTTTAGGTACCCCCAGCTTCCATTGTTTGACGGGCGGTGTGTACAAGGCCCGGGAACGTATTCACCGGATCATTGCTGATACCCGATTACTAGCGATTCCAGCTTCATGAGGGCGAGTTGCAGCCCTCAATCCGAACTGAGACCGGTTTTGGAGATTAGCATCACATTACTGTGTAGCTGCCCACTGTACCGGCCATTGTAGCACGTGTGTAGCCCAGGACGTAAGGGCCGTGCTGACTTGACGTCATCCCCACCTTCCTCACCGCTTGCGCGGGCAGTTCCATTAGAGTCCCCAACTGAATGATGGCAACTAATGGTAGGGGTTGCGCTCGTTGCGGGACTTAACCCAACACCTCACGGCACGAGCTGACGACAGCCATGCAGCACCTCGCAAATTGTCCGAAGAAGGATTGGTTTCCCAACCTGTCAACTTGCGTTCGAGCCCTGGTAAGGTTCCTCGCGTACCATCGAATTAAACCACATGCTCCACCGCTTGTGCGGGCCCCCGTCAATTCCTTTGAGTTTCACCCTTGCGAGCGTACTCCCCAGGTGGATCACTAAACACTTTCGCTTGGACACTGACTGTATATCGCCAATGTCGAGTGATCAACGTTTACGGCATGGACTACCAGGGTATCTAATCCTGTTTGCTCCCCATGCTGTCGTGCCTGAGCGTCAATACTAGCTTCGTTAGCTGCCTTCGCGATCGGTGTTCTGTGTCATATCTAAGCATTTCACCGCTACATGACACATTCCACTAACGTCAACTAGATTCAAGAACCTCAGTATCAATGGCAGTTCCTTCGTTAAGCGAAGGGATTTCACCACTGACTTAAGGTCCCGCCTGCGCACCCTTTAAACCCAATAAATCCGGATAACGCTTGCACCCTCCGTATTACCGCGGCTGCTGGCACGGAGTTAGCCGGTGCTTATTCCTCTGGTACCTTCAGCCCTTTACACGTAAAGGGGTTTATTCCCAGAGAAAAGCAGTTTACAACGCATAGCGCCTTCATCCTGCACGCGGCATGGCTGGTTCAGTCTTGCGACCATTGACCAATATTCCTCACTGCTGCCTCCCGTAGGAGTCTGGACCGTGTCTCAGTTCCAGTGTGGGGGAAAACCCTCTCAGGCCCCCTACCTATCGTAGCCTTGGTGAGCTGTTACCTCACCAACAAGCTAATAGGACGCATGTCCATCTCTAACCGAAATTCTTTAAATAAAACCAGATGCCTGATCTTATTACTATGGGATATTAATTTCGATTTCTCGAAGCTATCTCCCAGTTAGAGGTAGGTTACATACGTGTTACGCACCCGTGCGCCACTCGTCAGCATGTATTGCTACACCTGTTACCGTTCGACTTGCATGTGTTAGGCCTGCCGCTAGCGTTCATCCTGAGCCAGGATCAAACTCTCCATTGTAAAACCATAAATGGTTTGGATTGACTTCTCATCTTATTCAGATGTATTCACTGCTTACCTTATTCTGTCTCAAATTTACAAAGAACGATTTCAATACTTTTTCCGTCTTTCTCAAACGGGCTGCAAAAATAAGTGTTTTTTGTTTCCGCAAAACATTTTTTTGAATTATTTTTTTTCCCAATTGATTTAAGAAAGAACGTCCGTTTTTTTAATTGCGGGCTGCAAATGTATGTGCTTTTGAATTACGTGGTGCTTTTTTCGACAAAAAAAATATTAACAAATCAATATTTTTTCATACTAAGCTGATTAAACGGAGCTTAGTGCCAAAGGAATTATTTGCCCGTTCATGAATTTGTGGGCATAAAGCAAATACCAGGCAACAGCTTCGGCCATGGTTTGGGCATTAATGGGTGGTTGGAATCCGGGGAAAGCTACTTTAACCATCTCAGTTTCAACAGCTCCTATAGAAAGACAATTTACTTTAATTTTATTTTCAATTAATTCTACGGCCAAACACTGTGATAAACAGTGTAATGCGGCTTTACTCGAACTATAAAGGATCATTCCAGGGAATTTTGAGGTGTTTTCAAATCCCCCCATGCTACCAATGTTAAGAATATGAGCGTTACTGTTAAAATTATTGATGAGTTTTCTTGAAAGATCGAAGGGTACAAAGACATTTGTCTTATATAGATCTAAGAAATCGGCATACGTCAATTTATCAATGTCATTTTTAACGATGTATCCTGCATTGTTGAGTAAACCGTCAATTTTTTGATTTCCTATTGCAGAAATGATGTTATCCATCTCGCTTGTGAGATCGCCCTGTATTACCTGTAAATTACTGTTGTTTATTAATCCTAGTTGATGGGTGTTTCGTGATATAGCAATTACCTTATAAGAGGGAAAATTATCAAGAATGTGATTGGTAGTAGCGAATCCAATTCCTTTTCCTGCACCAGTAATAATAACTGTTTTCATTGGTAAAATAATTACTTCTTGGGCCTTGGTGCTTTCTGTTTGATTTTTGCAGCAATTTCTTTTGGCATAAAGTTGAAAAACGTATCACCGCGCAGACCCAAGCGTAAACATTCCATTGCTATAACTTCAAAAGGGGCTATATTTCCCAGATTTACATTGGCTCCAAAATATTTAATAAACCAAACCTGTTGCTCTTTTTTTGGAGCTTCCCACATAATATTTTCGGCTTTCACATTGGAAATAATTTTATTCACCAACACTGTGTGTGCATGACCACTGGGACGGAAAATACCAACTGTACCGCTCTCACGGCCCTCAGCAATCACTTTCCAGCTTCCTGCTTCTATTTCGGTTTTCATCATTTTAATCCACCGAGACGGAGAAATTAGAATACCCGAATCTTTGGATCCTACTTCTGATAATACAGTGAAATTTTTTGCCAGTTTTTGAATGTAATCGCACTTTTCGTCATGATCCAATACAATGGATCCATCACTAACCTCCACTACTTCGAGCTTAAATTTATCAATAAGCTTGCAATAATCATCGAACATGTTTCGGGCTATAAATGCTTCAAATAAGGTTCCACCAAAATAGACTTTTAAGCCAGCATCATGGTATATTTTTATTTTTTCGCTCAATTTTGGAGTTACCAAAGCGGTTCCAAAGCCAAGTTTTATGAGGTCGGTATATGGGGTTGACACTTCAACAAAAGCGCGTGCTTCGGTCAAACTAAGTCCTTTGTCCATTACCATTGTAATACCATTTTTGCGCGGACTTTCTGTGCGCTCAGGTATGTACGGCATTGACGCGTTTATCATTCTTTGAAATTGGAATTTATGAGGTAAATAATGTGTTGGTCATCCTGCATTTGCGGAAAAAAATCAAAGGCAGAAATATATGCTGCAGGATTAATTTGCAATCCTTTTTCGAAATAATTATATGCTTGTTTTAACTGGCCACTGGCGTAATAGATTGATGAAACCCTGAAATTGAAAAGTTCACTGTTTGTAAAACAAAATTCTTTTTCAAGTAATAATTCCAGTGCCTGGTTAAGGCCTTCCTGATTTTCCAAATACGTACTGAAATCAACAAGAATTTCAACATTTGTGTCATCCAGGGTAATGGCTTTTTGGTATGCTGCTTTTGCTTTTTCAAAGTTTTCTGCCGTTTCGCTGATTTCAGCGTAGATATACCAAAAGTCAGCATTGACCTGGTCCATTGAAATGGCTTTTGTAATGTAATAATCGGCTTCAACGTAGTGGCCACAATTCATTTTTAGCAAAGCAATGGCCACATAGGACTCAGCAAACTCTTCATCTAACTCAATTGCCCTATAATAGTTTTGTTCTGCCAGAACAAGTTCCCCGGTTTTCTCATAACATTCACCCAAATAAAGAAACGTAAGCGGCAACGCTTCGTCACGCACAATTGTTTCAGTAAAATGATTGATTGCTTCGTGATACTTTTCTTCCATCATCAAAACAGTTGCTTTGTTGAAATGGGCCGTTGAAAAATCTTCGTTTATAGCTAAACAATAATCAAATGCCTCAATGGCATCAACTAATTTTGCATCCTTGATGAGTGCTGTTCCCAAATTATGCCAAGCAAGATATGAATAGGGATGTTCGTCAATAAATTCCTTGTAAAAACTAATGGCTTCGGCATTTTTTCCTGAAATTTCGTAACAGTATGAAATCTCATACATGGCTGTTTCATTTTCGGGATTTAACTCCAAAGCATGCTTAAGACACGCAATGGCTTTTTCATATTTTTCGGCATTTTCATATTCTACTGCCAGGTCAATAAACAGCTCAACCTTATCCTCGTCCTCAGCACACTTTATGGCTTGTTTTAAAAAATAAATAGCTTCTTCGAATTTACGTTGCTGACTGTACACGCTTGCCTTAAGAATAAATACCTGGCTATTGTAAGGCTCAACCTGTTCAATAACGTTTAAACATTCAAGCGATTTTGAAAGCTTACCTGTAGAAACATACAGATCGGCCTTGAGTAAAAGTAAATTGGTATTACCAGGGTGCTGTGTCAAAGCCATTTCAAGTCCTCTAAGGGCCTTTTTATACTCATTGTGGCCTATAAAGTGATCAATTAATTCCTCAAAAATGGCTACATCAAAGTAAACCGAGCGACCTTCTTTCAAGATGTCCTCAAATCTTTTTAGTTGGCTATCAAAGTCCAGACTATTAAAATCTTCGTCTTCATACATATTGTGACGGTTTAGGTCGCTAACAAATATAGGAATTAATGCTTAAGGCCGGGCATGTTGATAAATAGTTTTAAACAGCGCTTTATTGAATTCAACTTGGTTAAATTTGAAAAAAAAGCACATGTCACTTATTAAATCAATTTCAGGAATACGGGGTACTATTGGAGGTAAACCCAATGAAGGATTGACCCCAGTAGATACCGTTTTATTTACATCGTCCTTTACCGAGTGGGTTAAAAAAAGTTCAGGTAAAAAAAATCCAAAAATTGTTATTGGGCGGGATGCCCGTGTTTCAGGAGAAATGATATCAGGACTTGTTTCCCACACGCTTGTTGGTATGGGGGTTACAGTTATTGACCTTGGTTTATCAACCACACCTACGGTGGAATTTGCTGTAACAAATGAAGATGCAGATGCCGGAATTATTTTAACTGCCAGCCATAACCCTGCTCAGTGGAATGCTTTAAAACTACTCAATAGCAAAGGAGAATTTATATCGGCAGAAACGGGTACCGAGGTGTTGCGAATAGCAGCAGAAAATGAATTTACATATGTAGGTATTGAAGAAATGGGAACCATCAAGCATATACCAGATTATATTAACACCCATATTGATTCCATTTTACGTTTGCCTCTTGTAAAAAAAGATATTATTGCCAAAGCAGGATTTAAAATAGTGGTTGATGGAATTAATTCAACCGGAGGTACTGCCGTACCTGCTTTACTAAGAGCACTTGGTGTTAACGATATAATTGTTTTAAATGGCGAACCAAATGGAAAATTTGCACATAACCCGGAGCCTTTACCTGAACATCTTATCGAAACTTCAAAAGAAATTGTTTCATCCAAAGCGCATATGGGAATTGTTGTAGACCCTGATGTTGACAGGTTAGCCTTTATAAACGAAGACGGGACAATGTTTGGTGAGGAATACACCCTTGTTGCTATAGCGGATTATGTTTTATCGCATAAAAAAGGTAATACGGTGAGCAACCTTTCTTCAACCCGGGCATTACATGACGTAACTGTAAAACACGGAGGCAGTTATGCTGCTGCTGCGGTTGGCGAAGTAAACGTTGTGTTAAAAATGAAAGAAACAAATGCTGTAATTGGTGGCGAGGGTAATGGCGGAATCATTTACCCTGATGCTCATTATGGAAGAGATGCCCTGGTTGGTATTGCTTTGTTCCTAAGCCACCTGGCTTCTACCAACATGAGCCTTACGCAACTCAAAGACTCCTATCCCGCTTACCATATGAGCAAGAATAAAATTGACTTGAATGCCAGTATTAACGTAGATGAGTTATTGTCCAAAATCAAAGAGATTCATAAAAATGAAAAAATAAATACAACTGATGGGGTGAAAATCGATTTTTCAGACGGCTGGGTGCATTTACGCAAAAGCAATACAGAACCCATCATACGTATTTACAGTGAGGGAAAATCGCCCGAGAAGGCCAATGAATTTGCGGCTATTATTAAGCAAAATGTAAAAGCCATACTTGGTTGAAAATCCAATACTCTAACCGGTTTTTTTTGATGTTAACCAATTTTATCACGAAATTTGCAGCATGACAAAGAGGGTTTATTTAGACAATGCAGCCACAACCGAACTGGATCCCAGTGTTTTAGAAGCAATGGTTATGGTTATGAAAGAGGATTTTGGAAATCCATCAAGCACGCATTCCTTTGGCCGAAAAACCAAAGGGGCTATTGAAACCTCACGCAAAAAAATTGCAGGGCTTATTAACGCCAAATCATCAGAAATTATTTTTACATCAGGGGGTACAGAAGCTGATAACCTGGCCATTGCCAGTGCTGTACTGGACCTTGGAGTAACACACATTATTTCAAGCTGTATTGAACATCATGCCGTAGGTCATACCATTGAAAATATTTGCACAAAAAACAAAATTGGCTACTCGTTGGTTAACCTGACAACAAACGGGCATGTGGACATCAAACACCTTGAGGAATTACTTTCAAAAAATCCAAATTCACTGGTAAGTTTAATGCATGCCAATAACGAGATTGGAAATTTACTTGATATTGATAAAGTTGGTGAATTGTGTGAAAAATACAAGGCCTTTTTTCATAGCGATACGGTGCAAACCATGGGGCATTATCAATTGGATGTGCAAAAATCAAAAATTCATTTTTTAACCTGCGGAGCGCACAAGTTCCATGGTCCTAAAGGTGTTGGATTTTTATATAAAAGTGAAAAATTAAAAATTAATCCGCTTATTCATGGCGGAGCGCAGGAACGCAATTTACGCGGAGGAACCGAAAATCTTTATGGAATTGTTGGAATGGCCAAAGCGCTTGAAATTGCATGTGCTGAAATGAAAGAGCATACGGATCACATATTGGGATTAAAAAATTACATGATTGATTTGGTTACGAAAGAAATTCCGGGAGTTTCATTTAATGGTGACTATAATGGAAAGTCGTTATATACCGTTTTAAATATATCTTTTCCGCCAAATGAAAACAATGACATGTTGCTTTTTAAGCTGGATATAAATGGTGTTGCCGCTTCGGGTGGTAGTGCATGTTCAAGTGGCAGCAACAAAGGGTCTCACGTACTGGAAGCGTTAAAGGTAAATCCTGACCGGGTAAATATTCGTTTTTCATTCAGCAAATACACGCAAAAAGAAGATATTGATTATGCGGTTGGAAAGCTGTGCGAAATACTGGAGATTAAGGCTGTTATTAAATAGTTATTAGTTTACAGTTCTCAGTTTACAGTTCTCAGTTTACAGTTCTCGGTTTACAGTTCTCGGTTTACAGTTCTCAGTTTACAGTTCTCAGTTCTCAGTTTAAATCTATTTTTTTCCTTTGGGTTTGACAACTATGCTCTTTTTAGGGATGGCTCCAATGGGAATAGCATAAAAAGGCATATGCTCACCGCGCTGATTGGTAAACGAAAAGACCACATTGTTATTCCTGGCATTACCTGTTTTTACAATTTGTACGTCAAGTGATGTGTTTTTATCCTTTTCAGTAACCTCGAAAGAACTTTCCTTCCAATCACCATCTCCGGAAACTTCCACTTTAGTTCCCGGGTTTGACATCGAAATCATTTTCACATACGCATCATCATCAACATCAAAATTATACTCTTTAATTGCAATTGTATTTACGTCAACATAGGGGTATAAATGCGTCATGCTTTTATCAGCATTCAACCTGAAGGCGTACTCATACACAAATATATTTCCCCCTTCAACCTTGTTGTTTTTGTCTTCATGGGTACTTAGAAAAAAACGATACAGGTTCCCATCATCGCCCTTAGCACCTTCTGTAATAATTTTAAATACATATCCTCCCAATTCCGGCTTAAGTTCACCTTCAGCGGGATTAATAGGGCCAAATGTGTACCACTTATTGTCGCAGGCTGTATCGGCTCCAAATGCTTTTGAAAACAATATATTGCCCTTTTTATAGCCACCTACAGGGTCTTTGTTTTCCTGCTCATTGGAACTGTAACAACCCGTTCCATAAATTGAAAATTTTGTGGTGGAGTTGAATCCTCCCCTGTTTTCATCATGCTTACCGGCTACATCGGCATCAAAAACCCTTAAGTATACAGCCGATTTTTGCGTTTTAGGAACAACCATAAACGCTATTTGGTTAAAATCGTCATCGCCCCAGGATTTTTCAGCTTCCTTGCTAAACGTAACCATAAATGGAATGTTTTCTTCAAGGCCTGGCAATTGTTGAGCCCGGGTACTATTCATTCCCATTAAAAATAAACCTAATACTAATTTCTTTTTCATCTTACTATACGGAATTCAACCCGCCTGTTTTTCATCATGTTTTCTTCAGTTGTATTCGGGTACTTGGGGAATTTTTCTCCATGCCCGTATTTTATCATGCGCCTTGCATTTATGCCTTTTGCCGATAAATAGTTAAATACTGAAACTGCTCTTTGCTGGGACAGATTTTTATTAAATTCATCAGGCCCTTTATTATCCGTATGCGCGGTTATTTCCAATGTAAAAGTTGGGTGTTGGCTCAAATACTCTACAAGCGTGTCCAGGTAAGGAAAACCTTCAGGCTTAATTTCAGTTTTATTGTAATCAAATGTTATAACTGTCAATTCAAATGTTTTGCCAGCCAATGCATCTAGCTGGTTAGCTGAAATAGCCTTTAGTTTTTCATCAGAGACCTCATACTGGGATGTTGATTTTAAACTTTTATCAATTCCCTCAACCCGTGCCTGGGAAAAACCGGCTTTGTGAACTGAATCGTACAACGTTTTTAATCTTACAGGATTAGCCGAACCTCCAATTGTGTATTTGTACAGACTATCTTCGCTTAAATAATACTCCTTTACTCTTGAATGGAGATAGCTGAAATTTTCTTCGTTAATCTCTTTTCGTGTTGGAGATTCATCCAGAACCACTTTATAATTTACAGAAGTATCTTTTACCACTTTTTTTGTTTCATGCAAAGGAGTATCGTTTTTGACAATACGTTTATTGGTTTCAAGGCCCGATGTAACAACAATTTCCTTTTCAAAACACTTTTTTTTGAAATTTCCTTTATAATCAAGGGATGATGTAATACCTAGAACAACTTTATAAACACCGGGAGATTTAAACGCGTAGAAAACAGGTTCTTCTTCCAGAATTGTATTTTCAACCATCCAATAATTATGCAGGATTGAAAAATCAGTAAACGTTCCCACGTCTGTTTTTAAATGAAGTGTGTCAAATACCTTTAAGGTATCGGGCAATAACATTGAGGGTTGTCTGATATTCCGAACTTCAAGGTCATACGAAGCCTCGTTCATGTAAAGTTTATTGATTACGGTATCCAGAATATTTAAACTTACATGATACGTACCGGGTTTTTCATAACAATGTTCTGCCGACATTTTTTTTAACTTATGGCCATCACCAAAATCCCATTCATACTTTAAAGGCGTTCCTTTCACATCGGTAGTAGCTTCTTCGGCAAATTCATAACACAAAATGCGCTCCTCGGAAGACTCACAATCCTTAAATTCCGGATACGTAAAGTCGAATTGGTAAATCCTGTCTTTTCCCGATCTTGAAGATGAAAAATATCCATTACGCTCATTTGGCGTACACCAATAGGCAAAATCATCGCCAGGACTATTAACTAACGTATCCAACAATAGCGGCTGATGAAAAACAAAATCAACACACTCGCTCTGGTATATATCAAGACCACCTTTTCCGCCTTGCCTGTTTGAAGCAAAATACAATTTTCCGGTAGCCGCAATAAACGGAAACATTTCATTCGAGGTGGTATTGATTTCAGGACCCAGGTTTTTTGGTTTTGTCCAGTTCCCGTTTTCAAGCGTTGTCATGTACAGGTCTGTTCCTCCATAACCTCCGGGCATATCAGACACAAAAATCATACGATCACCATTTTCATTCATCCAGGCCTGTGCGCATGAATATGCATTGCTGTTAAAATTAAAATCGGTTTGTGACCAGGCATTTTCATTGGCAGATAAGAAATACAGTCCAAGCTTGTTTTTGCTTTTTTTTGTTACCGGGCCAATATTACGGGTAAGAACAGCCGATTGTTCACCTTTGTAGAAAAAAACAGGCCCATTGTTCAGGTTGGTAGTAAATATTCCTGGTAAATCACCTGTTTGATTATTTAATGTATCAATATAAACAACACCCAGTAAGCGGGAATTATCATTTTCATTCACATGTTTAATTACCCGAAAATTTTCCTGGGTTGAAACAACTACGTACCCCGTTTTATAGGGAACCAGCCCAAACGCTCCAGGGCTTATTTTCATTTCGTTTACATGGCGTAATTTTTGCCCTGTAAGTACAAATGAAGAAAAAAATATGAGTATGAAGATTATTGATCTCATTACTAAAAAAGGCGAGGATTAACTGCGTTAACGGTTTGAAGGAAACAATACCTTATCATTAATTCATGCGATCCGAACTGATAATTTTTTAATGGCGATAAAGTCATATCATATGAATACCCTATCATAAACTGATCGTTTACGTGAAATTGAACCGGAAAAATTATGGCGTCTTCGGTCCTGTAGGAAACCCCTATGCCAATTTTATTCCATAACAACGCAATGAGGTTAAAATCGGCCTGTGGTGCTTTGCGCATATTCACTCTCAACAAGGCAGAAGGTTTAATGGTAAAATCGGTTCCTAATTTTAAGTAGAATCCCATTTGGGCATGAAGGTTAAAGTTATCATAGCCATATTCAACCTGCGAAGAATTTCCTATTATTTTATTGGCCATGAAAAAAGGAAGGGATAAACCTGTAAAGAATAGCCGGTTATAAAAATAAATTCCAAAACCTGCATTTGGCAGAATATAAGTTGGAGACAAACCTGAAAATGAAGGGTCGTTTGCCTGTACGGTACTTACCTGATTAAATGAAGATTTTAAAAATGAAGCCCCTCCCGTTAATCCAAAACAAAGCCGGCTGTTGTTCATTTTAATCCTGTATGCATAACTCAGGTAAATTCCGTTTTGTTTTGTGACACCAATTGCATCCCGAAAAAACATTAAACCCAATGCAATGTTTTCGTTTTTCAATGGGCTGTGCAACGTAAAATTTTGTGTTTCAGGTGCACCATCAAGACCCAGCCATTGCGAACGGTGACTTGCTGAACATGTAAACGCATTCATTGCCCCGGTATATGCGGGATTAACAACAAGGTTATTAAACATGTATTGCGTGGTTAATGATGTATGCTGCGCTTTTAAACCACAGGCAAACACCAAACATAGTATGAATAGAATGACTTTCATTTTTGTTTTAAAATTACATAACCAGTATAAGCCGGGAAAAATGGAACTGTTACTATATAATAGTATGTATCGTCAGGCAGCATATAGTTATTTTTATCGGTACCCTTCCAGTCATTTTTATAATTGACCGCTTCGTACACAACCTGCCCCCACCTATTGAAAACCTGCAATGTATTTTCAGTTTTATCAATATTTTTTATCTCCAGCACATCATTTATCCCGTCTTCATTTGGAGAAAATCCTTGTGGAATAAACAAATCGTTAACGTAAATTATAACTTCATCACGTACAGCAGGACAAACTCCGTTACTAACTGTCCAAATACATAAATTACTTCCTACGTGAAGGTTGTTTACTACCGAATTTGGATGAGAGGCCAATTCAAAACTGGTTGCTTCTGAAATTGAAGCCCAGTTACCCGTTCCAATTACGGTATCAGGTGCGTCCATTACAGAAGAGGTTGTAAAGTCAAGGTACTGATCAGGTCCCGCATCTGCTACAGGTGCTTCCCAAAATAAAACACTAACGGTATCTGTACTCACGCAATTCCAATTTGTTTCTGACAAACAAAAAACGGCAATCCCCTGTTGTGACACAGTTACTGAGGTACTTGCCTGAGTTGTGTCGGTAATCAACGCATTTAATGACGACCAATCAATACTTCCAACCGAAGGAATTGCATTGAGCGTTGTTGTAAAACCGCAAATTTCCAAAGTCTGGCCCGCTTCTGGTGCTGGTTGTAAATACACCATAATCGTATCGTTAAGTGATTCCTTACACTGTGCCATACCAACGGTATACGTTACAACCTGTTGACCTGAAATACCAGCCGGTTCAAAATAATTTCCACTTATACTGCTGCCATTCCAAACACCACTGGATGTTCCTGTGACAAGTATTGACAGGTTTATTGGAGAAACGCTGCTGCAAATGGTATCGGTTACAAAAGACCAGCCCGGATCAACATCAGGAGCAACGTAAAAAGAATGACTTGTTGTATCGGTACAAAAACTTACACCTGTAACATACATTAACGAGGAGTTTATATTTCCTAAACCTGAAGGATTAAACAATGGCAGGGCCAAACCTGGTCCTCCACTCCATATGCCGGTGGTGTCGGCCGATGTGCTTAACAATGAATTTAGCGTGATTAACCCGCTTGCCTCACAAATGGTATCGCCAATGCTCCAATCTGAATTATATTCCGGAAGTATTCTTATTGTAGCGGTGCCTGTATCACTGCAATATCCATTTGTCACAACATGATAAATAGTATATAATCCGGCTAGCGAAAGTGAGGGATTTAATAAATCACCTGATATGGCAAGTCCACTGGTTGAGTAAAAATTACTTGTTTCACCGGGATTTAACGTGACAAATGCTGAAAGATCAAATAATGTTGAATTAAAACAAAATGTATCGGGAACAATGCTGAGAAATTGTGGATATATAACAGGCAATACTGTAATATCAAAAGCGCAGGTTGAAAAATTGCCGGCCGAATCGGTGAAGGTATATTCCTGATGGGTTGTACCCGTTGGAAAAACATCGCCAGAAGTATACCCCGTACCATCGATCTGTGTTACGGTTACGGACGAACAATTATCGTTTGCAGAAGGAGGAAAATAAAAAATAAGCGAATCACAGCCTGTAACACCTCCAGGGCAAGAAAACACTTGCGGAGCTTCAGAATCATTAACCGTAACTGTAAAGTCACACACAGAAATATTTCCCGAGGCATCAATGGCTTGGTAAGAAATTAACGTATTACCTAATGGAAAAACCGATCCCGGGGCCGGGCCATTTGTTTGTGTGATGGTAGAACCTGAACAATTATCGTTAACTGTTGGTGCAGTCCACGAAACAGGCGAATTGCATTGGCCTGGCGCATTTGAAACAACAATATCTGATGGACATCCTGTGATGAAAGGAGTCTCATCATCTGTAACCGTAATTGTAAACGAACACAATGACGCATTGCCTGAAGCATCAGTAGCTGTATAAACAACGGAAGAAACGCCAATAGGAAATGCCGATCCTGGCGTGAGCCCACTTGTTTGAACTATGGTGCTTCCGCTACAATTGTCAAACTGCGTTGGTGCTATCCACGTTACAATAGCTGAACAATTTCCGGAATCGTTTGAGACTGATATATTGGAAGGACAGGCTACTATTACCGGATTTTCGGTGTCGTTAACAGTTACTGTGAATGTACACAGTGTTGTATTTCCTGAAGCATCGGTAGCTGTATAACAAATGGTGGTCAACCCTATTGGAAATGCAGATCCAGGCGGAAGTCCGGCTGTTTGAACAACAGTTGTTCCCGTGCAATTGTCAGTAGCCGCTGGAATGGCCCATGTTGCATTTGCTGTACATAGGCCTGCATTGTTATTGAGTGTTATATTTGATGGACATGAAGTGAACACCGGAATTTCATTATCACTAATGGTAATGGTGAATGAGCAGGTTGATGAATTGCCGGCAGCGTCAGTTGCTGTATAGGTAACGGTTGAAGTTCCCTTGGGGAATGATGAGCCGGAAGGTAATCCTGTGGTTTGGGCAATTGTCGCGCCAGGACAATTGTCGCTCACCGTTGGTGCGGTCCACGTTATATTGGCTGAACAATTTCCGGGTGAAGTATTGGCTGTTATGGGTAATGGACAACCTGAAATCACAGGGGTTTCATTATCGTTAACAGTAATGGTGAAAGAACAGGTTGTTGAATTTCCTGCCGCATCAGTTGCTGTATAGATGATGGTTGAAACGCCTTTTGGAAACGCTGAACCGGAAGGAGCACCTGCAGTTTGCACGATGGTTGCTCCCGAACAATTATCTGTTACTGTTGGAGCAGTCCATGCAACAACTTTGCTGCATAAACCTGTAGAGGTGGTTGTCACAATTGGTGAAGGACAGGAAACAATAACAGGCAATTGATTATCCACGACAGTAATAGTAAATGAACATGTATTTGTATTGCCCACGGCATCGGTTGCTGTATATGTCACCGTTGAAATTCCTTTTGGAAATGCCGAACCGGGAGGCAAGCCGGCTGTTTGCACAATAGTTGCACCCGGACAATTATCGGTTGTGGAAGGTGGTCCCCAAGACACAACTGCCGTACATGATCCTGGTGACGCATTAACTGTTATCGATGAGGGACAACCTACGATTGCAGGTAATTGTGCATCGGACACAGTAACCGTGAAAGTACATGTTGTAGTATTTCCCACTGCATCAGTAGCTGTGTAAACAATGGTTGATATTCCTTTTGGAAATGCCGATCCTGATGGCAAACCGGCAGTTTGTATTATTGTTGCTCCAGCACAATTATCACTAACCGTTGGAAGTGTCCATGTTACCACTGCACTGCATAGTCCTGCCGTTGTATTTACAGCTATTGGTGAAGGGCAACTGCTGATGACCGGCAATTCGTTATCGTTAACTGTTACGGTAAATGTGCAGGTGGATGAATTACCCGCAGCATCGGTTGCAGTATAGGTAATGGTTGAAATGCCTTTTGGAAACGCTGAGCCGGACGGCAAACCCGCTGTTTGATTTATTGTTGCACCCGGACAATTATCACTTACCGTAGGTGCTGTCCACGTTATATTTGCCGAACAATTTCCCGGTGACGTATTTGTTGTTATTGACGCTGGACAGCCTGAAATAACAGGATTTTGATTGTCATTTACTGTAATTGTGAATGTACAGGTTGCCGTATTTCCTGCCGCATCAGTAGCTGTATAGGTAATAGTTGAAATTCCTTTTGGAAAAGCTGACCCTGAAGGAGAGCCTGCTGTTTGTGTAATTGTTGCTCCGGGGCAGTTATCTGTTACTGTTGGAGCGGTCCATGTTACTACCCGGCTGCATAAACCAGCGGCAGTATTTGTTACGATTGCAGCCGGACATGATGCTATAACAGGATTTTGATTGTCGATAACGCTAACCGTGAATGAACAGGTTGTGGTGTTACCTGCCGCATCGGTTGCCGTGTATACTATATTTGTTGTTCCCTTTGGGAATACTGAACCCGAAGGCAAGCCACTTGTTTGTGTTATGGTAGCACCAGGGCAATTATCACTTGCTGTTGGGGCAACCCAGGTTACTACAGCGCTGCATAATCCAGCCGAGGTATTTACCGTTATTGTTGAGGGACAATTATTGATGACAGGTAATTCGTTATCGGTAACCGTAACCGTGAAAGAACAGGTTGATGAAAGTCCTGAAACATTATTTGCTGTATATGCAATAGACGTGACCCCTATCGGGAATGCTGAACCCGGTGCAGGTCCGCTGGTTTGTACAATGGTTGAACCAGGGCAAACATCAGAAACAGTGGGAGTGGTCCATGAAACTGTTTGAGCACAAGTACCAGATGCGTTAAAAACAGTAATTGATGCAGGACATCCTGCAATTACAGGGGTAGTTGTGGGATAAGTTGCTGTTACAATATTCGAAAAAACGTACCCGCATAAATCCGTTTTTAAACGTGCCCTGAATTTTATGCTTGAACCTGTTGGCGTATACACCAACGTATCGTTATTTGCTCCTGCAACATTATTCCATGTTGTACCACCATCAATGGAAACCTGCCATTGGATTACACCTGTTGAACCAGTTAAATAAAGCGTCACCGGGGAACCAGGACAATAATTTAAAGAAGCTGCAGAAGCTGTACCGGCCACTGGTGGAGACGTACAACAGGGATAAAAATTTGTTGAGCCGGCATTAAATTCAGATACAAAAAAGTTTTGTGAGGCTGATGTGGTCACGTTTACCGAACCGAAATTAAAATTGGTTGAGTATTCTCCCGTTACAAAAACTTTTGTGTTGCGGTAGGTTGCTATTCCGTAACCCATGTCATCGCCCGAACTAATACACGCCTTTGTCCATACATGAACTCCATCAGTTCGGTACTTTGCAATAAATACTTCTTTACTTAATGCGCCTGAAATGGTTGTATCAGGGGCTCCAAAAGGATTACTCCTTAATGTTCCTGTGGCGTAAACGTATCCATGATGATCGGTAGCAAGGTCATAAATTATATCCTCATGATCCACTCCTCCACCCATTCGCTTTACCCAGGCATCAATACCTGTAGATTTATTCAAACGGGCTATAAAAGCGAAGTCATGGTCACCGGTTGACATGGTTGATGATGGGTCTGTACTTGGAAAAACAGGATTATCATGAATTGTTCCTGCAATGTATACGCCATAACAATCAGCTGCTATTGCAAAACCCGTTATGTTATTTGACCCTGTATTTCGAATGTTTTTTGCCCAGGTTAGAACTCCCGCATCATTAACCGCATATGTAAATATATCGGCATTGGTTCCTCCATTGGTTAATATTGGGCTTGCCAGTAACGTTCCTGCAGGAGTAGTAAACCGCATGTTTGTTCCCTGCATCAAACCAATTACATAGACTGAATTTTCAAATGCACAAATGTCCATTTTCATGTATTGAGGAGAAAAATTATCGTCATAGTCATCCTCATCACTTTTTGCTTCAATCATCCACTGGGAAACTCCATTAAAATTGGTTTTCAATAAAAAAGTATTGATTTTGTTATAGGTTGATTCTACCGGTAAACCACCAATTGCAGCACCCGCTTCTTTTTCATACACCCCACATATAAAAACCCCGTTGGCATTGGTTGTAATCCCCAGCCCTTCGTCAAACTTATTTCCACCACTGCTAAATGTCCATCTTAACATGCCGGCCGGGTCGTAAGAAGCATAAAATATCTGCTCCTTCTTTCCGGGTTCTGAAATACTGGTAAACGTTCCCCCTACTGAATAAAACCTGGCGTTTTCATAAAAATAACCTGTCAGGTAAACATTTCCGTCAGGTCCAACGCTTATTGCAACAGCTTCATCATCTTCATTTCCACCAATATTAACAACCCATTGCGTAACACCCGAAAAATTCATTTTTATCAAAAAACCATCATCTTTACCATTATTGGTTCCACCATTCATTTGCGAAGAAGGAATGGAGGGAAATGTTGAGCTATTCCTGAATTTGCCAACAGCGTAAATGAATTGGTTAACACTATCAATTGCAATTGCATTTCCTATTTCAGCACTGCTTGTTGAAGCACTAAAAACGGGGACAGGTGCCGCTTGTACATTACCTGTTAAAAAAAGGCAAATGCTAGTGGTTCCCAATATGAGAATCAGATGACGATGACAAATCCTATGCCGTATTTTAAAAGACCAAAGCACGGCCCATTGGTTTAATTTGTTTTTTCATGCCACCAAATTATTGTATTTAAAAGAGAGGCCCTTACACTATTCCCAAATAAAATAACATAATCACAATGCTCCTGAATTGAGAATTAACCGAAACAAGAAAATGGGAATAAAAATTGTGCAAACTATAATGTGATTCGTGTAAAAAAGACTGTTGGAAAAAAAGGACTTTTAAAGTACCAATAATTTCAACATACTAAAACACCGTGAGAAGCATTGAAAACACCCGATTCGGTTTAAAAAACAAATTACTTCTTTTTGTTTTATCCATCATTGCCAGTTCGCCCATAAAGGGTCAAAAATTTAAGTATAACTACGTTTCTACTGAGCAAGGCCTACCTCAAAAATACATTTATGATATTGCTGAAGACAAATCAGGTTTTTTACTTATAGCTACCGGTGAAGGCTTAAGCCGTTATGATGGAAAAGAAATAAAAACGTTTACTACGTCAAACGGTCTTGTTGAAAATTTTGTAACCCGGATATTTGTTGCTTCCAACGGAGATATTTTTTTGGGACATAACCAGGGAGGATTAAGCGTAAAGCATGGCCAAACATACAAGCCATTATTGTATTCAACAAGTGAATTAGGTCCAACTACATGCATTGCCGAATTATCAAAAGGTTTTATTATTGCCGCTTGTCAAAACGGAAAAGTATTTTTATACAATAAATCCAGGGTACAGGCATTTAACTTATTGCAAGATGGTTGCAGCATTTATTCATTAACCGTATTGGCCAATGGCAATCTTCTCTTTTTTACGAGCGAGGGATGCGTGCTGTTGCCTGTAAAACAAAAACAATTTATTGATCACAACAACAAAAAAATTATTGAGACTGATGGCGAAAAAATTCAAACAGTTGTACGGGACAACATGCTTTCCAATGTATTTTGGTTAGGCACCTCTTCGGGGAAAGTAATTCGTACTGTTGTGTCCTCAACAGGCGATTTGAAATTTGAAAACATAAAAATTAAAAGTGAAACTGCAACCATTAACGAAATAGTACAAGCCCAAAACGGAACCTTATGGCTGGCAACTTATAAAGGCGTATTTCATGTACGTTATAATGAAATTGATAAAAACCTTGACATCATTCAACATTACAATGAAGCAAATGGGCTTCCTTCTGACTTTGTGAAATCGGTTTACTTTGACAATGAAGGAAACGCCTGGTTTGGTCTTTATGGCGAAGGGCTTGTTATGCTGAGGGATGAATTTTTTACCTTTTTTCAGTTACCGTTACCCTTTTCAAACGACATACGGTCAATTGTCATCAATTTAAATCAGCGTTGGCTTGGCACAAGCAACGGATTAATACTGGTTGACGAAAAAAGCAATGAAACCATTGAGATGTTTTCACCTTTGAAAACCAACCAGGTATTTGAAATCACCAAACTATGTGATGCCGGGCAGGAGTTGCTGGTTGGCAGCGCACAAAACGGCCTATACATTTTTGATAAAAACAAACGTACGTGGAAAAAGCATGAGTTAAAAGGAGAAAAACTGGTTAACCAGGTAACTGACATTCAAAAAACACCCAATGGCTATTGGATAGGTACACGTGGAGGATTGCTAAGGCTTGATTATGATTTAAACCTTCAGCGTTCCTGGACAACTGGCGAAGGACTTATTCACAACAATGTAAACAGCATATTTACCAATGGCGATGAAGATTGCTGGGTATGTACACCAGGCAACCAGGTATCGCATATTTTTGGTGATAAGGTAACCAACATTAACCTTGAAACCGCTTCACAATTTCTTGAAGTTGCCTGCATGGTAAAAGATGAAACAGGACGGCTTTGGGCAGGCTCAAATGGTAATGGTTTAATTATTATTGATGGAAAAGAAATTAAATCACTTAAAACCACAAATGGGATAAAATCAGATTATATATACTCAATAACCCTGGGCAACCACAATGACATATGGCTGGGGCATCGTGGGTCACTAACACGCGTTAATACAAAAACATTAAAACCCGATGTATTTGACCAGCAATACAGCATTAACAATGAATTTAACCCGTTGTCAAGCTGCAAAGACGAGAAAGGAAATCTTTGGTTTGGCACAACAAACGGGTTACTTGTATTCAATCACAATAAGCTAAAAATAAATAAAGTTCCGCCAAAACTGAATTTAAAAAGTGTGATTTGTTCTGACAAGCCACTTGACCTCTCAAAAGAATGCGTTTTGCCTTATGGTACCTATAAAATAAAATTCAATTTTGTTGGAATCAGTTTTTCAAAACCTGAAAAAGTTACGTATGAATATTATTTAGAAGGATTTGATATTGTATGGAGTGAGCTTACAGGCAATAATGTGGCCGACTATTCCCGACTTGAAGATGGAGAATACGCCTTTAAGGTACGTGCAAAAAATGGTGATGGTTATGCTACTGCTGAAAAAACACTTTTTAGGTTTACCATACGCAGTCCATTTTGGAAAAGTTGGTGGTTTGTGCTCGTTAGCGCATGCGTTTTCCTGTTTGGCACCATCGTCATTGTAAAATTAAGGGAACGAAGCCAAAAACGACTTGTAACGCTGCTTGAATCCAACCTGGCTGTGCGCACTGAAGAATTAAGAAACCAAAAAAGCCTGGTTGAACAAAAAAACAAAGATATTACCGATAGCATTCATTACGCCTTACGCATTCAAACTTGTATACTGCCTGATACAGATATGCTAAAAGTTTATTTACCTGATAATTTTATTTTGTATAAACCACGTGATATCGTTTCAGGTGATTTTTACTGGTACACCCGTAAAAACAACCGTTTACTGATTGTTTGTGCTGACTGTACTGGTCACGGGGTTCCCGGGGCGTTCATGAGTATGATTGGCAACACGCTTTTTAACGACATTATTAAGGAAAAAGACGAAAAAAATCCTGCTGAAATTTTATACAGCCTTGACAATAAAATGCACGAATTGTTGCACCATGACATTAATGATGGAATGGATCTTATTTTACTGAGCCTTGATTTGGTAACCGGAGAATTGGATTTTGCCGGTGCCATGCGCCCATTAATTCATGTAAGGGGCCATGAGGTGAACCTTCTCAAAACAGGCCGCGATACCATTGGAGGAATTACTACCCAGAAAATTTTTGTCAACGCATCGGTACAATTGCAAAAAGGCGATAAAATTTATGTTTATACCGATGGGTTTACTGACCAGTTTGGAGGCCCAAAAGGAAGGAAGATCAATACAAATGGTTTGGTTAGCATTCTTAAAAATTTTAATGGTGAGCCTATGCATTCACAAAAAAATGAGCTCACTAAAATTTTTGAAGATTGGAAAGGATCAGAACCACAAACAGACGATGTTTTGCTAATGGGCTTCAGGTTTGAGAATGTATACCCGGCTGGAAATTCAAATTAATTTTAACACCTTACCGGGAATCAGGAATTAATTAGCCCATACTTTTATATACTGGTATTTACCATACACCCGTTTATTTTTGAGGTAGTCATTTTGGTATTCAGGCCCCTGTATTAGTGTTTTTGGTTGCTTAAATGAAACCTGCGTAATGTCAGCGTTCATTTTTTTAAGCGAACTCAGAATCCCGTTTTTTGTTTCTTCGGCACGGGAAATTGACAGGTTTTGATTGTCTTTAAATTTTGAGGTGGGAACATGCGATGCGCTTGATTCAATAAAAATTTCCACTTTCCCTTTCATTGCTATTATGTTTTTTAAATCAGCAATAAATGCATTGTAACGTTGTTCGGCTACATTTACATCCAATAAGTTATAGTCAAAGTACTTTTCATAATACGAATCCTTTTTTGCTTCTGCTACCTTTACGGTATCCTTTAACAGTTCATTTATTTTTGCCATGTCAATGGCTATATAAAGGGTGTCAATATATACTTCCTTGTAAATTTCCTGGTAATTGTCCTTGCAAAGCACCTTAAACTTATCGGTCTTAATTGATTTTTCGCCCACAAAGTATTCAATGGCATAATCGCTGCAGGGATCTAGGGCCATTACAAAACCACCATCAATTTGCCTTGGCTTAAAATTCAATTGCTGTGACTCTTTTGTAAGGTTGGTAATGGTTACATTCATGTTTGCTGGAATTTGCGAATGATCAACCATCATAATATGACCCTTTAAAAGCGCAAACGGTTCCGACATTGGTTTTTTAAATTCAACCATTAAAATATCATGAGCTCCATATCCGCCATTTTGTGCCGATGAATAATAACCGGTTTTTCCTTCGGGATCAATCACAAAAAACACATCGTCATCAACTGTATTTAACGGGTATCCCATGTTAACCGGTTCGGCAAACTGCAACGGTTCTTTTGAAGTTATGCGTGAATAAAAAATATCGCACCCGCCCATGCTTGTTCCTGCATTTGAACTGTAATACAAAATATTTCCCGATGGGTGAATAAAGGGCGCGTCTTCGTCAAAAGGCGTGTTGATTGGCGGTGGCAAAACTTCAGCCTGGCTCCATTGGCCGTTTGGCAGTTTTATGACACGGTAAATGTCCAAACCACCGTATCCTCCAGGCCTGTTACTGGTAAAAAACATAACATTTCCGTCAGGCGAAACGGTACAATGTGTTTCCCAGCTATCTGAATTCATATCACCCGTCATGTGTTCCAACTCGGCATTAAACCCGCCTTCAAGAAATGATGACGTATATATATCGCCCCCACCTTCTTTGTCAAAATAAATATACACTTCGGTTCCTGATGCCGAGGTAGACACCGTGGCTTCGTTATCATCAACATAATTTCCAAAATTCATCATTTTTGGTTTTGACCATTTTCCTGTTTCATGATCGCGAAATGACAAATAAACATCTTCATAATACCCACCTGTTTCAATCGTATAGGTTCCGGCATTGCTGCTGTCAGAACGCAATCGCCTTGAGGTGAAATACAAAATATTTTCGTCAAGTGACAATACAGGAGCGTATTCTTCGTCAATGGTATTTACATCAGGCCCAAGATTACTTATCACAATGTTTGTGTTTGGGTTGGCTACCTGCAGCTTTGCATTTTCGGTCCACTTCTTCCAGCGCTCAATTTCCTTTTTGTCATCAGGCGTTATTTTTGATCCCAATTTCATTCCATACTCTTCATACTTTGCCAACGCTTGATCAAATTTTCCGTTCAGGTGGTAGCACTTACCAAGGTAAAACAAGGCATCAACAGGCACTTCATCAAAATGGCGGGCATCCATTTTTGTTTTCGATGAAATATGACCAATTGTCAATTCAAAAAACGACAGGGCTTTTCCTTTTTCCACACCTGACAAAAACTGGCATTTACCAGCCATATAATTGATGCGCGGATTATCAGGATAATCTTTGAGCAGGCTTTTCCAAATGCGCAATGACTGGTAGTATAACTTTTCATCAAGAAAGTACTGGCCGGCATCCATTTTTGCTTCATCATCGCCTGTAGCCAATTCTTCATCGGTTGGAATAACCACTTGTGCATTTGTTTTTGCTATTAAAAACAAAAAGCAGGAAATAAAAAGTAAACGCAACATCAAGGTAGATTTAAGAGGCTGCTAAAATAGACCAAACAAGTGATTTACACCCATGCTTAAGGGGTCAAAACTTCAATTTTTGTCAAATTTCCCTGTTTTAACATTGTAGTTATATGGACAATGCTTACACCCGTTTTTGCAGCAATACCCTCGTTTTAACAGGTATTTGGCTGTAAAAATGATGTATCCTTCGGGGGAACGGTAAAAATCGTCAGGGTCTAATTTTGATTTAGGGCTAAAACTTTCGTCAGGCTGATCCAGGTTGCTCACTTTAAAAACACTGGTTTACAGGTGCATAAAGTCTTTTTTAGCAAGTAGTTCTTCCTTGCTCTCCCTAAATCCGGGGTCATCAACACAACAATCAACCGGGCAAACAGCCGCACATTGTGGTTCATCGTGAAAGCCCACACACTCAGTACACTTATCAGAAACTATATAATACACGTCCATTGAAACAGGTTCGTGTGATGATTCAGCATTAATTTCATTTCCTTTGGGACTTGAAAGAATGCCTTTAAGTGAGGTACCGTCTGCAAACTTCCACTCTGCCCCGCCTTCGTAAATAGCGTTATTGGGGCATTCCGGTTCGCAGGCACCGCAATTAATACATTCATCGGTAATCATTATGGCCATTGCCTATAAAATTTAATTTTGTGCAAATTTAGTGACTAAAAGCATATGACAGGTAAAGAACGTATAGCAGCATTCGTACAATTAGGCCTTTTTTTAGAACATTTTGCAGTTGAAAAGGACTGGACAGGATATACTGACGGGGTTTCGCAGGCCGAACATGACGATTTTAACAAAGTAATTGAGGGTGTAAAACACCACAATGGCTGGTTTACACCCGAAATGGTGCGCAAAGCGTTTGGCGGCATCAGTAAATGGCTAAAAGCCGATGTGCTTGAAACCTGGCTGGCTAAATACCCCGGCACCGAAAAAAATAAAACCATTGCTCTTATTATGGCGGGCAATATTCCCCTGGTTGGGTTTCACGATGTATTGTGTGTTTTGTTGAGCGGAAACAAGTTAATGGCCAAATTTTCGGGCGATGATGATGTGCTTATTCCCTTATTGCTAAAATATTTGATTCAGGTTGAGCCCCGTTTTGATGAATATATACGCATAGCTGCCAATAAAATGGTGGATTTTGATGCCGTAATAGCTACAGGCAGCAACAATTCAGCCCGGTATTTTGAATCGTATTTTGGAAAATATCCTCACATTATACGTAAAAACCGCACATCCGTAGCCATACTGAATGGTCATGAAAGTGCAGAAGACCTAAAGGCGTTAGGTCACGATATTTTTGATTTCTATGGCCTGGGATGTCGCAACGTGACCAAAATTTATGTGCCCGAAGGGTATAACCTGGATAAATTTTTTGGAGGCATTTTTGATTTCAAAGACATTATTCACCATAAAAAATACGCCAATAATTACGATTACCACAAGGCCATTTACCTTATGAATCGTGATTCATTGATTGAAAACGGCTTTTTACTTTTAAAAGAAGACAAATCCCTGTTTTCACCCGTGGGAGTTTTGCATTATGAATACTACGATGATGTGAAAAAAATTGAAGCAGCGCTTGCTTTAAAAAGCGATGAACTCCAATGTGTGGTTGACAACAAACAGGTTCTATTTGGACAAACCCAGCAACCAGGTATTAGCGACTATGCTGATGGCATTGATACCATGAAATTTATTCAATCATTATAAAATAAAAAAGCCGCCTTAAAACAGCGGCTTTTTTGCTCAGTAGTTTGATGGTTACAGTTTCTTTGAAACAACATCAGTCATATTCTTATCTTTTGCCATTGCTTTAATCAGGTTTTCAGCGGCTAATTGCACATCTGGTGAAGCTGTTTGCATATCTCTTAATTTAACAGCCAGGTTTGGCGTCAAATCAATTGCCTCGGCACCCTGTGCAGTGTAGTTTACTACATCCTGGCGGGTAATCGTTGGAATATTGGCTTGTTTTTGAAAGGTATACTTGGTATTTGTGTCAAGGTCTTTTAGTTCACCAAACATGGTACCAGTTTGCGGGTCTTCTTGTATCTGGGTTATTTTTCCAAATGCCATAGGTCAAAAAATTTTTAAGGGTTAAACAATTTGTTGTACAAGTATACAAAATTTTTATCTTTATGCAGCATGCCCCAGAAAAAAAAGCGTTTATTTCTCCTGCCACTTCTTTTACTTCTTGTAAGTATTTATTTTCCGGCAAAGGCCACTGTTATTGACTCGCTTAAACAGTTGTATGAACAAGAAAAAGACGACAGTTTAAAGGTATTTTACCTGAATGAACTTTCGTATGAGTACGTAGAAGTAAACCCAACTATGGCCCTTTTCTTTGCAGAAAAAGCAGTAGAATTATCAACTAAAATCAAATCAGATTTTGGCCTCATGCGCAGTTCAGGTCAACTGGGCAATGCATACCGAAAACTCTCAAACTACCCCAGGGCCATTGAAGGGTATATTCAATGTGAAAAGCTGGCTGAAAAACTGGGCGATACTGAACGCATAAGGGCTATTAACCATAACATAGGCCTTATTTATCATTTAATTGGCCAATATGAAAAGGCTGAGAAATCGCTTTTAAAAGGCATTGACCTTGACCGCAAGGCAAACGATGAACCTGGTCTTGCCATTAGTTTAAATTCACTTGGAGCAACCTATCTTGAAGAAAAAAAATACGAAAAAGCCAAAAAAGTTCTACTTGAATCGTGCGATCTTTTTTTAAAAACAGGAAACCGCGGGCAATCCTGTTCAGCTTACAGAAACCTGGGCATTGTAGAAAAACGCCTGAATAATTTTCCATCAGCCGTTAAACACCTTGAAAAAGCCGTAGAGTATTACATTCTGGAGGAAAAAAAAGAAAAAGCAGGAGAATGTCTTCGCATTCTGGCTTCATTGCACCATGAATTAAAAAAAACCGATAAAGCCATTTTTTACTATGAACAATCTTTGAAACTGGCACCTGAAATTACCCAAAACGAACTTGAAGGAAACAACATTCTTTATTTCATGTCAGAAGCCTACATGAAAAAAGGAGATAAAGAAAAAGCCTTTCAAACATTGCAACGCGGCTATAAATATTATGAAACTTTTTTTACACGACTTGACAGCATTAAAGCCCTTGAACGTGAAAAAGCATTTGCTGATGCCGCAACAAAGTACAGCACTGAAAAAACCGAAAAAGAAAATAAAATTCAAAAGCTTACCATTGAGAATGAAAAAGCAGCCAACTCCCGCAAGCAAATCATTATTTATTCATTTGTTGTTGGCGCAGTATTGCTAATTGGACTTTTGTTTTTTGCAATTCGCAGCAATATAATGACCAAACGCGCCAGCACAAAAATACGTGCCCAAAAAGAGCAAATTGAAGTGCAGCGTGATGAGATTGCCGAAAAAAATGCAGAGATCACTTCAAGTATTGAATACGCAAAAAGTTTACAGGACGCCATTTTGCCTGATCCCGCCTACATTCAAAAACATTTGCCACACCATTTTATTTTATGGCTCCCGCGTGACATTGTGAGTGGTGATTTCTACTGGTTTTTTGAGCAGGACAATAAATTGTTTTTAGCAGCGGCTGACTGTACAGGCCATGGCGTGCCCGGTGCATTCGTGTCAATGACCTGCCACAATATTTTAAACCAGGTTGTGATTGACCAGCATGAAGCCGACCCCGGCAGCATCCTGCACAAAGTACACGTTGCCGTAAGTAACGTTTTCAGGCGTGAGGGCGCATTGTCACAGGCCAATGATGGTATGGACATTGCCCTTGTTTGCATTGATAAAAACCAAAACACCATTTCGTACGCAGGCGCCATGAACGAGCTAATACAGGTCTCAGGCAGTGACTTTACCATGTATAAAGCCGATCGCTATGCCATTGGCGGACGTACACCCATGGATCATCATTTTAAAACGCATTCTATAAGCTACAAAACCGGTGACTGGTTTTACATGTTTAGCGATGGGTATAAGGACCAGTTTGGAGGCGAGCATGGTAAAAAATACATGCATTCAAATTTTGTAAACCTGCTTCAAAAAATATCGGTACAAACAGCCGGTGATCAACGCAAAGCTTTGGAGGCTGAATTAACACGGTGGGTAAAGGGATTTGATCGTATTGATGATGTGTTGGTGATTGGTTTCAGGGCGTAAGCAGTGGCCGTTTTGAGCCAACAGGGAAATAACAGCAATTGAAAAATAAAACCATAAAAAAATGAAAACAACAAAATTAGTATTCATGCTATTGATGGCGGTATGCCTTCAGCTAAACGTAGTTGCCCAGGACACCTGGGACCTGGCAACGCTACCTAAAACCGATGAAGATTTTAAGAAAAGCGAGCAAAAGTTTTTGACCCTTTTAAAATGGATTGAGGACACGCCCATGGATAAGGAAACAGATAAACGCACACAGGTTTATGCGTACCTCACAGCATGGGAAATCAATTCACCAACGGTAACCATTTCGGTAAATTCAACATTTATTGATTTTCATAAAAAAAACAGCGCTCTGCTTATTTATTTTATGGGTGGTTGGTCACGGTATTGCCTTGAAAATAATTATTCAAAAGACCTTGTAAAGTCAAATCTTGCAGGCTTGCGCTGCGCCCTTGGCGTATACAACAAAGGCATTGGTTTTAAACAAGACAAGTTTATGGATAAGATAAAAAAGATGGAAGATGCCGGAGAACTTGAAGCATGGGTGACTGAAGAAGTGAGTAAACAAAAAAAATAAAGTTCATAAAAATCGGGCTGCCTCCCTTCGCAAAAAATTTGAATTCGAAATTCGGGATTCAAAATTGCTCAGGGCCGGGCTTTCGGCTGTAGTCCTCATAAAAATCAAAAAACCTTTCCTGAGGAACGAAGGATCTGCTTTTTTGATTTTTACTCCGGGCTACTTGCCTCAATCCCTGGCAGAGTTTGAAACTTTGCCTAACCTTAAAAATAAATGATAAAGCAGAAAATGAACATACGCTTGTGCTGTAACTTTTCGATATTTTTGCGTTAATCAAGAATGCAAACCAGAAACTGCCTGATTTTACTCTTTTTTCTGATCGACATAAATTTAAAATCCCAGGTTCCTGAACCACGTTTATTTTATAATCTTGTAACTATCCCGAATGATGAAGGTGAATCATGGTATTGGCTTGATATCATATTACTTTCTGAAAATCACGTTTTCCATTTTTCATTGGTCAATGAGGAAAACAACTGCCATTGTTATTATAACGGATCAAAACCAGTCAAAAACAACCTGAAATATGCCTTAAAAATGATCAAAAAAAGGAAGCTTGGTGTTGAATCAAATCAATACTTCAACCTTATAGAATCATCTAATTCGATACGAATTAAGACTTCCATCGACTCTAATGCTATTGACACAAGCCAAACCGGAAAAATGTTTTTAACTGAAAAAAATCTTGTGCTTGTTGAAACTACAAAATATATGGGCAATAATAAAGTTGTTTATTCCGATAAAAACGGGGTATTTGGTACCCATGTTTATGAAGAGTTTTCACGAAGGAAAACAAAAAAATGGTTTAAACAAATCGAAAAAACACTTTAAATCAAACACACTTCACCCAAACCACCTTCTTGGTCTCAAAAAACTCCTCTTCAAAAAATTCTGAAATGTTGTACTCCTTGTGAAAATTGCGTAATCCTTCTAATTCCGCTGTCAGATCGCCACCTTTTAAATACAAAATGCCATTTGGCAAAGGATGCACGCTTTTTTCTTTGAATTTACCCCAAGCCCATTGCATAAACTCGGGCATGGTGGTTACCGCACGGCTTACAACAAAATCAAACTTGTGTTTAATTTTTTCGGCCCGTTCATGTATGCCGGTTACGTTGGTTAAACCAAGTTCAACTGCCACATTGTTTACCACAGTTATTTTTTTACCAATTGAATCAACCAGGGTAAATTTGGTTTCCGGGAACATAATGGCCAATGGAATGCCTGGGAATCCGCCTCCCGTGCCAATGTCCAGCACTTCGGCCCCGGGATTAAACCGCATAACCTTTGTAATGGCCAATGAGTGCAATACGTGACGCTCGTAAAAATTGTCCATGTCCTTACGGCTTATCACGTTTATTTTACTGTTCCAGTCTTCATAACTGGTTTTGCATTGCTTAAACTGCGCAACCTGCGTTTCTGTTAACTTGGGAAAATATTTCAGAATAATATCCATCAAAACTTTAGTTCACTTATCAGTTGTTTTATATCAGTTCCGTCAAATGTACCTGAACTCATTAACAATAAGCACGAATCATTTAAATCAAGTGATCGCAAAAAATCCCTGAACACATGTGTATCGGTTATTACGTTTAAATCATCACGCCCAAAAGCCTGTTTCACCTGCTCTTCGGTAATGGGCTTTAATTTTTTATGGGCTATTGTTTGCGGGTTAAAGTACACAACCGGTAAATCGGCCTGGTCAAACGAGTTTTTGTATTCGCCTAAAAAATTTTCATTTAAGCTGCTGAATGTATGCAGCTCCATACAGGCCACAATTTTGTATTTCTTATACTGGTTTTTTATAGCATTTGTTGTTGCCTTTAATTTTGACGGTGAATGGGCAAAATCCCTGTAAGCAATAAACCCGGGCGCTTTGTGAACCAGCTCAAGCCTGCGTGCCGCGCCTTTAAATGATTGAATGGCCTTATAAAATTCATGCTTGCTTATTCCCAATAATCCGCACACATTGCATGCGCCTTCCAGGTTCATCAGGTTGTGATCGCCAAAAACATTCAACACATATTCCTTCCCATCGTATTTCACCACGCTCTGGTCATTTTCATTCACGTAATTTTCGGGTAATCCATAAGGTACAAAGCAGGCATCAATTTTTGTGGTTTGCACCATTTTCATTAATTCCGGATCGTAAGCGCAATAAACCAAATGACCACTTGCAGGCATTTCATTTGCGAAAATCCTGAACTGGTCAACATAATTATCATACGTGGGAAAAACATTCACATGATCCCAGGCAATGCCGGTTATCAATCCAATATCGGCTTTGTATAAGTGGAATTTTGGTCTTCGGTCAATGGGCGATGCCAGGTATTCATCGCCTTCAAATACAGCAATTTTATTTTTATCATCAATATGCGCCATGCGTTCAAACCCCTCTAGCTGCGACCCAACCAAATAATCAAAACCAATGTTTTTTGTTTTAAGTACATGCATGATCATTGAGGTAACCGTGGTTTTTCCATGACTGCCTCCTATCACAACCCGTTTTTTGTTTTTGCTTTGTTCGTACAAAAATTCAGGGTATGAATAAATTTTAAGTCCCATATCCTGGGCTTTGATTAGTTCAGGATTATCAACACGGGCATGCATACCCAGTATAATGGCATCTAATTTAGCATGAATCTTTTCGGGATACCAACCCATTTCAGCCGGTAAAATTCCTGCGTTGGTCAGGCGCGTGCGTGATGGTTCGTAAATTTCATCATCGCTGCCGGTTATTGTGTATCCTTTTTTAACAAGGGCTAATGCAAGGTTGTGCATGGCCGCTCCGCCAATGGCTATGAAGTGAATGTTCATATGGTAAATTTTAAAGAATAATTGAAAGGATTCACAAAGACTAATGGGAATTATGAACATGGAGTCGTGACCTCGCCACAATTCTTTTTACCACATATTGCGCAGATTACGCAGATCTTTTGCCACGGCCAATAAATCGCATAGCCATTAAATTTGTGAAAAAGAAAGGGCCATCCAATCTTTCGACTGGATGGCCCCTGAGGTAGAATCCCGGTTAAAGCCTTGTTGGGAGTAAGACTGATTACTTAACCTGGATGAATTGCGATTCTTTTTTCTCTTCAACCTGTTTAGGCAAGGTCACCAAAAGCACACCATTTTCCATTGTGGCTGTTATGCCATCAACTTTAAAGTGTTTTTCATTTACCTTAAAACTGCGGCTGTAAGAAACTTTTCCGAATTCTTTGCGGATGTAGTTTTTAGCCTTGTCTTCAGTTTCCTTTACCTGCTCGGCACTAATGTTCAATACACCGTTGTCAAGCTTGATCTTCACATCTTCCTTTTTAATACCCGGTAAGGCAAGTTCCAGTGAAAGCTGTTTTTCATCTTCCCATACATTTGCGCCCGGTGTTACCGAACTGTTTGCTGGATTCCCGGTGAACAAACGTTCAACTTCGCGGGTAAAAAAATCGTCAAACCATAACCTGTTTGCTGGTGCACAATGATTGTTTTTTACTATCGTGTTCATACTGTTTAGTTTTAAAAATTTGTTTCTTTTGTCAATAGGCAGCCCTATGCTGCATTTTGTAATGTTTGTTTGTTGTTTTGTTAAGGCGTAAGCATGTTGGCTATAGGCACTATATAGTCGGCAGCAACTTTTTGTGCCAGGTATTGCGCTTTTTTCCTGCTTTTCCTGAACTGTTTTTTTACTTTTTCTGTATTCATATTCATTTTTCTGAGCTGTTGCCTGTCGTGTAAAACGTTACCCCGGAAGTACCGTTTCGCCACATCTCAAGTCTAACATCTCATAGCTTGATTACGCTATACCCTTCCGCAAGCCACATTCCAAACCCGTTTTTCTGCCAAATTTGCATTTTTAACCTTGTTTAGCAAGTCGTTATGTCATTACAAACCAGTTATTTATGTCTAATTGTCGGTATTTCGGGTTTTCCGTGAAAGGAAATCCGGTTTAAAACATTAGTTTTGTGTTTTAATGAGCTTCGTATATCCTGCATTCCTAAGTGCATTTGCCCTATTGGCGGTTCCGATCATCATTCACCTATTTAATTTCAAAAAATACAAACGTCTTTTTTTTCCTGATCTGCGTTTTCTAAAAGAGGTAAAGGAAAAAACCAAAAAACAATCGCAGCTTAAGCACTTACTTGTTTTATTGTGCCGCATACTGGTGTTTAGCTTTATTGTACTGGCTTTTGCACAACCGTTTACCGGCAGCATGCAATCGGCATCGCCCAACAAAGTGGTAAGTATTTACATTGACAATTCATTCAGCATGCGTGCGCTTGGTAAAAATGGCCCCTTACTGGATGTTGCCAAACAAAAAGCAGGTGAAATGATTCGCAGTTCGGCACAAAGTACGCGTTTCCAAATTTTAACCAATGAATTTTCACCTGTATCGCAACGTTTATACAACCGTGAAGAAGCCCTTGAACAACTGGAAGGCATTGATGTTTTTCCTGTAAGCCGTAACGTAAATGAAGTGCTGGCTCGGCAGGACGAGATTATGAAAAGCGTTGAGGGCTCAAGCACACAACTTATTCACATAAGTGACTTTCAGAAAAATTCCTTTACTTATAAAAATACACCGACAAATCCTTCACTTACTTTAATACATCTCAAGCCGCAAACACAAAAAAACATAAGCATTGACTCTGTTTGGTTCAATAGTCCTTTGCATGCCATTAACGGAACCGAAGAATTTTATTTCAGGTTACGCAACCACAACCCGAAAGAAGAAGAAAACGTAACCTTGCAGTTATTCCTTGGTGTTTATAACAACGGGTTCAGGAAAAGCCAAAAAGCGGTAACCACTATTACGGTGCCTGCCGGCTCAAGTGTTGACAGCAGTTTTAATTACACCAATACCGAAGCAGGCATTATTCACGGTCAATTAAGCCTGAACGATGCCCAGGTTGAATTTGACAACCAGTTTTATTTCACCTATGAAATTGAGCCTTTCCTCCAGGTGGCCTGTATAAACGATTTTGTAAGGTCGGCCGACACAGTGAGCTATGACATCAAGAATATTTTTAGTAACGATCCGTATTATAAGTTTACCAGTTTTACCAAACAAAATATTGACTACACCCTTCTGAAACAACAGCAATTTGTGGTATTAAACAGGCTTGAGGAAATTTCATCGGGATTGTCACAGGAGCTTGAAAAATTTGTTGCATCGGGCGGCAGTGTTTGCGTAATTCCATCGCTTAAAATAAACCTGAACTCCTACAACAACTTTGCGCAAACAACAGGTAGTCCACAGTTCAGCGGGCTCGATACAAACCGCACCATAAGTGAAAAACCCGATTTTGATGACGTATTTTTCAGGGGTATTTTTGAAAAACGCCCTGTACAACTGGACGTGCCACTTATACGCAAACATTACATCACATCAGGCAGCACGCGCAGTTTGACCAATGCCATATTGAAATTAAAAAATGGATCGGACCTTATAAGTGTTACCAAATACAAAAAAGGAAAAGTGTACCAGGTTGCTTCCCCAACTGTTGAGCAGGCAGGTAATTTAGGGCAACACGCCTTATTTGTTCCCATTATGTTACGTATGGCCGAACTAAGTCTTACTTCCAACAAACCGTACTATGTATTTGGAAAAGATGCTGGTTTTGAAATCAAACCATTACCGGTTGCAGGCGATCACGTTTTTAACCTGGAAGGTGTTGAAACCAAAGAAAACATTATTCCTGAGTTTAAGAATGACGGCAATTCCATTTCTATTTTCTTTAACGATAACTTAAAAAATTCAGGAAGTTACCGCCTTAGCCTGGATGGAAAAACAGTTGGTGGAACATCGCTCAACCAATCAAGAAATGAATCGGAACTTGATTATTTTTCAGACAGTGAATTAGCCTCTATTTTAAAAGATGCAGGTTTCACCGACTTTAAAGTGTACGACAAACCCATTGACGACAGTAAAATTGAATTATCGGCCATTGACAACACCCGCAAATACTGGACAACCTGTATTTGGTTGTGTTTACTGTTTTTACTGACCGAATCGGCTTTACTAAAACTGTGGAAAACCTGAACCGCGAAGGGTTCAATGGCACACTTAAAAAACAATAATTACGGAGTTATACCATGCAAGCAACACTTATCAAACAAGCCAAAGTGATTGACAAACACTCAACGTTCAACAACAAAACGGTTGACGTATTGATTGAAAATGGCATCATCACCAAAATTGCCGCCAACATTGATTCAAAAGAGGCAAAGGTTGTACAAGGCGAAAATCTGCATATATCACCCGGATTTTTTGATCCAACGGTTCACTTTTGCGACCCGGGCGATGAACAAAAGGAGAGCATTGAAAGTGGAATTAAAGCAGCCGCCAGTGGTGGATTTACCAGTGTTGGTGTGCTTGGTACAACCAACCCGGCTGTTACTGAAAAAACCAGGGTTGAATACATTCGCAACAAAGGAAAAGGTACGCTTGTAACACTGGAACCTGTTGGATGTGTTACAGCAAAAAATGAAGGAAAAGAACTGGCCGAACTGTATGACATGAACCAGTCAGGCTCACGTTATTTTTACGATGGAAAAAAACAATTGAATACAGGAATATTGTCAAGGGCCCTGGCCTATGCCAAAAATTTTGATGCAGCTATACTCTCCTATCCCGATGACAAAGACCTAACGGCTGGCGGACTCATGCACGAAGGAACAGAGAACATAAAGCTGGGCTTAAAAGGCATACCTGCCATTGGTGAAGAATTGGGAATTATACGTGATGCATACATTGCCAACTACCACAATGCGCACCTTCATATAGCAAACGTTTCAACTGCGGGCGGAGTTGAACAAATTAAAAAAGCTAAATCAAACGGTATAAAAATAACCGCACAATGCAGCATTCACCACCTGTTTTTTACCGATGAAGACCAGCACGGGTTTGATACCAACCTTAAACTGAAACCTGTTTTACGAAGCAAATCAGACCGTGACGCCTTGATTGAGGGCTTAAAAGATGGAACCATTGACAATGTAACCAGCGATCATACACCGCAAGATGTGGAAAGCAAAAAAATGGAATTTGACCTTGCTGAATATGGCGCCATAGGCATTGAAACCTGTTTTGCCGCCTTCAATACGGTTGCGGGAAAAAACATAGGCCTTGAAAAAATAATTGACTTACTCAGCAATAAATCGCGGCAGGTGTTTGGACTTTCAGCACCAAAAATTGAAGTGAATGCAAAAGCTGAGTTTGTGATTTACAACCCCACTGCCGAATTTATTCCTACGCGTGAAAAGCAGGTATCAAAAGCCTACAACAACCCTTATATTGGAAAAAAACTGGCCGGAAAAATTGAAGGCGTAATCAATGGAAACTGCTCAAGCGTGAACTAGATCTGTTGTTTAATAATTCCACCAGTAATAAAACGATTTCACGTATTCGTTATTTACAAATAACAAACCTTCTTCGGTATGCCACCATGTTTCCAGTTTATATTTAAGTGGCATGGCTCCTCTTACAATTAATTGTGTGCCCGAACCTTCAAAAACCCGGTTAAAATATTTATGCACCCTGGCAGTATGAAATTTTGAGGACACCAGTATCATTTTTTTATACCCTTTTTGCATGGCCAGTTTTTTCAGTTCTTTGGCTTCTTCAAGGGTACTGGTTCCTTCATTAAACGCAGTTATGCATGAATCGGGCACACCCAGTTTCACCAGGTATTTTTTTGAATTTTCCGCTTCTGTAATTTTAATGCCTAATGATTCAAGTTGTGATGAAACCTGGCTACCCGTACAAATGATTACACCCGCATATTTTCTAGTGAATAGTTTTTTTACTTCAGGCGCGCGTTCAAAACTGTTTCCTCCCAACAAAACAATTGCATCGGCCTTTTCCAGGCGGTCTTCTTCAATCAACCAGTTACCCAATCCGCGTAAAATAGGGCCACGACACAGGTATAATGTAAGAAAAATAAGGAAATAGATTCCATAACGGATTAAGCGCCATTTATGAAAAAATCGTTTGAAAAATTCTTTTACCCGTTTCATTTATGCGAAACAAAGGTAGTTAAAGCATAAGGTTAAATGATCTCGGCCTCTGATTTTTTCACCCAGCCATGATTATTCCCGTCAACCGAAACTTCGTACCAGTCACCCTTTACCTGGTGAAGTTTGAACCGGGCTCCTTCATGAAACGTTCCAAGTGTTTTGGAATTATCGGCCGGGCTGGCCTTTATGTTCACTGAACCTTCAACCAAAACCGCTTTGGTCGGTCCTGACACACGTGTGTAATGAATATAGCCCATTACAAGGCATACAATGCCTAAATTCAGGGCAACCCATGAGGCTATCCTGATGTTAAGCCTTCGTTTAATTAATTGCGTACGCATGGCTATAAACCCAAAAAAGGCAAATACCCAGAGAATTAATCCGTACCTGGTCCAATTATCGGCCGAAAAAAGATACACCATGCGATTAAACCAGGCTGTTAACCCCTTTTCACCACTTTTTACTTTAAATTCCAGTTTACTATCAACAAATTTCAGGTTGGCTGTCACATCTTCATCGGCAGGATCAATTTTGCGGGCTTTTTCAAGGTAAGCTATTGACATTCCCAAATCACCTAATTTGTAATAACAATTAGCCATGTTGTAATACAGCTCCACTCCTTTATAGCCATCTTTTTCAATATTGGCATACTCATTCAATGCTTCAGCAAATTTATTTTCCTTGTATAATTTTTCGGCAGTGGTAAACCCTTTTTCAGGACTTGTGGCCGAAAATACTGTAAACACATTGAACAATACAAAAGATATGATCACTATTAATTTCATGCCTTTACCTCCTGCTGAATGTTGTTAATAATGGCTGATGCATTTGCATATGTTTGCTGCTCGTTACCTTGCATGTTGGCATAACGCGCCATTTCACAGGTTTCAACAACCTGCAGAAACAAAGCAATGGTTCCCTGAGCCACTCCATTTTTTGTCATGACTTCTGTAATACGCGAACGATTAAAATCAACCAACTGTACTTTGAATTTGTCGCAATAATAAATTTGAATGCCTGAAAGCAGTTCAGTGTAAAAACCATCGCGGTTGTTTTGCTGTAACATAGCATGTGCTTTTTGCAACTGCTTTACCACCGCTTTTGAAGCCTGTTTCTGCTTTTCTGCTTCAGGATCATAATTTTTTTCCTTGCGCTTTAAAAACAAAAGCAATAACATAAAAGCAACAGGAGGTAAGGCAAGGCCACCATAATACAATCCTGACCCGGTAAAATACGTTTCGCCTTTTGTAAGGGCTGAAAGGGATTTAAGGTAACGGATTTCTTTATCTACATCCCCTGTTTCTTCTTTCGCGTTTGAGGTAACACCTGCTTCTTCAACACCGGCCGTTTTATTCACCTTTATTTTATATTCAGGAGTACTAAGTGTTACATACCTTTTTGTTTCAAGGTCAAAGTAGGTAAAGTAAATGGGTTCAATTGTAAAATCGCCACTGTGACGGGGAATAAGCAGGTACTTATATTCTTTACTACCTGCCATACCATTTGCGTTAACCGTTGTGCGGTCATTTATCTCAGGATCGTACGTTTCAAAATCACCAGGAAATTCAAATTTTGGTGGTTCCACAAGGCGTATATTGCCGGTTCCTGAAATTTTAAGATTTAAATCAATTCCGTCATTTACATTCACCACTTCTTTACTTATGCTGGATTCCATTTTGTATTTTCCAACTGCATTGGTAAAGCTGGCCGGTGGAGCCGGTGGCTCAATTACATCAATAACAGGCGAATTACTTACCAGGTCAAAACGCGAAGATTCAAAAAAGTTAACACGTACCACTGCCATCATATCAAACGGTTCAAGCTTTAGCTTACCTGATTTTTGCGGAAAAATAATTTCCTTCTTTATGGGAAATACCATGTATTGAATTCCGCCAACATTCTCTTCATAAGAGGGCCATCCTTGCTTGGGCCCTTCAATTTCCTGCGCCCACACGTCTTTTTGTGTACCCAGTTTAATGTTGTGGTCCTGTATTTGCGTGTAACGGGAATATAGCTTGTATACAATTTGCAGCGGCTCACCTTTGTAAACACTGTTTTTGCTTACGCTAATGGTGCAAAACATGTTTTTTCCATTTGACTTTACCGGGTTAGCACTATTGGTGTTATTGTCAGCCTGGCCATTTCCTGTTGCTGCGGTAACCGTAATTTTAAGGGTATTGCTTTTATAGTTTCTTCCGTTATAACTAATGCTTGCTGGTGGTATTGTAAATTCACCCTCTTTTTTTGGCCGAATTACTAGGGTATACGTTATTGAATAGGTTTGTTTCATTTGGCCATTCACAATGTTTATTTGTGACATGGAACTTTGCGAAGGACCTGACAGCACTTTAAAATCTTTGAGGTCGGGAATGGTAAAGGGGGCTTCCACGTTTACCGTATACTGAATTTTAAACGCTTCGTCAGCTGCAACAACCTGTTTACTGGTTTTTGCCTGAAACTCGATGCTTTGAGCTTGTGCCGGTACAAATAAACCAGCAATTAAAAAAGTTAATATGTATTTTAATGCTTTCATGTTTTACCAATCCTGCAGCGAGCTTACAATCACTTCGCCTTCTTTCTTTTTTAATTTATCCTGTAATTTTCGTTCGTTCGCATTTAAGGCATCAAGCAATTGTTTTGCCTGCTCCTTGTCAATTTTACCGGGCTGTGGTTTAGGTTTATCACCGTCTTTTTTATCTTTTTCTTTTTCGTCTTTGTTCTTGTCTTTGTCCTTGTCTTTATCCTTTTCGTCTTTTTTATCCTTATCCTTTTTATCCTTATCGTCCTGTTTGTTTTTATCCTTGTCCTTGTTGTCTTTATTGTCTTTGTTTTTCTGGTCGTTCTTGTTGTCCTGGTTTTGTTTTTGTTGTTCCTTTTTCAGCATTTTTTGCGCGTAGGCCAGGTTGTAACGTGCGTCATTGTCGGCCGGATTCGCCTTTAACGCATCTTTATATGCTCCAATGCTTTCCTCCCATTTTTTTTCCTGCATATAAGAGTTGCCCATGTTGTAAAACGACTGCGAGCGATCCGATTTCGACTTAATGCTCTTTGCCGATTCTTCAAAATTTTTGGCTGACTCGGTGTATTTCCCGGCACGGTAATTGGCATTTCCCAGGTTATAGTTGGCTTTGCTGTTGTTGGGATCAACTTTTTTAGCTTTTTCATAGCTTTTAACCGCCTTTTCAAAATCATTGTTCTTGTAGTGATCGTTTCCTTCCTTCACAAACTTGCGCGCTTTGTGCCCGTCCTTAACGGGTGGCACTACCTGTGCGGTTAAGGTAACTGGAAGCAAACAACAAAATACTATTTTCAACAGTTTTTTCATACACGTATCAAGGGCAAATATCCGATTAAAAATTCAAGTAACAATAACACCAATGCACCACCAATAAAATAAAAGTACTGATCATCATAATCTGTATACGACATGGTGTCAACTGTGTTTTTTTCAAGTTTGTTAATTTCTTTAAAAAGTATATCCAGCCCAAAGTTACTCCTGGTGGTTTTTACATAAATCCCGTTACCGGTGCTTGCCAGTTGTTTTAGCATGTCCTGATTGAGGCGTGTAATAACGGTATTTCCTTCCGCATCACGCTTAACACCATCTTTTTGGCCATTTACATAATTGGGTATTGGACTGCCCTGGGGCGAACCCACACCAATGGTATACACATTTATTTTATTATTGGCAGCATTCTGTACAGCTTCAACCGCATCTTCTTCGTGGTTTTCACCATCAGAAATAACAATTATGGCTTTGCGGGTTTTCGCCTTCATGTCAAATGATTCAACACATTTATTAACGGCCCTTCCAATGTGGGTTCCCTGCGCTGAAATCATGTCGGTACTTACAGCTCCTAAAAACAACTTGGCTGCAGGATAATCGGTTGTAATGGGTATTTGCACAAATGCATCGCCCGCAAACACAACCAGGCCAACCCTGTCGCCTTTTAATTGCGTAAGCAAACGTTCTATGGCGCGTTTTGCATGGGTAAGGCGATTCCCGTTTTGCCCCATGTCTTCGGCCAGCATACTGTTTGAAACATCCAGTGCAATAATCAAATCTATCCCACTTCGTTTTGCTTCAGCTTTTCCCTCGCCATATTGCGGGTTACACAAGCCAACAACCAACAGGAAAATGGCGTTTCGTAAAAACAAATACTGCAAAAACCGTTTTACCATAGAGAATTCGGCTCCAAGCCCGCCCAGCTTATCAACCGAGGCAAACCGCTGAATGACTTTATTTTTTTGCCAGGTATTGACTATCCAAAAAACAGCAAACAAAGGTACCGCAATCAAAAACCAAAGGTATTGGGGGTACTCCAGCCTTGCTTCATTGTTTTTATCAAAAATGAAAAAATAAATATTAAGGGCCAGGGCGCACAGCACCACCTCGGTTATAATTACCAACCAGGCTAGGTTTTTTATATTATATAATTTAAACCTGTTTACCACAATGGTGATTTAAATAATGTGTTTTTTAAAATCAGTTCAAGTCCGAATAATGCCAATGCTATAATGGCAAACACATGAAAGCGTTCAGGGGGATCTTCCCTGTACTCGATCACGTTCATTTTTGACTTTTCAAGCTGGTCAATTTTATTGTAAATGGATTGGAGT
Source organism: Flavobacteriales bacterium (assembly GCA_035299065.1). Classification (GTDB taxonomy): domain Bacteria; phylum Bacteroidota; class Bacteroidia; order Flavobacteriales_D; family UBA2798; genus DASPJQ01. Next base: position 41,139 of record DATGXI010000047.1, read on the forward strand.
GATGTTTTATCAGTAGCACGGTAGTATTCTCCTCCTGTTTTATCGGCAATTTCCTGCAAAAGTTTTTCATCAATTTCAACCGGCAAGTACTGGTATGTTATATTCCCAAAAATATCGGGAACAGGATATTTTGCTTTTCCTTTTTTTCCAACGCCAATGGTATATACGCGTATACCAAATTCCTTGGCAATATCGGCTGCAGTCACAGGATCAATGTTTCCCTGGTTGTTCACACCATCCGTGAGCAAAACAATTACCTTGCTTTTGGCGGTGCTCTCACGCAACCGGTTTACTGAAACTGCCAACCCCATTCCTATTGCTGTACCCTGGGCCATCATTCCAGGTTCAGCCAGTTTAAACTGACTTTTCAACACATTTTTATCGGTAGTAAGCGGGCATTGTGTAAATGCTTCTCCTTCAAAAATTACCAGTCCAATGCGATCGTTTTTGCGTTTATTGATAAAATCAATGGCCACATCACGTGCAGCCTCAAGCCGGTTGGGTGCAAAGTCCATGGCAAGCATACTGGTTGACACGTCAAAAGCCAGCATAATGTCAATTCCTTCTGAATAAATTTCCCTGTACGAATCGTCTTTGGCATCCTGAGGGCGCGCAAGGGCCAGTATCAAAAATAAAATTGCGACTCCACGCAAAAGCGGGAGCATGAAACGCCAGGGAACAACGGGCGATTGATAAGCAAAGTTTTTAAACGATGAAATTTTCAACGTTTTATCAAGGCTCTTTTTTTGCACGCTAATCCAAACAACAAACAGCACCAGGGGAATAATTCCCAGGAAAAACATCCCTTCGTTCTTATATGACCATGAAAACCACTCAGCCATTTGTTACCTCCACTGGTTTTTGGGTGAGTACCGCAAATCGTTTTGCATTGTCAAGGGCTCCCTGGTTTTCATATTGACCGGGAATAAGTTTTGCAAATTTCACCATATCGGCCATTTGCAAAATGGAGCGCAATATTTCCAGTGCTTCGTAGGAAATGCCGGAAGATTTTAAATTCTTTGTAAGCTGATCGGTTGTTTGTTCAAGTGCTGTAACCTCGTAGCGTTTTTCAATGTAAACGCGCAACAAATCGGTTAGCTCAACATAAAATAGCTTGGCCTGACCGGTTTGCCACAGTTGTTTTTTATCCAGGGCTTCAAGGTCAAGCAACAGCTGTTCATGTAAGGGCAAAACAATAACCGGTTCTTTTGGAACGTCAACCTTTTTGCGTTTTTTCCGAATGTAAACAATCAGTGCAACTATAATCAAAATAGCGGCCAAAGGAACATACCAATGCTCAAGCAACCATTGTAAAAAATCTTTTACTTTTTCTGAAACGCTGTATGTTTCAGCTTTAATCTCTTTAATGTCTTTAAACTCTTTAGTGGTGTCAGCATCCACCGTATGCACTTCGAGCAAAAGCGGGTTTGTTTCCACCAATTGCGAGTCAATGTAAAATTTAAATGGCGGAATAGCATAATAACCACTGTCAAAACTGGTGATCACGTATTCCTTTTCCAATGATTTATCTTTTGCCTGCTTAACAACCGAATCAACTATTTCAACATGTGCATTAATGGTATCTTTCAGCACTGGCCAGGTAACATGCGCTGGCACACCTGTCAACTTGAATTTCAGTTTCACCTGTTCTCCAATAAGAATTTTCTTTTTAGAGAACGAAGCCTCAATTTCCTGCGAATGGGAAATAAAACTGCTTAAAAAAGCGATTATAAAAAGTATATGTTTAAAAGGCCTCATCGTTTTTTTGCGTGGTTTTTAAACATTCCTACCAATTGGCGAATGTAGTCTTCACCTGTTGCCAATTTAATGTGATCAATTTTTGAGCGTGTAAAAACATCGTCAAGGTATTTTTGGTCTTCACGGAAACGTTTTTCATAGGTTTTTCGGGTTGTTACTGACGATGTATTTACCCAGGCTATTTGCCCGGTTTCAGCATCCTGAAATGGAACAATACCAATGTTGGGCAAGCTGGATTCCCGCGGATCGTGAACACGCAAAGCAACTACATCATGTTTGCGGTTGGTAATTTTAAGGCTGTCTTCAAACCCTTTATCAATAAAATCGCTTATAACAAACAGGATACTGCGTTTTTTAATTACATTATCAAAAAAACGCAATGCTTGTGAAATATCCGTTCCTTTTGATTTAGATTCAAAGTTGAGCAGTTCGGCTATGATGTGCAAAATATGTTTGCGGCCTTTTTTTGGCGCTATGAATTTCTCAACTTTATCACTAAAAAGGATGGCTCCAATTTTATCGTTGTTCATTCCTGCCGAAAATGACAATACCGCTGCAAGTTCGGTAATGAGCTCGCGTTTGTCCTGTACCGATGAGCCGAAGGATTGTGAATTACTGATATCAATCAGCAACATGACATTCAACTCACGTTCTTCCTGGAAAACCTTTACATATGGGTGATTAAAACGTGCGGTAACATTCCAGTCAATGGTGCGAATTTCATCTCCAGGCTGGTATTCGCGTACTTCACTAAAAGCCATGCCACGGCCTTTGAAGGTAGAATGATATTGACCTGAGAACACCTGCTGTGAAAGGCCCCTGGTTTTAATTTCAATTCTTCGTACTTTTTTTAGCAGCTCTTTGGTTTCCATTGCAAGACTGAAAAAGATTATGGAACCTCAACCTTATTCAAAATCTCGGTGATGATTTGTTCAACACTTACATTGTCAGCTTCGGCTTCGTAACTTAAACCAATGCGGTGGCGCAACACATCGTGGGCAATTGCACGCACATCTTCAGGAAAAACATATCCCCTGCGTTTAATAAATGCATAGGCCTTAGCAGCCAGTGCCATGTTTATACTTGCGCGTGGCGAACCTCCAAACTCAATGTAATGCTCAATGCGGTTTAAGCCTGCCTGTGAAGGAAAACGGGTAGCAAAAACAATGTCAACAATGTATTTTTCAATTTTTTCGTCAATGTAAACTTCGCGCACCAGGTTGCGTGCACGAAGAATGTTCTCAGGCTTAAGCACCTTATTGGGCTTTGGCATTCCTGCCAATGAAATATTTGAACGAATAATTAATTTTTCTTCTTCTTTGGTAGGATAACCCAATACAACCTTTAACATAAAACGGTCAACCTGTGCTTCTGGTAACGGATAGGTTCCTTCTTGTTCAACCGGGTTTTGAGTGGCAAGTACCAGGAACGGTTCAGGAAGTTTGTATGTTTGATCGCTAATGGTCACCTGGCGTTCCTGCATGGCTTCAAGCAATGCACTTTGCACCTTTGCCGGTGCTCGGTTAATTTCATCGGCAAGAATAAAGTTTGCGAAAATTGGTCCCTGTTTAACGGTAAACTCTTCCCTTTTCTGATTATAAATCATTGTACCAATCAAATCGGCCGGTAACAAATCAGGCGTAAACTGTAAGCGGTTGAATTTTGCATCAATGGCGTCAGAAAGTGTTTTAATGGCAAGTGTTTTTGCAAGTCCGGGTACACCTTCAAGCAAAATATGGCCATTCGAAAGCAGGGCTATTAACAATCTTTCCACCATGTGCTTCTGCCCAACAATGACTTTGTCCATTTCAAAGGACACCATGTCTACAAAAGCGCTTTCGGCCCTAACACGTTCGTTTAGGGCGTTAATATCGGGAGCGCCTGATTGAGGTTGAACGGGTTGCGTTCCAAAAGCGGACGGTTCAAAGTTACTGAAATCACTCATTTTAAAATGGTTTTTACCATGAACAAAACAACTAAAAAACCACGTTAACGAAATTCAACCCCTGTTAAAATTTGTTAACCATTTGACATGGAAAATACACTTAATTTACCAATATAAAATTTCAAAAAAATGAGCACAAAAAAGAAGCTGACCCTGTCAGAAACCATTAACCATGTACGCGATTTTCATGAGGCTTTTTTAATACCCAATGCCGAAAGTCCAGCCTTGCTTCAGCATAAAGGCGATTGGGAATTGCGACACAGGCTTATGAAAGAGGAAAATGATGAATACCTTGAGGCGTGCGAAAAAGGAAATTTAACGGAGATTGCCGATGCACTTGGCGACCAATTATATATTTTATGCGGCACATTGCTGCGCCATGGCTTACAGGATAAAATTGAAGAGGTTTTCCTGGAAATCCAGCGCAGCAACATGTCAAAACTTGATGCAGATGGCAAACCTATTTTCAGGGAAGATGGAAAAGTTTTGAAGAGCGAACTGTATTTTAAACCCGATATCGGGGCAATACTTTCCAAATAATTTTCAGGCTTTTTCTGCCATAATTTACACAGACTACACAGATTTTTCGCAACGAAAAAGATGCGGAAAACTAACCGAAATTAAATGAAAAAAGAATCGACTGTTGCACTTACAAAAACCCCCGGTTTTGGGAAATTGCTGAACGCTTATATTGAAGGGAAAAACACAGCACTTCCATCACCCATTTTTGATGTAAAAAAAGGTATTGAGGCAAAAAAAAACTTTCCCCATCGTGCTTTACTAAAAACATGTTTAATTGAACAAAACAAAGGTGTTTCACTAAGCGAAAAAACCCGTAAAAACATTGAATTACTTGGTGAAAAAAACACGTTTTGCATGACTACCGGGCACCAGCTGGCTTTGGCTGGCGGACCTTTATTTGTAGCGTACAAAATACTCACTACAATAAAACTTGTAAACGAGGCAAAAAAAACAAATCCGGATTACCACTTTGTACCCGTTTTCTGGCTGGCGTCTGAAGATCATGACAAGGAAGAAATTGATCATTTCAGTTTGTTTGGAAAAACCATAAAATGGGAAACAAATCAAACCGGTGCAGTCGGAAATTTCAGCACAAATGGTATTGCTGATGTATTGGAAAAAATGGTTGCCGAAACCAATGGACTTGACCAGTCACTTGCCGAAAAATTAAAAAAGGCATATGCACAAAAAGATCTAAGTTCGGCTACCAGGTACCTGGCAAATGAACTTTTTGGAGAATATGGACTGGTAATTATTGACGGGAACGACAAAAACCTTAAACACTTGTTTTACCCGGTAATTGAACGTGAGCTGCGTGAAAAAATCGCACATGCTTCGGTCAAAATCACCAATGAAAAACTGGTAAAAGCAGGATTTGAACCCGCCATTGATCCACGTGAACTCAATTTATTTTTATTGGCTGAAAACGACCGGAGACGCCTGGAATTCAATCACGATCAAATTGAAACAGTTGATGGTGGCAATACATGGAAATTAGTTGAATTCATTGATTTTGCTTCAAAAAATGCTGAGCGTATTAGTCCCAATGTACTGTTGCGCCCCATTTACCAGGAAACTATTTTACCCAACCTGGCTTATGTTGGAGGACCTGCTGAAACCGAATACTGGTTACAGCTTGATGATTTATTCAGCGCGTTGAGCCTTCCCATGCCACAGCGTGTTTTGCGTGTGTGCGCTACCGTTAGTAATGCCAAAAATCTCGAAAAAATTAAAGAAGCTAGTTTAACCCTTGAGGATGTTTTTGGTGACGAGGCCTCGCTTGTTAAAAAAATCACTACACTTTTAGGAGGCGAAAACCTTGATTTTACCAATGAAAAATTGGATTTTGATGCCCTTTTCACAAAATTAGCCATCAAGGCCAAAGCTGTTGACCCAACACTTGAAGGAGCTGTAAATGCAGAAAAAGCCAGGCAGGAAAAAGCGCTGGAAGGTGTTTTTGGACGTATAACCAAGGCTGAAAAAACAAAACAGGAATCGGCTATTGGCCGAATAGTGAAAATACGCAATTCGTTTTTACCAAATGGCAAACCACAGGAAAGGTCAACTACCCTGCTTGAAGTAAAAGGAGATTTGAAGGTGTTTTTTGATGCGGTGATTGAGCAGGCTGACTTGAATGCAATGAATGTGTTTGGGGAGTGATTATTCTTAATTTCTTTTTTTAATTTTCTTTTCAGGCCTGCAAAAAGCTGGCAGGTTTTATATTATCCACTTTTTCAAAACCGCGCGAGGGTTCAGAACAAAGCAAAAAAAAGAGGAGCATTTCGCTCCTCTTTGTATTTTCTATCGGAATATCTGAACTGTTCCGTGTCGTGTTTGTTGAATTGGGTCCTCGCAAGGGTTGTCATACGTACATGTGTACATGTATACACCTTCAGCAACAGGATTTCCGCCCTGGTCTTTACCATCCCAGAAATCATTCAGAGATGTTGTGGTAAACATTAACTGGCCCCAACGGTTGTAAACGTAAATGGTATAATTGGTAACAAACATACCTTGTATTTCCATCTCATCGTTTGACGCATCGCCATTTGGTGTAAATACGTTTGGAATAAGAATTTTTGGTTCAGGTATAAGCTCTACCTCTATGGTATCGCTGTCACTGCATTCACTTGTATACGTAGTAAGCACATAGGTTCCTGACTGGGTTACTTCAAGGTTCAGGTTTGTGCCCAAAATTGAAGGTGAGCCTATCATTGTCCATGCATAGTTACCTACACCATCGCCAAGGATGTTATATTGGTTACATGAAATAATATCAGGGCCAATATTTATGTCAATTGGAATTTCTCCAATAGTCAATGGCACATCGTATTCACAACCCAGGCTGTCAGTAACTGTAACGGTATATGGGCCGTTGTTCAAACCACCAAATGTTGGAAGGGTTTGCGAAGCTCCACCTATGTCGTATGAATAAGGTGTGTGACCGCCTGTAGCATCCACTTCAAAGGTACCGTTATGGAAACCGCAATTCTCATCGGTTTGCGACAATATAGATGCGCTAAGTGTTGATGGAAGTTCCAGGATAGTTACATGTACCGTATCAACGCATGAGCCTGTTGTAACAGTAATCACATAAGAACCATCAGGTATACCATTAAAGGTTCCGGTTGTGGAGCTTGCAACGGCAGGTGTAATTGTATACGCGTAAGGAGGAGTTCCTGCATTGGCCGCAACAACTATTTGTCCTATATCAGCATCACATTCATCGTTTATTTTTGAAACAAATGAAAGGCTTAAGCTTGCTGTATCACCAATGGTGAAGTTCAAGGAATCTTTACAATTGTTACCATCAGTTACAACAATTAAATAAGGGTTTGAATCAAGGCCACCAAATACATTGGATGTTTGCACAGGACCAGGATTCAGGTTATAACTATACGGTGTTACGCCTCCCGTAACAGTAATTGTAGCCTGCCCGTTGTTTGTTTCACAATCTTCGGGATCGGCATCAACTGTTATTACTCCCGGGAAGTTTGACGAATCGCCAATGGTATAATCAAGTAGCGTATCAGTACAGCCATAGTTATCCACCACGTATAAATCATAGGTACCTGAAGGCAATCCTGTAAACAACTCGGATGACTGGGATGTTGAATTGAGCGTGAACGTTGCGGGTAAATTTACATTGAGCACGTTCATATCAATGACCCCGTTGACCCCTTCACACAACTCATCAATGGATGTAGGCGAAATTTGCAGGAGGTTTGTATCGTTAATAACAACGGGGAAGTAAATTAAACATCCGTCTTCATCACTTACTTCAACCACGTAGGTTGAGTCAGCAAGGCCGCTAAACACACCGCTAGGGTTGTTACCCAAACCTATGTCATATCCATAAACAGGATCTCCGTTATCGGCCACTACGGTAAACATACCTGAGTTGTGACCACAAATAGCCATTGAGTCAACTGTAATGTTTGCAGTAATGGTTGTAATGTTACTTAAGTAAATATTGGTGTCAACATAACAACCAAATGAATCGGTCAGGGTTACTTCGTAAATACCGGCAAAAAGGTTATCGTACAAAGGTGTTGTTGGTCCACCGGTCCATTGTATGGTTACGGGTCCAATACCGCCCGTAATGTTTTGTATTTCCACAAATCCATCGTTGTTCACGCAATGCGGATCACCTGTGACCCATTCAAATTCTATATCGGTATCGTTGTCCATTTCTACCACAATTTGCTGAACCACATTTATGGTAAAACATGGATCGGTTGGTACACCGGTAACGGTATAGGTTATGTCATACGTTGCATTGGCATTGACTACTGTGCCTGTATCCACATCAAGAAATGTGTTGGGTGTCCAGGTCCATGTAAAGTCATCAAGGTTTGATCCATGTAACTGAATGTTTACCATTTTACCAGGGCATGAAGGAATGGTATCAACTTCATACGAACAAAGTGCCGGAGGTGCACCAATACCGCCTGAGTATTCAAAATAATATAAACTGTTTATGGCTGCTTCGGCCATTGACGCGTCAAGAATTACCACGTAACGGAATTCAGCTGTGTCACCGGCTGCAAGGGTATCAATTTTATAGGAAATAAACATAGCCGCATCTGAGGTAACGGTTGCACCTACTGCTGATGAAAACCCGGTACCATTCCACATGTTTGAACCATCGCGGTTTGAAAAACCACCGTGACCTACACGGAAATTAGGATGTATTCCTGCAAAACCCAAATACGAGTTCCAGGGAGTTGACTGGGTTGCATGCACGTGTGCTTTTGAACAGCCACCTGTTGTTGGCTGAGCATCTATTACGTTAGTAGTTACGTAGCTGCCTGAAAGCGTAATGTTGTTGTCAGGGTCAAGATTACGGTAGTAATACAGGTTGTATACATCAGTCGGTTCGTTGTTAATGATTTTTACTTTGGTTGTGTAATACAAGTCGTTCACGTTCATTTGATATTCCACCAAATAATTCATGTCATAACCCGATGTAGTTGATCCACCCCAAATAACCGAAAGACATCCGTTTATATCAGTTGTTGAAATTACCGAACCGGCAATGTCATTTTCACCTGCACGGTTGTTATGGTATTTTGTTCCGCTTGTACCACCAATTTCCATACCCCAACCATTTTCAGGTGTACCAGGTGTAAAAAAGTCACCATCGTAATTTACCCAACCATCCAGCTGAGGGTTTGCAACGAACCCAAAATACTGTGTGTTAGAACGAAAGTGCATACCTGCTGGCTGCACAGGGGCCGAAGAACTTAAGCAGTCGGCACCTTCGCAACCACGTGCTCCGTTAATACCAACTTCAACAGCCGAACCTTGTAAAAAGTATTCAGAGCCAATGAAGTGGACCTGGGATTTACCAGGGGCAAAACAAAATAAAAAGAGTGTGGCGGGAATTAATCTTTTGAAAAGATTTTTTGATGGTTTTTGGTTCATAACCTGGTGTTTTTCGTAAATATAATTGCTTTTAAAAACCGTAATTCGAATTGTTATGTAATTAACAATATAGCAGACGAATATTAAACCCTTAAGTTGCACGGACCTAAACATAGGTTTTCAACGTTTTTTGCGCCCAGCTTTGGGGTGTAAACTGTTTTACCTGGTCCAATCCTTTTGAAATGAGCTTCTTGCGATCCTCGCTTGAATTTATAACATTGTTGATCGCATTTGTGTATTCTTCAACCCGGTCAACATCAATGTAAATTGCTGCATTTCCCCCCACCTCGGTAAGGCTTGAATTATTTCCTGTAATAACCGGGCACTCACATACCATGGCTTCTAAAATGGGTAATCCAAACCCCTCAAATGATGATGGGTAAACCAGGCATGTTGCTTTGTGATAAAGTGCTGCCAGTTGTGTATTGGAAACATTTTCGGCAAAAATTATTTTCGATTCCATTTTTTTTGCCGAAATGAATTCTTTGATTTTTTTGCCATATGTTGATTTTATACGGCCAACCACCACCAATGGCAAATCAATTGTCTGCATGGCCTGCACCAACTGAAGTAAATTTTTACGCGGCTCAACCGTACCAACATAAAGCAAAAAATCATTGGGCAACTGTAATTTTTGGAAAATACTTTTATCAGCCTGCGTTGCATGATTCCAGAAAATTTCCTGACACGATTGGCCATGCACTTCAATCTTGGCTGAATCTACTTTCAAAAATTCTTCAAGATCGTTTTTGGTTTGATGGCTTATTGAAATAACCGCATCGGCATTTGCACATGCAGCTGCTACTTTTTTACGGTAATTCTGCCTGTCAAAACCATTGTAATATGAAGGAAAACGCATGAAAATCAAATCGTGTATGGTCACAATTTTTTTCCCTTTAAAACCACCAATGTTGTAAGGCAGTTCGTTGCTTAAACCATGGTAAACCGAAAGGTTATCGCTTACAATTTGTTTGGTAATTCCATAAGAACGCCACCTGCTTTTTAGCAAGTTGGAAAGTACGCCCTGGGGCAGCACGGGTTTGAATGGCGAATGCGTAAACTGGTCATAGGCAGCAGTAACCGATGGGGTGTAAAGCAGGTAATTGTTGGAAGGTGCCTGCTTGGCCAAAAGTGAAACAAGGTTACGTGAATAATTACCTAAACCGCTATGATTCAGAAACAAACGTTTCGCATCAAAACCAATATTCATACCTTGTTTGACCTGTATTTTGTGTTAATCAATAATAGGTTAATTTCGCCCCCTGTTTGTTACAAGGTTGTACAAACATACTCAACAAATTGAAGCAATTAATAAAGACCATATTAAAGTCGTTGCATATTGACGCTACACTCAATATGAAATATGACAGGCAAACGGAAAAAGTAATTCAAAAATTGCTTACACCCTCGTCAAACACCATTGATATTGGTTGTCATAAAGGCGAAATGCTTGAGCAATTTTTAAAAGCATCGCCCAAAGGCGAGCATTTTGCGTTTGAACCAATTCCTGTAATGTTTGAAGAACTCAGGAAAAAATTCACGGCACCTGGCTGTCACATTTTTCCTTATGCGCTTGCTGAAAAACCCGGAACCGCTGAATTTAATTTCGTAAAAAATGCACCGGCTTACAGCGGACTTAAGCAACGTAAGTATGCTGTTGAAAACCCTGAAATTGAAAAAATACAGGTTGAAATCAAAACACTTGACGAACTAATTCCGGGTGATAAAAAAATAGACCTTATTAAGATTGATGTTGAGGGGGCAGAACTGGGTGTTTTAAAAGGTGCTTCACAAACCATTGCGCGAAATAAACCCGTTATTATTTTTGAATGCGGACTTGGTGCCAGTGAGTATTACGGCACCAAACCAGGTGATGTTTATAATTTGGTTGTGGGTGAGTATAAACTTCATTTATCAACCATGCAACGCTGGCTAAAAGGTGAAAAACCGTACACTGCAAATGAATTTATTGAAGCCTACAATAAAGGAACTGATTACTATTTTATTGCTTACGCTTAACCCTTAATGATGCGTTTGGTAAACGGCATTTTATCCTTAAACTCTATTGTCATTAAATAAACGCCTTTGCTTAAACCTGAAAGGTCGGCACTGTTTGCATTTTTTATGGTAAGAATAATTTTTCCGCTTAAATCGGCAATGCAAATTTGCTGGGCCATATCATTGCCTGCAAGGTGAATGGTAGTTGTAACGGGGTTGGGATACACGTCAATGGCCGATTCTTCGGTTGTGTTGGTGTTTTCAGTCACACCATTAATGTCAAGCTGGCTGTCAATGGTTATGCCTCCCTGGTAAGTTGAGCCACAATTCACCACCCATAAATCACTTATTCCATACAGTTCCTGTGAAGTTCCAAAGGCTGTAAAGTGACCTATCATATTGGGTACAAAACTGTTTACAAAATCATCTTCACTTGTTCCCCATGTTGCAGCCTGCGGGCACCAGTAATAATCATCAAACCTGAAAACAACACCATCATAGCCGCCAAGGCCAAAGGATTTTGTAATGCCCAGTAAATGGTTCCACCCGTTCATGAAGCGTATATCCGTACACTTTTCATCACTGGATCCGCCCAGCAAAAAATCGTAAATACATGCTTTTGTATTTCGGTCATACGTTCTTGCATTCAAGCGGTTATTACCACCTGCTGTGGAATCAGTAGTAGCACCAACCAGGTAATTTGCATATTGGTTAAGCGCTATTGCGTTAAATTCAAGGTTATAAGCCAAACCGTATTTTTTATCCGAAACCAATGCACCCGAGGTGGTTTGCTCAAACAGCCATCCACGTTTTTTTCCTGTGTAACTTATCGAAATTCCGCAAACTGCCACTGTATCGGTTGCTGTCATCACAAGATCGGTAAACTCATCGTCAGTTGGGCCTCCAAATGATGAAAACTGAAGAGAATCTCCGGCATCGGTAAATTTAAACAACATACCGTCTTTTTGTCCGCCTGAACCGCCATACGTATACCCGCACACCATATATGTACCCAAATCACATTTTACAATTTTTGCAGGCACATCCCAATCGTTGGTTCCATAAGCTTTTTCCCATAGTAAATTTCCATCGTTATCAACCTTTATTATTTTTACATCGTATCCCTTTACTGAACCATTGTATGAATTGCAAACAATGTAAATAGACGAGTCTACATCAAACAACATATCGGTTGCATCATCAACACCTGTTCCTCCATAAAACTTACTCCATAGAATATCACCATGTTTATCAAGCTTAATTAAATATGCCTGGCTTGACATGGAAAAAAAAGCAGAAGAGGTACCAACGGCATACATGCTTGAGTCGGCAAGTACAATGCCTGCTTTGCCTGTTTCAACAGCGTATGTGCCATATAAACGGTTAAGGGTGTCCTGGGCCTGTACTGACTGGCAGGTAAAAAAAACAAGGAAAGCAATGGTAAGAAAGCGTATTTGTGGTTGCATGTTATTTTACCAGGTGTGCTTTATGATTATTTTATAACTTTAAAAACAAATTAAAGGAACATGATCAGAGCCAACGACCCTAACCGCAAATCCTGGGTAAATATACCTCAAAATTCTGACTTCCCGATGCAAAATTTACCCTTCGGTGTGTTTAAAACCGAGAACGAGCCGGCAAGGGTTGGTGTGGCCATTGGAAATAAAATACTTGATTTAAAAGCCGTACATGTTTTAGGCTATTTTCCGAATCAACCCTATACCCAGGACGACCTGGCCGCAGATAACCTGAACGGGATTATGCGCCTTGGAAAAGCATTGGTACGCGAATTCAGGAACCGCATATCGGACCTGTTACTGGATTCAAATGGTGAATTAAGGGACAATGCACACCACGTGGAGCAGGTGTTGGTTGACCAGGCCGATGCCACTATGTTGTTTCCTGTACAGGTTGGTGATTACACCGATTTTTACAGCAGCATTGAGCATGCAACCAATGTGGGTATGATGTTCAGGGACCCTGCAAATGCACTTTTACCGAACTGGAAACATATACCTGTTGGTTATCATGGCCGCTCATCAAGCCTCATTGTTTCGGGTGAACCCATTCACAGGCCAAAGGGGCAAACCAAGCCAGCCGATTCGGAAGTACCTGTTTTTGGACCCTGTAAATCACTTGATTTTGAGCTTGAAACAGCGTTTTTTACATTTAAAGGCAAACCCCTGGGTCAATCCATTTCCACCAAAGAAGCCGATGACTATATATTTGGACTGGTGTTGCTGAATGACTGGAGTGCACGCGACATTCAAACCTGGGAGTATGTTCCACTTGGACCTTTTTTGGCCAAAAATTTTGCCAGCAGCATAAGTGCCTGGGTAGTTACACTTGATGCACTGGAACCGTTCAGAACCGCTGGCCCCGTGCAGGAAACAAAAGTATTACCATACCTGGAATACGAAGGCGAAAAAAACATTGACCTGAAACTTGAAGTATTGATCCAAACTCCTGATGGAACAGAAAACACCATTTGCCAGTCAAACTTTAAGTATATGTACTGGAACATGAACCAGCAATTGGCGCATCATACCATAAACGGTTGCAATGTGCGCAGTGGTGATTTAATGGGATCAGGAACCATTAGTGGAAAAGATAAAAATTCATACGGCTCCATGCTTGAGTTAACCTGGAAAGGAACGCAACCCTTGAAAATGAAAGACGGAAGTGAACGAAAATTTATTAATGACGGAGATGTTGTAATTATGCGTGGTTATTGCGAAAAAAACGGAATACGAATTGGGTTTGGGGAAGTGCGTACAAAAGTATTACCGGCAATTTAACCAGAGATAAGCCAAGGAAAGCCAAAGCAGGCAGATAAAACATTAAACACTAAGAACACTTTAGGACGTTTTAACCGTAGAGGACGCTAAGAATACGCAAAGAACGCAGAGAAATATTAAACACGTTAGGACACATAAGAACACGTTAGAACCAATACACTCACACATTCACTCAATTCCACACCCATGCGCCTGAATAACCAATAACAACAGCGAATAACAAACCAAGTGATTGATTTAGAAAAAGAGCGAAAGGAAATTTTAAATGCGTACCGTGCATTGTTACGGTCGTTTAAAACACCGCGCGGTGCCGAGGAAAGCAAGATCATACGCAAAGCATTTAACCTGGCTGTTGAGGCGCATAAAAACATGCGCAGGAAATCGGGTGAACCCTATATTTTTCATCCCATAGCCGTTGCACGTATTTGTGCCGAAGAAATAGGCCTTGGCACCACCTCTGTAGTTTCTGCTTTGTTGCACGATACGGTTGAAGACACTGACGTAACCCTTGAAGATGTGGAGGGCATGTTTGGTAAAAAAGTGTCCCGTATCATTGACGGACTTACCAAAATTTCGGGCGTAGTTGATCAGAACATTTCGATGCAGGCCGAAAATTTCAGAAAGGTTTTATTGACCCTGAGTGATGATGTGCGCGTGATCCTGATAAAACTAGCCGATCGTTTGCACAACATGCGCACACTGGGCAGCATGAGCAAAGAAAAACAGTTGAAGATAGCCTCAGAAACTGAATATTTGTATGCTCCACTTGCCCATCGCCTTGGACTAAATGCCATTAAAACCGAACTGGAAGACCTGGCATTGAAATACCGTTTTCCCGAGGAGTATGCAGCCATAGAATCACAATTAAAGAAAACACAGGCCGTACGAAACCGTTTTATTTCCAGCTTCTCAAACCCCATTAAAAAAGCACTTGAAAAAGAAAACATAAAATTTGAATTAAAAGCACGCACAAAATCAGTTTTCAGCATTTGGAAAAAAATCCATAAAAAAAATATTCCTTTTGAAGAGATTTATGATTTATTTGCCTTACGGTTTATCATAGAAAGTGAACCGGAACGCGAAAAAACCGATTGCTGGCAGGTATATTCCATTGTAACCGATTTTTACCAGCCAAGCCCTGATCGTTTACGTGACTGGATTTCCATGCCAAAAGCCAACGGCTACGAGTCGTTGCACACAACGGTAATGAGTCCCACCGGCAAATGGGTAGAGGTGCAAATACGTACCAGGCGAATGGATGAAATAGCCGAGCGTGGTTATGCTGCCCACTGGATGTATAAAGGTGATAGCGGATCGGAAAGTGGCCTGGAAACCTGGTTAACAAAAATACGCGAGTTGCTTGAAAACCCTACGCCCGATGCCATTGAATTTCTTGATGATTTTAAGCTCAATTTATTCAGCGAGGAAATATTTGTATTTACCCCAAAAGGCGACTTAAAAAACATGCCGGGTGGTTCCACTGCCCTGGATTTTGCATTTGACATCCACACCCAAATTGGGCAAAAATGCATTGGGGCAAAAATCAACAACAAACTTGTACCCATAAGTCACGTGTTAAAAAGTGGCGACCAGGTAGAGATTATTACCAGCAACAAACAAACACCTAAAGAGGATTGGTTAAAATTTGTTGCAACCGCCAGGGCAAAAGCAAAAATAAAGGACGCGCTAAAAGAGGAGAAAAAGCAAATAGCGAATGAAGGCAAGCTCATTCTTGAGAAAAAAATGAAGGACCTTCACATTGTTGTTAATGACAAAAACATACGGCAGTTTGAGGAATACTTCAAAGTTCCCAATTCACATGAGCTGCATTACCAGATTGCCAAAAAACAAATTGATTTAAGTTCGGTTAAGGAATATGAAATACGCAATGGCGATATTATTTTCAAACACGTTGAAGTAAAACAGCCAACCCTTGAGGAAATTGTTGTAACAGCACGCGGAAAAAATGACACATTAATAATTGGTGATGATACAACCAGGCTGGATTACAAACTGGCTCCCTGCTGCAATCCTATTTCGGGTGACGATGTGTTTGGTTTTATCACCATTAATGAAGGGATAAAAATTCACCGGGTAAACTGTCCAAATGCCGTTCAAATGATGAGCAATTATGGTTACCGGGTTGTAAAAGCGCGTTGGAAGAGCCAGCAAATGCTCGAATTCCTTGCCGGTGTTAAGTTCAGGGGAATTGACCAGGTTGGATTGGTAAACACCATTACGAATGTAATTTCAAAACAGCTTAATATCAATATGCGTTCCATTAGTTTTGAAACGAACGATGGAATTTTTGAAGGCATTATTTTCCTTTTTGTGCATGACACGTCACATTTGGATAAGTTAATTAAAGCATTGAAAGAAGTGAACGGGGTCACCCAGGTGGAAAGAATTGACAGTTAGTTTCCCTCGCATTTTTTTTATATTATTTTCAGATCCAATCGGGAATCTAATCTTAAATCAAAAATTTTAAATCTTAAATTTTTTGTTGTGATTTTTCCTGATCAACCGGCAACCCCATCTTAAATCTCAAATTTTAAATCTTAACTTTTGCTGTTGTGCAGTTTATTGATCTGCCGGATTTGAACCTTTTGTACCCGCTGCAATTGAGCAAATTACAAACACTCACAACACAACAAAAACATGCATTTTTTGCTTGCTGCATGAACCCATTTTGAACGATTCAAAAAACATGGTGTAAGAGTTTTTGAAATTAAAATTTATTAAAAAACAACTTAAAAGCTAAAACAACATGTTAGAAATTATCCTCCTTATTGCAGTGGTACGCGCATTTGTACGCACAGCAAAAACAAAAAATTTAAACGGAACAGCCTGGGGCTTCATTGGCGCGCTAAGCTACATTATTCCTGTATGCATTGTATGGTTTGCTATATTGCCCGGAATGGTTGAAAGCGGCAGTATACGCTCGCAAGGCCAATTACTGGGCATGGGACTCATGATGAATTTTCTGGCCGGGTTTTTAGGAGCTATGACAGCCTGGATTATTTTGAAAAACCAGCCTTCAAATGTGCCTGCTGAAAAAGTGGATGTAAACTCACAAATACTTGACAGCGGCTTAACCGAGGTTTACAGGCAAAATAAGTATTAAAAAACAGTTGAGATTTTAGAAGTAAGAAGGTTGAATTGATTTCCTGAAAAGTATTCAATCAAACTTCTTGCTTCTTAAGTCGAACTTAATTTACATTCCCATATCTCCACCACCTCCACCACCTGTGTCACGTGGTTTTTCACGTTTTTCAGCCCCCTGCCCTATTTTGTAGGTAAAGGTAAGATTAGCTGTACGCGATTCCCATTTATGGTAAATCTCAGAATAATAATTGGCAAATGCTGCATCAATCCTGAAACGTTGGGTATTGAAAATATCAGACACTTTAAAATTAAGCGACCCTTTTTTATTCCAGAAATCAACCTTGAAACCAAGATCAATGTTCCACATAGGCATCATTACACCTTGCGGCACAACTTGTGGAGCCCTGTAATTGCCGGTTAACTGAAAATCCATGTTTTTACTTAACGTAAAATTTGCCGTTCCACGAATGGTATAGGAAATGTTTTCATTTCGTGGAGTGTTGTACACTTCATCAGCTTCCAGTAAATAATAAAACACACTGGCATTACCATTTACACGAAGCCATTTTGCCAATGCCTGGTTGTAGGTAAATTCAAGTCCTGATGAATGGCTTTCGCTTACATTTGAAAACGATACAATGGAAATTCCTGAAACAGGATCTACCACTTTAAGCCGGTAAAAATTATTTACGGTATGCCTGTAAAAAGCAGTGGCTGTATACGATAATTGGCGTGAAAATTTACCGTAACTCAACTCATAGGAGCCAATGTATTCAGGCTTTAAGTAAGGATTTCCCATTCGGTAATTCAACTTATCACTGTAGTCAGGATACGGATTTAACTGTCCATTGCCCGGGCGATTGATGCGCCTGCTGTAAGACAACGAAAATTCAGAACCTTCCTTAACCGCATATTTCACATGCAGGCTTGGGAAAAAGTTATAAAAATCCCTGTCATAGGTTTTATCCAACGTAACCTGGTAACTGTGTGTTAAAGCCTGTTCAAAACGCAAACCGGCCTGGTATTTGAATTTTTTAAAGGCATTTGCATAAATTCCGTATGCTGATAAAATGGCATCGTTATAATTAAAACCATTGGTACGGTTCAGGTCTTCATACATATAATCAGTCCCTACATTACTCAGCACATTTATTGACTGGTTGTTTATACGGCCCATGTATTTTAAGCCTGCTTCAAAACGTCCATGTTTTTCAGTTGGGTTTACATAATCAAGTTGCGCTGTAATAACGTGCCTGTCAAAAAGCTCGGTTATTTCCTCATGAATCGAATCGCTGGAATAAACATCGCCTTGCTGGTTAAAATACGATTCCTTGATAATGGTTTTCTCATTTACGGTTGAATGGGAGTAAAACCCGTCAAAAACCAATTCGTGCCCCTTTCCTTCAAACAAGTGTTTAAAGTTAAGGCTGGCATCGTAACCCCTTTCGTGGTTGTTCTCGCGGTTATTGCGTATGTAGTGGCTTATAAACGCGTTTTGTCCGTCACGCTGGTCGTAATCAATACTTTCTTCAGGAGTTCCTTTTTCATCACGTATATTTCCCGAAACAGTAAGCATGTTTTTGTCACTCACGGCTACATCAAATCCCAGTTTACCAGTATGGTTCCATGATGGACGCATTTTACCGCTGTACTGGTCCAGCACATCGTAAAGGCTATCTCCATAATACAATTCACGGTAAGTACTTCCTTCGTTCCAACGTCTTCCATACCGGCCATCATAACTTCCAAAAAAATTGAATTTGCCGGCCTGGTAATTCATGCTTGTGCTGAAATTGTATTTATTCACGGTGAAATTTTCTATTCCACCACCCGGTTGTGTACTTCCTGAACCCATGCCCGCACTCACAACACCATTGTAACCGGGTTTCTTTTCTTTTTTGGTTATGATGTTAATGATACCCGAAACACCGTCAGGATCATATTTAGCCGAAGGATTGGTAATGACTTCAACCTGCTTAACCATTGATGCCGGAATTTGTTGAAGAAGCGTGGCGGCATCCATTGTGGTTAAACGTCCGTCTATCAAAATACGCACACTGCTGTTACCTCTTAAACTTATGGTATTGTCAACATCAACCTGCACCGAGGGCACGTTTTTCATCACGTCTAACGCGGTACCACCTACGCTGGTTAAGTCCTTCTCAACATTAATCACCCGTTTATCAAGGTTTGCCTCCATTACCTCGGTGTAATGCGTAATTTCAACCTCATTTAAGTTTTGGGTGGCTTGTGATATGGCTACCTGGTCAAAATTCTTTACAGGCGATGCTTGCGATAGTATTATATCCCTGATGAGCTTCTCATTGTAACCAATGTATTTAATGCGCAAAACATATTTACCCGGTTTTAACTTTTCAATTTTGAACTTACCCGTTTCATCGGTCACCATACCACCTGCAACAGAAGAGTCCTTCATGGAAATAATGGAAACCGCTGCGTATTCTACAGGTTGCTTGGAAACACTGTCAATGACTGATCCTGAGACGGTTCCCTCAAACAAAAAGCCCGAAGGTGTGTTTACAGGATCGCCCTGTGCCTTTGAAATCAAAGGCAAAATCAGCATTGAAAGCAAAATGGAGAACAGGTGTTTTTTCACTGGTACAAAATTAACCAATTCTTGTATCAACAAAGTTTTAATTTGTTATTTAGGTGTTACTATTAGGCCGATGCTTAACTTAGCACGGTAAATTTTGTTAAATTGAAGATCAAAGCCTGGATAAAAGCCTTTCGTTTAAGAACCCTTCCGCTGGCTATTGCCATCATTCTTGCTGGAACAGCCATTTCAATTGTTTCGCTTTATGTTGGTAGCGCGTACCCCGCTGCCATTTTATGGAAAATGCCTGATCCAAATACATTTATGCTCACCCTACTCACTACGCTTTTTTTACAAATTCTTTCAAACCTGGCTAACGATTATGGCGATTTTTCAAAGGGGACTGACAACCATGAAAGGGTGGGTCCTGCCAGGGCATTGCAAAGTGGAGGCATCACAAAAAAAGAAATGTTAAGAGCCATACTTTTATTTTCAACACTTAGTTTTATTTCAGGTATTGGTCTTTTATACTACGTATTTGGCACTGAAAACATACAGGCATTATTGGCTTTTGTGGGCATTGGTGTTTTATGTATTGTGGGTGCTATTACCTATACCGTTGGTAAAAAAGCTTACGGTTACCATGCGTTGGGCGATGTTGGCGTGCTTGTTTTTTTTGGAGGCGTAGGGGTAATTGGCACATCATACCTTCAGTTGCCCGTGATTGATAAAATTGCAGTGTTTACGGCTATTGCTTACGGCATGTGGGCAACCGCAGTTCTTAACCTGAACAACATGCGCGATGTTGACAATGACATTGTTCATGGCAAAAAAACATTGGCTTATATTTTAGGATTCAACGGAGCTAAGGTTTATCAAAGCATTTTGGTTATTGCACCATATGTATTCCAATACGTGGTGTTAACCCACTACATTACCGATGCCAAAGCCCTGCTGGCCCTTGTATTACTTCCTGCAAGCTTGCTTTTACTGGTTAAAACCTGGCAAGTGAAAGAGCGGAAAGGCTTTGATAAGTTTTTAAAATTCCAGGCACTTCTTACCCTTGCCAATTCAATTGTCTTGTTTTCATGTATATATTTACATGCCAATTGAACACATGAATAAACCTTTGATAAAAGCCCACCCGTGGCATGGCATTGACCAGCCTGCCGACTTTCCGGAAACTGTAAATGCATTTGTGGAAATTGTTCCAGGTGACTCTGTGAAATTTGAAATTGATAAAGTTTCAGGGTATTTAAAAATTGACCGTCCGCAAAAATATTCAAATTACATTCCTGCTTTATACGGCTTCATTCCCAAAACGTATTGCTCAGGAAATGTTGCCTTGTTTGCATCCAATAAAATGCCCGCTGCCGTATTGGAAGGCGACAAAGACCCTTTAGATATTTGTATTATAACCGAACGAAACATCACCACAGGCAACATCATTGCACCTTGCATTCCCATTGGAGGATTCAGGCTTATTGATAAAAATGAAGTTGATGATAAAATAATTGCGGTGTTAAAGGGCGATGCTGTTTACGGTGAAATAAATGACATTAGTGAATTACCGCTCAACCTTGTAGAAAGGTTAAACCATTATTTTTTAACCTATAAAAATCTGCCCGGGTATCCATCCCAGGTTGTAATTGAAAGCGTATACGGTAAGCAGGAAGCCTTGCAGGTAATACGCGCCAGTGTTCACGATTACGAAAAAATGTAATGTTCAGCGTTGAAATTACCAAACGAAATTTAAAATTTGCTTTTCCTGCGGGAACTTCACGGGGTGTTTTGCACGAAAAACCCACCTGGTACCTTTCCGTAACAGCACAAAGTCTGGGTGTAACCGGTGTGGGAGAATGCTCGCCCATTTGGGGGTTGAGCCCCGAAAAAGAAAATGAATACGAAAGCATTTTAGAACAGGTAAAAAACACAATCAATAATTTTGAAACGCTCTTAAAACATGACTTATTAGCCCACCCGTCAATTTACTTTGGCCTTGAAACAGCTATGCTGGATTTATTCAAAGGTGGAAGAAAAATATTTTTTGAGAACGATTTCACCAATGGCAAAGCAGGCATCAACATAAACGGCCTTGTGTGGATGAACAGTCTTGACGACATGTATAAACAAGCCATTGAAAAGAAAAAACAAGGTTTTAATTGCATCAAGTTAAAAGTAGGAACGCATAAAACCGATGATGAAATTCATTTGCTTAAAACCCTGAGAAAAGAACTGGGCAACGACATTATTTTGCGCATTGATGCCAATGGAGCCTATGACTACCCCACCGCGGTTGATGTATTAAATGCATTGAATGACGTAAACCTGCACTCGATTGAACAGCCATTGAAAACAGGCCATGAAAAACTTTCAGCGTTGTGCGCAAACAACCTTGTTCCCATTGCGCTTGATGAGGAGCTAATAGGCGTAATTGGTAAAGATGCAAAAGAGGAATTAATTTCAAAAATAAAACCACACTACATTGTGTTAAAACCATCACTGCACGGTGGATTTATGGGATGCCGGGAATGGATTGAGGCGGCACAGAGGCATAATTGCGGGTGGTGGATGACCAGTGCACTGGAATCAAACATAGGCTTAAACGCCATTGCCCAGTTTACTGCACAAACCAAAAATCCCCTGCACCAGGGCCTGGGTACCGGTAAAATTTATGACAACAACATTGAGTCTCCGCTTTACATTGAAAACGGCCAGTTGAAATTTAATTCAACCAAAAAATGGAGTGAATTATGAACGACACTTTAGATAATTCCATATCCATAAACAATAATTTTTGCCTGAATTTAAGCTACCCGGTTCAGGTTATGCGTTTTTATGAAACCTGGAAAAATGAAACCGAAACCATTGTTGCTAAAACAAGTGGTAGTACGGGTACTCCAAAGGAAATTCACATTTCAAAAGAAGCCATGCGGGCAAGTGCCAAACAAACCATTTCTTTTTTTGACATTCAACCACAACAAAATTTACTCATGTGCCTCCCGGTTGATTTTATTGCCGGTAAAATGATGGTGGTACGCTCCATTGTTGCAAAGGCTACACTGGTTTTGAGCGAGCCTTCGGCAAATCCACTTATACCGTTTTTAACATCAAAAAAAATACAACTTGAATTTGCCGCTTTTACTCCGCAACAAGTAGCAGAAATTATTGGTGAGCAAGGTACGCGTGATGTATTTAAGTCAATCAACAAAGTAATTATTGGAGGTGGTGAAATTCCTGCTTCATTAGAAAAAAACCTTTCAACCTTTCCAAACGAAATTTACGCTACGTATGGCATGACCGAAACCATAACCCACGTTGCTGTACGCAAGGTCGGAAATCCTATTTATAAGGTTTTTAAAGGAATTCAAATTGGCGTTGATGAACGCAACTGCTTAACCATACAGGCGGATTATTTAGGAGACCAAAAAATAGTTACCAATGATGTAATTGAATTAGAGGGTCCGCACGAATTCAGGTTTTTGGGCCGTTTTGACAACGTAATTAATTCAGGCGGCATAAAATTACATCCTGAAAAAATTGAAAAAAAACTGGAAGGTTTGTTTACCCACGACTTTTATATACATCATATACCTGATGACGTATTGGGTCAGCAAGTTGTATTGGTGATGGAACGCGAGCCCCTTGATCAAACCACCCTGGGCCTTTTGCAAAACACCCTAAGAGAAACCCTTGACCGATTTGAAGTGCCCAGGCAGATTGTGTTTAAACCCGTTTTTGAGCGCACGCCAAACGGCAAAGTCATTCGAAAAGCTTAATTTATCAGGTATAAATACGGTTTTGGTGCCCTGTTCACTAACATACAGCGTATTGCGGTTTTGAAAGTTCATGAAACCAAAAAAATTGCTATTTTCATAGCCTAAATCACTCATCAAAAATGAAAAAATTTATCCTGCTCCTATCAGCCGCTTTTGCAATGGGCTGTGGCGGAAATTCAGAAGAAAAAAAAGGTGAAGAAACAACCGGAAATGATGCCCAAAAAGAAGCACAGAAATTCCTGGATGACTATACCACAAAATTTCAAAAATTATTAGTTGATGTCAATGAAGGCCAATGGACATTGCAAACGCACATTGTAGAAGGTGACACGGTATCAAATGCCAAAGCACAAAAAAGCGACAAAGCCTTTGCTGATTTTACAGGAAGTAAAGAAAACATTGACGCGGCCAAAAAATTAATGGAGAAACAGGCACAGCTAACCGATTTGCAGGTAAGGCAATTAAAATACATTCTTTATATGGCTGGCAATAATCCGGCCAGTGCAGGTGACCTGGTGGCAAAAAAAATAAAGGCTACCAATGACCAAACCGAAAAATTATTTGGATTTAAATTTACCTTCAAAGGAAAACCTGTAACTGCCAATGACCTTGACAGGATTTTACACGAATCAAACAACCTGAATGAACGTCTTGATGCCTGGGTTGCCAGCAAAGAAGTAGGTAAAGCCTTAAAAGATGGCCTGGCCAATTTACAGGGACTGCGCAATGGCGTTGTTAAACCACTTGGTTATAGTGATTACTTCAGTTACCAGGTTTCGGAATATGAAATGAGTTCAGAAGAATTGCTGGCTGAATGCGATAAAATGATTACGGAACTGTGGCCGCTATACCGTGAGCTGCATACCTGGGCACGTTATGAATTAGCCAGTAAATACAAACAACCTGTGCCTGACCTTTTGCCGGCACATTGGCTGCCTAACCGTTGGGGGCAAGACTGGACGGCCCTTGTAAAAGTAGAGGGATTGGACATTGATGCCGAATTGAAAAAGAAAGAACCAGAGTGGATCATTCAAAAAGCAGAAGACTTTTATGTAGGCATGGGCTTTGATAAATTACCAAAAACATTCTGGGAAAAATCAAGTTTGTACCCAGTGAAAGCAGACGCGGGTTATAGCAAGAACAACCACGCCTCGGCCTGGCACATTGATAACGATCATGACGTGCGTTCTTTGATGAGCGTTGAGTCAAACAGTGAATGGTGGGGAACCACGCTGCATGAAATGGGCCATATTTTTTACTACCTGGAATACTCGAAACCTGAAATTCCATTGATTTTACGCAGTGGCACCAACCGTGGTTACCATGAAGCATTTGGTACAATGATAGCCATGGCCAGTATGCAAAAAGCGTTTTTGGAAGGCCAGGGCCTTGTTAAACCGGGCGTAAAAACCGATGAGATGCAAATACTGCTAAAAGAAGCCTTGGATTATATTGTAATGGTACCCTGGAGTGCAGGTGTTATGACACATTATGAATACGAATTGTATAAAAACAATTTGCCAAAAGACCAATACAATGCCAAATGGTGGGAACTGGTTAAAAAATACCAGGGCATTGAACCGCCAATGGCACGTGGTGAAGAGTATTGCGATGCTGCCACCAAAACGCACATCAACGATGATCCAGCGCAATATTATGATTATGCCATTGCCAACGTATTGTTGTTCCAGTTTCACGAACACATTGCAACAAAAATACTGAAGCAGGATGTTCACAACACCAATTATTGGGGAAGTAAAGAAGTTGGTTCATTCCTGAAAAGCATTATGGCGCCTGGCGCTACCGTTGACTGGAGGGAACACCTCAATAAAGTACTGGGAACAGGAATATCGGCTAAAAGTATGTTGAATTACTATATGCCTTTGATGGATTACCTGAAAGAGAAAAACAAAGGAAGGAAATATACATTGCCGGAAACGTTATAAGGAATTTTGGAAAGCCGATATGCGACCCTAAAGATCAACCTGTGTAGAAATGTGATTTAAGATTTTTCTATATCTTAAACCGCATTGTACATACATTATAAGAGGATTTAGTTTTAACCCTGAAATTAAGTGCTATGAAGGATTTTTTTACGGATGATACGTTGAACGAACTCACTTCACGTATCAACAAACTAACCAGTGAAACAACCCCACAGTGGGGAACCATGAGCGTTGGCCAAATGCTGGCACATTGTGTTGAGCCCTTACGTTCGGCCATGGGCAAAGAAAAACATCCGCGTGTTTTTGTTGGGCGGCTTTTTGGTAAAATAGCAAAACGTTCGTTCATGAAACGCGAGTCATTTAAACGGAATTTACCTACCGCCAAAGAATTTAAAATTACCAGCCACCGGGAATTTGAGCAGGAAAAGAAAAATTTGATCAATATTGTAGAACAATTTTCAAAGGGAGGCCCTACTATTGTTAGTCAACACCCCCACCCTTTTTTCGGGAAAATGACACACCATGAGTGGAATGTTTTAATGTATAAGCATTTGGACCACCACCTTAAACAATTTGGGGTATAACGCAATCAAACGCATAACCAATGCGGCTGATTAATAAATTCAAATCAGACCTCGCCAAATTAAGCACCGGTGCTTTTCTTGCCCGGTATGTTTTACCTGTAGTATTGCTCATAATGCTTGGAACAGGTGTTAATTCATTAATTACGTATGACACTGTTGATGAAATGAAGTGTTATGAAGGAAAAATAAACTTTGTTTCATTTTCAACTTATACTATTGAAGTAAAACGCGGGAGAACCTGGGAAAATGAAAAACATTGTTCAGCAAAGGTTTCGTTGAACACGGGAAGTTATTTTAGCGTAACCGACCAGGAATGTCCCGATTGCTTTTATAAAACAACTTTTTCGGAAGGCGATGAATGTGCTTTTTGCGAGGAAGAAGAAACGTCTGACATATTAAGAATAGAAAAAAACGGAGACCTGCTTTTGGATTGGCATAAGGATGAAGAAAAAAGCGCATCAAAAGTTATATTTGTAATTATTGCAATAGTCTTCCTGACATACATTTATTTCAGGTTTAAATCTGCATAAACCAGGATTAAACCCTGACCCCAACCACGCACACATCATCCAACTGCTCAAGCTCACCTTTCCACGCATTAAAGGTATTTTCAAGGGTTGAAACAATTTCCTGACAGGGTTTTTGCGAAGCCTGCTCCAGCAGCAACTTAAGGTTTGAGTACTTGAATTTTTTACCCTTTTCACCGCCAAACTGGTCGGCATACCCGTCACTAAACACATAAATCACATCGCCTTTACTAAGCTGTACTGTATGTGTTTTAAACGCGTCAGCTATATTATCATCGCCTACCGATTGGTTGTTGGCTGCAATTTCAAGAATGGAACCGGTTGCTTTTTGGTATACCCACAATGGGTTATTGGCTCCGGCATAGCTGAGCTTTTGTGTAACGGTATTGTATACACAAAGCGCAATATCCATACCATCACGAACGGTATATTCGGCATCTGATGCTTTTGAAAATGTGTCAACAACCAGTTCACGCGTTTTTGAAAGTATTTGTGCAGGATCGGTTAACCCAAACTCCCTTACAGCACCATTGAGTGCATTGGAACAAACAATGCTAACCATGGCACCTGGAACACCATGGCCTGTACAGTCAGCAGCAGCAAAAAGAATTAATTGCGAATTTTGAATTTCGGAATTCGCGGTTCGGGATTCGGAATTCGGAATTTGAGATTCGGAATTCAGAATTGTTTCCATCCAGTAGAAATCACCTGCAATAATATCTTTTGGGCGATAGTAAATAAAACTATCAGGCAAATGTTTATGCCAGGTTTCTTCAGAAGGCAAAATGGCATCCTGCAAGTGTTTTGCGTAATTAATACTGTCTGTAATCTCTTTGTTTTTTTCGGTGAGCTGCTCTTTTTGATGAATTACTTTTTTGTTTTGTTCCTCAATTACCTGTTTTTGTTTTTGTGTTACCCGAAAACGGTTAAACATAAAAACCGCAAATACAAACACCAGGCTTAACCCACCAATTAAAAACCATGTGGTGATGCGCTGGCGTTTTATTTTCTCAGTTGATTTCACCCTTTCGGCCGCAGCTTTTGAACTGTCAGCCGCTACCTTTTTATTGTATTCAAAGGCCATGTCCTTACGCACAATTTCATTCTGAATTTCCATTTTATACATGCTGTCCTGCAAAAAAACATAGGACTCGTATTCGTAAAGTGCTTTAGCGGGATCATTCAGGGTTTTGTAAAGCCGCCACAAGGCTTCATGTCCGTTTTTTTCATTGTCCATGTCCCCTATTTCACGAAATGCGTTGATGGCTTCTTTCAACAATTTTTCGGCTTCCGTATATTTTTTTTCTTTGTATTTGACATCGGCCATGTTTTGCAACGACAGGGCAATGCCTTGCTGATCACCCACCTCCTGCATAAGGGCAAGGCATTTATTGTAATAGTCGTAAACCACTTTTAACCGTTCACCGGGCTTTATGCCCATTTTTTTAAGGCCTGCTTCGTCAATATCCAGCACCAGGTTTCCAATATTGCCATAAGATATAGCTGTACCGTGTTTGTCATTTGAATTTTTGCGTATTTCAAGGCAACGGGTATGCCACTTGAGCGATTCATGATAGTTACCAAGGGCATCATATACGTTAGCCAGGTTACCCATGGCTGCAGCTGCCACCGTTTTATTTTTAGCGCGGTTTGCAAACTCAATTGCTTTTTCATAATACGAAATGGTGCGTTTGAAATCAGCTTGATTGTCAGAAACGGTGGCCATGTTATCGTAAATCATGCCAATGTCATTATACGATTGGGCAATGCCTTCAATGTTTTTTATTTTTTCTTCAATGTGAAGTCCCCTAAAATAAAATTCAAGTGCCTCGGGAAAATTTCCCAGTCCTTCATACGCTGCACCCAGGTTGCTGATGGAGGCTGCCATTCCCTTTTGATCATTTTGGGCGGTGCGTATGGCAAGTGATTTTTCGTGGAATTGAATGGCTTTTTTGTAATTACCCAACATGTGATTGCAGGCACCAAGGGTATTGTAGGCGCGGCCTTCCATTATTTTGTTGTTTATTTTTTTTGCAAAACCAGCTTCAATCAGGGCATATTTTTTGGCCTGTTTTGCATCAATGTACACAAGAAGCCAGGCTGCATCATGCAGGGCTTTTAAACGTACAGTATCGTGGTTTGATGTGTTGTTGTATATGGTAAGAAGCGAATCAGGGTTTTGTGCGTGCAGGTTGAGTGAACCGATTAAGCAACTAAAAATTAGTATGGATTTGAGGAGGTTCACTTTACTAATGTAAGAAAAAATTTGGGTTTGGGATTTTGGGTTTGGGAACCATAAAATACAGTTGTACTAAAATAAGCTGGAATGTATTATACAGAAATGCTTGTTTTTAACCGGTTAACCCTGCCAGGGATAGAGCCAAATAGCCCGGACTACTAAACACCTTATTCAAATAAAATTAATGGAGGACTATAGGCGATAGCCCGGACCTGAGCAATTGCGAATTCTGAATTCCGAATTTTCCAATCATTTGCGAAAGGGGGCAGCCAACATTAGTTGAAAGTAGTTAGCTGTGAGCTGTACGCGGGTTTGAGCGCGACCAGGTTTTTGTAATATGGGAGCGGGCTTAACAACTCAATCTTTTCACACGCTTTTAATACGCTTCATGAATCACACCCACTCTCACACCTATTGATAATTGTACATTTATAATTCTTGTTTTAGATCCCTGGTACCTCGGGATAATTCGACCAGCGTGTTTCAGTTCGCCTTGCGGGCTCCTGAAACCCGGGTCTCATTAAAACAGACAGGCCGTCCTGCTCTCGCAAAACGGCCTGCTGACCCAAGTTAAACCTTCCCGATTATTTTGAAACTTTGGCTACGGGATTCGCCAGACCTTTATATTCAACAACCTCAGCTTTAATGGAACCTACCCATATTTTAGCTTTGGCAAGAATTGGAATGTGATTTTTGTCATCGGTAATCCACACGCTAAGGTCCTCGTTGTTTTTAAATATACGGCCTGTTGCCACAACGGGCACAAAGCGCATACAACGGTATTTACCCTGGCGAAGTGAAATTTTTTCCTTACCCATGAACTTTATTTTTAAAGGGAACAATTCACCATCACACACGGTGTTTACGGTAAAAATATCACCCACTTTTGCATTGTCAAAATTCAACGTACGTGCATAAAAAAACGATGAAAGCATGTCCTGCACTGCGGCCGGAGCGTCCATGGTCTTACCATCACCCAAATCAACTTTGTTTTTATTTTGTATGAACGTATAGTCCTGCTTAATTTCAAAACCACCTTCGTTTACACGCCTTACAAATAACCATGGCATTACGGCCTGTTCATCTATATACGACTCATAACGATCACGCACTTTAAAAAACCAGTCAAATGCACCCAGTGATTTTCCTGTTCCCTCAACGTGTATTAATTTACGGCCCTGCACTTTTTTCTCACAGGCTTTCACTTTTAACACGGCTTCGCCCGCATCAATTATACCATAGTGTACACGGTAACGTAACTCCTCACCAATTTTAAAGGCTTCGTTTTTTACGGTACGAAATTGCGCATTGTCACCACCACCGGCATATGAAATTGCGCCTGATTCAAGTACATTTATTTTTTCTTTGTTAAACGAAGGGAGGATGGCAACCGTGCCTATCAACAATCCCCATTTAAAATAACTTGTCTTCATTTTCTTTTTAGTTTACTTAGGTGATTAGGGTAATTCAAAGTACGTGCCAAAATCCCATTTTTTATTCAATTTACTGATTATCAAAACATAAATCAAGGCCGTTTGCCTATATAAACGCAGGTTTACAGGTTTTAGGGGGCCTGATTGCGTTAAAAAAATGCAATTCATACGGAATTTAGCCGTTTACTGCCCACAGGTATACGTTGATTAAAATAAGCCCTGCCACATATTACACGAATTACACGAATTAAATTAGCCAGAGATAACAAAGATCATCAACAATTATTTTAGTTAACGCACTTAACCATAAAGTACAGCCACCAATGACACGAAATAACACTCATCTAAATGCGGTTGGCACTCATGCGAAGCGGGAACCAAAGGAGGTCTACTAAAATTGAATAATAAAATAAACATATACGACCAATCAAATAAACTGCGTTTTGCTGTTATGGTTAACGGCAATGTATTGCAAAAGTGGCAGGCCGCATGTATTGAAGAATTGATGAAACTGGATTTTGTTGAACCTGTTTTACTTATTGAACAAAAAACGGAAGTTGTAAAAAAATCATTTTTCAAAAAAACTATTTCTTATCCCTGGTCTATTTTGCTTTACAGAACCTATAAGCGTGTACATGCATTGCATTGGCAGGCCGCACAACCATTGCCTGTACAACTCTCAACTGTGCAAAAGCTTGAATGCAGCGTTATCAAAAAAGGAAAGTACAGCGAGTATTTTTCGGTGGCGGATATTGAAAAAATAAACGCATTTAAACTGGACTTTATCATTCGTTTTGGGTTTAACATTATAAGGGGTGAAATTTTACAAACTGCCCGTTACGGTGTTTGGTCATACCACCATGGCGATGAAGAAAAATACCGGGGTGGACCACCTGCCTTTTGGGAAGTGCATAAAAATGAAAACGTATGCGGGGCTATTTTACAAAGGCTTACTGATAAATTAGACGGGGGAATTGTGTTAAAGAAAGGATACTTTGGTGTTACCAACCACTCGTACAACACAACACTTGCCAACATTTATAATTTATCGGCACCCTGGATAAAACAGGTGTGCATTGATTTGCAAAATGGTGTTGCCTTATATGTGAATAACCCACCTTCAACCACCAATGCAAAGGTATACACCTACCCGCGTAACATTACCATGATTGGATTTGGCTTACGCAAGATTGGACGTAAAATCAGTTTTCATTTCACTGATTTGTTCAGACCTGAATCCTGGTCGGTTGGTTTAATTCAAAACGAAACTGGATTTGAATCAGGAAAAAAATTAAGCAGGCAGGTTAAATGGTTTCATCACCCTTCAAAAAAATCATATTATGCTGACGGATTTGTAACGTTGTTTGAGCAGTATAATTACCTTTTTGTAGAAGAATACGACTATTCAACCGGAAAAGGAAAAATAACTTCGGTTGAACTGGAGAGTGAAAAAAAACAAACACTCATAGAAGAAAAACACCACCTGTCGTACCCGTTTTCATTTAAATATGCCAACAAAATTTATATTTTACCCGAAGCTGCCGAATCGGGAGCCATAACACTATACGAGGTTAAACCACTTTCAAATAGTGTAGAATACAAATATGTTTTACTTGATAATGTAAAAGCCTATGACCCCACTTTATTTAAGTATAATGGTAAATGGTGGTTGTTTGTGACGCAAAAAGAAACCGATTCCAATACCTGTTTACACATATACCATTCCAACAATTTATTTGGTCCGTACCAGCCACATTTCAATAATCCTGTAAAAACCGATATTGGCTCAGCACGCCCCGCAGGAAATATTTATTGCGTAAATGGCATTTATTACCGCCCATCGCAAAATTGTTCGCGCACATATGGAGGCTCAGTCGTAATCAATAAAATAAATTTGCTTGACGAATATTCCTTCAACGAGGAGCGATATGACGAGATTATGCCGAACCAGGTACATGAAAAAGCCACAGGTATTCATACCCTTAACACCCAAAGCAAACTGGTGGCTTTTGACCTTAAACGCCCCTGGTTTAACTGGGCCAATTTCAGGAATAAATTAGCCCGCAAATTCAGGTTAAAATAAGTTTTCATGAGCCAACCCGGCACAATTTCAATCCAATAATGATTTACAAGTACCTGTAAATCTGCGCATAACAAACAGGCGAACGGGTTTATTCAGTGACTATAAACAGGCGGGCGGGCTCAATTAATTACTACATTAGCGACTCAGCTAAATATATAAAACAGGCATGTTTTTTTAAGCACAAATGCTACATGCATATTTTATAATGCAGCTAAAAAACAAATTGTTTACATATGAAAGCAGCTATAGATTCATTGAATGAAAAGATAAACCAGGCACATGCCGGTGGTGGACAAAAACGCATTGACTCGCAACATGCAAAAGGAAAATTAACCGCGCGGGAACGTATAAAATTATTGATTGATGAAGGAACCTTTGAAGAAATTGGCATGCTGGTAACGCACCGCAGCAACGATTTTGGATTGGAAAATGAAAAATATTATTCAGATGGTGTTGTAACAGGATACGGAAACGTGAATGGAAGGCTCACCTATGTTTTTGCGCAGGACTTTACGGTGTTTGGTGGATCGCTTGCCGAAGCACATGCACAAAAAATTTGCCGCATCATGGACCTTGCCATGAAAAATGGAGCTCCGCTAATTGGCCTGAATGATTCGGGTGGTGCGCGCATACAGGAAGGCGTTGTATCACTTGGAGGTTATGCCGATATTTTTTACAGAAATACCCTTGCTTCAGGCGTAATTCCGCAGTTAAGTGCCATAATGGGGCCTTGTGCCGGTGGTGCCGTTTACAGCCCTGCCCTAACCGATTTTATATTAATGGTTGAAGGCAAATCATACATGTTTGTGACCGGTCCAAACGTGGTTAAAACCGTTACCCATGAAGATGTAAGTTCTGAGGATTTAGGAGGTGCAAGTGCACATTCAACAAAAAGCGGTGTTACGCAATTCACCTGCGGAAACGATGCTGAATGTATTTTAAAGATCAAAGAATTATTGGGTTATATGCCGCAAAACTGTGAAGAAATTCCGGCCAATTTACCCTATACCCCGGGCAATGAAATACGCAAAGAATTAAATACCATTATTCCTGAAAATTCAAACCAGCCGTATGATATACGTGATGTAATTGCCCATACCATTGACGAGGGCAGTTTTTGTGAAGTGCATAAAGATTTTGCAGAGAATTTAGTGGTTGGTTTTGCGCGTTTGGCCGGACGCAGCATTGGCATTGTGGCCAATCAACCAGCTTATTTAGCAGGTGTATTAGACATTAAATCATCAACGAAAGGCGCAAGGTTTGTGCGTTTCTGCAACTCGTTCAATATTCCGTTGCTGGTTTTTGTTGACGTACCTGGCTTTTTACCCGGTACCGACCAGGAATGGCACGGCATTATTTCAAACGGTGCAAAATTATTGTATGCATTTTGCGAAGCAACCGTACCACGCGTAACAGTTATTACACGCAAAGCTTATGGCGGAGCGTATGACGTGATGAACAGCAAGCATATTGGAGCAGATATGAATTACGCCTGGCCAACAGCTGAAATTGCCGTTATGGGCGCAAAAGGTGCAGCCGAAATTATTTTCAAAAAAGAAATATCGGAGGCGAAAGACCAAAATGCTAAGTGGCTTGAAAAGGAAAATGAGTACAAGGAAATGTTCTCGAATCCTTACCGTGCTGCTGAGCGTGGATTTGTGGATGAAGTAATTCAACCTGAACAAACCCGCGAAAAACTGATACGCGCATTTGCCATGCTTGAAAACAAAGTTGATAAAATGCCGCGTAAAAAACACGGCAATATTCCGCTGTAATGCCATTGGCCAGGTTAAAAATACTTTTTGCTTTTATTTTCAGTATTTCCTTCGGAAAAACATCGCTGGCACAGGTCAATATTGACAGCCTTATAAAAATTCTACCCAAGCTACGCGACAAACCGCGTGTACTCACCCTGACTGATATTTCATTTGAATACGCATTCAGTGATCCGGATAAATGCTTTGAGTATGCCGAAAAGGCGTTGGTGCTTGCAAAAAAAACGCGTAACGACACCTTGATTGGCGAAGCATACAATTCGGTTGCCATTGCCTACCTGGTGAAACAAAATACCGACTCCTCGCTTTCGTTTAATTTTAAGGCGTTAAAAATACGTGAAAAATTGAAGGATAAAAAAGGGCAAGCCTCCTCGCTCTCCAAAATAGCCAATATTTACAATGATCGTGGAAAATTTTTAGAAGCTGTAAAAATACACCAACGCATTTTACCCATTTATGATAACGATGCCGACAGGCTTAATTACGTAAAAACGCTTAACAACATTGTAAACACCTATATTACTATTAAAGACTTTAAAAGGTCGTTGGGTTATTCAAAACAGGCACTTGTTTACGTTCATGAGGTTGATGATATGACCAAAGCCAAGTTGTATGGTAACATTGGGAATATATACCAGCGTTTGCGTAAAAACGACAGTTCACTTCACTATTCAAAAATGGCGTTGGACATATTTGAAAAACTTGGCTCACGAACCGATATAGCCGCTATTGCCAATAACATTGGCATGGTGTATCGTTTCCAGGGCGACTCATTAACTGCGTTGGATTACTATAAAAAAGCGTATGCTATTTCGGTAATTACCGGCAATAAATTTGACATTGCTTATTACGGTTGCAACATGGGGGCTGCCCTGAATGCCTTAAAGCGGCCTGACGAAGCTATAAAGTATTTCATGGACAGTGAAAAAACCGCTATTGAAACAAGTTCACTTTTATTGCAGCGCATGGTGTACGAAGGGTTAAGCAGGGCCTATGAAAAAAAAGGCGACAATGAAAAGGCACTTTATTACAACAAGCTTTTTATACGCACAAAAGACCTGATATTAAACGAAGAAAAAGCAAAGGCATTTGAAGAAATGGAAGCCCGGTTCCAGAATGAAAAACAATTAAAAATTAACCAGGAACTGGAATTAAAACGGGCTCGTGCCGAAAGCGAAAGCGCCAATAAAACAAAATACCTGGTCATTATTTCTGCGCTTTCAATCATACTGTTGATGACAGTATACTTTTTTTATCAACGCAGGCAAAGGAGGCTGAAAGATGAATACAACGCAAAACTTATTCAGGAAAAAGAAGCCGGTTTGAAAGCAGTTATACAGGCCACAGAAGAGGAACGCAAACGCATTGCAAAGGATTTGCACGATAGCGTTGGCCAGCAAATGACGGGTTTGAAAATGGCCTGGCAGCAATTATCGGGCGATATCAATAAAGAAAACCCCGGGCATTTTCACCAGCTTGTAAAAATTACACAGGTGCTTGACGATGCCAGTGCCGATGTACGCAGCATAAGCCACCAAATGATGCCAAAAGTACTTATGGAAATGGGATTGGTACCGGCAGTTGATGACATGCTTAAAAAATCGCTGGGAAGTACAAACATTGAATACGAATTTGAGCACATAGGCATTCAGGGGCGTTATACCGAGGAAATTGAAATTAGTCTTTTCAGGATTTGCCAGGAACTCATCAATAACATTATTAAACATTCAAATGCAACAAAAGCAACCATTCAGTTAACCGGAAGCAAGAATTACGTTGTGCTTATTGTTGAAGACAATGGAACGGGCATGAAAATTGATAGGAATGATGGAATTGGGATGATGAACATTAAAAGCCGGGTGAATGTAATACATGGCGATATTAATTATGAATCGGGCAGCAATGCCGGTACTGTAGCCACTGTGCGTATACCTTTATGAGAATTACTTTTCACATATTATTTCTACTGGTTTTTGCAGGTTTTTCATCGGCACAAACAAATCGCACTATTGACAGCCTTGAGAAATTGGTGAGATCTAAAATAACCGACTCGGTAAAAGTTTTGGCCTTATCAGAATTATGTTGGGAGTACAGGGGTGTTGATCAAAAAAAAGCCATTCACAACGGAACAATAGCAGTAAACCTGGCCCGGAAAATAAAATCAAAAACGGGTCTGGGCAAATCGTTAAACGACCTTTCCATCATTTTCATAGACCAGGCAAAACTTGATACAGCCGCTATTTTACTTGAAGAAGTGTTGAAAATACGCACCGCTTTAAAAGACAGTATTGGGATGGGGGCTGTTCACAACAAATTGGGCATTGTTTACCAAACCAAAATGGAATTAAAAAAAGCGCTGGAGCACAACCTGAAAGCGCTTGATATTTTTGAGAAGAAAGGAATTATGCCCTATGTAACCCAATGTTTAAACAACATTGGCATCATTCATTTCAACCTGAAAAATTACGACAAGTCACTTGAATTCCACAACAAGTGTATTGACATACGTAAAAAAAGCAACGATGAATGGGGTTTGGCCTCATCGTATGTAAATGTGGCCAACGTATTTTTGGAAACCCATGACACCAGCCGGGCCATTGTTTATTTAAAGGATGCCATTGCTGTTTTTAAACGCATAAAAAACGAGCGGGAATTGTCATTTGCCTGCCACGACCTGGGGGCCATTTATTCGCTTTTACACGAGTATAAAACTGCTAGATTGTATGTTGACCAGGCGCTTGAATTAAGGCGTAAACTGGCCGATAAACGCGCCATAGCCTCCAGCTTAATTTTGAGTGGCGAAATAAATGCAGGACTTAAAAAATTTAAGGAATCTAAACGAGACCTTGATGAAGCCCTGGGTATTTGCAACCAGGAGAAAATTCCAGACGAAGAAAAATTCGTGTATCAAAAACTGGCCTTTTTATACACCATGAAAGGCATGGCCGACAGTGTTTTTTATTTTTACAACAAATACGAAATACTTAACAATAACTTTTACAAAAAGAACATTGATGACAAAGTAGTGGATTTGCAGGAGAGTTATGACGCTGTAAACCGCAAAAAAAAGATACTGGAAGCCGATAAAAAGATTTTACAAGCCGAGAATGATAAGCAAAACCTGTTTAAATGGATTTTTATTCTGGCAAGCGCTGTATTACTGGCCGTTGGTTTTTTCCTTTTCAGGGCACAACGCAACAAGCGAATTGCTCAAAAGAAACTGGACGATGCCTTGCTTGCACAAAAAGAGGAAGGGTTAAAAGCTGTTGTTGACGCCACCGAAGAAGAGCGAAAACGCATTGCCAAAGACCTGCACGATGGTGTTGGCCAGCAAATGACAGGCTTAAAAATGGCCTGGCAAAAACTTTCGGTTGACATTAACTCAGCGGCACCTGAACATTTCAACAAATTGGTTGAGCTCACTAAAATACTGGACGATGCCAGTGGCGAGGTGCGCAACATTAGCCACCAAATGATGCCGCGCGTACTAACGGAGATGGGACTACTGCCAGCCCTTGAAGACATGCTGGCAAAAGCGTTTAGCTTATCTGATATTCGATATGAATTTATTCCCATAAACATAAAATCGCGGTTTAGCGAGCGCATTGAGATCAGCCTTTACCGCGTTTGCCAGGAATTGGTGAATAATATTTTAAAGCATTCAGGCGCAACCCAGGTTATGGTGCAGGTCATTCAGCAAAAAGATGCCTTGGTTATGATTGTTGAAGATAATGGAAAGGGCTTAAAATCAACCAACAGCGAAGGCCTGGGCATGCTCAGTATGAGTACACGTATAAATACCGTGAATGGTAAGATCAATTATGACCCAGGGCCTGAAACCGGAACTTTGGTAACTATACGCATTCCACTATAAAAAACTTCTTATATTTATGTAAGGAACCTCAAATGGCATTACTAAAAATTTTAACCGTTGACGATCATCAATTAATCATTGACGGGTTAACCACGTTTTTAAAAGAGGAGCCTGAATTTGATCATGTAGGTTTTTGCAACAACGGTCAACAAGCTGTTGACTATGTAAAAACAGTTAAGGTTGATTTAATTCTGATGGACATTGACATGCCTGTTTTAAATGGATTGGATGCCACACAACGCATCAAACAACTAAATCCCGGTATTAAAATCATTATTCTTACCATGCACGATGAAAAAAGCCTTGTAAAAAGGTTTATGGAAATTGGTGCTGATGGGTATAGCTTAAAAAATACCGATAAAACCCTCCTTATTGAAATCATCAAAAAAGTAGCTTCGGGTAAAAAACATTTTCCGGATGAACTATTGAGGGAAAAGGAAAATCCGGTAAAAAAAATACTGGATGCGCCAAGCGATGCAATTTTAAAATCGCAGTTAACCGACAGGGAAATTGAAATTTTAAGCCTGATATCACAAGGATTTTCGAATAAAGAAATTGGCGATAAATTATTCATCAGTCACCGTACTGTTGACACACACCGTACAAACCTCATGAAGAAACTTGATGTGAGCAACATTGCAGGGTTGATCAAGAAGTCGTACGAATTAAAAATAATCGAATAACAAAAGAGCCGCCAATGGCACCAATTTCCACCAATCAAATGCAACAGGCATGCGTATCTTTCACGAATATTCACTAATTTCATGCTGAGCACCATTCGTGGTCATTTGTGATAAAAACATCATGGTAATCAATAAAAATTATTTGTGCTATTCGTGTAATTCGTGGCTAAAAAAAACCTGGGTATATCTGTGTTATTTGTTGCTTATTTCTTTTAACGTTAATGCGCAAAATGGCGACATCACCCTGCTGCGCAAAATACACAACCCTTTACCCTTAAAAACCGATAAATTTTTCAGGTTTACGGGTGAAACCGTTACCCCTTTAGCTGCCGCCACTCCCCTTTCGTATTTTATAGCAGCCGCATTTACGCAAAAAGGAGTCCCGCTCAAACAAAACCTTATGTTTCAAAACGGGCTTACCAGTACACTGTGCATTGCAGGTTCGGGTTTGCTGTCAACCACCTTAAAATACACCATTAAACGCACACGTCCGTATGATACTTATGCGGATATAATAGCCAAAGATAATCCGCATACCTTTAGTTTTCCAAGCGGGCATACCACCTTTGCCTTTGCAACAGCAACCAGTGTTGCCTTAATTGAGCGCAAATGGTATTACACCATTCCGTTGTACGGCTGGGCCATTTGCGTAGGGTATTCGCGCATGCATTTGGGCG
This sequence comes from Flavobacteriales bacterium, assembly GCA_035299065.1. Taxonomy (GTDB): domain Bacteria; phylum Bacteroidota; class Bacteroidia; order Flavobacteriales_D; family UBA2798; genus DASPJQ01. The sequence continues at coordinate 80,345 of DATGXI010000047.1, forward strand.
TACATTACCCGGGCGATGTTTTTGCAGGAGCATTGATAGGTACGGGCATGAGCTTTGCCATGTATTATTTAGGGCAACATATTTTTATGAATAAGTAACTTCATATACTTTATGAAACCAACCTTTTTCAAAAACCAACAGGAGTTCCGCAAATGGCTTGAAAAAAACCATGCCAAAAAAACCGAATTGATTGTTGGCTTTCATAAAGTAGATACAGGCAAACCGAGTATGACCTGGAGCCAGTCGGTTGATCAGGCCCTGTGTTTTGGGTGGATTGACGGTGTGCGCAGGTCAGTTGACAAGGATAGTTATTGCATACGTTTTACGCCCCGTAAACCCACCAGTATTTGGAGTGCCATCAACATTAAAAAAGTGGCTGAGTTAAAAAAACAAGGACTTATGCATGAGTCGGGCCTTACTGCTTTTTCAAAACTAAAAGCTCATAAATCAAATGTTTATTCCTTTGAACAAAAGGAAGTAAAATTTATACCGGCCTATGAAAAACTATTTAAGGCCAATAAAAAAGCGTGGAACTATTTTCAGGCCCTTGCACCCGGGTATAAAAAAACATCGGTTCACCATGTAATGAGCGCCAAACAGGAAGCAACACAATTGAAGCGGTTAAAGGCATTGATTGCCGATAGTGAAAAAGGAACGAATGCCTGGAGGAATAATAAATACGCGAAGAGGTAGTTTACAGTTTAGTTAGTTAACTGTAAACTGTTACCAAACCGTGTTATATAGTCGTATGAACTGTTTATATATGAAGATCCACACTACCGTGCTATTACTGTTACTTTGTTTTCAAGGCATTGCACAGGACTCGACACGCATTGAGTTTGAAATACGTCCAACATACTCAAGGGCAATTAAAATGGAAACCCTTTCCACGGCAAAAACAATGGCTGATGTGTGCCCTGGATTTCCCACAACCTGGATAAGTGATTACAAAAAAACTGAGGTTTCGGCTATGATTAACGGACAAACTATTACAGCCACCGGTAAAAACGATACGCTTACAACTGAACAATTAAGTGTTTTTGCGCAGGCTATATTGGGAACCAACATTGACATAAGGGTTGAATATAAATATGCCAACCCCATAACCGACCACATGGACGATTTTGAAATTGTATTTACGCTTACTGTGATTCCTTCAACCGAAGCCCAATATAGCAGTGGCATGAAAGAATTGAGGCAATACATAAGGGAGAGCGCCATTGCTAAATTAACCGAAGAAAAGCCTAACCAGTTTAAACAAACCAAAATACTTTTTACGGTTGATGAACAAGGCGATGTTGTAAATGCAAAATTAATTGGCACTTCAAACAGTAAAAAAACCGACAGGCTTTTGTTAAAGACCATTCACAATATGCCTAGGTGGGCACCGGCTGTGAATTCAAAAGGCGAAAACGTAAAACAGGAGTTTGAATTCATTGTTTTTGGTGAGTCAACCATAAGCGGTTGTTGATTTAGTTTCGAATTCCTTATTCCCGCGCTTTACATACGGTTTACTTTTCAATTTAAAGGCGATGCTGCTTACAGGTACAACTATGCAAATATAAGTGATGATTATTTAGTGGTTCCAATGGGGCTTAACGCACCACTATCTTATTTCCTGCGAGAGTAAATCAATTCAACCAGTTATGCTGCAATTTTTTTTACATTTAAATACTGCCCCGGATAGCAGCGGCACGAAGTGAAATGTTTTTTGAATGCTGTTGGTTGAGGAGGCGACCAGCGGAAGCCACCGCAAACCTATACAGCATTCAAAAAACATAAACGAAGTAAAGCGGATAGCCGGTAAGGCAGCCTGAAAATTGTCATTTTTTATATACGTTAAACAACGTATTTATTACCCTTTAAGACACTACTAGCATCTATCTATCAGGGTTTTGCGACTCTATACGCGAAACAACGTACAAAATTAGCACATGCACAAAACTATTTTTGACATACTAAAACCTCAGATTAGTATGAAAAAAATGATTTTAAGCGTTGCTATTGCCTTAGGCTTTGGATTAATGCAAATAAACGTGGATGCGCAAACTGTACAAGTTGAAAAAACGCATCCACTATCAGGTAAAGCAAGGCGCGGTACACTGGCAAACGTTGAGTTTGTAAATGGCAACTATATGTTGACTTATATTACAAAATCAACCGAAAGAAAAATGAAATTCCAGGTATATGCATTTGACAAGGATTTCAATTTCGTAAACATGAATGAAGAGGAGCTGGACTTTGAAACAGCCAAAACAAAATACAAGTGGTTTAAATTTGGCAAAGAAGAATACGTAGTTGAAGGCCTTTCAGTAGAAATGAACCTGACCGGTACACTCGTATTGAAAAAGAAACGTGTTACCCACTCATTTGATCCCGTATTTTTTGGTTACCGCAAGAAAACTGAAATTTTGGAAAAAGTAAAACCAAAAAGTGATGATGGCAATAAATTATTATACTTAAAGCATGTTGAGGATGATAATACAGGCGATGCTTACGTATTGGTTGGTGAAAAGCCAAAAAGCTATAAAGACAAAGAAGATGTTGACCGCGCACAACGTAAATTACACGTAATGCGCTTTAACAAAGACTGCGATTTAGTGAGTGACTTACCATTGGATTTTGAATTCCCTGTTTCATTGGCAGATCTGCACCTTGTGCCTGCTGCCGAAGTAAGCGAACCAGGTGTTGCTTCAATTGGTGACATGTGTCTTATTTTTGCTCCGTTTGGCGCAAAAGGTATACCACGCATGAACCCTGACAAAGTACAATTTACCTATGTACGCGTTGATAAAGAAAACAAATTGGTTGCACGCGTTAATTTCCAGTCAAAAGCAACCGGCTGGCGTGTTGACGACATGATTTGCGAAGAAAGCGGTAAGGATATTTATTACTATGGTGTATTGGCTGAAGGTGATGACGACTACTGGAACCAGGCGGTAATGGCCAAAAAATACAAAGCCGTTCAATTAATGAAAATTCATGACAACGCTGTTGAATACGTGTCATCAACCAATCTTGAAGAATTTAAATCAAAATTAAAAACACCTCCAAGCCAAAAGAAAGCACCTGCTTACGAAGGTAAAAAGTTTGATATAGCCAATTACTACATGGCACCAAATGGCGACTTTTTTGTAATGGGTCAGAATTTTTCAGAAAAAGACGGTAAAAGGGCTTTTAAAGATGTTGTAAGTTTTCACTTTGATCCAAAAGGTGTTTTACGCTCACAATATGGACTTGACATTATTGAAACAAATGACCTTGCACAGGCCCGTTTAACTCCACAGCAATTGCTTGCAGGCGCTAATCCAAACAACATGTACTGGTTTGTGAAAGAAATTGATGGTGTGAATGCAGCTGAGCGTTTGTTGACTTACGGCCGCCTTGGTAAAATTGACATGGGCACAGCTACCGTAAGCGATTTTAAACTACTGGGATCAACTGACGGAAAAAAACCAACGTATTTCCTTGACCCTAATTTCCCTTACCTGCAATCAGAAACACCGGGAACCGTTGTGTTTTTTGGATCAGACAAAAAAGAGAAAAACCTTTGGTTTAGCCGCGTATTACTTGACTAATTAACTTAATTTAGGATAAACCGGTTGCAGAAATGTGACCGGTTTTTTTCGTTAATCCCTTTTTGTTTATTTTTACATAAAACAATTTTTCACCATTAAAGCCACACGCATCATAAAAAGAATAGTCAGTGTCCTGTATTTTTTACTTGAAATTGCAGGTGCAGCATTGGGCCAAAAACAAATTGTACCACAAAACGGGCATTCGGGCAGTTACGTGGTAAGCATTAGTCCTGACGACAAACGCATGGTAAGTGCCGGCATTGACGGTAAGCTCATGGTTTGGGATTTGGAACGGGGAAAAGCCGTAAAAAGCTTTAAAGCCGCTACCCAACCTTTATTGACAGCTGCGTGGAGCTTTGATGCAGGCAAATTCATGTGCGCGGGCATGGACTCGGTAATTACGCAATTCAATGCCACTACGTTTGAAAAAACAAAAGAATTTAAAACCCCGTTTGGCATAACCAAAGCCACTTACCATACCAAATTAAATGCATTGGCTGTTGGTGGTGATAATGGAAAGGTACTGGTGATTGATGCTGATAATGGGAGTATTTACCACGAAATAAATACCGGGAGTTATATCACCGGATTAAAATTCAGTTCAAACGGTGCATTATTATTTGTGTGTAGTTGGGATAACGGTGTAGCGGCTTACGACATGCAGGAAGCAAAACGCATGCTCACCATACCGCTTAAAAACAATGCCAAAGCAAGCGGTTTTCACGTATCGGCTAACGATGAGTTTTTATTCATTCACATAAACAACGGTACAACCGAAGTGGTAAATACCTTCAAGGCCCAGGTTTTGGGAACCGTGAACGACCAGGCTTATTATACCGATGCAAACGGAAGCCTGTATACCGAAAGCGCACTTACCAGCGACAATACATTTGTAATTAACACCGATAAAGACAACAATGTAGTGGTAAGCAATTGGAAAACCAATGTGCAGTTAACCTATAACAACATTGGCTGCAGGTCAAAAATCAGCACCGTTACTCCGGCAAACAAAGGCGGATTTTTTGTTATAACCGATATGGCCGGCTCCATGTGCCTGGTGTATTTTACACCCGAAATGTTTCAAAAAGAAATTTCATTGTTCTGGCGAAAACTGCAATATGTACCCGAACGCATTTACAACGTAAGTTTTATTGATAACCAGGATGTGCTGGCCATGCAGGGCACAGGTTATTACAATTTCAACATGCGCACGGGCGACATGTTCAGGCGTGACAATGACAGCGCAAAATTAGGCGGCAACGAGTACTTTGTTACCTACGTGGCAAAACCCGGATCAACAAAAGATTATTATTATACCGACCTGGTGAAACATGAAGGATATTTTGTAGCAAACAATAACCCCGAACGATTAAAAGCATTTGCGTATAGCAGTGACAGCAGCCAATTGGCTGTGCAGCATGCAAGCAATGAGATTTATATTTACGATGTTAAAGGACGAAAAGAACTGTACAGCAATAAAACCACTGAGAATGCCCAATTGTTTAACGGTCCAATGGCCGGGAATTTTTATTACCAGAAAGCTGATTATTTATTTGCTGTTGACAAAACAGGCAAAAGCACACCGGTAAAATTAATTTCAAAAAACCCGGTGCTGTTGGGTGCGTACGATGAAAAACGCAACATGCTATACACCCTTGATCATACCGGGCAAATTGCAGCGTATGGCAAAGATGGAAAAAACATATTGCTGAATACAGCCATTGGTGGAAAACATGCCGACAACATGGAAATATCCAAAAACGGCAAGTACATGGTTATTTCACACGATGAAAAAATATCGGTGATTGAGCTTGAAACCAATGCAACCGCTTTTGAAATTGAAAATCCCAATGGCATGATGTATGCCATGACATTTACTCATGATGGAAGCAACCTGGCCACATCAACCGAAGACGGAATTGTACGCGTATATGACATGGACAAAAAGCAACTGGCATTTAATGTTCTTACATCGCAAAATGATGGCATTGTGGTTTATACGCCTGAAAATTATTACATGGCCACCAAAGAAGCGGCAAGGCAAATTGTGATCAACGAAGGAAGCAGCATTTATTCATTGGAGAACATTGATTTGAACTATAACCGCCCTGATCTTGTTTTAAAATCCATTGGAAAAGCCAATGACAAGCTGGTGAACGCATATAAGTTTGCTTATGACAGGCGCCTAAAAAAACTGGGAACAAAAAACGCGAAAGCTGAAAATCCCCCAACCATTACCCTGGCCAACCGCAATGAAATCAAAACAAACTCCATAAGCCCTGATTTGGCTCTTCAATTTAAAGTCAACGGAAACGGCAGTAATGTATCACGCATTAATTTATGGATTAACGATGTTCCTGTAAAAGAAGGAAAACATAAAATTGACGGAACAAAAACCGATCATACCGTTGTGCTGCATTTATTAAACGGGACCAACAAAGTAAAGTACAGTGTGGTGAACGAAAATGGCATTGAGAGTGATAAAGAAGAATTGGTGGTAGTAAATACATCTGGTAAAAAACCAAATTTATACTTGCTGAGTATTGGTACAAGCGAGTACAAAGACAACCGCTTTAACCTGACCTATGCATCAAAAGACGCCAATGACCTGGTTGAATTTTTCGGAAAAAAAACAAATTCAAAACAAAAAGAACAGGCCTATGGAAGTGTATTTACGCATTCATTGACCAATGCACAGGTGACCAAAGCCGCCATTGAAAAAGAAATTGCTTTCTTAAAAGAAGCCGGACCCAACGATGTGGTTATTATTTTTGTTGCCGGTCACGGTGTGCGCGATGCCGAAATGAATTATTTTTTTGGAACACATGACATGGATTTTAATGCACCTGCAGGAAAAGGATTGTCGGAAGGTGATTTAACCGCCATGCTGGATGACTTAAATGCCATTCGCAAACTGATATTTTTTGATACCTGTTTGAGCGGTGAGGTGGACAAGGATGAAGTGG
>DATGXI010000048.1:0-4045 GCA_035299065.1 Flavobacteriales bacterium
AAATTGAAAATTTTTTTTCCATTTTTATTTTCTTCACAAAAGCATTCAAAAAACCTATAACATTTCAAAAAAGTCATGTAAAAAAATTTCGGGCAGTAAGCCGCATCTTTACATCGTAAACTTAAATATTAAAAAGAAACAATTATGAAAAAATTAATTTTAGCCGTGGCGGTTTTAGGTGCAATCTCCTTTACCTCGTGCAAAAAAGAATACACGTGTAAATGTCAAAAAATTTACTCGGGCAGTTCAGGATCTACAACGTTTGATGACGGAACCTATACATTTAAAGATAGCAGGCCTCGTGCCGAAGACCGTTGTAACGAACTTGAAAAATCGGGCAGTGACTTAGGAGGCTCATACACCCGCGAATGCCAGGTATTGTAAAGCCATTTCCGGTACGAAGCTGAAACTTTATATCGAAAAATTTTAAAACTTACAATTATGAAACGAATCATTTTAGCAGTGGCAGTATTAGGAGTGTTCTCCTTTTCATCGTGCAAGAAAGAGTACACGTGCAAATGCCAAAAAATTTATACAGGCAATTCAGGATCGGTTACATTTGATGATGGTACCTACACGTTCAAGGACAGTAGGCCCCGTGCAGAAGATCGTTGCAACGAACTTGAAAAATCGGGCAGCGACTTAGGCGGAGAATATACCCGCGAATGTTCAGTACTGTAAAATTTATATTAAAGCCCCTGCTCGCCTGCTCAAGCCTTAACCGGATTGCGTAACGTGCAGGGGCTTAATTTTTAACGCTGGGTTAGGACAACTGGCCTTTACACCTCTCTTAAACTGCTGTCCAACTGGACTTCCAGGTGGACCTTCTTATCATTCATAAGGTTTCATACAGCCTTATATATCCCATTCATTATTTTTTGTATTTTCACTTAAGAATTCAGCACGTGAAAGAATACAAAAAAGACGATGTTACCATATTGTGGGATTCAGCAAAATGCACCCACTCGGCATGCTGTGTAAAAGGCCTGCCAAACGTATTTAAACCCAAAGAAGCTCCCTGGATCAAGGTTGACAATGCCAGCAAAGAAGAAATTGTGAGGCAGGTAAACGCATGTCCATCAGGGGCACTTTCTATTAAAAAAAACCTGTAATTAAAAGGCGCGCAGATAACGCTGATCTCGCAGATAAAAAATAATTTATACCAAAGAACACGCAGAATCGGAAGATGTAACCATGGCAGAACTAAAAACAAAAGTCACCAATACAAGCGTTGAGGCTTTTTTAAATGCTGTAAAAGACGAAAGTAAACGCAAGGATTCGTTAACGCTTTTACACATGCTTAAAAAAATCACAAAAGAAGAACCGCGTTTATGGGGAAATGGAACAATTGGATTTGGGCTTTTCAACTATAAGTCGGCACGCAGTTCGCAGCAAGGTGAATGGTATTTAGCCGGGTTCTCACCCCGGGCTTCAAACATGACTGTTTATGTAATGCCCGGATTTACCAGGTATAAAACCATGTTGGACAAGCTTGGTAAATTCAAGACCGGTGGAGGATGTTTGTATATAAATAAACTGGACGATGTAGACATGAAAACACTGGAACAGTTAATGACTGCAGGGTTTCATGACATCAAAAAAATGATTGTTGAAAATACATCGGTTTTTGGTCAAACATCGCTTGGACCAAAAGCAGCTAATGGCACTAAACCTGCTGTTGCAAAAAGCAAACCTGTTACAAAAACCGTTACCAAAAAAACGCCTGGAAAAAAAGCAACTACAAAACCAGTTGCCAAAGCAAAATCAACTCCAAAAAAAACAACCAAAAAGAAAAAATAAAGCCTTATGTCAACTACACCTGAAATTCCGCAAACACCCGAAGTGCCTAAAGTTCCTTCAACACCTGTAATTGAAAAAGAACCGAGCTTTTTCAGCGAAAACAAAAAACTGATTTATACCGGTCTTATTGTGATATTAATGCTTGTATTTATTTTTCAAAACCTGCATGAGGTAGGATTCTGGCTTTTGGTATTCCCTATTCAACTACCAATGGTTATTATCATTCTTATGTTCTTTTCAATTGGCGCAATTTGGGTATGGGTAACATCCTATTTTGCCAAAAAAGAGCTTAGAAAGAAAATAAAGGCATTGGAGACGAGGCTCAAGAAGTATGAAACGCTTTAGGATAGCTGCCAGTTGTTAGCTGGCAGTTGTTAGGCCAGCGTCTTAGGCGGAACCTTTAAAAAGGCAGGAACGATTGAACGTTTAATCGGTCAGGACCATCGCTCAAAAGAATGTTACCTCTTGGAGTTAGCCCTATTTGTATTTTCGTACGTAATGAGGAATATTTCAATCTTTTTTATTTTTATTTTCTTAATTGGCTGTGGCGAAAAACAGGAAACTAAACAGCCTCCCAAAGAAATTTGCCCTCAAACACCAATTGATTTTGGTTTAATCTCGGACACAATACTTAAATTTGTTGCGGATACAAATTATGCACGGTTTATTAAAGCAGATGCAAGAAGAAGAGGTGTCGTTGAACTCAGGAAATACGAATATTATGAACCCAGAACATATGATGGCGACTCCATGATCATGACCAGGCCTGTTGCTTATGATCTGCAGTATAAAAACTCTCATTTCATTTTTGAGCATTCCCCAATACCTATGAGCAATGTAAGGCAATCAAATTCTGTTTTGATTTATTCGCACACTCCCAAAGAGAACATTCAGACACAAATTCACAAGCTTTTTCACCGGAAGCCAAATCCGTGGTGGGATGGAAAAAAGTATATTTCTATTAATTCTTACATTAATCAAAAAGAAATACCGGGGATACTGAATGAAATCATCAACTGCTTTAATAAAGAACTAAACAGTTTTTCAAGAAAATCAACTAGTGAAAATTTTTGCAAACTTGATGAGATGACTTTAAACCAGATTAAAAAGAGCTTATCTTTCCGATTAAGATTCTTTAAATCTTATATCCCTAATACAAAAAAAGGAAAATAATTCCTTAGACTTTAATTAGCCCTCCCGCTCACAAAAAACCCGTTCAAATTGGAGTTGCGTCCTAACAGCTAACAACCATCAGCTAACAACTATCACTCAGGCGCATTCATAGCAGCCTTCACAAATCCTACAAACAAAGGATGCGGATTCAGGACAGTACTTTTGTATTCAGGATGATATTGCACACCAATAAACCATGGGTGTGAAGGCACTTCAACCATTTCCACCAAATTACCATCGGGATTAATTCCACTGGCAATCATACCGGCTTTTTCAAAAGCATCTTTGTACTCGTTATTGAATTCATAACGGTGCCTGTGACGCTCGGTTATACTGGTACGGTTGTAAATAGCTGCCGCTTTTGTTCCTTCTTTAATGTTACACGGATAAGCGCCCAAACGCATGGTTCCGCCTTTTTTGGTCACGTTAACCTGCGATGACATTAAATGAATAACCGGGTGTGAGCTGTTCAAATCAATTTCCATGGTGTGCGCATCGGCATAATTGAGCACATTGCGTGCAAATTCAATTACAGCACACTGCATGCCCAAACAAATTCCTAAAAACGGCAAATTGTTTTCGCGCGCATATTTAATGGCCGATATTTTTCCCTCAATACCGCGTGAACCAAAACCTGGTGCCACCAATAAACCTCGCAGGCCTTTTAGTTTCTCTTCAACATTGTCATCATTTATGTTTTCGGAGTGAATCCACACCAAATTTACCTTGGTTTGGTTAGCCGCTCCGGCATGCACAAACGACTCTACAATGGATTTATACGAATCTTTTAATTCAATATACTTTCCTACCAGGCCAATTTTTACACTGCTTTCAGGATTTTTATGGCTGTACAAAAACTCGTTCCAGCTGGTCAAATCCGGCTCATTTTTTAATGGAATGCCTAATTTTTCGCAAACAACTATGTCAAGCTCTTCGTTCTTCATTAAGATTGGAACGTCATATATTGTTTCGGCATCAATGCTTTCAATAACGGCCTTTGGACTAACGTTGCAAAAACGTGCAATCTTGTCGCGTAATTCACGTCCTAAATGGCGCTCGGCACGGCAAACAA
>DATGXI010000049.1:0-2760 GCA_035299065.1 Flavobacteriales bacterium
ACACCAGCGGCATACAAAGCTTTACCGATATGAAAGACTATGGCGACCGCATGGCACTTGACCTTACACCTGCCGAAATGGTTGACCATTTTAAAAATGAACCCATGCATTTTGACCCGGGAACGCGTTTTGAATACAACAACTCAGGTTACTTTTTACTGGCCTGGATCATTGAAAAGGCATCGGGCAAAACCTACCGTGAATACCTGGAGGAAAACTTTTTTAAACCACTGGGCATGTCCAACTCATATTACGGAAGCAATGTACGCCTTATACCCAACCGCACAGGTACCTACAGCAAAAGCGAAACAGGTTTTGAAAACGCCACACACATTAGCATGACACAACCTTACGGTGCAGGCTCCATCATGAGCACGGTTGAGGACTTGTATACGTGGAATGCGGCCTTGCATGCAGGCAACGTGATAAAAAAAGAAACCTTGCTTAAGGCCCACACCAGTTACAAACTGAGCGATGGAACAGAAACTGGTTACGGTTATGGCTGGAGCATGGGCGTTGTACAGGGAAGCCCAACCCTTGAACACGGTGGTGGAATCAACGGCACGGTTACCATGGGTATTTACCTGCCCAACGAAGATGTGTTTGTAGCTGTATTTGCCAACTGTGATTGCCAGGACCCGGGAATGACTGCCGCAAAAATGGCTGCACACGCAATTGGCAAACCTTATGCATTTTCCAAAATTTTATTACCCAACTTAAAGGAGTATACAGGGGTATATGAAAATGCAAAAGGTGAACAGCGCGTAATTACAGTTAAAGAAAACAAACTTTACTCACAACGCAACAAAGGGCGGGTATTTGAAATAACGCCCTATGAAAAAGACAAATTCTTTTTTGACGATAACATTACCACCATGCATTTTGCGCGCAACGCCAAAAAGAAAATTGACAAACTTACACTGAACAACCGCGAACCAAGCCAAACCTGGTTCAAAACCAACAAGCCCATACCAGCAGAGACACCGGTAAAAAAACTGGATGAAAAATTACTGGAAACGTATGTTGGGTCGTATGAAATGAGCTCTGAGTTCAGTTTTGTGATAACACGCGAAGCCGATAAACTGTTTGCGCAGGCAACGGGTCAACAAAAACTGGAAATTTTTGCTGAGACAGATAACAAATTCTTTATAAAAGAAGTTGATGCGCAATTGGAGTTTATAAAGGAGAACGAAAAAATAACCAAAGTAATACTACACCAAAACGGGCAACACGTAGAAGCCAAACGGGTGGACTAATTAATTACGAGTTTCGAGTTCACAGTTTCGGGTTTCGAGTTTACAGTTAGTTAGTTGTTCCGTTAACACAACTAACTAACTGAAAACTGTGAACTAATGAACCCTGTTTGCCTGCTGAATATGCCTTTCAATGTGATAAATCAAAAACCTGAACGTGTCGCCCAACCTTAGCTTAACCATTTTTGAAATGGAAATACTGGTTTTTGTTTTCATTAAATCAACTGTTTTGGCTTGATTGAGCAACGACTTTAACAATTCCTGCTGTTTGAAAAAACGGTCAAGGGTGGTAATGTTTAAATTTGAATTAGCCGGATTTTTATCCTTAGGCGATTTCATTTTTTTGAGTTTACCGTTTTTTTGCACGCGCATAAGGTTGGCAAAATACCCGCCCAATACACCGCTTTTAAAATCCCTTTGTTGCTGTACTGGCTTTTGGGCTAAAATGCGCTGTTGAATCTCGGGCAAATAATAATCACCATACAAATTAAGGTGTTCAATGCATTCAAGTATGCTCCAGGAGTCTTTGTTTACCTTGTGGTTCAACTGATCAACTGTGAACGTTTTAAACTGTTCAACCGCTTTTGTATTCGCATCGGTAAGCCGTATAAGCTCTTCAATCAATGTGTTTGAATTAATCTTCATATATGTTTATTTTATACAAAGGTGAGTTCTTGCGTGTATATAAACATTGATTGAGATCAAGATTTACGAATGCGGCTAAGCGTTTCGGGTTTCATGCGCAGGTACGAGGCAATGTACTTTAAGGGAATTTCCTGAAATACGTTTGGGCTGCGCTGCAAAACACGTTCAAGCCTTTCGGTTGGCGAGGTAATGAGCAAATCAATTTCGCGTTCAATTTGTTGGGTCACCAGCAATTCAATTAAATCAATATACCCACGCATGTTCTCTTCACTTGAATGAATCAAGTTGCGCAAATCGGTTTTGGAAATTACTTTTAATTCGGTTTTTCGCAGCGCTTCAATGTAAAATTCGGATGGAGTTCCTTTGATGAACGATGAAAGTGAATTGATGATGGAACCGGTATAGCCTAAGCGTATGGTGTGCTCTTCGAACTCGGTCAGGTAAAACACCCGCACTGCACCGGTTTCAATAAAATAAAGGTGTTGTTCAATGTCACCAGCCTTAATAATATAACTGCCTTTTGCCACGGTTTTTGAAGTGGCTTTTTCTTGTATTGCCTGTAAAAGTTTGGCTGTAAAAGGCGCTGGATTGGGCATGGGACCAAGGTAGGAAATTTTTGGAAGTATTTTTGCAAGCTATTTGCAAGCTATTTGCGCGCAGATACCGCAGATTTACGCAGATGATTAACATGCGACTTTTAGCACGCTGATGACACTGATGATCATGATGACCGGTGATTTGATCAGCAAGCTATAAGTGATGTGTTTTTGATTTAGGTCGCTACGCGACTCATGATGGATCTATTTTGCTGTCGTTGCGTCTTTGCGCGCCTTTCTTCTCTGCGTCTTTGCGCCCCTGCGAG
>DATGXI010000050.1:0-13671 GCA_035299065.1 Flavobacteriales bacterium
AGGTTTTCCTGGGCTTCAATTACATTTTCTGTTGCGTCCTCAATTTTGTCATCCGATGATGAGCAAGAGTAGAGTGACAATCCTGCACTTAAACAAAGTGCAGGAAGCAATAAGATTTTCTTTTTCATATTTTTATTTACTTGTTTTTATATTTTATTCGCAGGCGGTTACTTCAACACGCCTGTTTATCATGCTGTTTTCATTTGCAGTGTCAATTGGTTTGGTGCTACCAAATCCGCGTGTTTTTAAACGGGCAGCATCCACACCGTGGTCTGTCAAAAATGCTTTAACGGCCATTGCACGCTCTTCTGACAATTTTTGATTATAATCATCTGTTCCGGTCTTATCGGTATGTCCGTCAATATATATTGAAAGGAATGGATATGTTTTAAGGAAGTCTGACAGCCTGGTTAATTCATCATATGATTCAGGCAATATCACTGCTTTATCCAATTCAAAATTCAACTCTTCCAGTTTTGCACATGTACCATACAGAATTGTTACAAAATCTTCAGGCTTAACAGTTGGAGGTGTTGGCGTCATAGCAATATCATCAATGTAATAGTAAGCCTTGCGCGAATTGTTGGTGTTTTCAGGAATTACTTTGTCAATTACCATATAATCTTTAAAACATCCAAGGATCAGGTATTTTTCACCACCTTTTGCTATGTATGTTCCGCTAACAGTTTCCCAATCGGTGTTTTTTGAAACAGCAGCCGTTACCAGGTGTGGCGTTATCGCCATGAATGAATTGTCTTTTATATCGGCTTTTTCCTGTGAAATATACACGCCCAAACCTGAAACAGCGTATGCACTTTCTTCTGCAAGGCTGTTACGGAAACTTATGGTGTAGGATTTACCGGCTTCAAGTGGCGACTCCAGTTCCATTTGTAAATACTCAGAGTATTGCTGGTAACCAGGGTAGGTTTCAAGCAAGCCCCATTCATCGCCATAAAATGCAATTATTCCCGCATAACTATCGCCATTTCCAGATGCAGTATTTTGGGATCCCAGCCAGTTTTCAGGTACATCATAATCTTTGCCTTTATTATCACGGTCAAAAAAATCGATGGTTGTATTGTTTGCACTGGTCACTCCCGTTGCAGGATATTTCCATTTGCATTCAAAAAATCCCTTTTTTTCAGTTTCTTCAAACGAACCGTTGCGCACTAAATTTTGCGCATTGATTGTTGTTGCAAAGGCCAATAAGCCTATTATGCCCGCAACCTTTTTTGTTGTTTTCATAATCACTATTTAGTAGTTTTAGTTTTTTGTTTTTATTTTGTTTTTAAATAGGGTCATTTCCTCGAATTAATCGCAAAAGAATTGCTATTACTGCGATCACCAGTAAAATATGAATCAATCCTCCTGCATGATATCCAAGAAATCCCACAAGCCATCCTATTACTAATATGACAGCGATGATATAAAGTATATTGCCCATCTTTATGTTGTTTTTTATATAATTACTACTGTATTTTATACTATTCACATACAATATTTTTTGCATATTAATACAAAAAAATACCTACATAAATACACATACCAATACCAGGCCGCCTTTCAACAAGTGGCCTGAAAAAGCATAACAAAACAATTGATTACAGAGGAGAAATAAAGAATTTAAAGCGTATTATTTTTTATATGACGGTTGCTAAAATAACCAAAGGAATTCTCAATTTAGAAAATTGATTCCTGAAAAAGAAAAATATGTTTACACGATTTTGAGCTCTTCTACTGCCCTTAACCAGATTTCGCGAACCAGGAAATAGAGCTCTTCAATGCGCGATAAATCGGTTTCAGCAATTGCCAAACGTTCTATTTCGACAACATCCCGTTTTATGAAACGATCAACACCAACATAAACCGTTATAGCTTTTAAAATATGTGCACCCCTGCGAATAGCATCATACTGCTGTGATTTAATGCCCCGTTCAACCTGCAACATGGCGGCAGCACTTTCTTCCATAAAAATGGTTACCATTTCCTTGACAAACCCGGGATTTCCATTTGAATGGGTGGTTAAAAATTCAAGGCTGCTTACGCGGTTTGTTGAATCAGGTATCATGGCAATTAAATTAAATTTAAACGCTTCAACATTTCTTTTTTGAAATTTTCGCCAATGGGCAACATGTGCTTGCCGGCAATGGCGGTGTTTTCCTCAACACTATCAATATGATCAAGCGACACAATATATGAGCGGTGCAAACGGTAAAACTTACCTACCGGCAATTGCTCTTCCATGCCTTTTAATGTAATGTGTACCGCATAACGTTTTTCTTGAGTAAAAATATTTACATAGTCGCCAAGTGCCTGAATATATATAATGTCTTTGATCTTTATTTTAGAGAGTATGGAATTGGAACGCACAAAAATAAAATCCTTGTCATTCATATCAATGCTGTTGTCACGTGTAATAAACATTTCGCGCGCGCGTGAAATAGCTACCATGAACCGGCTTAGTTCAACAGGCTTCATTAAGTAGTCAACCACATTCAATTCAAAGGCTTCAATGGCGTAATCCCTGTGTGCCGATATAAAAATGATTAAAGGTCGTTTCTCCAGGTTTTTAATGAGATCTATACCCGTCATTCCAGGCATTTCCACATCAAGAAAAACAAGATCAACCTGCTCTCTTTGTAAATAATTAAATGCTTCAACGGGATCAGAACATTCGTGTTTTAAATTCAGGAAATCAACCTGGGCAATAAGATTTTTAAGCGCGGTGCGCTCTAATTTAATATCATCAACAATTATGCAGTCCATAGCTGGATCTTTTGGTTTTGGTTAAAATGCGTTCATAAAAGTTCACAATTCATGCCACTAGATAAAGCAGCTGTAAATCAGCATGGGTAAAATGTAAAAGTTTACCAATTTGAAAATTCGTTGCAGATATGGGAAAAACTGAAACGCTTTACTGGCCCAACAATCCATAACCTTTTGATTTCCTTTCAAATACAGGTATTACAGAAATTGAGGTATATTTACCCCTCTCATGCGCTTTGATATCATTACCATATTGCCTCAATTAATGGAGAGTCCGTTTAACGACAGCATTCTTAAACGCGCCATTGAAAAAGGTCACGTTGAAATTCATTTTCACAATCCACGTGATTATACCACTTACAAGCACAAACAGGTTGACGATTATCAATTTGGTGGTGGGGCCGGAATGGTATTAATGTGCGAACCGCTAAGCTTGATTATTGAAAAATTAAAAGCCGAACGCAGCTACGATCACGTTGTATACATGACCCCCGATGGAAACACATTGAACCAACGCATGGTCAATACATTTTCGTTAAAGAAAAACATACTTATCATTTGCGGCCATTATAAAGGAATTGACCAGCGCATTCGTGATTTGTATGTGACCGATGAAATCAGCATTGGCGATTATGTTCTAAGCGGAGGTGAACTTGCTGCTGCCGTTTTTTGCGATGCCATTATCCGTTTAATACCTGGTGTATTGAATGACGAAACATCGGCCCTTACCGACACTTTCCAGGACAATTTACTGGCACCGCCCGTATACACACGTCCTGATGAATTCAAAGGATTAAAAGTTCCTCCTGTTTTATTGGGAGGAAACCATGCTGAAATTGATAAGTGGAGAATGGAGCAATCATTGGAAAGAACAAAAGAACGCAGACCGGATTTATTGAAAGATTAACATTGCCATGGCCACCATTTCACGGATAAAATAGTATAAACATAAATTAAACCGGCAAAATCTGCGGAACCAAAGGCTGATAAAACAAAATGAAATACTTATTGATCATATTAACTTTATTAACTATTAATTCGTGTACCACAAATAAAAAAACTATGGAAAAGAAAATAATAACCTCAAAAAATGCTCCTGCGCCAATTGGCCCATACAGCCATGGTGTATTAATTGGCAATACACTTTACGTTTCGGGCCAGGTTGGAAAAGACCCAGTGACCGGTGAACTTATTTTAAGCGACATTAAAGCCGAAACGAAACGCGTTATGGAAAACGTGAAAGGTATTTTGACAGAAGCAGGAATGGAATTCAAACACGTGGTAAAAACAACCATCTTCTTAACCAATCTTGATAATTTTGCATCGGTAAATGAAGTGTATGGTTCGTACTTTACGGGCGATTATCCCGCACGCGAAACGGTACAGGTTTCAAGGTTGCCGTTGAATGTGAATGTAGAGATCTCGGTAGTAGCGGTGAAATAAACTAAACGTGACACCGGTACAAGCCATAAAATCATTTTGCGAAAAAACCTTTGAAGACGAGGATGGGGAAACTTATAAGCTGGAGTTAAAAACAGGGCTGAGTGATGAAGAAATTGAAGATTATAAACGTTCTTTTCCGGGTAATTTCCTGCCTCCCGAAATAATCGATTTCTTAAAGTTCACGAGCGGATTTTACTTTGGTTATTATGAGTTATATATCACGGTAGGCGCGGACTCGGGCTTTGAGGGCACTTTTCCAAGCTGCCTAGACATTATGGGCGATGAAGCCGGTAATTCTTGGGTAGTTGACATTGATTCAAATGGAAACTGGAGCCCTGTTTATTTTGTTTGTCATGATCCGGCTGTAATTATTAAGCAAGCTAGTCATCTTACCGAATTTATATTACAATTCGAACAATCAGCTCAAGACCGCAAAAATCCATCAATTTTATCAATCGACCACGCGTTACTGAATAAGATCTATAATCAGGAACTGGTAAAAACGAAAAAGGAGAACGCCCCAATTGAATTTCAAGTTAATCGGTTACCTTCCGAATTTATGATTGCAAACCTGACCAATAAACCAAATAACTCCGGTTTTCCATGGGGAAAAAGCGGACCAAATCCAATAATTGTACGCAAGGGCGATGAACCTGTTTGGGCAATCGGTAACAAAAAAAATTGGTTGCAAAAATTATTCGGAAAGTAGATTATTTCTTCATCTTCAAATAATACTCGTCATTATTGTGCCGCACACTAATCCACAAATCGTCTTTTTTTAAACGCTGTATGTCCCATTTAAGCGTGTGGGTAGTATTTTTCACAAGAGCACTTAGTGATACGGCTCCTGGTGTTTCAGTGGTTGTTATTTCAAGTTGCAAACGATCGTCTGTAGCCCTCCAGTAATTTGTCGCCACCGTTCCGCATGATGGTTTAATAACATTTGTTTCACCTGCATTCAATTCAAATTCAACTTTAAGGTCGCTGCAAAAACTGGTTCTAAGTGCCTCCAATGAGTCGTTACCATTTACGGTAAACGACACAATTTCATAATTTCCGGAAATGCGCTCGTCTGTTCCGCTAAATCCACCCAGGCGCCCGCCTTCGGTGTATTTTTTACATCCGGTCAACATTCCAACCATCAATACGAATAGAGCAATTGTTTTACGCATTTGTTTAACTGTTCAATTTCTAATTCTCAATGAAAGACCTTTGCAGATTCAACCAGGCTTTTATTAAATTCATTCATAAGCAAACCTGTCTCAATCTTATGCTTATCAAAATAGGTAAGCATTTTCTCCGTTGGCATGTTACCGGTTAAATCATCGGCCGCCATAGGGCATCCACCAAAACCTTTTATGGCTCCATCAAACCGCCTGCAACCCGAAGTATACGCTGCGTGAATTTTCTCCTCCCAGGTATCAGGTGTAGTATGTAAGTGTGCGCCAAATTCAACTGATGGTATGGCTGGCACCAACGCATTGAACAAATACGAAATGTTTTCAGGATTGCTCACGCCTATTGTATCTGACAAAGCCAAGATGTTAATGCCTAACTTTGCGTTTAATTCATTGCACCATTTAATTACAATGTCACTGTTCCATTCATCGCCATAGGGGTTTCCAAACGCCATTGAAATATACACTACCAATGTTTTCTTATTGCGCACACACAAATCCTGTATAGCACTTACGCGTGACAATGATTCGGCAATACTTGCATTGGTATTTCGCTGCTGAAATGTTTCGCTTATTGAAAACGGGTAACCCAGGTATTCAATTTCCTGGAACTCGCAGGCATCCTGCGCTCCGCGTTCATTGGCTACAATTGCCAGCAATTTTGTTTTGGATGACTCCAGGTCCAGCTGGCTCAATACCTTTGCTGTATCGGCCATTTGCGGAATGGCCTTAGGGCTTACAAAACTTCCAAAATCAAGTGTATCAAAATTGCATTTTAACAGTTGATTGATGTAATTCACTTTTATTTCTGTTGGAATAAATTCCTTAATGCCTTGCATGGCATCGCGCGGACATTCTATTATTTTGACTCCTGACATCTTGATTTTTCTTATTTCTGATTTTCGCTGCTCAATTCTTTATTTATCTCCGTAATCAACCCTGTACCTTCATACACAAATCCACTGTACAACTGTATTAAACAGGCTCCGGCTTTTAACATGGCTTTTGCATCAGCTGCGCTGTGTATACCCCCTACTCCAATCACAGGAATTTTTCCTTCCGATTTTTTTACAATGTACGCTACCACCTCAAGCGCGCGTTTTGTCAATGGTTTTCCACTAAGTCCGCCCGCGCCTATTTTTTCAGCTTCTTCTTTTGTTGCTTTTAAATTTCCACGCCATATGGTTGTGTTGGTGGCAACAATGCCTGACAGGTTTAATTCTTTGGCAATATCAATAACATCGTCAAGCTGGGTATCGGTCAAATCAGGTGCTATTTTCAATAATACGGGTTTTGGTTTTTCCTTTTTTAAATTTGCCGTTATCACGGCTGACAACAGTGCTTTCAACGGTTCTTTATCCTGAAGCTCACGCAAATTGGGCGTATTGGGCGAACTCACATTCACCACAAAATAATCTACGTACGGAAAAAGTTTTTCAAAGCATATTAAATAATCACTAATGGCATCTTCATTGGGGGTAATTTTATTTTTTCCAATATTTCCGCCAATTACAATATTTTTTGGCCGGTTTTTAAGGCGCTCAACCATGGCGTCAACCCCCTCGTTGTTAAATCCCATGCGGTTAATCAATGCTTCGTCCTTTTTTAAGCGAAACAAACGCGGCTTATCATTACCTGGCTGGCCTTTTGGCGTTACTGTACCCACCTCAACGCTGCCAAATCCCATTTCGGCCAATTGGTGCATAAACTTTGCATCTTTATCAAAACCGGCTGCCATTCCAACCGGGTTTGGAAATGTAATTCCAAACGCTTTGCGTTGCAAATTTTGGTGGTCGTGTATTTTTTTGCGTTTAAAAAACAAGTTGAACAAAGGAATTGACAAAGCAAGCTTATGTAATTTCAATGCTTTATAATGCGCCTTTTCAGGATCTAATGAGAATAAATAAGGTTTGATGAAGAGTTTGTACATGGGGACAAGTTAATTAAAAAGGTTATCCGTTATCCGATATTCTATATTCGGGAGCTTGGGTTTTGACTAACACTATGTGTTAATAAGCGTGTGAGGGTACGCTACTAATTTTCATTAAAAAAAATCCCATGAACATGATTTACAAGCGTTTTTGAAACTACACTGAATTTACAACCTGGTTTCAGCTGTTCTGAGAATGTAACAATACACAAAATATACTTTCGAGGCGGCCCCGGGTCTAAACATATGAAAACAAAAAAGCCGTGGAAAATCCACGGCTTTTAATGATTTTATGTAAGGTCTTTTATTTGATGGTAAACACCGCGTCATCCATTTTAGCATTTTGCTCAACCTTGGTAACTTTTCCTGCAATTGCAGCTTGTCCAAAATCGATGTTAATGCTGTGCGGATATTTTACTTTACCTACTTCTTTGTAGTCACCAAAGTCAGTGATAATGGTTACACTACCTTGTGGCGATGTTTTGGTTTCTTCAGAACGCACTTTTAACCCAGTAGCTACGTCAAAATATTTAAGGCTTTTGTTGCCTTTTTTGTCAAGCACTTCAAGTTTATAAACGTCTTTTCCGTTTAAGTTATCAATACCAACGGCATTGGCTGTAAAACCAAGTTCTTTGTAACGCATCTCAGGGTACATTTGGTTTTCATCAACTTTTTCAGTCAATTCTGCTCCTGTGTATTCCTTGCTACCGGTTTGCATGCTGGTTTCAACCAAACGTTTTCCATCATACGTAGTACTTTGAACAACCATTGCACCGTTAAACAACATTTCTTCCTTGAATTTATAAGGAGCTTTTTTAGTTGCAGCCTTGTGATAGGTCACAAAATTTAATTTTTGCCCCTGTACACTGCCTTCCATGCTTATTTTTTCGTCTTTAATCGCAATCAGGTTTTCTTTACCACCTATTGCTTTGATGTAATTGTCAAGAATGGTTTGTGCAGTTATGCCTGCAGGAATTGGTTTGGTCAATACTTCAGGATCGCCAAGGTAATCGTATAGATCTACTTTACCATCGGCACTGAATTTTTTCAAACCGTTCAATACTTTTTCTTTATCGCCTACTACAAGAATATACGCCTGTTCAGGACGAACGTATTTTTTTGCCATGGCCTGAACATCTTCAACCGTTACTTCTGACAAACGCTTCAAATAGGTTTGATAATAATCTTCAGGTAACTTATATTTTTCAATGTTGTTGGCAAACTTTGCAATGGTTGACGGCCTTTCAAGCGCTATTGAGAATTCACCTGCCATGTTTTTCTTAGCCGATTCCAATTCTTCAACCGATACTTTTTCATCAATGATTTTATTCATCTCTTTGAAAAACTCGCCTACTGCCGAATCCGTTGCCATTGTACGCACATCGGCAAACGCCATAAAGTTTCCAATATTTTCATCCGTTGAAACACGTGAATACGCTCCATACGTAAAGTTATATGTTTCACGCAGGTTCCTGAACAAACGTGCTGTTGCATCGCCTCCAAGGATTTTGCTCATCACTGCTACTTTCAATTCATCAGGATTACCTGGTTTGAAATCCAACGGGTAAGTAATGCGAATAGTAGATTGCGCAGCACCACCTTTGTTTGCCAATGAAACTTTGGTTGCTTTAGGAGATGCTACTGGTGGAACTTCGTGTTTTTTCACTTCACCTTTATTCCATCCTGCAAGGTATTTATCCATCATTGCTTTAGCCTCAGCTACGGTAATATCACCAACAATGGTTACATAACCTACATTCGGTTTGAAATACTGGTCATAATAACCTTTACAATCCTCCAACGTAATGTTATCAACGTTAGCTTCAGTTTGAACTTCACCGTAGGCATGATCTTTTCCGTAAATAACGGCTTTGCTCAGATTGCCCATCATAGCATCAGGACTACTTTTTTGCGTGGCAAGACCTGACTTGGTTTGTTTCTTGATCTTGTCAAGCTCGTCTTGCTTGAATACTGAATTCAACAATACATCGCTGTAAATTTGCATGTACGTATCCAGGTGTTTTTTTAAACATGAACCATAAAGACCTCCGGAACTTGGACTGATTTCAGCTCCAATAAAATCAACTTTTTCATTGATCTGGTCTTTGGTCATTGTTTTGGTAGCAGTTCCAATCAACTGTCCTGCCATGTCAACATAACCTACCTTATCGCCTTCCTTAAACGGATCAATGTCCAATGACATGTTGATGGATACTTTTGGAATCTTGTGGTTTTCCACAACAAAAACGGTTAACCCGTTTGGCATTACAAATTTTTCAGCCTTACCCAATTTTACTTCGGGAGCAGGACCAGCAACCGGACGTTTTGAACGGTCAAGTTTTGTAGTGGTCTTGTTTGTTTTGGTGTTTTTATCATTTACAATACCCGAATTTTGGGCAAATACCGCTCCCGTCAAAAGAAGGGCAGCAGCTGTATAAATTGATTTTTGAATGATTGTCTTCATAATTTTTTTCCTCCCTGGTTTTATTGTTCTTTAGGTAAGTAATACAATACAACCCTGTTTTGTTTGGTAAAATATTTATTGGCAACACGTTTAATGTCTTCGCGTGTTACTTTCAAATAACGGTCAAGTTCAGTATTGATCAGGTTAGCATCGCCATAATACACTTCGTAATTTGCAAGGCTTTCGGCAATCCCTTCCATGGTTGAATTGCTTCCAATAAAATCATTTTCAACCTGGTTTTTTAATTTTTGGAATTCTTCTTCACTAATAAGGTCTTTTTTCACCTTGTCAATTTCTGCGTCTATGGCTGTTTCCAAATCGGCTGGACTAACGTCCATGTTTGTAATACCAAACATCATGGCAATACCCGGGTCTTCGGTTGGAATGGCAAATGAACCTACGAACAAACTTTTTTGCTGCCTGTCTTTTACTTCTTTTTGCAAACGTGAACTTTCACCTTGTGACAGCAATTGGTTTAGCATTGACACAGCGTAAAAGTCAGGGTCAGCCTGGCCGGGAATATGGTAACCCATAACAACTGCTGGTAATTGAATGTTGTCCCAAACTGTATCGCGCACTTCGGCTTTTTGCTCAGGTTCTACCACTTTAGGACGTGGTATTAAGCGCAAACTTTTTGGAATTTCAGCAAAGTACTTGGTAACCCATTCTTTTGCCTGCTTTTGATCAATATCACCCGCAATGGTTAGTGTTGCGTTATTTGGAACATAATATGTTTTGTAAAAATCAAGAAACTCCTCCATGGTAGCAGCATCAATGTACTGTGCCGAGCCAATAGGAACCCAGTTATATGGGTGTACTTTATAGGCATGTCCATACATTTCCTGCAAAATTGAACCGTAAGGCTGGTTGTCAAGGCGAAGTTTTTTCTCCTCTTTCACAACACCACGTTGCGTTTCAATTCCTTTTTCATCAATTTTTGCGTGTAGCATACGCTCACTTTCCATCCACAAAGCCAGTTCCAACTGGTTTGAAGGCATTACCTCGTAGTAATACGTACGGTCAAATGAAGTATTGGCATTTAAATTTCCACCGTTGCTTTCAACAAGTTTCATGTATTCGCCACGGCCCATGTTTTCGCTTCCTTCAAACATTAAATGTTCAAAGAAGTGTGCGAAACCGGTACGTTTCGGATCTTCGTTTTTAGAACCCACGTGATAAAGCACCGAAACGGTTACAATGGGTGTTTTATGGTCTTCGTGCAAAATCACATGCAATCCGTTCGGAAGATCGAATTCGGTAAACGTGATTTTGTTCATTTGCGCGGTTGTTGCATTTGCAAGTGCAAGCAAAGCAACCGAACTTAAGGCAACATTCTTAAACATAGCTTACTTTTAATTTAATGTAAAAATACCCTTTTCGGCAATAATTGGTCCATATTAAATACAGGAATGGAAATAAAGTATGGTAAATGGCAAGTTGGGCGTTAAGATTTCATAAAAACGAACAGCCAGGAACGTAATTTACAGAAATTCAACTCATTATATGTGAGCCTGGTCATTTTATCATTTCAAATCATTACGAATTCTAAATCAGGGAACAACAAATCAGCGCAAACAGCGTTTGATTCAATAACCAAACTGTGAAAAAATGAAACCTGGTAAATTGCTCATCTCTGCCTGCTGCATGGTTCTTACTTTTGCATCATGCCAAAAAGAAAAGAACCAGTTCAAGTACCATGGCGTTATTTACGACAGGGAAACCCATATGCCAATTGAAAATGCAACAGTAAGCCTGCTTGAATCAAAAGATTTTCAAGATCCTTCAATCAACCCCAGAGTACTTCAAACAATGGTTACCAGTGCCAATGGATCCTATGCTTTTGAATTTAATTTCTCTCCGCGAAAAAAGTACCGTTTACAGGTTAATAAACCAGATGGTTGTTATAATTACGAAAGTTATGATTTGAATACAAATAAAACAGGCGAGCAGGATCTTTATGTTTTATCTGAAACAATTCTATACCTGCACGTTAAGAACCAAACCCCGATTGATAATTTTGACCGTATTGCCTTTGCGTATTCCGACACGGCACAGCATTGGGAAAGCCGAATGTACGAAGGCGAACACATTAACGACATGGTTCCACATGCCGTAATGAAATTAAACCAGAAAACGTATATAAAAAGCTTCATTTATAAAGCTGGTGTTGAAACCATACGGCTTGACTCCATTACACCCACCACATGCGGCAATGTTACATTTGATGTATTTTATTAAGTATTAAAAATTCTGATGATGCGATCTCCGTTAACAATGGTAATGCTTTTACTGATGGTTCTGGCATCCTGTAAAAAACAAAACAAAGAAACCACCATTGAAGGAAGGGTAGTTGAATCATATGCGCAAAGAAATATAGCATATGCCGATGTATACCTTATGGAAGCTGACAATACGGAAGGTAAAAATGCACACTCAATTGAAAAGAAAACAAGTGATGCTGAAGGCAAGTTCATGTTTACATTCAAACCGGTTAAAAACAAGGCGTACGCTCTTAAATTTATGAAAGGTTGTTTTAACCATACATCGGCCTTCATAGAGCGAAAAGAAAACAACTACCAGCACACATACCGGGTTGCCGGAAACGGCCAACTGTTCATAGCAGTCAAAAATACAAGTCCTTTTGATGGCAATGACCAGTTTAATTTCTCATTAAACAAAAATGCTACGGCTGGTGAATATCCTGTGTTTTCCGGGACTTCGGTTGATTATCTCATTCATTCAACCTATGTAACCGAAAACGAAAAAATATACATTAAAAGCTTCGTGACTAAAAACGGCATTTCCACTGTAAAACTTGATTCAATTGTACCAACAACATGTGATAACATAACATTCAACCTGAATTATTAGCCCATTTAATATGAAATGGTCAATATTGATTGTCCTGGTAATTTTACTTTTTTGCAACGCCTGCAAAAAGGAAAAAGCTATGATCACCTATGAGGGCGTAATCACCGACCATACAACCGGTCAACCTTTAAAAGATGCTGATGTTTTTTTACAAAAAAGCGATGATGGGGGACAAACCGGTATAAATGAAGAGCTGGTCATGTCAACCAAAACAGATGTAAATGGCAGGTATGTTTTCCACTTTTACGCAACAAATAAAAAAAAGTACGGTATAAAAGTTTCAAAGCCGTCTGACTGTTATTCTTTTTTTTCGGGGTATTATATTCCAACCGCTAAGATCACTACGCGTAATTATGCCATTCGCACCGGCACACTTCTATTTATTCATCTAAAAAATGTTGCGCCTTTTGATGAAAATGATCATATTTGTTATGCCTTGTCAAAAAACGCAACAGAATGTACCTCGTATACATATGGAGGCATGGAACTGGATGTTGTTGATTATTATTTTGAAATGAACCTGAACGAATATACATATATCAAAAGTTTTGTGACCAAAAACGGAATTACAACGGTAAAACTTGATTCTGTTATGCCCACAACCTGCAATAACATAATTTACAACCTGGATTTTTGATGAATTAGCCATGAAATGGTCCTTTTATATTTTCCTTGTAACTTTATTTTTTTGCAGTGCCTGTGCAAAAGAAAAAACACGCGCTACCATAAATGGCACCTTGTACGATGCCTATTCTGACTCACCAATTCCTAACATTACGGTCTCTATACTGGAGTCAAATCCAATTTCGATGAAAACTGACATGAAAGTTGTCAAAAGCTATTTAACCGGTAACGATGGTCGTTTCCACATCGAATTCAGGGTTAAAAACAACAAGGATTACAAAATCAGCCTCAATTCATCCACTCACAAATCGTACAGCATGGGTTACGTTTTTCACAATGGCGAAGACTATAAATACGATTATTGGCTGGTTGAAGAATAAATCACCTGCAACTAA
>DATGXI010000051.1:0-10877 GCA_035299065.1 Flavobacteriales bacterium
GCCGGGTAAAAGAAGAAAGCGATGATTTTTATACACGCGTAAGTGAACGTTTGCGTCACAAACACCGTGCAGTTATGATTTTTGATCATGAACGCATTGTGCTTGAAGCATTCCCTTCGGTTTACAAGGTAAAATGCATGAATCATACACGTTATATTTCTCCACTCGACATAAATGAAATGGCACCTGGCAATGTTTCGCTTGCAATAGTTTCCAATATGCGCAATAAAAACGCTGTAAATCCTCTTCAGCCTAAAACAAGCTTATTGGTATTATCGCAAATACATGACCTTGTCAAATCATTGAATCCGCCATTGGCAGAAGTATACGTTAAAAACCCCATTTACGAAGAGATCATTGTACACTTTAATGTAAAGCTCCATCCCGGCTTTGATGCAGGCTTTTATGGAAACCAGTTAAACCAGGACATCAAAAAATTTCTTTCACCCTGGGCCTATGAGGAAACCGACATTGTTTTTGGCATAAGCATTCACGGATCTGTTATTTTGAACTTTATTGAAGAGCGACCATACGTGGATTTTGTGACATGCTTTAGCATGGACCAGGTAGTTGGTGGCGTTATCATAAAAGGTATTGAAGAAGCAATTCCTTCAACAGGTGCGTCAATTCTTACATCGGCAGTCACGCATGACATTTTCATTCTTGAAACAGAGGATTGCGAATGTGATGACAATATTGTTACCACACATGTACATAACGATGATTGCACGTGTGATCATGAAATAACTCCTCCGCGCATACAATCAGGCGTAGGCGGAACACAAATTGGAAGCAATTTCATTGTGGGGAACGGTGGACCGTTTGGCAATGATGGGGTTGGCTTTATGGAAATAGATAAAGATTTTGAAGTTGAATAAATATAAAATATGAACCTATGTCAATTGAATCAAGACTCATTTTAACTTCCTATTTTGCACCTGGCGCAACACCAAGTTCGGCACAGTTTGCAAACCTTATTGACTCGTGCCTTAACCTGAATGACGATGGCATTACGGTTTATACAAACCCTATTGGCGATAAAAAAGTAGGTATTGGAAGTGGAGAACCCGACAGCCGCTTAGGAATAAAAGAGGATAACGGTGGATGGATCGATTTTTTTAATGCTGATGAGCCACCTGTGCGCGAATGGACCTTTGGCTCGAATGATCCTGCCAACAAAGGATTCAGCCTGATTCAACCTACAGCCATTGGCGATATAAGTCGTTTGTTTGTGCAGGGGCTAACCGGGTTTATGGGAATAGGAACAGTTACACCACAACAAAAATTACATATACAAGATACTGCAGCAACCGACATAGTTGGATGGCAAACACAAAACATGTCAACCGGTGCAAACAATGGCTGGAGTGCCGGACATTTAAGCGAAGTTGAAGAACGGGATGGAGCCTTTTCAATTATTGAGCAAACAGCTGTTGATCCAACCGAACGTTTTGTAATACGCGCTGGCGGAAATGTGGGCATCAATGAGCTTATTCCCGATGTAAAACTACATGTTTCACGTGCAATTGCCGATCCATTTGCAGCGCTTGATTTACTTGAGGGAAGTGGTATTACGGTGTTTGGCCCCATGACCGATAACCTTGTTTTTGATTACCGCGGATTACAGGCGCGCCATGGAGAATTTATTGGAGATGTATTAAACATTACTGCAACCACTTTAAACCTTCAACGTTTGGGTGGCGATATTCTTATACATGGTGATTCAACATTTGAAGAGAGCATCAAAGGAATTATAACATCAGAAGGCTGGTTAGGATTGGGAACCATTACACCCAACGAGCGTGTGCAGATTGACGGGGCTATTATGATTGGCACTACTGATAATACCACTGACAACGATGGAACCATACGCTATAACGGCACCGATTTTGAAGGGCGTAAAGGCGGTAACTGGGTTTCGTTAACAGCGGGCAATGGACCATGGACCATTGGTTCCGGAAATGGAATTTATTACAATGCCGGCACCGCTCCACGTGTGGCCATTGGCAGCAATACAAATGTAAACACCCTTGACGTTACAAATAAAGAAGCCGTAACACAAGGCAGCATTGCATTAGAGGTAATAAACAAAAGTACAACCACAAGTACAGGACAAGATGACGACCGTGTAGGCTTGCAAATAAGCAACAACACGCTTTGGGGTGGCGATCCATTATCAAAAAACATTGGGCTTTATGTTAAAGAGGTTGTTGGCCAGGATAATTCCCAGTGCAACCTGGCAGCAGTGCTTAATGGCAATGTTGTTATTGGAGACCTGGGAGTTGGCACCTCGGTAATTGGAAACAACGGTCAGCGCGTGTTGGCCATTCAACCTGGATCTTCTTTTCCAACAACAGTTCCTGATGAAGCTGCAATACAAATTTATGCAGGTGCAAACGCAGTAGGCGATTCGGCCCTGAACATTTTAACCATCGACAATATTCTTATTTCACTTTACAGGGCTGATGGATTATCAGACCCTGATATGACTGCCGTTGGCGATGCTTACACCATGGATGTTGCCAATGTGATCAACAACCTGCGTACACGCTTAAACGAACTTGAGTCAAGGCTAAAAGGCCAAAACTTAATTGCTTAATACAATTTTATTATGAAAGACATAAAATTAACTATGAGCGTGCAAGAAGCAAATATGCTGCTAAAAGCGTTGTCACAGTTCCCTTACCACCAGGTACACGAACTCATTGCAAAAATACAGGTGCAGGCCAACCAGCAACTGGCACAGTCCAATGGTCACGGCAAACACGCACTTGAAGAAATTAAATTAAACGGAGAATAAGATTTTTAACAACAGGTTTCACGCATGGCCGAAAGTATAACCATATCGCCTACTCCACCAGAGCAAAAAAGCATGCAGTACGAAACATTGCGTGCTGCGGGACTGAAGCATATTCAAAAACTTGCCGCAAAGGTGTGGACCGATTATAATTTAAGCGATCCAGGCATTAGTATACTGGAAGTGCTTAGCTATGTAATAACCGACCTTGGTTACCGGATATCCTATGACATGCCTGATTTGCTGGCGCAAGATCCAAATGGCCCGCAAACCGATATAAAAAACTTTTATACTGCGCGGGAAATTCTTCCAATGCGTCCGGTTACATTTGACGATTACCGCAAGCTGATGATTGATGTTGAAGTTCATGACCAGTTTGATACGTTAAACCCATTGGCAGGCGTTAAAAATGCCTGGATTGAAAAATCGCCAACCAACGAGGTACCGGTTTATCTGAATAAACTAACCGACTCATTACAATACACACCCGTTGATCCAAATAATCCTGAAAAACTTGACATACGTGTTTTATACGATATTTTGTTAGAGTTTGATCACACTGAAAACTTAGGTGATCTGAATGCAAATACCCTTGAGCAACGCATTAAATTATACCCCTGCAGTGACCCCATGCTGGCTCCAATTGACCCAAAAATGATTGGGGTGAGCGTAAAATTAGATCTCGAATTTCCGCGCTGGGACGATGAAGGAATTGATTGGAACGATTCCCAAAGCATTATACAACACATGAAAAATGTTGTACTCGATTTCAGCAACATGCCTTCGGGCTACAAAGTTCAGGGCTTTGGGTTTGACAACGCAAAAGACATTTGGGTTGATATTACCAACGGAAACAACAATACACAGGTTGATACAGGCTGCATAGCCGCTCAACTAAACGCCATTTACAGGTACAATACAGTTAACCTTGTAACAAAGTACCAGGAAAAAATTCGCAAGGTGCAACAAATTGTGGAAGCTGTAAGGGCAAAACTTATGGATAACCGCAACCTGTGTGAAGACTTTTTCAGGATCAATGCACTTCGCATTGAGGAAATAGCTTTGTGTGCCGACATACAGGTTGCTACCAATGCAGATATTGAAAAAATTGAAGCTGAAATGTACTTCCGAATCGGAAATTTTCTTTCTCCAACGGTGTATTTCTATACACTGGATCAAATGTTTGAAAAGGGTCTAACCAGTGAGCAAATTTTTGAAGGTCCTGCACTCGATCATGGATTTATAGATCACAACGAATTGAAAAAGGCCGATCGCAGAAAATCCATTCATGTTTCTGACCTCATTCAAATCATCATGGACATTCCGGGTGTTTTAGCAGTTAAAAGTATTCAAATAGCCAATATACCCCTAGACAACGATTTCAATATTCCTTCAGTAAGTGTAAAATGGTGCTTACAACTTGCTTTCGATAAGAATTATGTACCAAGGCTTACCACCGAACGATCGAGCATTACTTTTTTTAAGGATCTCTTGCCTTTTCACGCGAATGACGAAGAAGTTGATGCTATTTTACAGGACCTTGTCAAAGAACAGCGTCCACAAAAGCTGCACAATATTCCATTAGACATTCCTGTTCCGGAAGGAACTTTCAGAAACATTGAAGAGTATGTGAGCGTACAGGATGAATTCCCATTAACATATGGCATAGGTCCCGAGGGCTTGCCTGCTTCATCAGGTACTTTGCGAAAAGCACAACAACGCCAGCTTAAAGGCTTTCTCATGCATTTTGACCAGTTACTGGCCAATTACATGTCACAGCTTTCACATGTAAAAGACCTCTTCAGCATGAATGGTGAAACCAATTTTGCCGGTGATTTCGTAATTGATAAAAGCTATTTCTCACAAAGCCTGGCTCCTTATGTTACCGATTCAACTAATTTATTAATACAGCCCGCATACAACAACAACCTGCAACCGTTTACCGAAAGTGAATCTTTGTTTGAAGAAAGGAGAAACAGGTTTCTTGATCATTTAATGGCACGCTTTTGTGAACAGTTTACCGATTACGCCATGTTGGTTTATAAAATGGATGGTCCAAAAGCACCAAACGAGTTATTAGTTGACAAGCTTCGTTTACTGAATGATTATCCAGACATAAGCAGCGGGCGTTTCAGGGCATTTGACTATGAAAGTCCCTGCGAGTTGTGGCACATTGATAATACTTCAGGACTTGAAAAACGCATTTCATTATTAACAGGAATTGATGAACGCAAACCTTCATCACTCATTTATGAAATGCCTTATGAAATTACAGGTACCGGCCCTTATGGATATGCTATACCAGATAACACAACACCGCTCATTACCTCATTCAATACCTATGCTACTACTGATGAAGTAATGCTTGCACTTGAAGAGTTGATCATAAATGGCATTAATAACGAGAAATACAAAGTTGTTGACAGTACCGGTCGTATATGGGATCCAAATAAAACAGGTTATGCTCCGGATTTCAGAAGAGCTATAACGTGCGGGGAACATACACTGGCATGGGACAATCGAATAACCGAACAATATTCCGATCCATTTGCGTGTGAAGTTACACTTGCCGCATTCATGGCACAGTTCATTGCTGATTTTGAAAACGAGTATTACAACAACCCTGAATCAAATCGCAACAACCTAGCTTGCCCTCTTGAAAGTTATTATGACACAACCACGGTAAGCGTAAACATGGTGCCCGATCCACCCTATTATACATTTGATTTTACGCTATACCAGTCACCATTTAATTTTGGGCCACCAAACGTTGAGCTGCTAACAGGAACATGGAAAGCTTACGGAGACTGCAAATCATCAACTCCAATTATTAACGTAGATCCTACGGGTCCTTCCATTACGGTTAACGGTGATCTTTCTCCTTATATCAAAAATACAGCTCCTGATGATTGGGTTACTATTTCAGGATCGGTTTCAAACGATGATGATTACCAGGTTATACTGGTTACGGTTAACGAACCATTACCTGATGTTTTTGAAACTGTAATAACATTTGATCCATCGGTAACGCTAAATCCAGGTCTTCCGTTTGGCAGCCTTCAGTACAATAAACAATCAGGATCTGAGCTTACGCAAATTGGTATTGACGCTGTTCCCTATGCCTTGTTTGATATTTCTTTCCGAGGAATTAACAGAGCCAATTATACCCTTCCTGAACCAACCATAACCAACCCCGATTATCATTTCAACATAGTTGACAAATGTGGTGATGTGATTGCCACAAGTGTTGAAATTGACTTTAACAATGCCCTTGCGGCAGCAATACAATTACACAATGGAATGTCTCCACCACAGGACAAGGAAATTGACATCATTAACTCAACTGACAATAATGGCACTTACACAGTTATTAGCGCTGTAGCCATAGGAGCAGAAATAAAAATTGAAGTTGCTCCAGGAACACTTACCAGCCAGATTGCTGATGGGCAAATTGTATTGCTTGAAGCTGGCTACAACATTACTGCTGTTGACCAGGACAAACATATGTTTACCATTAACAGTGCCGACCTTTCGCGCAAATTATTTGCTGGCGATGGTTTTAGTGTTATTGGTTCAACAGGCAACAATGGCAACTATAGCATACGCGACATTTACAAAAGCGGAGTCAACACAATTGTTATAGTTGAGGAACAACTTCCTTCAGCAATTGCTGACGGAGACCTTACCTATGCCAAACAAATTCCGATAACGCGCATTGACATTCCATTATCAGGCAATGAGTTGATTTATGTAAAAGGCGGGGCCGATGAGTATGCAATTAAGCAAATGATTGATTTTTTAAAGCTGAAATTTTTCTCACATGAAGGACTGCATATTGTGGAGCACGTATTACTTCGCCCAAAACACAACGGGAAATTTTTCATTGACTTTACTGAAGGGGCCAAAGAACTTGCTCCCACTCCTGCCACCCCTGGAACATTCACCTTTACAAAAAAACTACCGGTATACGCCATTGATCAGCCTTCCAATGCCTTTATAGTACAGGGCAACCTTATGAGTGAATTAACCGCATTCCAAAGCATCATCATTACAGGTTCAACCAGTGGCATTAATGACGGCACTTATACTGTATTGACCTTTGGGTATGATCCCGGTTTTAATCTTACAGGCATTAAAGTTTCGCAGGAAATTCCCGATCCATTAATTGCAGGCATGGGAGAATTTAATTTTAAAGACAGTATTCCGGTTACAAGCAACACCACAACGTCAGTGCTGGTTTCGGTTCCCGATGTAGAAATTGCTGCACAGTACAATGTGAGCATAAGCGGATCAACCAATGGCGAAAACGATGGGAACTACATTATTGATACTGTTAGTGGTTTTCCGAATGCTACCGTTACATTAAAATCACGTGAAACATTTATACAAGACGATCTTATGCAGGTTAATTTACTTGCCGATTGTGAAACCTGTGTGTATGAAGATCCTTATTCGTTTTTGGCAACCGCTATTATGCCCGCATGGCAGGGGCGGTTTATCAACACCGATTTCCGTACATTTTTTGAACGCTCATTACGCCTGGAATGTCCTGCACATTTAATGCTGAACATTTGCTGGATTGACTGTGAACACATGAAAGAGTTTGAACGCGCATGGAAAAAATGGATTCTCGAAAATTCTAAAAAAGACAAAAACCAATTGGTGTTGTCAGCATCGCTCAATGCCGTAATTGCCATACTTAAAAAATTACGCAGCAGTTTTCCAAAAGGAACCTTACATGACTGCGAGCTTGACGATACGCTAACCAATGCCATTATATTAAATAAAACAATAATAGGAACTACCTAAAAAATTATACTATGAGTCAGTTGCAAGATTTTTATCCTGTATTTGAAGGAAACCAGGTTTTGACCAGCACGCAGCTTAACCAGCTGGTAAATTACCTTGATGAGCAAAACCGTGTAACACGCGCCAAGCTCATTGGCCAGGGTATTGTGTGCGGACTTGACGTATCAACCGCCCCCGACAGCATTACAAAAGTAATAACCATCAAAATTTCACAAGGCATGGGTGTTACTTCGGCTGGTTACCTGATAGCCCAATGCGACCAGGCGCTAACCCAGTATAAAGAATACATTATGCCCGATGGTGTGCAATATGCTCCTTTTGAGGATCCGCAAACAAAAACACAGGATGTAAAGTTGTACGAATTGGTTCCGGCCGATTATGTTCCCATACCAGGTGAAACATTAAGGCCGCTTAACAACCCTGTGGGTTTTCTTAACGACAAGGTAGTTCTGTTGTTTTTGGAATGCAACGAAATTGATTTAAAATCGTGTTTAGGCATGAGTTGTGATGAGCGCGGAAAAGTTATGGAGATGACTGTACGCAAACTTCTTATTTCGAAAAAAGAACTTGAAGAAAAAGTATTTCCACGCACCTGCCAGCAGGACGGATTGTATCCTGAGCAATATGATTTAGCCGAAATTGAAATACGCAGGGTTTTATTCAACCCGGTTTCGGCACACAGTAATAATTATTTTCAGTTCTCCGAAAACTACATCAATGCCATTCGTGGAAATGGGTTCGTAAGCAATACTGCCAGTAGTACCGTTTACGACCAATTGTTTGTAAACCTGCGCCAAACGTATGTAGATTTCGCGGCCATTCTTTCACCTGTTTACGGTGGTGTAAATCCTTTTGCGGCTTATCCTGACGCTTCGTGGACACAATTCCTGAACGGTACATCGGCAGGGCCACGCTACCTTGGTGTACAATACTTTTATGACTTTATCAAAGACCTTATTCTTGCATACGATGAGTTCAGGGACAATGCGCTCAACCTTATGTCAGGTTGCTGCATGAACATGAATTGTTTTCCAAAGCATTTAATGCTGGGCGAAGCATTGCCACCGGTATTAACCAAACCTTCGCGCTACCGTCACGGTTGGGAACTTTCACCTGCATTTAACGGCCAAAAAGAATTACTGAACAAAGTAATTATGTTGCACAAGCGCATGGTTTTAATGGTGCGTAAATTCAATTTGGCTCAAATAAACAATCCAAACATTATTCCTATATCGCCCGCCCCATTGGGCACACCCGTTTTGATTACACCAAGCAAAGAAAAAATTGGTCCGCTTAGTGAACGTTCAATGCCATATTATTACAAGGTTAATGAAGCTGATGGACAATTGGGAACATTGGAACAAAACTGGGACTACGAATTTATTCGCAGGTATTTATTTGCAAAAGGCCTTACCCCACTTGGGTATGGAAACCAAAGTACCAACCAGGTAAATGACCAGGGACCGGTAGCTACACCCCTTTATTACAATACCGATGCGTTTAATTTCCTGCGCATTGAAGGTGCAATCAGGCAAAACTATGTAACCGTTAAAACTGAAATTGAAAGCCTGAAACAACGTTTTGACCTGCCTTTTGATATTAAAGTTTTACGCCTTGCAGGAAATCCGCTGGATGATATTGACGATCGTTGCGATTTTAGTGATTTGCGTACAGGATATGGCACCATGCGCGTGCATTTGCGCGATATGATGCAGCGTATTTTGAGCAGGTGGCAATCAAACGAATTTGGTATCATCAGGCGCAAACCATTACCAGCGTTCATGCTGGCATTAATTGCCGATAACAATTCCGGTTCTTTGCTTGGATCGATACAACAACCGCAAACAGGATTTGGTGCCAGCCCGGGTGGCGGAGGTGGAGCCGATGGTGGTCTTGTATTTGAAGTTTTTGGTCCTATTTATGCTCCCCAACGAACCATGCAACAGGCCTTGCAATATTTTAACCAGTCAATTGACCAGGTGCTTGCCAGCATAACAACCATTTTACAATCCAAACTTCCATTCAACCTGTCTGATTTTAAATTCGGGTATACCGGAAATACACAGGATACCACCCCTGGTTTTATTCAACACTATATTACCGCATTGCAAAATGCCATCAATGCAAAAGTAGGACTTAACCAATTAATGGATTTGATTATACGCAGCTCAAAAATGCGCGATACTCCCGAAATTTATTTTGACGTAAATAATTATATGCAGGAAATACTGGGCGAACTGGAGTGGTTTATTAAAGACTCCACCCACCGCGAACTTATGCTACTTGCTTACCAGTTCCAATACAGGTTCAACTACCTTAAGTCGCATGACCAAACATTGTTTTCAAATTTCATACAAAAAAATCCGGGAATTGAACATGCTGCTGGTGTAAAACCAGGCGGCACATACATCATGGTTGTACCAGGTAATAATGTGACCATAGATGTGGAACAACACCAATTTGTGGTACAGGAATTCAGGAATGCACAGGCCGATAAAGTTGAACTTGAATACCTGCAGGCCATTGACATAAAAACAACCGAAGACTTTGAACGCATTGGCATGCTTACTGCAAGCGTTGATTCATTTGAACGCATAAAAGATGACATGGCTTTTGGTGTGGCATTTGACCAGGCAGTTGTGCCTGCACAAACCGTACTCATTCAACCCGGCCAGGTAATTGCCGACTTCTCCTTGCCGTATTTATGCTGCTGCGACTGTGAGTGTGATGACATACCGCATCCAAAAACACAGGCTGAACTTAACATGCCTGCTCTTGCTTATCCGTTTTATGCCGAATACAGCCTTGGTGATTATGCATTTGGCCACGATATGTTTGTTACCCGCACATCGGCTGGCGAACTTGAAATTTTTGTTTTGGAAGCATTGCAGTTTGAACGTTCAATATACGATCAATCACGCGCTAAAATTTACCTCGTTTCAAAGAGCGGCATACGAATGAATTATAATTTCCCATTGGACCGCGAAAGCAGCAGTGCCGCTTTTGTTGACCTGTCGCCAATGACAACCTACAATACACCCAATGATCCGTTTAACAGCATTCCGTATGGCACCGCTAAAATCAGGCAATATGCAGGATTTGGTCCACGCATTGTGTATACCCCACGCCCAGGTAATGCAGGCGTACAGGGCTTCCACGGTATTGACAGCTTTTATTACATGTATGAAATACTTGACGATGCAGGAAATGTGGTAAGGCGTTCAGGAATGGGACAGGTTACAGTGCTTGTGGAGAAATAAAATGTACCCAT
>DATGXI010000052.1:0-5682 GCA_035299065.1 Flavobacteriales bacterium
CCATGGTATTATTCAACGGGGAAAAGGCTTAACAATTTCGTTAGTTCCTCACCTTTTTCGGGTGAACCCGACTTTTCATAGGCTGTAACCAGGTTGGCTATCATGCGCTTTATGATAATGAGGTTATTGCACGGGTAAAAAAACGATTCATGCTGGTCAACATTCAATTGCTTAAGAAACTGTTCAATTTCTTTGCGGTTAAAAATGCTGCCCCGGCTAAACGGATTTATATAAAAAAGTACCTCTTCGTGTTTGCCCTCGTTTATACGCATTATGTTAAAACGATCCATGTAAGCAAGTACAAAATGGTTGGGTAAGTTAACGCCATAAACAGGTATTTCCAATTGCTGACATATGAGAGAGTAAATAATGGAAAGGCTTAATGGATTTCCTTTTCCTGTATCCAGCACAATGTTTAAATAGGAGTTTTGAGGCGCATGAAAATTCTTTTTATTGGCACTTAAACCGTATATATCAAAAAGAATATGGTTAATGATGCGAATTTGTTCAAATGCTGTCAGGTTCTCATTCAACTCAAGCCATATATCGTGTTTCATTTGTTGAATGCGCTTTCTCACGCGCGCTTCATCCAAATCGGGATAATGATACCGGTTAATGATCAAACAGCCCTCAAGCAGGTCGTTGGCTCCATTGTCAATCCATTTTTCCAATTTCATACGAACGGAATTGTATTGGATTTCATGAATGAGTTTTTCAATACGGGTTTGAAAAATAAGACCATAATCGGTGGTTTCCCATTCATTTTCCAGCACAGGAATCACATCAGGACCCATGGCCAGTAACTGCCCCTTTATTTGGGCGTAAATGGTATCATCCGGATCGTCCATGAGGCTTATCATGGCTTTTACCTGTGCTTGATTGATCATTGGCAGACTAATCTTTACCTTAAACGGTTAACTACCTGTTTGGGTTGCTGTAAAGGTACGGCCATGATACTGAAAATGCCTGGCCCCAAGCAATATGTATCAACAATTACAATGTTAATGCGTCCAGTAGCCGGCCAATACGGGCTTCCATCAATGCATGGTAGTTTTTACTGTACTCTTTTTTGTAGCGATTGGCAATAATGGCGCAAATGGTACAGGCTTTATGGCCCAATAAACCCGCAAGGCCATAAAGGGCAGAGGTTTCCATTTCGTAATTGGTGAGTTTTAAGCCTTCCCACTCAAATGAAGAATACAGCGCATTCAGGTTGGCATTGTATGGCTCAAGGCGAAGAATGCGACCTTGTGGGCCATAAAACCCGTTGGCCGTAGCTGTAATACCCGTGTAATGATCTTTTGCAAGTTTGTTGAACAACTCATCGTTGGCCCGCACAGCATATGGCGGATTGAGTGCCGGTGCCCAGGCCGTATGTTTTTTAAATGCTTCACATAATTCAAGCTCATCATTTTCATAAGCGGTTTTGTAGAAAGGCAAAACACCGTCAAAACCTATGGCGTATTGGGAAACAACTGCTGCGTCAACAGGTATGTCGGGTTGCAATGAGCCCGATGTGCCCAGGCGAATTATGTTCAATGATTTTTTTTCTGTTTTTATTTTGCGCGTTGATAAATCAAAATTTACCAAAGCATCCAACTCGTTCATGACAATGTCAATATTATCGGTACCAATACCCGTTGATAAAACAGTTAATGGCTTGTTGCGATAAATGCCGGTATGCGTAATAAATTCACGGTTGCTTATTTTATGGTCAACACGGTCAAATTGTTTTGACACTTCGTGAACGCGGTTTTGATCACCCACAACTATAATGGTGTCGGCAATTTGTTCGGGTAATAAGTTCAGGTGATAAATGGCACCTTCGGGAGTTACAATTAACTCAGATGATTCGGCCGGGGATTCACTGGATGTGATGGAGATATTTTTCATAATAAATTAGCCACAGATTTCACTGATAAACACAGATAGATTTGAATTGTAAAATCTGTGTCAATCTGTGAAATCTGTGGCTCGTTTTTTAAAATTATTTTTTATCCAAACTTCCGAAAACCGATTTCAAAATATCGGTAACCCTTGCAACAGGATCTTTACGGATTTTTAATTCCTCTTCGGCAATAAGTGTAAACAAACCGGTCATTGCACGCTTGGTAACATAATCTTCCAAATCGGGATTTATCTTGTCGCCTCCGGTTAATGCTGTTACCTGGTTGTATTTTGTAATTAATGGCTCCCAGTATTTGGTTAGCTCAACTTTTTGGATAGCTGAAGCCACCTTAGGTTTGAAAGCAGTATACAATGATGATGAAGTTTTGTCTTCAAGATATTTTGTAGCGGCATTGTCATTTCCCTTAAGAATGGCAAACCCGTCCTGCACTGTCATACTTGTAACCGCGTTGGTGAAAATTGGTTTTGCTTCTTTGGCAGCTTCTTCGGCAGCACGGTTAAGGGTAAGCACAAACTTGTCAATTTTTGGCTGCATGCCCGGAATGCCTTCCAGCTTCTCTTTTACTTTAATGGCGTCAGGGGGGAAAGGCAGTGCGATTTTTGCATTTTTAAAAAATCCATCGGTAGCACTTGCACCGCTTGATGAATTACCTGTTCCAACCACAAGTGCTTCTTTTAACCCGGCAATAACCTGGTCATTGGTCAAACCTTTTTCGGTATTTGTACCTGAGTTTAAAACGTTGTTTGCACCGCTGGTGATTTCGTCAACAGTACAGCCAATAATGGCCAGAGAGAAAAGGGCAATGATGATCCTGGTTTTCATAAATAATATTGTGTTTGGTTAAATTTATACAAATTGGTAATACGTGATCATTATTTTTATGCAGTTAAGCAGAAAGTATGCCAATTGCCCGCGCTATCCGCTAAATAGGCAAATGGCCGCATTTAATAAAACCCGTAACTACCGGGGTATTATTGCGTAATTTTACCCTGAACGTGAAATAAATGAAGTTATTAAGGAAAATAAGGGCCTTTTTTAAACGCACCAAATGGTGGTGGAGGGCAGCCTTTTTCATTTTCCTGGTATGGTATATTTTTTGTCTTCCGGGTGTACTTTTTAATGATCCTACCTGCACTGTTGTCAAGGACAGGGAGGGACAAATACTGGCTGCGCGCATTGCCGATGATGGCCAGTGGCGATTCCCGCACAACAACCACGTTCCCGAAAAATTCAAAAAAGCCATTGTGCAATTTGAAGACAGGCGTTTTTACAGCCATTGGGGTGTGAGTTTTAGAGCCATTTTTCGCGCAATGAAGCAAAACATAAGCGCTGGTGAAGTTGTGAGTGGTGGGAGTACCATAACCATGCAGGTTATACGCATGATGCGCAAAAAAAAATCGCGCGGCATATTTACCAAATTAGTTGAAGCACTAATGGCTACCCGGCTTGAGTGGCGCCTTGATAAGGATGAAGTTTTGGCCTATTATGCAAGCAATGCACCCATGGGAGGTAACGTGGTTGGGCTTGATGCTGCAGCCTGGCGGTATTTTGGCCGTACACCCGACCAGTTAACCTGGGCCGAAAGTGCTACTCTTGCCGTTTTGCCCAATGCACCATCGCTTATTTTCCCAGGTAAAAATCACAAAAAGCTGCTTGCAAAACGTAATCGCTTACTAAAGGGTTTGTACGAAAAAGGTGAAATGGATAAAATGACCTACGAGCTTGCGTTGACTGAACGGTTACCAGAAAAACCACCTCATTTGCCCATGCTGGCCAAACATTTGACCGAAAAATTAATCCAGCAAAAAAACAAGGGTCAAAACATTGTTACCACTATTGACAAAAACATTCAGCAAAAAGTAAAGAACATTGTTGACATGCATAACAAGCGTTTGAGCATGACCGGCATTCACAACGCATCGGTATTGATAATTGATACAAAAACCGGTGAGGTGTTATCTTATATTGGAAATACCGACAACGATGAAAGCGGTGAACATGGCAGTGATGTGGATGTGATACAGGCGCCACGCAGTTCAGGAAGTATATTGAAACCATTTTTGTATGCGGCAATGATTGAAGAAGGATCATTGACACCTGATCAACTGGTGGCCGATGTGCCCCTGCATTTAACAGGCTATGCACCTAAAAACTTTTCCCAAAATTACGATGGGGCCGTACCTGCATCAACGGCATTGGCGCGCTCACTAAATATACCTGCTGTACGTATGCTACAGCAGTACGGTGTAGTGAAATTTCACCGGTTATTGAAAAAAGATGGGCTGCATACGCTTACAAAACCAGCAAGCCATTACGGACTATCACTGGTCTTGGGCGGAGCAGAAACAACCGTGTATGATTTGGGTAAGATGTATTATGATCTTGCGCAACCGTTGCTCAAGCGCGAAACGTATCCTGAAGTACATTATATCAAGAATAAAAAACCAGGCAAACGCAAACCTGTTTTTTCAGCTGCAACCAGTTGGGTAACGTTAAAGGCATTGCTTTCGGTTACGCGGCCTGAAGGGTCTGGTAATTGGTGGACGTTTGCGAGCTCGCAAAAAGTGGCTTGGAAAACAGGAACAAGTTTTGGTTTCAGGGATGCCTGGGCGGTTGGCGTCACACCCAATTATGTTGTTGCCGTTTGGGTTGGGAATAGTGATGGAGAAGGCCGTCCCGGTTTAATAGGCATACAGGCTGCTGCCCCGTTAATGTTTGACGTGTTTAATGCATTGCCCAAATCAAAATGGTTTGAAAAACCGGTAAAAGGATTTGAATATTACGAAGTGTGTAACCAAAGCGGTTACCGTGCAAATGATTTATGTCCTGAACACACCCGAAAATTATTGCCCGAAGCCAGTGAACACGTTGGCGTATGCCCGTACCACGTTAGTGTACAGCTTGACAAGACCAAAAAATTCAGGGTAACCAGTGAGTGTTATGATCCTTCAGATATGGTAGAGGAAACCTGGTTTGTACTGACACCGCTTATTGAGCATTATTACAAAAAGAAATATCCGTTTTACAGAGAGTTGCCACCTTATAAAGAAGGTTGCGCGGGTGATAAACCGGAAGAAAACATGGCCATTGTATATCCTAAGAAACCGAGTAAGATTTTTATTCCTGTGGGATTGGACGGGGTTCGTGAAAAAGTGATTTTTGAGTTGACGCACCGCAACCACAATGCTGTTGTGTTTTGGCATTTAGACGATGAATTTATAGGATCAACACAGGATATTCATCAAATGGAATTGAGTCCGTTGGCAGGCAAGCATAAATTAACGGTTATGGATGAGAACGGGGAGAAGATTAGCCAGTATTTTGAAGTGTTGGATAAAGTGGAATGATTAATTGGCAATGTACAATGATCAATTGGTGGGGGTGTGGGAAAAGTTTCGCGCAGATCGCGCAGAAAACGCAGATGGAGGTGTGGGTGTGTGACAAATGATTAGTTTAATTATCAATTGGTGTGGGTGTGGGAGGAGTTTCGCGCAGATTACGCAGAAATACGCAGAAGCAAGTGTGAGTGTGGGAAAAGTTTCGCGCAGATTACGCAGAAATACGCAGAAGCAAGTGTGAGTGTGGAAAAAGTTTCGCGCAGATTACGCAGAAATACGCAGAAGGAGGTGTGAGTGTGGAAAAAGTTTCGCGCAGAAAGGCGCAGAAAAAAGTGTGGGTGTGATCAGCAAGTGTGAAGAAATGACCAATTATCAATGTGCCTTTATCAATTAAGTTAAACGCAGTGCCTCAGAGATTCCGGTTGAGCGTGGCAG
>DATGXI010000053.1:0-32876 GCA_035299065.1 Flavobacteriales bacterium
ATCCAATTGGATGCGCATGGTCACGGTATGCGGTTATTTGTTTATCGTCAGCTTTCAGGGCTGAACAGGTTCCGGCAACCACGGCTTCCTGGCCAATGTATAAATGGCAAAATCCGCCAAATTTTTGCTGCAGGTACAAAGCCCCTGCTTTTTCCTCAAGCCTGCGCATAATAAGCATGTCTCTGTACCATTTCATGTACGTTTCCTTGGTAAATTTTGAGTATTTACCTTCGTTTTCTGACTTAATATGCGAGTCTTTTCCCTTCTTCAACGTAGTTGTTTTTTTCTCAGCTGTTGTAGCCATGCAAAAATGTTTTTTAGTAGTAACAAATATAATTATTATTTGACCCCTTTTACGGCCATCCTGGCGTGACAAAAAAACTAAACCGCATAATTTTGATTTTGGGTTTTGTCAGTCAGCATAATACAAGCAAAATAGGGCTCAAATCAATAGTTCAGGGGTGTGTTAAAGGTTCAGCGATGTTTTACTGAATAAAAGTGGCAAAAGATCGGTTATGGCTTTAATGCGTGCTATGGGTCCTGCCTGTCCGCCCATTACAACTGCAATAGGTAACTGTTGGTTTTGTTCATATTCACTCATGGCCTGGCGGCAGGCTCCGCATGGGCTAACCGGCCTGTCAACTATAAATAGTTCACTTTCAGCGTAAATTGCAGCCGTTTTGATCTTAATATCTTTAAAATTAGCCCCAGCATTAAAAAAGGCCACGCGTTCGGCACACAAACCAAGTGGGTAGGCCGCATTTTCCTGGTTATTTCCTGTTATAATGTGT
The DNA here is from genome assembly GCA_035299065.1 of Flavobacteriales bacterium. Classification (GTDB taxonomy): domain Bacteria; phylum Bacteroidota; class Bacteroidia; order Flavobacteriales_D; family UBA2798; genus DASPJQ01. Next base: position 792 of record DATGXI010000053.1, read on the forward strand.
CCGTTCTCAAGTTCTAAGGCACAGCCAACGAGGAATTTGGAATATGGGGCATAGGCATTTTTTGCGGCAGCCTTTGCTTTGGCAAACAAGGCCTGTTCACTTGCATTTAGTTCATCAGCTTTTGCAAACTCTTCATACGATAAAACAAGATTTTTGACCATGAATATGTAGTATACGTTAAATTACTATTACCTTAGTTTAAACCTAATTATTAGCGGCTGAGTCTAAGGATTCTAAAAACACGAATATATGCAAAAAACAATTTTAACAGGCTGTTTTGCCCTTATTAATATTTGCCTGTTTGCGCAAACCGAGGGCAATGTATTTTTTGGGTCGCCTGCCGTACACACTATAAAGTTTACGTTTCCTTACGTAAATGTAACCGATAGTTTGAGCTGGAGCTACGCCAATGATACTTATATAAAAGGCGATGTTGAGGTTGATGGCACCTTGTATACCAATTGTGGTGTAAAGTGGAAAGGGAACTCATCTTATACATTCCCTGGCAATAAAAAATCATTTAAGATTGATTTTAATGAGTTTGTAACAGGCCAGGACCATGATGGATTAAAAAAAATGAACCTGAACAATTGCTTCAAGGACCCCAGTTTTTTAAGGGAGAAATTAATGCTTGATTTTTTGGTTGAACACAATTTACCTGCTCCGCGTTGCACCTATGCCGAAGTCTACATCAACAATGTTTTATGGGGTTTGTATACCGATGTGGAAGAAATTGATAAAACATTTCTGGAGCGGTGGTTTGGTGAAAAAAAAGGCAATCTTTTTAAAGGTGATCCCAATGGCGATTTAAAATGGTTTGGTTCTGCTCCGTCAAGTTATTATTCCAAGTATGAGCTAAAAACAAATGAATCTGAAAATGACTGGACCGATATAGTTCAATTGATTAACATTATCAATAACGCTCCATCAGGAATTTACCAGGACACACTGGAATCTTTTTTTGATGCGCAAACCTATTTGTATACCTGGGCAACGCATATTCTTTTTGCTAACCTGGACTCGTACCCCGGAAGCGGTCACAACTACTATTTATACCATGACTCAACGGCCAACAAGTTCAGGTTCATTAGTTGGGATGTGAATGAAGCTTTTGGTAATTTCAACATGGGCATGACCATTCCTACCCTTGAAAATTTAGCCGTAACATATATTCCTTCACCGGTTACCAACAGGCCTTTGCACAACAACATGCTGGCAAATGGGTACGAGCAACCGCTGTATGATGCCATGTGTGATTTAATTAACCTTGACTGGAGCATTTGGCAAATGGAATATAAAATTGACAGCATTACCAACATCATTCGCCCGTATGTATATGCCGACAGCATGAAATTTTTTACCAATGCCAATTTTGAAGCAAACATTGACAACGATATAGTTGTGCCTGGTACACCAGGCGGACCAAATATTGCCGGAATTAAATCGTTTCTGACAAACAGGCGTGCAGCCATTGCGGCTGATATGGCGGCACACAGTTGTGTTGTTGGTGTTAATCCGGTGAACGAAGTTTCAACCTTTACCATGTTCCCTAATCCGGCAAACAACCAGCTAACCGTTACAGGTTATGCGCAGAATTCGACATTGATTATTACCGATGTTACGGGCAAAATGGTGATGAATTCAACAATTGCCGGGAACCGGTTTATGGTTGACATATCGGCATTGCCGGCAGGTATTTACTGTGTTAACTTAAAAAACACTAAATTTGGCCTCAATACAACTAAAACATTAATTAAAAATTAATCATGGGTTCAAAACTAAAAGCAGCAATAATTTTAACCGCAATTGTTTTTGCGTTTTCAGGTTGTGATAAAACCGAAGGTAAAGGAGGAGCTGCAACAATTGAAGGAAAAGTGCTTATACAGGATTACACCATAACGGGTTCACCCAACGGAACACCACAGCCTGCCTTAAATGAAAAAGTATACATAGTATATGGCAACGGAACAACGTATAGCGATGACTTTAATACAAGTTTTGATGGCTCCTATAAGTTTACAAATCTGAAAAAAGGAACATATAAGATATTTGTTTATTCGGACATCGTACCTGAGCCAGCTGATCCTCCAAAAGAGGAAGCCATTATTGAAACAGTTACCATTAGTGACAAAAAGGGAACAGTTTCGGTTCCTACCATCACGGTAAAAAAATTCTGATTTCTTGTTACAAGAGACAAAAAATATACTTGACGCCATGGACCCCATCAGTTTGGAGGAAATGGATGGTGTAAAGCTCATGAACCGTATGGATACAAAGTGTATTTTTTCGGTTGATCTGCTTAACAAGATATTAATTGAGTGCAAGGACCACTACCGGGTTTTGTTTCATGCCGGTACAAGAAGCGCGTTTTACAAAACACTTTATTTCGATACAAATGAATTAAAGTTTTATTTTGATCACCACAATGGCCGGGCAAGGCGTTTTAAAGTGCGTATGCGCAATTATACCGAGTCCAACCTGTTTTATTTGGAAATCAAGTATAAAAAATATGGACGCACCGACAAAAAAAGGGTGAGGGCGGCAAATTTTGCGTCTGTACTTGACAAAGACCAGAATTTATTTTTAGAAGGAATAACCAAACAGCCGTTTGATTTGAAACCAGTAATATGGAATAATTTTCACCGAATAACATTGGTGAATAAGCGTACGCCTGAACGGGTAACAATTGATACAAATATTGGTTTTGAGTATAACGGAAAAACAGCAGGATATGAGCGCCTGGTGATTGGTGAAATAAAACAGGAGCGAACCGATTACAGCTCACCAATTTTAAACCTGCTCAAGAAAAATGGTATTCGTCCAAGCGGTATGAGTAAATACTGTTTAGGCATTGCCGCAATGGACAAGGGCATTAAACAAAATAATTTCAAGGAACGTATTTTAAACATCCATAAATTGTAAGTAACCAGGAATGAAATCAGAAGAATTAGTTAAGAAAGCTACAGCGGCAGCAAAAAAAGAATTAGCCGATAATTACGACCAGATACCTTTTATGGATGAGGATTTTCAGGGCCTGATGTTGCGTTTTGTCGCACACCTGGTAATCGTATTCGTTATTATACGCCTTATTTATTATCCAACATCAAAAAGGCGTGATTTTTTATTTACGTATTTCCTCATTAGCGCTTCTTCCTTTTTTATTTGTTGGGTGTTACATAACCTGAAACTTGACATGGGAGTAGGCCTTGGTTTATTTGCTATTTTTGGTATAATCAGGTACAGGACCGACACCATGCCCATTCGCGAAATGACGTATTTGTTTATTGTCATTGCGCTTTCGGTAGTAAATGCATTGAGTAGCGTAACTGTTTCGTACAGTGAACTTTTATTTGTAAACCTCACAACTGTTGTGATTGTTTTTGCACTCGAAAAAATCACATGGCTTAAACACGAGCGCTCAAAAATTATTTTGTACGAAAAAATTGACCTGATCAAACCGCAAAAAAGAGCTGAACTGATTCAGGATTTACAGGACCGTACGGGAATTCAAATTAACCGTGTTTCAATTGGTAAAATCAATTTTTTGCGCGATACGGCACAGGTAATTATTTATTATTACGACCAGGACCAGGGGCAAAATATTTCAGAGTATCATTTAGCTGACACCGACCAGGGAGATAATGATTAAAAGACTTTATATATTGATTTTAGTGGCCGGGTTTTTACTGCCTGCACAGGCGCAGCGTGGTAAAACGTTTGAAAACTGGTTTTCAGGCGCAGCACAAATAAAATCCAACGACTTTACATTTACTATTGAAGAAGGGTGGCGTATACGTGAATTGTACATGTCACGTCAAAACTACACCGATCTTAATTTTTCGTATAAATTTAATAAACATTTTAGCGCATCAGCCGGCTATCGCCTTGCATTAAAAACAAGTATGTTCAACATATCAGAGGTAAATAACCGCCTCTATCTTGATGCAACAGGTTCATATGAAGTGGGTGAAATTGATTTCTCCATTCGTTTGCGTTACCAATACACCAGTCTTGGCCAGGAAGATGATTTTTCATTGCCTTCAGAAACTTTTTTCAGAAACAGGTTTCGCGCCAAACTAAAAATCAACGACATGTTTTCCGTTTCGGCATCGTATGAAATGCTTTTGATCATGGGGCCCGGGCTTAATATACTTACTGAAAACAGGCCGGCACTTGAGTTACAATGCAAAATAAACAAGAAAAACAGCATTAGTGCGGGGTATCTTATACGCAACTATGTGCAGATAGAAAATCCCATGAACATTCATGTTGTAGGGATTGATTACGTGTATAAATTCTAAGTTATTATTTTGAAAATCAGTGTTTGTATAAGTTAGTAGAACTTGTATAAGATTCCTGTAGTTTGGTCATTTTCGGTATTGAAATAAAAGAGGAAATTAGTATCTTGCCCTCACCAAACCACATCATGAATAAAATAACTACACTTAGCCTTGCTTTTATTCTTATTACTCAACTGGCAAAATCACAGGATTGGGTAACGTTTAAAGAAGATCCAAACAAAAATTTTTATGAGACTGTGCAGGAATTTGAAAATTACTGGGCAGGAAAAACCATTGAAAAAGGTCAGGGTTATAAAGCATTTCGCAGGTGGCAGGAATACATGGAGCCAAGGGTATATCCCAAAGGCGATGTAAAGCTCGCATCACGCGCGTACGAAGAATTTCAAAAATGGTTGGTTGACCATCCCATTGAGGATTTGGGAACACGTGCTGCTGCCTGGACGCCTATGGGACCAACAGGAGCACCAATTGGTGGTGGAGCCGGCCGTATAAATGCATTGCGTTTTGACCCAACCAATTCAAATATTGTTTACGCGTGTACACCTGCAGGTGGATTGTGGAAAACCACCAACAGCGGAACAAGCTGGTCAACCAATACTGACCAGTTGTCAGTCATAGGTTGTACCGACATTGCCATTGATCCTACCAACACAAACATTATGTACATGGCCACTGGCGATGGTGATGCTGGAGATACATACAGCATTGGTGTTTTAAAATCAACTGATGGTGGTGTTACATGGAATCCTTCAGGTTTATCATGGACAGTCAGCCAGGGAAGAACAATCAGCAAACTTTTGATCAATCCCACAACACCATCAACACTTATTGCAGCCACCAATGTGGGAATTTACCGTACAACCAACAGTGGCACATCGTGGACCATGGTTCAGGCAGGAAACTTCAAGGATGCAGAATTCAAGCCAACAGACCCAACTACAGTATATGTTTCAAGTGATGAGTTTTGGTTGTCGACTAATTCAGGTTTAACGTTTACGCAAATAACCGCAGGCGTTCCAACTGCCGCAACAAATAACAGAATTGCTATTGGTGTAACCCCTGCCGACCCAACCTATGTTTATTTATTAGCTTCTGATAATAGTTCAGGATTTTTAGGCCTTTACCGATCAACAAACAGTGGAACCAGTTTTACCACACGTTCAACAACACCAAATATTTTAGGATATTCATCAACCGGAAGTGGTACTGGTGGACAGGGATGGTATGACCTAGCCATTGATGTTTCAGAAACAAACCGCGATGTGGTTATTGTTGGTGGTGTAAATATTTGGCGATCGACAAATGGCGGAACAAGTTGGACAATAAATGCACATTGGACAGGAACAGGAGCTCCATATGTACATGCCGATATTCATGATCTTGTTTTTTTACCTGGAAGTGGTTCAACTTATTGGTCAGGTAATGATGGCGGGGCGTTCAGAACAACCAATAGCGGAACATCCTGGAGCGACTTGAGTTCAAACCTTCAAATTGCGCAGCAATACCGCGTAGGTCTTTCAGCAGCCACAGCAAATTTACTGGTAACTGGTCACCAGGATAATGGAACCAATAAATTAAGCGGAGCAACATGGAGTGAAATTTACGGTGGTGATGGTATGGATTGTTTTATTGACAGGACAGATGACAACCGCATTTTTGCTTCTTATGTTTATGGCGATTACCAACGTTCAACAACAGGAGGTGCCTCGTGGACAAATATTGTAACCGGCTTAACCGGTACTGCTGCATGGCTGGCCCCATTTCACCAGGACCCGGTAGTTACCAATACAATTTATTGCGGTTACCAGAATATTTTTAAATCAACCAACTCCGGAACTTCATGGACATCGCTTGCGGCTTTGCCTGGAACAGGAAGTGTAGTTGAATTCAAGGTAGCGCCATCAAATGTAAATTACATTTATGCATTAAAATCAAATGCCGTTTACAAAACCATAAATGGCGGAACTTCGTGGACAACCGTTACAGCAACATTACCGGTGGGCGTTGCCGCACTCACAAACCTTGAAATTTGTCCAACCGATCCGCTTAAAGTATGGGTTACATTTTCAGGTTATTCATCGGGCAACAAAGTATTCATGACAACCAATGGCGGTACATCGTGGACAAATTATTCAACAGGTTTACCAAACATACCACACAATACAATAGTGTATCAAAATTCAACGGCTGATGGTTTGTATGTGGGTACCGATGTTGGTGTTTATTACCGTGACAATACCCTTTCAACCTGGCAACCTTATTTTGCAGGACTGCCAAATGTAATTGTGCGTGACCTGGAAATATTTTATCCAACAGGAAAATTACGCGCGGCAACATTTGGCCGTGGCACATGGGAAACCGATTTATATTCGCCAGGCACAAGTGCACCGGTTGCACAGTTTACCAGTGACAGGCAGGTAATTTGTGCCGGACAAACTGTAAACTTTACCGATCTTTCAACATACGCTCCAACAAGCTGGGCCTGGACATTTGCTGGTGGCACACCTGCAACATCAACACTGCAAAATCCAAGCGTAGTATTCAGCGCACCCGGAACCTATACAGTAACACTTACTGCTACCAATGCAAACGGCAGCGATGCTGAAACAAAAACAGCCTACATAACGGTGAGTACAATACAGACGTTACCGGTTGTTGAAGGGTTTGAAGCAGCAACATTTGCACCTGCAAATTGGTTTATTAAGGATGCAAATTTAAATGGGCAAACATGGGAACGCAATGCAACATTGGGTGCCTGGGGAACAAGTTCAGCTTGTGCCATGTTCAATAACTACAACTATGACGAGGCCGGTGCGCGCGATGAATTGTCAACAGCAAAATATGATTTCAGCGGAGTAACAACATCAACGTTAACATTTGATGTGGCTTATGCGCGTTATAATGCAACTTACAGTGATACGCTGGCAGTACTTGTTTCAACCGATTGTGGAATTACATTTAACCAGGTTTGGTTAAAAGGAGGAACAACACTTGCAACGGCTCCTGATAACACCACAGGATTTACACCCACTACGACTGAATGGCGTGCCGAAAGTGTTAGCTTAACAACCTATGCAGGTCAACCAGATGTGATGGTTGTTTTTCAAAATAGAGGTCGTTATGGAAATGCCTTGTACCTGGACAATATAAACATTACAGCAACATTTACCACACCACCTGTTGCCGATTTTACAGCCAGTTCAACAAGCGTATGTGCCGGAAGTTCGGTTACCTTTACCAATACAACAACAGGAGGAACCAGTTACAGTTGGACATTCCCTGGTGGAACTCCAGGCACATCCACAGCAACAAATCCAACAATTACCTACAGTACCCCGGGAACATATAACGTAACCCTGGTAGCAACTGGTCCGGCCGGTAGCGATACTGAAACAAAAACAGGATACATAATTGTAGTAGGTGCACCAACCACTGCGAATGCCGGTGCAGATCAAACCGCATGTGAAGGAGCCACAGCAACCATGGCTGGTAATACAGCAGTTGTTGGTAGCGGCACCTGGACAAAAGTTTCGGGTCCAGCAGGAGGTACAATTACCACACCAACATCACCAACAACAACTATAACTGCGTTAGCCCCCGGCACGTATGTTTTTCAGTGGACCATAAGCAACGCACCATGTACGGCATCCAGTGATCAAATGACATTAACTGTTACCGGATTGCCAACAACGGCCAATGCCGGTGCCGATCAAACCATTTGCAACACCACCACAACAGCAACCATGGCAGGAAATGTTCCAACAACCGGAACCGGCACATGGACAAAAATTTCGGGCCCGGCTGGCGGAACAATTACCACGCCTTCTTCTGCAACTACAACCATAACTGCGTTAGTGACTGGCACGTATGTTTACCAATGGACAATTACCAATGGTTCATGCGCCCCTTCGAGCGATCAAATGAGCATTGTTGTAAATGCTCCACCAACTGCATCTAACGCTGGTCCTGATCAAACCATTTGCAATACCACTACAACAGTAACAATGGCCGGTAACACGCCTGCAATTGGCACAGGCACCTGGACAAAAGTTTCGGGTCCTGCGGGTGGAACAATTACTACACCAACATCACCAACAAGCACTATCACAGCATTGGCCACCGGTACGTATGTTTACCAATGGACAATTACAAACAATCCGTGCACAGCAAGCAGTGATCAAATGAGCATTGTTGTGAATGCACCACCTACAACAGCCAATGCCGGTGCCGATCAAACCATTTGCAATACTAGTACAACTGTAACTATGGCGGGTAATACGCCAACCATTGGAACAGGTACATGGACAAAAGTTTCGGGTCCTGCAGGTGGAACAATTACAACGCCCACATCACCAACCAGTACTATAACTGCGTTAGTGACCGGCACGTATGTTTACCAATGGACAATTACAAACAATCCGTGTACGGCAAGCAGTGATCAAATGACCATTGTTGTGAATGCGCCTCCTACAGCAGCCAATGCCGGTGCCGATCAAAGTATTTGTACCTCGGCAGGTGGCGTTACACTTGCAGGAAACACACCAACAGTTGGAACAGGCACATGGACTCAGGTGAGTGGACCCGCATCAACAATTACCACGCCATCATCACCTACATCAACTGTAACTGGAATATCGGTTGTGGGAACGTATGTGTACCGCTGGACTATTTCAAATAATCCTTGCACGGCTTCATTCGATAACATGACGGTGACAGTGACAGCAGGACCAACAACTGCCAATGCAGGTCCAGATCAAACAATTTGTTCAACACCTTCTTCAACATCAATGGCTGGAAATACACCAACTGTTGGAACAGGAACATGGACAAAAATTTCAGGTCCGGCAGGTGGTGCAATTACCACACCTACATCGCCAACAACAAATATTACAGGATTAAATGTTGGAACCTATGTTTACCAGTGGACAATTGTGAGCGCACCGTGTCCAAATTCAAGTGATCAAATGACCATTGTTGTGAATGCACCACCAACATCAGCAAATGCTGGTCCTGATCAGAGCATTTGTACTTCAGCCGGAGGAGTGACATTGGCAGGAAATACACCAACAGTTGGAACCGGTGCCTGGACGCAGGTGAGTGGACCAGCTTCAACAATTACCACTCCTTCATCACCTACGTCAACCGTAACAGGAATGGTAACGGTTGGAACGTATGTTTACAGGTGGACCATTTCAAACAATCCATGTACAGCTTCATTTGATAACATGACGGTGACAGTTACAGCAGGACCAACAACAGCCAATGCAGGTCCTGATCAAACCATATGCTCAACCACCACCAGTGTAACCATGGCTGGAAATACACCCACAGTGGGCGCTGGTACCTGGACAAAAATTTCGGGTCCTGCTGGTGGAACAATAACTACGCCAACATCGCCAACAACAACCATAACTGCGTTAGTAGCCGGTACGTATGTTTACCAATGGACAGTCGTTAGTGCGCCTTGTCCTAACTCAAGTGATCAAATGACCATTGTTGTTAATGCACCACCTACAACAGCCAATGCCGGTCCTGATCAAACAATTTGTTCAACTACCACAACAGTTACCATGGCTGGTAATACAGCTACAGTTGGCACAGGTACCTGGACAAAAGTTTCGGGTCCTGCAGGAGGAGCAATTACTACTGCATCATCACCAACCACAACCATTACCGGTTTAGCAACCGGTACATATGTTTACCAGTGGACAATTACAAACAATCCATGTACGGCAAGTAGTGATCAAATGACCATTGTTGTTAACGCGCCACCTACAACAGCCAATGCCGGAGCTGATCAAACAATTTGCTCAACCACCACAACAGTTACCATGGCTGGTAATACACCAACTGTAGGTGCAGGTACCTGGACAAAAGTTTCCGGTCCTGCTGGTGGAACAATAACAACAGCAAGTTCTCCAACCACAACTATAACTGCGTTAGTGGCTGGTACCTATGTTTACCAATGGACGATTACAAATAATCCATGTACGGCAAGCAGTGACCAAATGACCATTGTTGTAAATGATCCGCCAACAACAGCCAATGCCGGAGCTGATCAAACAATTTGTTCAACTACAACAACCATTACCATGTCAGGTAATGCTGCAACGGTTGGAACCGGTTTATGGACGCAGGTGAGTGGCCCGCTCTCAACCATTACCACACCATCATCACCTTCAACCACCATTACCGGCTTAACCGCAGGTGTGTACATTTATGAATGGACAATTAATAATGCACCTTGTGCTTCATCAAGCGACCAGGTAAGTATTGTTGTGAATGAAGTACCAACTGTTGCTAATGCTGGTTTAGACCAAACCATTTGTGGAGCATCGGGTATGTATACAATGACAGGTAATACACCTGCAAGTGGAAGTGGAACATGGACACAGGTAAGTGGGCCGGCTTCAACCATCACTTCGCCATCATCGCCTTCAACAACCCTTACCGGGTTAACAGGTGGTGTATATGTTTACGAATGGACAATTGATAACGCTCCATGTGTTGCTTCAATTGACCAGGTAACTGTTACGGTTGACTCAGCAGTAAATGCCAATGCCGGTTTGGATCAAACCATTTGTGAAAATGATAGTTTGCAATTGACCGGTACAGGTGGTGGAACATATAGCTGGAGTCCGCCAAGCGGATTAGTCTCAACAAGCATTTCAAATCCAATGGCAGGACCTACCACGGACATTGATTATGTGTTAACGGTGACCAACGGTTCGTGTACTGATGCAGATACAATTCATATAACGGTAAATCCTGCACCGCCAATTCCGGTAATAACACAAAACATGGATACCCTTGTTGCAAGCCCTGCAACAGGTTATACGTATCAATGGTATCTTGACGGAAATCCAATAAGTGGTGCAACAAGCTCCACGTATATTTTTACGGTAAATGGTGATTATACGGTTGAAATTACAGATGGCATTTCATGTGCATCGTCATCGGCCATTATGACCATTACCACTTCAGGTATTGAATTAACACCAGGCGATAACGCAGAGCTGACTGTTTATCCAAACCCCAATGATGGAACATTTACCGTAGCACTTAATTCGGTATTTGGTGCTAACTGCACTGTAACAGTTCATAATGATGTTGGTCAATTGGTGTTTACAAAGCCCGTACAGTTTGCAACGGCAAGTTCGTTCCAATTAAATTTACGGGGTGTTGCCCGAGGCTCCTATGTGTTAACGGTAATGGATGGTGCAAAACGCTATACGCAACGTGTGATTATTCAGTAATGCTAATTTATTTATAGCAAAAAGCCTCCGCTAAACTGGAGGCTTTTTTTTTGAAAAGCCGATTCGGAAAAATATCAAACACACATGTTAATTTTTTCAAGAATACAAGAATGAGCAAATGCTTGTTGATTTTTGAGGCGTAATTCCCGTTTTTAGTGATATCATCAACGGTATTTTAACTAAATTCATGGTTCCAAAAAACAGGTATGAAAATCAATTTTATTAAAATTTCATTTATAGCCGTTCTTGCTATGGCTATAAATTTTTTGCATGCGCAAACAATTAGTCAGCCGCATTTGCAATTGAGCAAAGGGGGGTATCCCTGGTCATTTAAATTCACTGAATTTGATAGTGAAGTTGTGTATGAAAACATGCCCTATGTTGATGCAGCAGCCTTGCAGGCCGAAGATGATGCGAATGCGGCTGCTGGCAGCAAGGTATTGCGTTTTGGTTACGATCATTACGTTTCGTATAAGCTGACAAATTCTGGTGTTTGGCATAACCTGAACAATGGCGATAAAATATGGCGCATTGGTATTGCATCAGCAGGTGCTTTAACCATGAACATTTCCTTTAAAAGTTTAAACCTGCCTGATGGCTGCCGTTTATTTGTTTACAATGGCGACAAAACAGAGTTTCACGGTGCATTTACCCAGGAACATGTAACACCCGGAGATAAAATGCTTGGTTCGGAATTATTGTCGGGCGAAAAAGTAGTTGTGGAATTATATGTTCCGAAAAGCGCACTTGATCATGTATATCTTGAAATATGGCGCGTAACACATGCTTATAAAGATTTGCGTTATGCTGTTACACGAACATTTGGTGCATCAGGTTCGTGTGAAAACAATGCGCGTTGCCCGAGTTATGCAGCATGGGATAACCAAATACGTTCAGGAATTTGTCTTGTAAACGGTGGTGAGTTTTGTAGTGCCGCGCTTATAAACAATACGTGTAATGATGGTAAAGCGTATGTACTTACGGCCAACCATTGTGGAAGCTCAGGTTTTGGTTCATGGGTTTTTCGTTTTAATTGGGAGTCTACCGGTTGCACAACACCAGGATCAAGTCCTTCTTCCAATTCAATTTCAGGAGGAACGCAGCGAGCAGCCTATGCCGGTGCCGACATGAGCCTTGTTGAAATGAATAGTGTACCACCCTTATCGTACAATGTATATTATGCTGGTTGGGACCGCAACAATACAGCGCCCACAAATCCGTTTGGTATACATCACCCGAGTGGTGACATTAAAAAATTCAGTCAAACAACAGGAACCGGATCCAGCGCAACATATAGTGGTGCTGCGTGCTGGCAAACCCCAACATGGACCGATGGTGTAACTGAACCCGGTTCATCAGGCTCACCCTTATTTAATTCATCAGGATTAATTATTGGACAATTATATGGAGGCCCTTCAGATTGCAGTTGTGAAGGAAGTGCTTCCTGCGGTTATGATTTTTATGGAAAAGTGTTTACCTCATGGACCGGTGGTGGAACAAATCCAACGCGTTTGAGCAATTGGCTTGATCCATGTTCAACAGGAACAACTACGCTTTCAGGATATGATCCAAACGCTTCAACGGTTGCGCTTGATGCAGGCATATCTTCAATTACAAGTCCTGAAAATGCATCAACCAGCTGCGATCCAAATTTTACACCGGTTGTTGTGTTGCGTAATTATGGAACAACTACATTAACTACTGTAAATATAAATTATCATCTTGACGCAGCAACACCAGCTGTTTTTGCCTGGACTGGTTCATTAGCCAGTGGGTCAAGCACAAGTGTTACATTGCCTGCATTTACTGCCAGTGTTGCAGCGCACACATGGACAGCTTACACATCAAACCCGAATGGCGGTGTTGATGGGAATGCAACCAATGATTCAAATACAAACAGCTTCACAGTAATTTCAGCACCAACCGGAACAGCTTTGCCATTTACACAAGGATTTGACCCGGTTACTTTTCCACCTGCAGGATGGACAATTATAAATCCTGATGCAAATGTTACCTGGGTGCGTTCAACCGCTGCCAGTGGTTACGGTGCAAGTACAGCATCAGCAAGGTTTGATAATTTTAGTTCGGCAACGGATATAAGTGGTGAAAGTGATTACCTGGAAACACCTGTACTTGATTTTACAGGAACAGGCACATTAAATCTTTTGTTTGATGTTGCTTATGCGCGTTACGATGCATCCTATTTTGATTCATTGTACGTTTGGATTACGACTGATTGTGGCGGAACATGGACAAAAATTTTTGGCAGTGGAAGCACAGGACTGGCAACAGCCGCTGACAATACAAGTGCATTTACACCAACCGCAACCCAATGGGATACGTACACTGTTGACCTGAGTGCGTATGCCGGAATTACAAGTGTGCAAATTCGTTTTGAAAATAAAAGTGGTTGGGGAAATTACCTTTACCTGGATAACATAAATATTTCATACCCTGTTATGCCTGTTGCCGATTTTTCAGGAACACCAACCATGGTTTGCCAGGGCGAAACAGTTGTGTTTACAAATTCAACAACCGGAGCAACATCGTATAGCTGGACATTTGGTGGCGGTACACCGGGTTCATCAACGTCAGCAAGCCCAACAGTTACTTACAATACACCGGGCACATATAATGTTACACTTGTAGCAACAAGTGGCGCAGGTAGCGATACCGAAGTAAAAACCGGTTATATTGTTGTAAATGCCAACCCGCCAACACCAACCATAAGCAATTTGGCAGGTACCTTGAGTGCCACACCTTCAACAGGCTATACGTACCAATGGTATTTAAATGGTAGCCCGGTTAGCGGGGCCAATGCGTCAACCTATACACCTGCAGTAAATGGTAACTACACGGTTGAAATTACCGATTCACTGGGATGTTCAGCCCTGTCAGCCGTAACAACCTTTACAGGCTTGTTTGAAAATAGTGATGCAGGCGGTATGATTGGTGTATATCCAAATCCAACACAGGGATTATTTACTGTTACGCTGAACACAAATTTTGGGCAGGATTGTGATCTTGCTATTTACAATGGTGTTGGTCAACTTATGTTTTCAAAACCGGTGCAGTTTGCAACGGGTACAAGGTCATTTGAAATGAATGTGGCAGGATTGGCGCCAGGTGTGTATACGTTGAGTATTACTGATGGAACCAAACGTTACAACCATAAATTGGTAATTGAATAATTAAATTTAGGGAATAGATATAAAAATGAAGCCTCGTGTAAAAGCGGGGCTTTTTTTGATTAGATGAGTTAAATTGGAAGAAGAAACGTTTGATATATTGATAGGAGAAAACGTTTGGATTAAATGGGTTGATGTGCCTGGTAGGGATACACCTGAATTTAATGCCGATGAATTGCTGAAACCTATTTTACCTTTTATACAGGGAATGGAAGCATATTGTGTTGCCGGTTGTTGCGGAATGGATGCATTTTCATTTTTGCCTGAGTATGTGCAGAAGGCCATTCAAACGGCTAATGTTGAAGACCTGAAACCAAAACTGGAATGGATAAGGCGTGAAGTTGAAAAAAGGCCTGAACCGCTTGTTTCTTGCACTGACTTTAATTCAACGTTTGAAAAAGGTGTTTTTTTAAAATTGCTGGACCATTTTATTGATATGATACCGTAAGGAGATTTTGAAACAAAGGGGTGGTGTTAACCCGGAATTACAAAATGTATTTTTTCAATATCCCCGCAAGGGATTGAGCCAAATAGCCCCGAGCCTGCATAATTTTTATTGCTTGCAATATGTTTGGGAGGGCTATAGGCGAAAGCCCGGCCCTTAAACAAACCATTTACGATTTTTGAACGAAAAGTTTTTGTTTAAGGGTGCGGCCAAAAATTTACAACCCAAAATGCTGAATTATTTTTTCGCCCAGGTAGCTTGAAAGTTTATAATAACTCTCAAATGTCCACCCGGCAATGTGCGGACTTAAAATTACTTTATCACTTGCGGCAAGGTAATGCATGGGTTCGGGCAACGAGGCCATGTCTAAATTTTCAAACGATGACTTTTCATATTCAAGCACATCAAGGCAGGCGCCTTTTATTTTACCTGATTTAAGTGCCTCAACCAAATCGGCAGTATTTACACAGGGCCCACGCGAGGTGTTGATCAAATAAAATTGTTTGCCGGTTTTAGAAATAAAATTCAAATCAAGCATGTATTTTGTCTCACTTGTCAAGGGCACATGCAAACTAATGACATCGGCCCGTTGTTGCAATTCCTCCAGCGAAACTTCATGTATAAATTGATTGGTATAATTTTTTTTATACTTATCATACCCAATTACAGTGCAATCAAATCCGCTAAGGCGTTTTGCAAATGCATTGCCCATTACACCACAACCAATAATACCAATTGTTTTACCGGCAATTTCAAGCCCGCGGTTTTCTTCACGTAACCAAATGCCTTTACGAACCTCCTGATCGGCTTTTTTTAGTTTGTCAAACAGCATTAGCAACATGCCAATAGCGTGTTCACCCACAGCATCGCGGTTTCCTTCGGGTGAATTAAAGCAAACAATGTTGTTTTTTTGGCAATATTCAAGGTCAATATTTTCTAACCCTGAACCGCTGCGTGCAATGAATTTGAGTTTGGTGGCATGCTGTAAAAAATCAGGGTTCATGGGAAAACGGCTCCTGATAACAATACCATCAAAGTCTTTGATAACCAGCTTTAACGACTGAATGTCATGTTGATGTAAATCGTGACAGGTTATGCCCTTTGCCTCAAGCATTTGGTTAAGGATGGGATGAACCGTGTCTATAAAAGCTACATTCATTTGATAATCATTTGTTTAAAATGAACCTACCGGTGGTAATAAGTTCAAAAATAAGGAATGTATACCGAATAAAAAGGCATTAGTTTTGATTTAGTTAAACGCAACGTTTGCCGAAGAGATAAAATACCTTAATAGGGATGTTTTTTGCAAACAAGGAGTTGCGTTTGATCGTTAAAAAACAAATTGTGTTCAAATAAAATAATGGAAAATACTGCCCCAAGGAAATATGTGATAGTTGATGTGGAGACCTCGGGCGGGCATCCTTTTGAAACGCGTATTACTGAAATATCGATTCAGGTTTCAAACGGAAAAGATCTTATTGCCAGTTATACTACCTTAATTAATCCACAGGTGAAAATTCCGCCATATGTAAGGCGATTAACAGGTATTACAAATGAAATGACATCAAGTGCACCAAAGTTCAGGATGGTGGCAAAGGAAATTTTTAAGTTTGTGAACGAAGCTACCTTTGTAGCGCACAATGTGGCGTTTGATTACAATGTACTGAAAAGCGAATTTAAACGCATAGGCATTGACTGGGAAGCCGAACGTTTGTGTACTGTAAAAGCTTCGCGAAAAATTTTTCCAGGTAAGGAATCCTATTCATTGGGAAAACTCTCGGCCGACTTAAGTATTATAGTTGAAAACAGGCACCGTGCCGAAGGTGATGCGCGCGCAACGCTTGAATTGTTTCACATGCTCATGACCACCAATGTTGAAATGCTTCACGAGAGCATTAGCACTGAAAAAACAGATTATTTATTGTACGAAAAATATTCGCACTTAAAACTGCACACCGTACCAAACAAAACCGGTTTGCTGGAAATTGTGGACAAGACAGGAAAATCAAAATTTTACAAGTCAGGAACGAATTTAAAAAAGATTGCTGTTGCGTATATAAAGCAAGCTGAAAAAGAAAATAAAGTTGACCTGATTGGGGAAATTAAATTTACATTAACAGGAAGTCCATTGCTTGCAAAAATCCTGGAACGTGAGCGAAGGGGCAAACACCGCGAGCCGCAACCAACCGATAAACCCGGGAATAAAAAGTTAAGTGAGCGTTCATACATTATCATTGACAAAGGGCCTGATGCCAACCATAAAAGTGTTTTACTGATTCTTGAAGGTAAGCTTGTAAATTACGGAATTGCCAAAACCGAGGCCACGCAGGGCGATGTGAAGGCAATTATACCGGAATTGAGCAAAGCAAAAAATCCTGAGAACATTGATGTGGTACAATTTTACCTTAGTTCGAATAAGGTTGAGAAGCTGGAATTTATTAAAGGATAATTTCTTTTTTAAACCACCAGGTCACAAAGAAAATATAAACTGGTTTTTCAAGTTTGTCAATCTGCAAAACACTCGCGTACTTTTTATGCTACAACTTAGCGTCTTTGCACCTTTGTAGTGAAAACATGAAACGGTATTAAAGCATTAAATCACCGGGAAAATTAGATTTTTCCCGTGTGCTGTAGTCTTTGCCTTCACCTGAAAGCAATATCATGGCTACCAAACCAGCTACCACAAAAAGACCTATTAAAGCAATGTAAACCATAGTTAATTCGATTAGTTACCGAATATTTACGACAAAAATAGGGGTATGGTTTGACCCTTCCAAGGATTTATCGAAAAAAATGAGGCATTGGTCGTTAAAAAAAGGTAAACGGTTGGTAAAACTATCGCTAATGGTAGGTTATGTTATTTTGAAAATCAGGCCCTTAACAACACATCAGGTTATACGATATGAGTAAATCGGTATCGTTACGCCAATATATCCAGCCAGTTACAGGTTTTTTCGATAAATCTGTAAAGGTTATGCTAACCTGCATTTGATAGCCTTTAATTGCAAGGCATTTTACTGCGTATTCATTTTGTTGCAAGCCCAAAACCGCCTGGTCAAACACAATTCTGGCGTATTTAGAAGAAACTTCTCTTACGCGCATGGCTGTGTCAACCATCTCAACCGAACACATGGTTTTATAATAATCAGCAAACGAAAGTTCTTTTATGAGATCACTTTTTTTAAGCCAAACCAATTTGCGTTTCATGGAGGTGTTCATTATTACCTGGTAAAATCCTTTTTTTTCCTGCACAAATGCAAGATTCAGCTGAAAAGGAACACAGCTTTCACTGCGATGCAATAATTCGGGAACAAAAATGGAGTCGGCACCAATAACTTTTTCATAGGAATATTCATGGCAACTTTTGGAACTGTCATAGTAACTGCGGAATTCAATTTGGATGATTGGATTTGGGTCTCCCGGATTTTTATAAAAATCAAACTTACTATAGTCACCAGTAGTATTTACTTCAAGAATGCCTTTACCGTATCGCTTTTCAAATTCAACCTGGCCAAAAAGGAATTTGGGAGCAAAAACAAGAATGAATAAAAGGTTTTTCATTGGTTTGTAGTAAACTGCAAATTCAATGCCAATACTGCAAAATGGCTTCTAAAAGTGTATCTTTGCCTAAATGAAAGTGCTTATTACAACCCTTAACGCAAAGTACATCCACTTAAACCTGGCTGTACGTTTATTGTATGGTTTAAATAAGCATAGGGGAGGTGTGGACTTTCAGGAATTCACCATCAAGGAAAATCCCGATGATATTGCGCTGCGGTGTAAAAACTATGACATTGTAGCCTTCAGTTGTTATATATGGAACATTACACAAATACTGGAGGCGTGTAAACGCATTAAAATACTTAACCCAAACGCAAAAATTTTGTTGGGCGGACCCGAAGTGAGTTATGAATGGGAAAAAGTAATTGCGCTTGATTACGTTGATTATATCATTACAGGCGAAGGTGAAATTCCGTTTGCCGCTTTTTTAGACAATTACCCTGTTGTTGAGCATTTGCCAAATGTTGTAAGTAAAAAGGAAGGTAAAGTGTTACATCTCCCACAAACGCAAAATTTTGACTTAAAAGGGTATGAAAATTTTATGCCTTATGCCTGGGATGGTGAGGAACTGGAAAATAAAGTAGCCTACATTGAAACATCGCGCGGTTGTCCGTATAAATGTGAGTTTTGTTTAGCCAGTCTTGATAATAAAGTAAGGTATTTGCCTATGCCTGCTATTGAGGAAAACTTATTGTACCTGATGAAGCATGGCAAGGTGATTAAATTCCTGGATCGTACATTTAACATTAAAAAAGATTTCACACTCCATATTTTTAATTTTATTCTGGAAAATCACCGGCCCGGAAATATTTTTCAGTTTGAAATCACAGCTGATATTTTACATCCCGACATTATAAAGTTTATTGACGAAAAGGTTCCGCCAGGCTTATTCAGGTTTGAAATAGGTATACAAACGGTGAATCAAAAAGCCAATCTGGAAGTAAGCCGCAAACAAAATTTTGAAAAAACAAAAAAAATAATTGAGCAGGTTGAGCACAAGGTTGAATTGCACCTTGACTTAATTGTGGGTTTGCCTCTTGATTATTTTGCTGATATCAAATACAGTTTTGAAGAAGTGTTTAAGCTGTATGCATCGGAATTACAATTAGGATTTTTAAAGTTTTTAAAGGGAACACCTGTGCGGGAGAAATACGAGCAATATGGCTTTGTGTATGATCCCAACCCGCCTTACCAATTGATACGGAGCAATTTTTTATCAGAGGAAGAATTGCTTAAAATCACACAGCTTGAGCATGCGCTGGAGATTTACTGGAATAAAAAACGCGCAATTAACACGCTAAAGTATATTACGCGCACTTATGGTTCATTTGATTTTTTATTGGGATTAGGGATTCATTTTGGCAAAACACGCGAATACCATAAATACAGCTTACAGGATGTGTATGATATTTTGATTGATTATGTCAATGTGAATTTTAATCATGATGAGGTGTTGAAACAACTCGTAGCGCTTGATTATTACCTGCAGTTTAAAGTAAGGCCAAAGCCTTTTTTGAATTACGAAACCGATAAGACTGAAAAAAATAAACTGGTAAACGATTTGGGATTAAATCACCATAAATTCAGGTTCGTGGTTTTAAATGTTTCAATTGATGCCAGCCCTGTTGCTGAACACCAGCCCGAACTTATTATAGCCTACAATGGTAAAGATCTGGCAAAAGTAGTGGACCAGCATAACATTGTTGGATTCCAGCTTTTACCCAAAGAAAAATGGGTTCACTAGAATTTTAGCGGGAACACACAAGTAGGTATTTGCCACATATTTAAGCCTGGTCAAGGCAAGTTATCAGCATCCCGTTTTTGTTACCGATTTGTTAAACAAGGCTAACAAAAAAGTTGTGGTATGGATTTTGAAAACCCGAGATCATACATTTAAAAATCAAAAAAGCATGAGAAATATTTTTACACTTTTGTTGCTGGCTTTTTCAAGCCTGGCAATTTCCCAAAAAACAAATAACCTGGTAGTTTTTGCTGAAGACGGTGCACCGTTTCATGTATTAATTAACGGTATAAAGCAAAATGCTGAGCCAACAGCCAACATTAAAATTACGGGAATCAGCAATACATCAAATCAGGTTACTGTACAGTTTGCAGATACAAAAAAGGGGAGCCTTAAGAAAGCGCTTTATTTTGCAGAACCAGGCGTTGAAGCAACGCTTAAAATTACCTGGACAAAGAAAGGTTACAAGCTCCGCTATTTTGAAGAGGTTGCTCTGGCGGATGCATCAAATTCACAAGGTCAAACGGCCATTGTGTATACAACAAGCGAAGCATCACCAGTAGTTAATAATTCAACTACTGTAACCAATACAACCCACAACACAACTACTACAAATAATTCAAGCGTCAATAACAATACAGCCAATACCGTTCATACCAACTCCACGCATTCAACTAACACATCAACAACTGTAACAAATTCCACAAGCACTAACCAAACCTCCAATTCTACAGCTGGAAATGTTGTTTCGAATTACAATACCCCAACATCATCAAACAATGCTGGTGCCGTAGAATTGAACTATAATTGGTTGCCCGGAGCTGTTTATAATTTTTCAACAACTCAAATCGATGATGTGAACACAACAATGATGGGAATGACTTTAAAAGATAAATTCACGACTACTACCGAGTTTGCACTTCATATTTTAAATGTTCAGCCAAACGGCAACGCAAACGGTTTACTTTATTTAATTGATTACAAGGTAACGGATTCCAAAAATACGATTTTGGCCAGCATCAACGATATTCCGGCTGACGCAGTTAGAAGTGATGTTTCTGTGGATAAAAAAGGAAAGTTCACTTTTGCAAAAAAACTAACGTTTATTACAACTGCTTCAGGAAATGTTCTTGCGTATGCAAAGGTTGAGGGAAATGGCATTGCACTGGGTGGCCAGGCTGGCGATATGCAAGTGGATGCGTATGCAGAATTTGATCCCAGGACAGGTAAGCTAAAGGCTAATTATAAAGTTAATGAGCTAAAGAATACAAGAAAAGTTTCCGTTAAGGTTAATGAAGAAACGGATCAGTTGGATGTACTTCCTTATGATTACCTTGAACTACTGGCACTGCCTGATGGTGGTATTCGTCAGGGTGACAAAACCAGTATGCGGTCTGGAATATACACGACAGATATTTCGGCAGTGCAGATAGCTAACGGTAATGCAATGCTTAACTATACCATGAAAACAGATAAAAGCAAAGACATGATGAGTGGTGATGCAAAAGCCACGGACCCCAATGGCAATGTGCAAATGGACATGAATACAAACCCGTTTGATATGGGTTCTGTGATGGATGAACAGGATAAGGATGCCATGAATATGATGAAAGACATGTCACCTGAAATAACATGTGATATGACAAGCGATTTTTCTTATGCAGCAGGTATGTTTAACCAGGTTAGCGGGGTTATGACAACTTCCATGAACGCAATGGGAATGAAATTAACAGTGGTTTCAACTATGAATATGAAAAAACTGTAGCAATTCACTTAACAGGTTACTATAAATTTATACGGGCTTAATAGGAGTTGATAAACCGCTGTTAAGCCCGTATTCACCTGAAGAAAATCGAAAATGGTTTCAACAGGTATTATTTGTTTATCACAAAGTTGATTTTTTGGAAACCCAAGAAACAGCCTCGTGGCAATTGAATTCAAACCTGATAAAAATGTAACCGAGTTATAGTTTGGGCGGTCGACCAGCAAAGGTCATTTATACTTGGAAAACATAAGACCTGCTATTTCTCAACCCAATCACCGTTCTCTTTAATCAACTCAATCAATTCATCAACGGCTTTTTCAGTGGGCACATTTTTTTTCACTACTTCTTTTCCTTTGTAAAGCGATATTTTGCCCACGCCCACGCCTACATATCCATAATCGGCATCGGCCATTTCGCCCGGGCCATTTACAATACAACCCATAATGCCAATTTTAATGCCTTTTAAATGGTCGGTTACACTGCGTATTTTTTGCGTGGTTTCCTGCAGGTCAAAGAGTGTGCGCCCGCAAGATGGGCATGATATGTACTCGGTTTTGGATATGCGTGTACGCGTTGCCTGTAAAATACCAAATGCAGTACGGTTGGTCAATTGTGGATTGCTGCATTCAATGGGTTTTAGCCATAGTCCATCGCCAAAACCATCCAGGAAAAGTGCTCCTGCATCAGTTGAGGCGTAAAGCTGGAATTGTTCATCGCTAAGTTTGGTGTAATTGCGTTTGATCATAACCGGTGTTTCACAACGGTGTTTTTTCAATAACAAAAACATTAAACGCAAATCGGCCATAGCATGTGCATGAAAGGTATCAAAAACCAACACAACATTATTTACTGCCTTGATGTTTGATATGAATTCAGTAGTCAATGTTTTATGATCAGCCGAAACAAAATTCAATTGTTCATGGGTTTTATCTGACCTGAAAAATTCATCGCCACAAAAAAGCGGGTAATGTCGGGTATGCGAATCAAATTTTTTCCATGTTTCTGAATTCTGAATAATTCCTAATGTTCCCGGAATTTCAAAATCAAGGTGATTGTCGCCAATGTATACATAATCACAAGCCTGGTCGGTTAAATTCCACTTGTCAAGGTTTACCGAATAATTATAGCCAACTGCAAATAAATTGGCCACACTTATTTTTTCATTTTTACTGAAATCGGCCAATACCCGCGGTACATTTTTACCTCCAATATTCACTACTTCTTTTGTATTCCTTCTGGCATAATCAAATGGGTTGTACAGCTCATCAATTTCTTCCTCTGTTAAGGGAGAATCGTGAATAACGAACAATGCATTGTCCCTGTTTTTATACCGGTTTGCCAATTCGGCTGCAACGGGAATTTCAAATTCAGGATCTTCGGTGAGTGAAACACGAAGGGTGTCTCCCAAACCATCCTCAAGCAATGTGCCAATACCAACAGCTGATTTTATTCTTCCGTCTTCACCATCGCCTGCTTCAGTTACGCCTAAATGCAAAGGGTAATTCATACCTTCTTTGATCATTTTTGCATTCAGTAAACGGTAAGCCTGCACCATTACCTGGGTGTTGCTGGCTTTCATGCTCAATACAATTTCATGGTAATCCTCGTCCCTGCATATGCGTAAAAATTCCATAGCACTTTCAACCATTCCAAGTGGAGAATCGCCATAAAAACTCATGATGCGATCACTCAATGAGCCATGGTTGGTACCAATGCGCATGGCGGTGTGGTTTTCTTTACAAATTTTTACAAGCGGAGTAAACTTTGTTTTTATACGGGCCAGTTCCGCATCATATGCGGCTTGTGTGTATTCAATTTCTTCAAATTTTTTCTTGTCGGCATAATTGCCCGGGTTCACCCGTACTTTTTCCACAATACGGGCTGCAATTTCAGCTGCATTGGGTGTAAAGTGAATGTCGGCAACCAGCGGTGTGTCGTAACCCGCAGTGCGTAATTCATTTTTTATATTTTGTAAATTTTCGGCCTCGTTTTTACTGGGTGCGGTTATGCGTACCAATTCACAACCGGCTTTAATCATGCGAATGCTTTGTTCAACGGTTGCCATGGTGTGCATGGTGTCGGTAGTGGTCATTGACTGTAACCGAATGGGATTGTTTCCGCCAAAACCAAATTTTCCAATCATCACTTCGCGCGTTTTAAAACGCGAATACGATTTTAAACTGTTGCAGAATTTTTTACCAGCGTATGTATAGAGGTCGTGCTCCACAGGGTTAAAATTAGTGAATTATATCACACTGAATATAGAAGAAATCTTAAAGAACACAGTGATTTCATACCAGCCACAGATTACACGAATTACATGGAAAGGAATGAGTAAGGGCCTTTGAAGTGCGATTATGGGCTTTTGCTTTAAATCTTTACGCCAATCAAACAAACGTCATCCACCTGCTCTATATCGCCTTTCCAGGCGTCAAAATGTGCAGCAAAAACGCCTTGATGGTCGGCCAGGCGTTGACGGGTAAGTTTGCCTATATAGTCTTTTAATTGCTGGTACTTAAATTTTTTACCCGAGGCCCCACCAAACTGGTCATGATACCCATCCGAAAACATATACACAATATCCTCAGCAGTAAGGGCCACTTCGTGCTGGTAAAATAATTTGCAGCTACTGTCCTGTGAACCACCAATGGCAAATTTATTGGGTGGAAGTTCTATAATTTCTTCACCGCGTTTAATTACAAGGGGCCGGTTGGCACCTGCAAAGGTTACCTTCCGCTCTTTTTTATCAAACGCGCAAATAGCAATGTCCATCCCGTCATGGTATTCCTGCCTGCTTCCGCGTTTATTCAATGTGTTGGTCACGCGTTTATCAAGAAAACGTAAAATTTCGCCCGGTTTGTGCACTTTATCTTCCAGTACAACCTGGTTTAATAAGTCATGACCAATAATTGACATGAAGGCGCCCGGTACCCCATGACCTGTACAATCACCCACGGCTAAAATGGCAAAATCATCCATTTGCGTGAACCAGTAAAAATCACCACTTACAATGTCTTTTGGGCGATAAAACACAAATGATTCAGAAAAGAAGTTATTTAAATCGGTTGGTAAAGGCAATACCGCTTCCTGTATACGCTTGGCATAATTAATACTATCCGTAATATCCTTATTTTTTTCGCGAATGATTATGTTTTTGTGATTGATCTCTTCAAATTGTTCAGCCAGAATTTTATTTGCTTTTTTCTTCGTAAAAAATGCCCAACCCGCAATACCCGCTACAGCCAGTACCAGCACACAACCCACGAGCAATAAATTGCGTTGCGCTTTTTGCTGTGCGGCTTCTGCATCTTTCAGTGCTATTTCAGCTTTGTGTTTTTCTTTATCTTTATTAAGCAAAGCAATTTCCTGTTCTTTTTTGCCGGTTTCGTATTTTGCTTCCAGGTCGTGTAAAAAACTCCTGTTGTCTTCATTGGTAATACTGTCTTCCAGCTTTTGGTATTCCAGGTAGGTATTGAAAGCGTTTTTATAATCGCCTTTGCGTGCATAAGCCCAGGCCATTGATTGGGTAATGTCAGAAGCGGTTAACAATTGCTTGGTTTCGGTTTTTGAATTGGCTTCGAGTGCTTTTTGAAACCAGGTAACGGCTTGCGCATGTTTTCCCTGGCGCGAATAATTATCTCCTATGGCACGGTAAACCCAGGCTTTTTTTTCATGGTCGGCATTGCGTTCGTAAATTCCCAGGGCTTGTTGCAAATTGGCAAGCGCTTCTTTGTACATACCCCTGTCGTTGTAATTGCTTGATAAATTTCCAAGCAGCAAGGCATATGAACGTTCATTCCCAAGTTGCTTATATATATTCAACGATTTGATAAGGCAATCGTGTTCCTTTTCAAGATCACCAAGGTTGCCATACATTCCACCTGCTAAATAAAGCGCTTCGGCTTCCAGGCTCGAGTCTTTTAATGTTATGGCCAGTTCAAGTTCTTTTTCATAATACTCCAATGCTTTGTCATATGATTCCTGGCGTTTGAAAATGGAGCCAATGAAATGAAGGAGATGCCCGTAATTGCGATCGTAAATTTTATTTTCTTCAAATAATTTTTGCGCCTTCACATACAAGTCCATAGCGGGTTTGTACTCACCAATGTCATAATAGGCCCTGCCTTTATGCATGATGATATCGGCTTTTTCATCAGGCTTTGCATTTTTAGGCAGGTGTGCAAGCGCACTGTCATACCAGGGCATGGCTTGTTTGGACAAGCTTTGAAACTGGAACAGGTCTGACATTTCAAGGTAAAAATCTTTTTGCCAGACTTTATTTTTCCATTTCCGCGACCAGTGGATGCCTTCTTTTATAAAAGCAACACCATAACGGTAAGCAGGTGTGTAAAAATAACGTTTGGCAATGCGTTTGTAGGTTCGCAGTACGTAAAGTTTGTCTTTTTTATCGTGAGCAAGCCTAACAGCCTGTTTGAAATGTTTGTAAGCTTTCAGGGAGTCATGATCATTTAACGCATCGCCAAGCTGAATGTGCAGGTTTACTTTAACGGTATCACTTTTGGTGGTGATCAGTAAATTTTCAAGCGAATCAACATTGGATTGGCCGTGTATGAAAACAGTACACAATACAAATGCCAGGGCAAGGCTATTTTTATAAAGTAAATACACGATTTTTTAAAGCGTTGCGAAGATAATCAAAAAAGGCAGAAAGTAAAACCTCAAAAAGGTGAGTGGATAGGATTTTTACCCGGCCGATCGGATGGAATTTTTTTGCTGCATCATTTCCAAAGCCGCGTCAGTCATGCCTTTCACATCATAACCACATTCGGCCCACAGTTCTTTTTGTGTACCATGGTCAACAAACCTATCAGGCACCCCAAGTCGTTTTACGTTGGCCTTATAGCCATTATCGGCCATAAATTCCAGCACAGCACTTCCCATACCGCCTTGTATACAGCCGTCCTCAACGGTAATTACTTTATTGAATTTTGAAAAAACTTCATGCAATAAAAGTTCATCAATGGGTTTTACAAAACGCATGTCGTAAAGCGCGGCATCAATACCTTGTTTTTGCAATTCTTCGCAGGCAGTAAGTGCTAAATTACCCATGTGTCCAATGGTTAAAAAAGCAACATCATTTCCGTTACGTACTTTGCGGCCTGTTCCTATTTTGATTTCTTTGAATGGTTTTTTCCAGTCAACCATAACACCTTCGCCACGTGGGTAACGAATGCTGAAAGGGCCGGTATTTTTTGCCTGTGCAGTAAACATTAAATTGCGCAATTCCTCTTCGTTCATGGGAGCAGCAACAATCATATTTGGTATGCAGCGCATATAGGCCAAATCATAAGCACCGTGATGTGTTGCTCCATCAGCACCAACCAGGCCGCCACGGTCTAAACAAAAAATAACATGTAGTTTTTGCAACGCTACATCGTGTATTACCTGGTCATATGCACGCTGCATGAATGACGAGTAAATATTGCAAAATGGAATCAATCCCTGGGTTGCCATTCCTGCTGAAAACGTTACGGCATGCTGTTCGGCAATACCCACATCAAACGCACGGTCAGGCATGGCTTTCATCATCAGGTTCAATGAGCACCCGCTTGGCATGGCTGGTGTAACACCAACAATTTTTTCGTTTTTCTCGGCTAACTCTATAATGGTATGGCCAAATACATCCTGGTATTTTGGCGGTTGCGGACTCTTGGGAACAATTTTTACAATTTCACCGGTTTCTTTATTAAAAACACCGGGAGCATGCCAAACGGTTTGATTTCCTTCTTCCGAAAATTTATATCCTTTTCCTTTTACGGTTAACGTGTGAAGAATTTTTGGACCAGGAATATTTTTCAAATCGTTCATGACGCGCGCAAGGCCAATTACATCGTGACCATCAACCGGGCCAAAATAACGGAACTGCAATGACTCAAACATATTGCTTTGTTTTAGCAAAGCAGTTTTCATACTGTCACTTACTTTTTTGGCAACAGCCTGGGCATTCGGACCAAATTTTGAAATATCGCCAAGAATTTTCCACACCTTGTTTTTTACACGGTTGTAGGTTTGGGATGTGGTAATGTCAGTTAAATATTCTTTTAATGCGCCAACATTCGGATCAATGCTCATGCAATTGTCATTTAGCACAACCAAAATATTTGAATTGGAAACACCACCATGATTTAGTCCTTCAAAAGCAAGGCCTGCTGTCATGGCGCCATCACCTATAACGGCTATATGATGAATGTCGTTTTTATTCTGCAATTTATTGGCAACAGCCATACCAACAGCAGCAGAAATGGAAGTTGACGAGTGGCCAACACCAAATGTATCGTACTCGCTTTCGCTGCGTTTTGGAAAACCACTTAAGCCCTGGTATTTCCGGTTGGTGTGAAAAATATCTTTTCGTCCGGTAAGAATTTTATGTCCGTAAGCCTGGTGGCCAACATCCCAAATCAATTGATCTTCGGGAGTATTAAAAACATAATGCAGGGCAACAGTTAATTCAACAACACCCAATGAAGCGCCAAAATGCGAATTACCAATTTCTGAAATAACATCAATGATGAATTGACGCAAATCATTGCTAACGTTGGGTAAATCTTCAATAGCAAAATGCTGGCGAAGGTCCTGTGGATACTGGATTTTACTGAGGTGAGGTCCGGGTTTAAAATCGGGCATTGGCGGTTTTAATACGTGCTAAATGTACGGAGAAACAGTGAGTTTGGTTCTTAAATTTTGATAAAAGCTAACGGCTGGCGGTTAAAAGCGTTACTTCTGAAGGTAAAATGCATTGCCTTGAAATAAATACCTGAATATCAAGGTATAGTCAACGCTCAAAAAATGCTTGGTACCTGTGAATTTTATGCCATTTTTGCACCTTGTATATATGAAAAGGATGAAGTTTTTTTGTTTTTTGCTACTTGTCCCGTTTACGGGCAAGGTGTTTTCTCAGCAATTTTCTGTTGACATGGATCGTATTACAGTGTGGGATAAGGTATCAAAATCAGAACCCGATGTGTATTTCCGTTTTACAGAATTTGCAAAAGACGGATACCATAATCCGTTTATTGTCTACAAAAAAAAGGAAAAAGATTCAGTTATTTTATTTGAAGCTGAAGTGAATGGTTTAATACTTAATGGACAGGTTAAATACTACAACGAAAATGGCCTTTTAACAAGCAAGTCAACGTATAAAAATACTCAAACAGCACAACGTTCACCGGGTTACGAAGCCATTTTTCCGTACCGGAATTCTGGTATACAGTTATGGGGTATGAAAGAGGGAAAGGAAGAAATTTATTATGGCAATGAACAGAAAAGGAAAGGGCTCCAGCTTTTCAGGACCTGCACTTATACAGAAGGAAAACTTAATGGGCTTATGCTTGAGTATTTTGAAAACGGAAATATAATGCGTTCAACAGAATGGAAAAATGGTGAAAAGGAAGGAGCGTATTTTGATAACTACGAAGGTGGAGAAATTCGCAACATGGGCCATTACCATAAACACGAACAGCATAACTGGTGGATGACCTGGTATCCCAACGGAACCTTGAAAGCTAAAATAAAATACGTTAACGGTTATCCCGATACGGCATACAGGTATTACAACGGGGGAAAAATAAAATCAATTAATTACCGCAGCGGTTATTATCCTGAAAAACCGTCTTACGTTTATGATTCACTGGGACGATTGATGAAGTTTGCTTACATGAACAGGCAATTGGAATTTGATAGCATTGAAGTGGAATATTACGATGGGATAAAAAAGAAAATGCAAGCCAACGTGAAGGATGGGAAATGGGAGGGCGACTATAACGAGTGGTATGAGAATGGAAAACTAAAAGTGAAGGGTCAGTATAAAAATGACAGCCCCATTGGAAAATGGTATTATTACGATGAAAAAGGAAAACTGATCAATACAAAAGAACGGGCGTATAAACCCATAGAGACTACTGATGCCGGTCCATTTGATGAAATAATGGAAGAACCCATTTTTACCTCAGTGCATGAGTTACCCGAGTTTATTGGCGGACGTACACAAGCGTTTAAAAAAACGGAGTATAAATTCCCCAAAGGAATTAAAAAGATTGAGCTTACCGGTAAATGCAGTGCCGCGGGTGAAATGACGTATACCGTTAAAACAAAAATGAGCAAAAAGGATGTGGAAAGGTTGCAGGCTTTTCTTGAAAAAAAATACAAGCGCATTCAGCCACTCAAAATAAATGGTAAAAGCTATAATTGTGTGATTGAAATGAGTTTGTTGTTTGATTAAAGCTTTACACCAATAACACAAACATCATCCAGCTGCTCAAACTCGCCTTTCCAGGTTTCAAACTGCTCTTCCAACTTAGCGTTTTGTTCACTTAACGAGAATTTACTTACGCGCACTAAAAGAGAATTCAGGTTTGAGCTTTTGAATTTTTTTCCTTTTGGCCCTCCAAACTGGTCAGCGTACCCATCAGAATAAAAATACACAATATCGCCTGTTTGTAAATCAACCTCGTGTTGGGTAAACGACTGGCGTATCACACCTTTTCCAATTGGCATTTTATCGGCAGGCAGCTCCTGTGCTTCACCTTTGCGAATGAGCAGCGGTTTGTTGTGTGCCGAAGCGTATCGCAGCTTCATATTTTTCCTGTCAAAATGTGCCAGCGTTCCGTCCATACCGTCCTGCCCGCCATTGCGTGAAACATTTTCAATTAAGCGCTTTCGTATATAATTAAGTGCATCGCTGGGTTTGCCCATTTCTTTTTCTATCACGGCTTCGTTCAAAAACGAAATGTTCAACAAGCTCATAAAAGCACCTGGTACCCCATGGCCCGTTGAATCGCAAACCGCCAGGTAAAATTCATCGCCCCGTTTAGCACTCCAATAAAAATCGCCACTTACAATGTCTTTTGGTTTGAATAGAATAAAATGTTCAGCAAACATTTCGTTCAACATATTGGCCGATGGTAACAAGGCATTTTGAATTTCCTTTGCATAATGCATACTGTCAAGCATCTCTTTGTTCTTAACATCTACAATTTGTTTTTGTTGTTCAATGGTTGCTTTTTGCTGGCGTATAATTTTAAATCGACTGTATCCATAAATTATGAACAGGATCAATACTGCTAAACCAATATATAAAACAATGTTTTGGAATTTTTCCCTTGCCAGGCGCTCTTCTTTGATGATGTTTTCTTCGGCATGTTTCAAGCTGTCAGTTGCGGCTTTGTTTTCGTACTGATACTTAAACTGGTTTTTAACCATGGCTTTTTGCGTTTTGCCATTGTTAACGCTATCGCGCATACGAATGTACAGGTCATAGTAGGTTAACGATTCTTCAAAGTTGCGTCTTGCTTTTAACGCGTTGCTATAGGTAAAGGCCGAACGTGAAATGGTTTCGGGGTTCCGTGATTTTTGCGCATATTCCATTCCCTGTTTTGCACAATAAAAGGCGCTATCGGGTTTATTTGTTTCAGTATAAAAATCGGAAAGGGTTACATACGAATTGGCAATGCCACTATGATCGTCAATAGCAAGCCGTATTTTTAAAGCAGTTAACAGGTAATTTTTTGCCTCTTTTTCTTTGCCCTCGCGTTTGTAAATGCTGCCAATAAAATTAAGGCAGTTGGCCAATGCCGATTTTAAGTGCGGCTTTTTTTCAAGTATTTTTTTTGATTCCTCCAGCAATTCAAGCGCAAGGTCATCGCGTTTTTGTGCTGAATAAATTTTTGACATGTTCAGGCAATTGTAGGCAACACCACCCCAGTCGTTGATTTTTGTATAGTAAACCCGTGATTTTTTTAAGAAGGTTAATGCTGAGGCCGTATCGCCCAGGTCGGTGTAAACCGATGCAATGTTGTTGTACGACTCGGC
>DATGXI010000054.1:0-21865 GCA_035299065.1 Flavobacteriales bacterium
ATTTTCACATGCATGCTCAGAGGCCTATTGAATCAACGCGAGCTTAACCACGCATTCCACATGATGGGTTTGTGGGAACATAAGGCCTGTGCCAAATCGCGAGCATAGGAATGAAAACTTATAAACGAATCGAAAACTGCGAAGCGATCTGCCAATTTTCACATGCATGCTCAGAGGCCTATTGAATCAACGCGAGCTTAACCACGCATTCCACATGATGGGTTTGTGGGAACATATCAACCGGTTGTATTTTTTCAATCTTATACGTATCACGCAATAAATCCAAATCACGCGCCTGTGTTGCAGGGTTACAGCTTACATAAACCACCGTTTTAGCTTTTATTTTTTTGATCATTTCCACCACATCGGCATGCATGCCATTGCGTGGTGGGTCGGTAATAACCACATCGGGATAGCCATTTGAATGCAGGAAATCATCGGTAAGCATATCTTTCATGTCACCCGCATAAAATGATGTGTTTTTGATGTTGTTTAGTTGTGAATTCAGTTTTGCATCGGTAATGGCATCCTCAACATATTCAATTCCTACAACATGTTTTGCTTTTGAGGCTACAAAATTGGCAATGGTTCCTGTGCCCGTGTACAAGTCATAAACCAGTTCATTGCCGGTTAAACCTGCAAAATTGCGGGTGTATTCATACAGGGTTAAGGCCTGTTTGGTATTGGTTTGAAAAAATGATTTTGGGCTGACCTTGAATTTTAGATCGCCCAGCCATTCGCTAATGTATCCATCGCCATAAAACGTATGCAATTCCTGGTCGCCAATGGTATCGTTCACTTTTTTATTTACCACGTAAACCAATGTTTTTATATCTGGAAATTGTTCTTTCGCGGCCTGCATTAACGCAGTGTGTTTTTCTGTCACATCGCTGCCAAAAACAACAATTAACATCCATTCGTTTTTCACCGTGTTACGCAGTATGATGTTGCGCATGTCGCCTGCTTTTTCATAATGGTTGTAGAATGACAATTCCAGTTCAACACTTTTGTGTTTGATGAAATTGCGTATGGTGTTTGATAAATCGTTTTGCAACCAGCATTTTTCAATGCCAATTATTTTATCAAACCGTTCAGGAACATGAAATCCCAGGGTAGGTGCCGAGGCGTCAATTGTTTTATCGGCAATTTCGGCTTCGGTTAACCAGCGTTTATTGGAAAATGTAAATTCAAGCTTGTTCCGGTAAAAAAACTGTTCAGGGCAGGGTGCAATGGGGTCAATTGATGAGAAATCAAGTTTTCCGATACGGGTAAAATTATCAAAAACCTGTTTTTGTTTATAGTGTAATTGCTGCTCGTATAAAAGGTTTTGCCATTTACACCCGCCACACACCCCAAAGTGCGCGCAATTGGGCTGTATACGCCATGGCGAGGGTTTTATCACCTCCAGAACACGGGCATCGTAAAACCTGCGTTTACTGCGAAAAACATTGAGCTTAACAACATCGCCCGGAACACCCATATGAACAAAAATTACTTTATCGTTGTACCGCGCAATGCTTTTACCCTCTGAGGCAGCATCGGTTATCTCAATCTCGTTTATAACAAAAGGTGTGAATTTTTTACGTCCCATAAATCGGTTAAAAATAGGTATATTTGCGGCTCAAAATGTTTAAATAATGGAAGTGATGGAACAAACTATGGTTGGCCAGGCCAGTGCGCGGGCAATGGAGCTTGAAAATAAATACGGTGCGCACAATTACCATCCACTTCCCGTGGTTTTAAGTAAGGGCGAAGGCGTGTATGTGTGGGATCTTGAAGGTAAGCAGTATTTTGATTTTTTAGCAGCTTATTCGGCCGTTAACCAGGGTCATTGCCATCCTAAAATTACCGCAGCCGTGGTTGAACAGGTGAATAAACTTACCTTATCGTCACGCGCATTTTACAACGATTCACTTGGCGAATTTGAAAAATTTGCTACCGAATATTTTGGTTTTGATAAACTGCTTCCTATGAATACCGGTGCCGAGGCGGTTGAAACTGCACTTAAACTGGCACGCAGGTGGGGTTATGTAAATAAAGGACTGGCTGAAAATGCCGCAAAAATTGTGGTATGTGAAAACAACTTCCATGGACGCACCATTTCCATTATTTCCATGTCAACCGATCCCGATTCATTCGGAAAATTTGGTCCGTTTACGCCAGGAATTATTAAAGTTCCATATAACGATGCGGCAGCGTTGGAAAAAATACTTGCGGCCGATAAGGACATTTGCGGATTCCTGGTTGAGCCTATACAAGGCGAAGCTGGTGTTGTTGTACCGGATAAAGGATATTTAAAGGCTTGTTACGATGCCTGTAAAAAACACAATGTATTGTTTATTGCCGATGAAATACAGGCAGGTCTAGGTCGTACAGGAAAAATGCTTTGTTGTGACCACGAAAATGTAAAGCCTGATATTTTAATACTTGGTAAAGCCCTTTCAGGTGGTGTTTATCCGGTGTCGGCTGTATTGGCCAATGATGAAATTATGCTCAACATTAAACCAGGCCAGCACGGCTCAACCTATGGGGGAAATCCCATAGCATGTAAAGCCGGCATAGCAGCATTGAGCGTATTAAAAGAAGAAAACCTGGTTGAAAATTCGGCACGTTTGGGCGATGTTTTACTGGCAGAATTGCAGCGCATACAAAAAGCACACCCGGTTGCCGTAAAAGCGGTACGTGGTAAAGGCCTGTGGGCAGCTATGGTGATTGAAGAAAAAGAGGGAAGAGGCGCCTGGGAATTGTGCATGAAAATGAAAGAACTTGGATTATTGGCAAAACCTACGCATGGCGATACTATACGTTTTGCACCTGCGTTGGTAATTACCGAACCGCAATTGCGCGAATGTATTGCTATTATTGAGCAGGCTTTGAATGAATTTTAATCCAATAAATGTCTAACCACAGAGAAAACAGAGCAAACCCAGAGTACCCGAAGGTATTTTGCATAGTTTCTCGGCTTTCTCTGTGATAATCTCTGATGCCTCTGTGGTTAAATCAATATGAGTATCGATATATCTAAAATCCCTTCTCCCTGTTTTGTTCTTGAGGAGAATTTACTGCGCAACAATCTATCGCTTATAAAATCAGTAGCCGATGAAGCGGGTGTTGAAATTATTCTGGCATTTAAAGGCTTTAGTATGTGGGGGGCTTTTCCCATTGTACGCGAGTATGTAAAAGGCGCTACCGCAAGTTCGCTTAATGAGGCAAGGTTATGTGTGGAGGAAATGAAAACCAAATCGCATACCTATTGCGTAGCCATTGGTGACGATGAAATTGATGAATTAATTTCGCTTTCATCACACTTAACATTTAATTCATTGTCACAATTTAACCGGTTTAAAGACAAAGCGCTTAAAGCGGGAATTTCATGTGGAATACGCGTGAATCCACAATATTCTGAAGTGACTACTGACTTGTATAATCCGTGTTCACCCAATTCGCGCCTGGGTGTGACCAGCGAACATTTTGGAGATAAATTGCCCGAAGGAGTTGAAGGAATTCATTTCCATGCCCTTTGTGAAAACGATTCGTTTACCCTTGAAAAAACACTTGCTGCATTTGAGCAGCGATTTGGTCACCTGATCAGGCAGGCCAAATGGGTGAATATGGGAGGTGGACATTTAATGACCCGTAAAGGTTATGATACAAAACACCTGGTTAAACTCTTGCGTGAGTTCAAGCAACGTTATAATGTGCATGTTATTCTTGAGCCGGGTAGTGCTTTTGCCTGGCAAACGGGTGTACTTGTAAGCAAAGTGCTGGACATAGTGGAGGCAAATGGCATAAAAACGGCCATGCTTGATGTTTCGTTTACTGCCCACATGCCTGACTGCCTTGAAATGCCCTACAAACCGCGTATTTCAGGCGCAAACATGGAACCCGAAAAAGGTAAGCCAACCTACAGGATGGGCGGCACAAG
Organism: Flavobacteriales bacterium; assembly: GCA_035299065.1. Classification (GTDB taxonomy): domain Bacteria; phylum Bacteroidota; class Bacteroidia; order Flavobacteriales_D; family UBA2798; genus DASPJQ01. Next base: position 3,926 of record DATGXI010000054.1, read on the forward strand.
TTGTTTAAGTGGCGACTATATGTTTGAGTATTCATTTGAAAAAGAATTGCAAATAGGTGATAAGCTTGTGTTGGAAGATATGATTCATTATACCATGGTGAAAACAAGTTTTTTTAATGGCGTAAAGCATCCTTCAATCGGTATTTGGAATAAAAACAATGAGTTTAAACTTCTTCGCGAATTCGGTTATTCAGAATATAAAAACAAATTGTCGTAATGAATAGTCGTATTGGTTACATATTTTTTTTCATACTTTTCAGTAAATCGATTTATTCTCAACCTCAAAAAGCAAGTGATTTGCTTGACATAGCCGATTCCATTTATTATGCTGACCCGGATAAGTCATGTAAGTTGTGTCTTGATGCATATAAACTTGCCGGTGCGGAAGCTGATTTTATGAGCAGGGCCGATGCGCAGGTGTGCCTTGCACGTTATTATTTACTTAAATCAGATTACATAAAAACAAAAAAATACATTGAAAGGTCAATACAGGAATACAAAAATTTAAGAGGAAAAGACGAAAGCAAAATAAAAGACAGATTGGGAATAGCATACAACCTGTATTCAATCCTTTATTTTCGTCTTGGAGAGGATCAAAAATCGTATGATTACCAAAACGAGGCTATACGTTTATTCAAGGAAAACGGTAATATACAGGGCATGATTCACATCATGACAAATCTTGCCAATTCATATATTAAGGATAAACGCCTGGAACAAGCTCAAACGCTTTTGGATGAAATTTATTCCTATAAAGATCGTATGTCGCAAACCGCGCTTTATTTTTACCAGCAAAATATGGGATTGTTGCGCATGGAGCAGGGCAACTACAATGAGGCTCTCAGCTGGCTTGTAAAAGCCTTAAAAACGGCACAAACGCAGGCTATGCGTGATAGTGAAATAACGGTAATGACCCTGACCGGTAAAACCTATGCGTTGATTGGGAATTACGGCAAGGCCAACGCAATATTAAAAAAAGCAGAAAAATTGGCCATTGCACAAAACCTGGAATATGAATTAAACGAAGTGTACAGGCAACAGGTTAGTATTTTAAAGCAGCAGGGTCAAAATGATGAGGCCATGGTAATTGAGGCAAAGCTGGTAAAGCTGGAGTCCAATGTGCGCCAGGAGGTATTTAATGCTAAGGCAAAAAAAGACAGTTTAGCAATTATCCTGGAGAATAAAAAACGTGAATTGCAAATAAAAGAAGCACAATTGAGGGCTTCACATCAAAAAAGTACACGCACTAAGTTCCTGTTTATTCCTTTGATTGGCGGCCTTGTAATTGGCCTGGCCATATTTCTTTTTATGCGTTACCGCAACAATAGTTTAAAAAAATAAATTGTTAAGCCGTTAACGGTTTTCCTAATCGCATAAGTGTTTTTGTATGCGAAATAAGCGCTGTAAAAAAGGTTGTTTTTTCGTGATAAGGAAGGTTAAATTCCTGTGCCGTTGTGCGAACTATTTTTGACAGTTTGCGGTAATGTATGTGGCAAATTGACGGGAATAAGTGATGCTCAACCTGGTAATTTAGTCCGCCAATAAACCATGAAGTAATGCGGCTTTTTGGAGCAAAATTAGCAGTGGTATACAATTGGTGAACCGCCCAGTCATTCTCCATATTACCCGTTGCATCGGGTATTGGGAAATTGGTTTCTTCAATAACATGAGCCGGTTGAAATATAGCGGCAAGGGTAAGGCCGGCAACAAAATGCAATACAGCAAAACCAATCAACACATATAAAACAGGCAACCCGGTAACCAAAACAGGAATACCAACCATGTAAATATAATATAGCAGTTTACCAACAATAAGGGCTATAAGGTGTTTGCGGTAAGAAATGTTTTTTGTTTTTAAAAGCCCCATGTCACGGTAACGCTTAAGCGCTACAAAATCTTTTGTGGTCACCCACATAAATGTCATGAACCCATAAAAAAACCACGCATAAATGAACTGGAATCGGTGCACTTTTTTAAGTGGTGCGTGTGGCGAAAAACGAAGTATGCCAACAGGAGCAATATCTTCATCATGGTCATGAATATTGGTAAATGTGTGGTGAAGCTCATTGTGCTGCAGGCGCCAGTTTAAATAATGACCACCAAGCATGTTAAGCGTATAGGATAAAAGACGGTTAATGTGTTGGTTTTTTGAATAGCTGCCGTGATTGGCATCGTGCATAACTGAAAGACCAATACTGGCCATACCAAATCCCATAGCAATGCCAACCAGGATTATGCCTGAGAGTGAACTGATATAGCCGCCAACCATAAATGCATAGGGAACAAAATAAATTCCAAGTAAAACAATGGTTTTTACTGCCATGGTCCAATTTCCACTTTTTGAAATTTTGTTGGTTTTGAAATATTCATCAACACGGGATTTTGCAGTCTTGAAAAATAAACGTTGTTGAGTGTTGAAACGAATTGATGCGTTTGACATTTGTTTTTATTAAAAGGTTTACTACTAGCGTCTCAAAAAAATAAAAACAAATAAAAACAAACTTGTTTCCGCGATTTTGATTGTCAAATATACGCAGAATAGGTGAACACAGTTCGATTACGCAACTACCTGAATTCAGGTATTTTAATGTGTGGAAATTACGATATTTAGCTGATTATGAGGGGCGATTCCCGACCTCTGGTTGTTAACATTATTTACGTCAAAAACTTCTTTCACTATGAAACCGGAAAGATAAAGCATGAATGTATATTATTCAACGATAAAAACCCTAAGAAAATAAAATTTGAACACCCAAACTGGGAATTTGTTAATATGCTTGATCAGGAATTTTTTTTGGAACGTATTTAAAATATACCAATTACTTTTTCTTCATGCGGTCAATTTCCCTTTTTGCGTCCTTTGTTTTTAAATCTTCACGTTTATCGTATTGTTTTTTCCCAATAGCTGTGGCAATTTTAATCTTAAAAAGACCTTTTTCGTTCAGGAATAATTCAATTGGAACCAGCGTGAAACCTTTTGTTTTGGTAGCTTTTTCAATTTTGTCAATTTCGCGTGAGTTCAATAACAATTTGCGATCACGCACCGGCACATGGTTGTTATAGCTGCCCGCAGCAAATTCGTTTATATTGGCATTGCGCAAATAAACCTCGTTGTTGTGCAAAACACAGTACGCCTCGGCAATGCTTCCTTTTCCCGCACGCAATGACTTTACTTCAGTACCTGTTAAAACAATTCCGGCAAGATAAGTGTCCTTGATGGCATAATTGAAGAATGCTTTCCTGTTTGATATTTTTACTTCCTTTTGCACGGGGCAAAGGTACAATAAATCAGGCAGGCTTTTTCATGCGTTCCAAAAACTCCTGTTTTTTCCTGCGCGATATTTCAAAGGTTTGCCCTCCATTCAGGGTTATGATACACGGTTCGCCCTTTGAATAGGAGTTTATGCTGTTAATGTTTACCAAACACCCCTTGTTCACACGTAAAAATTCGGTATAAGGTTCAAGCATTTCGGCATACTCACCCAGGTTTTTTGACGAATTGAATTTTTCTTTTTTTGTTGTGAATATGTTCGTGTAATTGCGTTCGGCTTCAAAATAAGCTATGTCAGCAAGGGAAAGTAGTTTTACCGAATCGCCATAATGAACGGTAAGCCTTTTTTCAAGGCCTGATGATTCCAGGTTATGCGTTAAATTTTGCAATTGCTGGTTGCGCAATTCTTTTTTTGCTTTTTTCTCCTGCACTTTTTTTACAGCCGTCTGCAAATCGCTTACTTCAACCGGTTTCATCAGGTAATCAAGTGCACTGAATTTTATGGCTTCAATGGCATACTGATCATAACTGGTTACAAAAATAACATCAAAGGGTATTTCTTTGAATTTTTTTAGCAACGAAAAACCATCGCCACCCGGCATTTGAATGTCAAGAAAAATAAGTTCGGGTTTTAATTCATTTATTTTTTCATAGGCCTGTTCAACATTGGTTGCTTCGCCAAGAATTTTTACATCCGGGCAAAAGCTGGCAAGTAATTTACCAAGTACGCTGCGGCTGTCAGCTTCATCATCAATTAAAATTGCTTTAATTTCCATAAATTATAAATGTGCGGGTATAACAATATGTACCTGTGTTCCATTTGCGTTTCCATGTAAATCATAAAGGTCGGTAATGGATACTGCGGTTTCTTTTGTGCCTGTTAATTTAAACATTTCAAGTCGTTTTTGGGTAAATAACATACCAACAGATGTGTGCTCGTGTTTGGGCTTGCGAAGTTTTGCTGCCGCCTCACGCCCCACGCCATTGTCCTCAATTGTTATTTTAGCCGTCTCATTCTCAAACACTATGTTTACCGAAAGTTTACCCCTTCGGCTATCATCAAGGTTCATGATTCCGTGCCAGATTGCGTTTTCAACAAAAGGCTGAATCAGCATAACGGGAATAACAATCTCGTCAACCGGCAGGTTTTTATCATACGAAACTGAATACTCAAACCTGTTTTTAAACCTGCGTTGTTCCAGGTCAATATACAATTCAAGCAATTCAAGTTCTTTTTTGAGTGAAATGGTAGGATGTTCAGAGTTGGCAAGTACCTGCCGTATTAATTTGCTAAAACGCGCAAGATAATCGTAAGCATATTGCGTTTCGTTGCTTAAGATGTAATGTTGAATACTGTTGAGTGAGTTGAAAATAAAATGTGGATTCATTTGTGAGCGAATGGCTTTTTGTTCCAATTCTGCTTTTTGCAGGGTTATTTCTATTTCCTGTCGCCTGCGTTTGTTTTTTGCAGCTATGTAGGTCATTGCAAAAGCCATGAGTAAAACGAGTATGGCCGAAATGGCCACTATCATCCACGTTTTTCGGGTTTGCGCCAACACGTTTGCTTCTGCTTTTTCAGCTTTCATCAAGGCAAGTTGCCTGCTGCTTTTCTCACTTTCGTATTTAAGCCGCAAACGGTTTACTTCGGCCCAGGTTTTTTCGCCAAAAAGTGAGTCCTTTTTAGGTGTATACTGCCTGTAGTAAACCAATGCCTCATCAGCATGGCCTGCTTCAACATGGGTATCTGCAATATTTTTTAAAGCAATCACTTCTTCCTCTTTTGCTCCTATTTTTTTTGCAATGCTTAAGGCTTCGTTTCCTTTTTCAAGGGCTTTACCATAATCCTGTTTTTTGCGGTAGCAGGCTGCCAGGTTATTTAACGATGCTGCATAGCTGCGCTGGTTGTCCGTTTCCTTTGACATGGCCAGAGCCTTGTTATGCGCTTTAATGGCTTCATCGTATTTGGATGTATTGAAATAAATTAAACCCACATCGTTCCAGCGTTCAATTAAACCTGGTTTATCCTTTGTTTCATTGCCAATTTCAATGGCCTCATTAAATAAATCAAGTGCCTTAGCATATTTTTTTTGCCTTAAATAAACGGTTCCAACATTGGTAAGTGCACCACCCAGCAATTTCTTTTCACCCTGCTCCCTGAATACTTTTAAACCTTTTTCAAAGTAGTTCATGGCGCTGGTATAGTCGGTCATTTTCAGGTAGAGTTGACCAATGTTTTGGTAGCAGGTGGTAATGAGCAATTTTTTGTTCATGCTCTCAGCCAGCTTAAGTGCATTAAAATGTTGCTCAAGTGCGGTTGAATATTCGCCTTTTGATTCGTAAACAATGCCTTTTTGGACCATGCCGGTAAAATAATTTGCCCTGTCACCGGTTTCTTTTGCCATAGCAATTGACTTGTTGAAATGATCAAGGGCAAGGTTATATTCGGCAAGATTAATGTAGCACTGGCCAATGGTAATGTGACTCACAATAAGCCCTTTTTTATAGCCAAGTTTTTCGGCCAATGCCAAGGCATATTTTGCGTATTCAAGTGCCTTTTGCGGGTTTGATTTACTCAGCGTAGCGCCTAATGCTTTTAGTGCGGTTACTTCGGCCGTATCATGCCTTTGCGTTTCAATGATTTTTTGAAGGCTGTCAACACGGTGGTCCTGCGAAAAGGAAGTTGAATGCACTCCAGCTATGAAGGTGATTAATACCAGGAAGCGATATGAAAGTGTTTTTTTGATAGTGTTGTGCTTGTACAAAGCTATAGGTTTTTACCTGAAAGAGGATAAAAAAAGCCTCCTTTTACAGAGGCTTTATTGACCGGCATTACTGTTTTATGAATTTGCGGCCCGAAACCTTGCCGTTGTGTACAAGGCGAATAAAGTATAGGCCAGGGGCAAAGCCTGTAATGTCAATTTGTTGGTTGATGGATGAAATAGTTCCCAGGTCTGTTGTAAACAACAATTTTCCATTTATATCCATAACCTGTAAATTGGTTGTTTCAGGGTTTGCAAGTGTAAGATCAATGTTGATGAATTCATTGGCAGGATTAGGGTAAATATTGGTAAGTATTCCCTGTTCCATTTCAACCACACCTACGTTACCTGCATTGGTTGAATCGGTAATGGCAATGTTTACATAAATGGTATTGGTTCCACATGCCCCATTTGCCGTTAGTTCAACGGTGTATGTTCCCGAAGTAGCATAGTTGTGAACTGGGTTAGGAGCCGTAGCAGTTCCCGCATCACCAAACAACCAGCTATAAGTAGTTGCTCCGGTTGAAAGGTTGTTAAAGGTTACGGCCAGATTAGCCGATGACCATGAAAAATTAGCAACTGGTGCAGGGTTTACTGTCAGTGCCTTTGTTCCGGGATCACTCACACAATCGGTGGTCCATCCATCATAGGTCATGGTAGCCGAAACGGAATAACTTCCAGCAGTTGAATACGTGTGTGAAACGGGTAATGAGGTGCCGGTTGTTGCATCGCCAAAATTAATATTGGTGCCAATAAACATGCTTGAAAAACCATTTGGATTGTATATGTAATCTTCGGTTGATGTCCATGAAACAGCCGGGTAGGCCGAATAGTCAATGTAACTTGATGAGCCTGCACAAAAACTTGCTGGTGTAGCGGTTAAGGTAGGTGCACCAAGGGTAAACGAAATAGTTGGGCGGATTAAAAAATCAAGGTATATACTATTGGCATATAAACTATATAGCGCTCCTGTATTGTCCTCAAGCCATGAATAATCTCCGTAGCTGCTACCTGCCGATGGGGTTGTAAATAATTTAATTGAGTCGGTAGCTACGCTTGAAATGTATACAGCAACAGCAAAACCATTGGTAACATTTATGGGCGATGAAAATGCGCCACCAAATTCTCCACTTGCAGTGCTTACGCTTGCTGTAGCTGTACCAAGTATTGTACCAGTAACCGGAATGCCTGAACTGATAGGATGCAGTTCAACCGTTACGGTTTCTGAGCTGGAAAATTTTCCACCCTGGAAATCAATACGGCTTACTTTACCTGTAAAGCCTGGGTATACCTGGTAAAGACAGGTTGTAGGGTTGGGCGCCAGTGTTGCTGCGCCACCTATTTGCACAAAATCACCAGCAGCAGGTGCTCCCCATTGATCAACAAATTTAATTTTGTCGGTACATGAACTGCGCGTGATTGCTGTTTCACCATCAACCCTGTCAGGTAAAAATAATTTAGCAGGGCGCTGGTTTGTAGTTGAAAAAGGAATAAGTGCTGATTGGCCAATTGCGGTAAATGTTGTAATTGAAGCCAACAGGATGGATAGATTTTTTTTCATATGTTTTTTAGAATTTATTTATGGAATAAAACTAAAACAGACTATATGAAAAGCCCAACCCCTTGCTAAGTTTATTACACGTCTTTAACAACCAGATACCGCATGGTAAATTTATTGCACAAAATTATTTTTCGCGTTTAAATGCTTTAAAAGGCTGGTTGTTGAAATCGCCTCCTATAAACAAAAGGTCATTGTATTTTTCTTTCGCTGCTGCAATGGTAACGATGAATGATTCTGTATCACGTAAAGGATTTCCATCGCGCTCACGGTACCAAACCACCTGCATGTTGCCTCGGTGTTCAACCAGTATAAAAGGATATTTTTTTTCTTTTACCGTCAAATAACCTGAAAGATAAACAGCTAATCCGGCCTCCTGGTTTTTTTCTAATGGGGGAAGGGTGCCAACCACAGTGGTATCTTTGGTGAACTCAATAGTAAGTTGCTCAAGGGGTGTTTTTTCTTTTTCTTTTTTTTGTTTTTTATCTCTCAAATCGGTATTTTCTTTGTCATCAGTCTTGAGTAACAAGGTTGTCAGGGCAACATCTATTTTCCAGGTTCCAATTAATTTGGATGCAACAACGTTTTGTTTGTCGTACGTGTAGATAAGCTCATTGTTTTGTGCATTGGTACAAAAACATGAGCAGGTCAGTATAATGACCAAAAGTTTTTTCATAATAAACGAATTAATGCGGGTACAAGATAAGTATAATACCCACGTTAGCAATACCTACTTTTTAGTTATGCCTATTACATTGGGTATTTCCCAAAATTCGTGATTGCTGTCATTCTCTATGAAATTGGTTTCGTAACTCCCGCATTTTTCAACGTTGCAACCCTTGTGATTCACGTACAATGAAGCTTCAGGGCCACCTTCAAGGTACTGGGCATTGTAAATGTCAATGGGTAGTTTAAGCAATGTATTTACAAAGTCATGAACACGGTAAGGTGAGCGTGTAAAAATGAAAAGAACCTGGCCATCTTTAGCAGTTCCAATACATACCATGCTCCATTTTTTTTCCTGCAAAGCCCATTTATTATTTTGTTTACAATCAATCATGCGTATGCCCTGTGAAAAACTTGCGTATTTCAATTTTAGTGTTTCCCAATCCTGGCATTCCCTGTCTATGACCTGGAATTCTTTTACAGTAGTATCTTTCCTGTTAAACGCAACCACAGCATTGTCATCACTTAGGTTTGGATTATTGATAAAGCTGTGGTTTTGCATAAACCCGGTGTTGGTAAGATTGTCTTTTAAAAACATGCCGGCATTGATTACCGCAAGCAATTTTTTTTCCCGGGCCCATTCTTTTACGGTTTTTGCCTTGCATTTTTCTTCTTTTGCACTTATCAGCGAAAAATGGTAGTACCTGGGATCAATGCGAAGCACTGTAATTTTATTGTCGGCCCATTTTGATTTAATTGGCGAATTAAAGTGGCAGATGTTAAGCCCGGTATCAATGTTAATCCATGAAGGTGCCGGTTCGGCTAATGGTTTTGTTTTTTTCTGTTGCTGCGAACACGAGAAAAAAATGGCAAATGGTATGGCGTACACAAGTATGAAATTCATGTTGTGAATATAAAATGTCATTAAAACATGTGCCGGCATAAACTATTATACGCAGCAATCAACTGTTTATTCGCCAATCAGGGTAAGGGTTACAGCCAGGCCTGTTGATTTGTTTTTGTCAATTTGAACCCAATCACCTTTACCGTGATTGTACAGCTTTAAACGTTCAGTTGTAATTTTAATAGCACTGTTTCGTTCATCGGGCAACTGAATTTCTTTTTCAAACCCAATACCGTTATCGCTTATTTCGGCTTTTAAAGCATTGCCTTCATCGTATAAACGCACAGTTATTTTACCCTGGTAATCGATTCCTTTAAACCCGTGTACAATGGCATTTTCAGCAAAGGGCTGCAGGAGCAGGGGAGGTATGCGGTAAAAATCTGGTTCGTCCTGCAGTTCAATTTTTATTTCATAGTCAAAACTATTGCTTCGGTTCAATTGCTCTAATTCAAGGTAATTCGTAAGCAATTTCAATTCCTGGTCAAGACGAATGGTTTCCCTGGGTGTTAAATCAACCATACCACGCATTAAACCTGAAAATTTCTGGATATAAAAATTGGCGTCTTCGTTACGGTTGGTGCTCACCAGGTTTTGGATTGAATTGAGGCAATTGAAAATAAAATGTGGGTTCATTTGCAAACGCAAGGCCATTTGCTGTATTTCCAGTAATTGGTTCTCGAGTTTTAGCCGCCTGCGTTCACGTTCCTGTTTGCGCCTGTTGTTGTAGGTAAGCGTGAAATACAGCAGCACCAATAAAAGCACCACTATTAAAACCACGCTTATGTAAAACCATGTTTGCCTGAACCATGGATTGGTGATGGAGAATTTGAATGTTAATGGCTTTTCGGTCCAAATCAGGTTTTCATTGCAGGCTTTCACCATAAAAACATAATGGCCCGGATCAAGGTCGGTGTAGTTCCATTCGTTTTTTGATTGCAATGGCGACCATTTGTTTTCATGACCTTTGAGCTTCCATTGGTATTGTACGCCTTCAGGGTTAAGTTGATTTATGCCTTTGAACTTAAAACCAATGTTGTTTTGCGTGTAACCAAACTCAAGCCCGTCAAGCGTTTTTTCGTTTGACAAAAGATTCTCGTAAAGTAAATTAATTTCTTCAAAACTAAGTCGCGGAGCAAGGTTATTGGCACGTTCAAATGCCGGTTGCAGTATGGTAAGGCCATTAATGGTTCCAAATAAAACGGTGGAATTGTATCCAATTGACGCTGCATTTTGACTGCATTCAATTCCTGAAAAACCCTCATTTGCACCAAACACCTGCGTTTTGAACGGACCTTTTTTGTAATTGATTTTCACAAGTCCTTTTGCGGTTCCAAAATAAATGCTGGATTGGTGATCAATGCCAAGGTAAATATTTTGGAAACCTTGCGGTAATTTTACCTCGGTAAAATCATTGGCTGAGCGATAAAATCCCACGCCTGAAGGCGTACCAATCCAAATGCGTCCACGGTCATCGCGCAGCAAGGTGCGTATACTTGATCCGGGCAAACCCGCGCCTTTTGAAAGATTGGTGGTACTGTTATTTCCTTCGTTAAAAACGACCAATCCTGATCCTTCGGTTGCAATCCAAATATTTTTGCCATCCACCAGCGTGGCGTTAATACGGTTGTTTGGTAAGTAATTTGATTTGTCAAGTATATACGCAAAAACAAGGTTGGCATCAAGACAAATAACCCCGCGTGATGCGGTTGAAACAAAAATGCGGTGATCATTGTCCTCGGTAATGTTGCGTATCCATTTTCCTGTGTGGTAATTCCAGTTTTCCTGTTTAATAAATTCATTGTCTTTAAAGGTCCATAGGCCATCGCCTTCAGTACCTAAAAACAGCACATCGTGGTGGCCTGAATAATAAATTGTCTTGACTTTTGAATCGGTGAATCCATTGTGTGCATCATATTGTTGAATTTGGCCATTTTTTATGCTGGTAATTCCCGGGGCCGATGTTCCCAGCCAAAGTGTTGAGTCGGGCGCCTGGAGGCAGCTGTATACGTTTTTACCGGGTAACCCCGTGCGATTGGTGTAGTGTACGAATAACTGTCCATTGTACCTGCTTACACCACCTCCTGATGAGCCAATCCATACATTTCCCCAGTCATCTTCTAAAAATGAAACAATATTATTCCTGCAAAGACCTTCGGTTTCGGTTATGTGAACCGTTTTTTTATCGTGTTCGTTGTAAATAAATACTCCGTTACTGGCTGTACCTACCCATAAATTATTGTGCGAGTCCAATAAAAAGGCCTGTACAATTTCAGCACGTTTTATACCGGGTAAATTAAAAGGGATAAATTTTTCGCCCTTTAATTTGTATAAACTGCCACCGTAGGTGCCAACAATCAATTCATGTTTGTATTCTAAAAAACAACGTATGGCTGTTGTTTCAAGCCCGGCTTTACGACCAAGCAATTTGGTTTCAATTTTACCGTTGTTACGGCTAAGGCGCACCACACCGTAATTGTTGCCCATGTAAATGGCGTCTTTAAACAAAATACCTGAGCTAACAATGTCATCGGCATCTCTTATTGGAAAATCAATTTTTTTGAGGTTGTCATACCGCCCGGTAAATAGGTGTTTGGTGGTTCCAACCAATATACTGTCACGTGTAATGGGTAAAATAAGTGAAACAGGTTCCTTGATGTTGTTGATTTGGTTGGCAGGATGAAATAATTCCCTTTTGTTAAGGTCATAAATGGAAAAACCGTTGTTGTGAGCTATATAAACAAAGTTGGACTTAGGGACAATTTTGCTGATGAATAAAAGGCGCTCATCATTAAAAAGCGGTTCGAATTTTTTTCCATCAAATTTGACAATTCCACCACCTTTTGTGCCCATCCAAATGTACCCGTTTGGGTCCTGCCAGGTTCCATATACCTGTGATTGGGGAAGGCCTTCGGCAACCGAAAAATTCTTTAATGCATATTGTTGTCCATGCGATGTTGCACAAATAAAAAAGGCCGGAAAAATAATCCAGGCCTTTTTACATATTGATACAAGAAATTTCAAATTTTACAGCTCAAAAATTAAATTGGTTACTTGCTCAAAATCTTAAACTCGGTCCTGCGGTTTTGCTGGTGAGCTTCTTCTTTTTCACTTTTCGTTTTCATTTTCAGTATTTCGGCATCGCTTACCATTAGTTTTTCCTCACCATAACCTGCAAACTCAAGGCGTGCAGCCGGAATGCCTTTTGTTACCAGGTAATCAACTACTGCACTGGCGCGGTTTCCTGATAGTTTTTTGTTGTAGGCATTGTCACCCTGGCTATCGGTATGGCCTGAAATTTCAATGCGTATGGTAGGATTTTCCTGCAATAATTTGGTTAAACGCTCAAGCTCGGCCGTTGATGCCGGGCGCAAAGTAGCTTTATCGTAATCAAAGAAAATATTTCTCAATACAATGGCTTGTCCAACTTCTACTTTCTTCAATAAAACATCTTTCTGGTATTCTTTATATCCAGCCGATGCGGGTAAGTCAATGTTTTCAGAGTGGAACAAATAACCATCCTTTTTAACTGCAATACCATAGTTTTTACCTGAAGGCAGGGTTACCAGGTACGTTCCGCCTTTTGAATCTGACATAAACGATGCAACCAGTTCATTGGTCTCGTTATTCATTAATTCAATTTTGGCTTCCAGTGGTTCAAGTGTTTTTGCATCGCGAATAGTACCGCGCAAAATGGCCAGGTTGCTTGTTTTAATTTCAACCTTAGGCTCAATAACCACTTGTTTAACGGGTTCAGCAATACTTGCCAATAAATTGTCTTCAGCATTGGTCATTGGTGGTTTTTCAGGTCCTAAAAATGTAATCCTGTAAATATCGGTTTCGCCCATTCCTTCTTCCCTGAAGGATGCGTAATATCCGTAACGACCACTACCCGAAACAACAAAGAAAACATCGTTGTCAGGTGAGTTGATTGGGTAGCCCAGGTTTGTAGGCGTTGTCCACGCACCATTTACTTTTACTGAACAAAACAAGTCAAAACCGCCCATTGTAGTATGTCCCTGTGATGCAAAATACAGGTGTTCTCCATCAGGATGTAAAAACACTCCCGTTTCACGTTCTTTTGTATTTACAACATTTCCCAGGTTGGTAGCCGGGCCCCATTCTTTTTTCTTTTCATCCCACTTACTCATGTAAATATCTTCTTCACCAAAACCACCTTCGCGATTGGCAGCAAAATACAATTCTTTACCATCAAATGAGATGGATGCCGATGATTCGTAGGCTTTGGTACAAATGTTTGACCCCGATGATTTCGGTTCAGTATACTGACCATTTACAAATTCTGATGTATAAATATCTCCACCACCTTTCCATCCGTAAAACACGAATAATTTTTTTCCATCGGGTGATAAGCCAGCAGGTGCATCATGTGTTTTGTGGTTGATCAATTCGCCCATGTTTAGCGATTTTTCCCATTCGCCTTTTGCATTCCTGCGTGCAATATATGCGTCTTCGTAAAATTTTCCATCTCCAGGGTCCTGTTCACCGCCCTGGGTGTCGTCCCTGCGTCCTGTAAAAATCAACACCGATTCATCGGCTGAAATGAAAGGAGCGTACTCTGGAAATTTCGAATTTACTTTGTCACCAAGGTTATCAATCCACACGCGTTCTGGTTTTTCCATGTATTTTTTGCCGTACTTACATTGCTCAATGCGTTTTATGACATCGCTTGAGAGGTATTGCATGTCTTCGGGCTTAATGCCTTTCAGGTTTTTAATATTTGCATTGAATTTCTGGTAATTCTCAATGGCTTTGTCCCACTGGTATTTGAGGTGATAAGCCTGCGCAACATGGTAATCAATGTTGGGTGATACGGTACCGTTTAATTCACGCGCTTTTAATAAAAATTCAAGTGCTTTAAACTTTTTTTCGGTTTGCAAATAGCAATATCCCAACATGTAATTCAATATGGAATAGTTTGGATTAAAGTCTTCAGCTTTCTCGAACAAAGGAATGGCTTCCTGGAAAAATTTATACCCAGAATAGCCTTCTTCCTCAGCTTTCATGGCCTCATCAAACTTGTCTTTCCCATCGTTGAACTGGCTTCGGGCTTCTTTAAACTCGTCTTTTTTATCCTTAAAAAAATCTTTTTCAAAAGGAACATCTTTCAGCTGGGCCCCAAGTGTAAAGGTTGAAAGGAGTAGTGCCGAAGTGATATATAAATTTAATTTTTTCATGGTCGCTTTTTTCTAATTTCTGATTTCCAATTTCTGATTTGAAACTAGTGTTGTTCCTTATACTTTTGAACCTCTTCACACACGTTACTGTTGTAGTAGCTCTCAGCGCTTTCAATACCATAAGAAGCTCCCTGCAACCAGTCGGCACAGGCACCTTCAAGGTCACGCATCATTTCGCGGGCAATGCCACGGTTTAAATAAGCTGCACCGTATTCAGGATTAATTGAAATGGCTTTATCGCAATCAGCAATGGCTTCCTTGTATTTTTGAAGTTTAATGTAAGCTGCTGCGCGGTTGCAATATGCGTAGGCATAATCACCTTTTTTAGCAATGCAATCGGTAAATGATTTTACAGCATCTTCATACCGTACGGCATCAAATTCAGCCATGCCTTTGTTGTTTATGGCAATGTGATAGTCGGGCTTGAAGCGAAGCGCGTTGTTGTATTCGGCAATGGCTTCCTGGTATTTTTTTTGGTCGCGGTAAACCGAACCAAGGTTGTTGTAGGCAAAAGTCAGTTTTGGGTTCATGAGCACGGCACGGCTGTAATCAGCGGCTGCGCCAGGTAAATCGCCTTTCATTTTTTTGGCGCTTCCACGGTCATTGTACGCGTAAGCATAATCGCTTTTCATACCAATGGCTTTATCAAAATCGGCAATAGCCTTATCGTACTCGCTTGTTTGAAAATAGTCAACCCCGCGGTTGTAAAACGATTCGGCTTTTGGTTTTTTCTCAATGCCTTTTGAGTAGTTTTCAATGGCAGCGGCAAGATCGCCCTTGGCATCGTTAACCTGGCCAAGCATAAACCATGTGTTTGGAACCGTATCGGTAAGCTGTGTGATTTTGGTAAAATCAGCAATGGCTTCATCGTATTTTTTCATCTCAAAATAAATGTTGGCCCGGTTGTTATAGGCTTTAATAAATTTTGGTTCCATGGTAATGGCTTCGGTAAACCGTGCAATGGCCTCATCATTTTTGCGCGCCTCAAAAGCGGCAACACCTTCGTTGTATTTATTCTGCGCTTCAGGGCTGAATAAGCGGGTGGTGTCAACAACCGGTGTTTGTGCTGCGGCCGTTAAGGCACAAACAATTCCGGCAAACGTGAGTAAATGTTTCATATGGTATGCAACTTTAATAGATGGTAGTCCTAAAATACAACAAAAACTGTTCCGAAAGGAAAACTAGTTTTTAAACTGAAAACGAATGGCTTTTACCTTAAAATGCCGGGAATACCCCACAATAATTTGATGGTGTAAGTGCCTTTAAGTCAGTCTTTACATTGGATGTAACTTCCAACTCATCAATAAATTTATGCAGCACCTCACGCGTTATCTTTTGGTTTTGCCTTGTTAAATTTTTGAGGGCTTCATACGGTTCGGGATAGCCAATGCTACGTAAAATGGTTTGAATTCCTTCAGCAATTACAGGCCAGTTATTTTCCAGGTCGGCTGCAATTTGAGCTTCATTCACCATGAGTTTATCAAGACCCTTTCGCAACGATTTAATTGAAATCAATGTATGCGCAAACGGCACGCCCAGGTTACGCAAAACGGTTGAGTCGGTAAGGTCACGCTGCAAACGCGAAATAGGCAGTTTTGCAGCAAAATGTTCAAACAAAGCATTGGCAACACCTAAATTACCCTCAGCATTTTCAAAGTCAATTGGGTTTACTTTATGTGGCATGGCCGATGAGCCGGTTTCTTTTGGGTTTATTTTTTGTTTGAAATATTCCATCATCACATACATCCAAATGTCACGGCTAAAATCAATCAAAATGGTGTTGATGCGCTTAAACACATCACTAAGTGCAGCCAGGTTATCAAAATGCTCAATTTGCGTGGTAAATTGCTGCCTTTGCAACCCCAGGTTTTTGTTTACAAATTCGTTGGCAAAATCAATCCAGTTAATGTGTTTAAAAGCTGCGGTATGTGCATTAAAATTGCCTGTAGCGCCACCAAATTTTGCGCCAATGGGCAATTGTTTTAACTGGTGAAGCTGGTTTTTTAAACGTTCGCAAAAAACATAAAACTCCTTGCCCAGGTTGGTGGGCGAGGCCGGCTGCCCGTGCGTACGTGCCAGCACCGTTATGTGTTTGTATTCGTTTGCTTTCTGGTGTATAATGGCAAGTAATTCTTCAAGCTGCGGAATAATGGTTGTGCTTAAAGCATCTTTAACCGATAGGGGAATAGCCGTATTGTTAATGTCCTGCGAGGTCAACCCAAAATGAATCCATTCGCTGTACGACTCAAGACCTAATTTGCGCAATTTGTCTTTCACAAAGTACTCAACGGCTTTTACATCGTGGTTGGTGACTTTTTCTGTTTCTTTAATGGCTTGTGCATCGTCCTCGTTAAAGTCATTGTAAACAGCCCTTAACTGAATTTTCTGGTCTTCGGTTAATGAAAATTTTTCATTCACCACATCTTCACACAGCTTAATGAAGTATTCAATTTCAACCAGCACACGGTATTTGTGCAGGGCGCCTTCTGAAAAATAATGGGCAAGTTCTTTCACCAGACCACGGTACCTGCCGTCAACAGGTGAAATCGCAAAAATAGAGCTAAACAACATAAGACATGTTAAGGCACAAATGTAACAATCTTTTTTTTCTTATCTTGGAGCCTTGAAAATATGCAGTTTCTAAAGCATTTCTACCGTGGTATCATAAGCTATTTTAAGGCCATAAGCTTTATTGCCAGGCATCAGTTATGGTTCTATTTTGTGGTTCCGCTGGCTTGTTCACTGGGGTTGTTTTACTTTGGATACCTGCTTATGGGTGATGTTTACAGTTTTCAATTAGGGAATCCGGCCACTATTCGGGAACTAATGTGGGAAATGATTCAAATGATCCTGTTGTACACGCTTGCTGTGGTTTCCATTGAACTTAGAAAGTACATTGTTTTAACGGTTTTATCGCCCGTATTGGGTAGCATAAGCCTCAAGACCGAGGAGTTATTAACAGGAAACCAGTACCGTTTTTCATTTGCGCAGTATTGGAAAGACATTAAAAGGGCTATTCGTATCATTTTTGGTAATTTAGTTATCCAATACGCTTTGTCCCTTGTTTGGATTGTCATATCTTTAATTTTCAGCGGATTGCAGCAGTTTACGCCAGGTGTACTCATTTCCATTGGTTTTTATTTTTATGGTTTTGGGATGATTGATTATATAAACGAAAGAAGGCGGTTAAATATTGATGAAAGTGTTGATTTTGTGCGCAAACACGCTGGTTTTGCTATAGCTATTGGCTGTGTTTTTTCACTTTTGTTCTTAATGCCGTTTAACTTCAATCCAACCGTATCCACCATATTAGAGATCATTGGCGTAACTTTTGCACCAATTCTGGCAATAATAGCAGCAACCATTGGTATGCATGACCTGGTTGATTTGCGAAAAAATAAATTTGCAGTAAAAGAGGCATAAACTTAAATTTGATAAAAACTGAACCTATGAAGTGTGTATTGATTCCGGCTTTCCTTTTTCTCACCGTAACTTTTGCAAGCGCAAATACCGTTGCTGAACCCGATTCAACGCTTAACCTGCTTGACAAGGGGTTAATCATGAATAAACTCATACAGGTAAAAGAT
>DATGXI010000055.1:0-32836 GCA_035299065.1 Flavobacteriales bacterium
AAAAAAAAAAAAAACACACGACTCGCAAAGATTCATGCCTGTTATCCGTGTTAGGTTGATCCCCTGCTTGCCTTTTTAGTAATCCGGTAAAAAAGCCTGTTTAAGCATAACGGTTTAAATACACCTCACCCCATTTACAAACGCTTAAAGACATTTAAAGCAGTGGCTAAAAAGCATTTCAAGCTGTGGCAATTTTTGCCAGGGTTATAAAATATCCAAAAGCTATATGACGAAAAAAGCCCCTTTCGGGGCTTTTCTCTTTTTATATTTTTTAGAATCTTATCGTAGTAAGGTTACATGACCTGTGTACTCGTATTTCTTGGCGTTGATCGCAGACTTAACTTTGATTTTCCAAACGTACACGTCTTCTTTTGCTTTCATGCTGTTGTGTAATCCATCCCAGCCTACTGTCTTGTCAGTTGACTTGAACACTACTTCACCCCAACGGTTGAAGATGAAAAGCTCATACGATCCTGGTTCGTCACCTTGTATACTTGGCAACCACATATCGTTGGTTCCGTTTGCATCAGGTGTAAAGGCATTTGGTGCATAAAGCAGGAACACACCTTCAATCACCACATCGTGGCAAATCTGGGCAACGCATCCGTTATCGCTTGTAGCAACTAAACACACCGGGTAAACTCCACCACTGTCATAAGGGAAGCTAAACTCGCTGTTAAATCCGGTTGAAGAACCCATGCCAGCAAAATCCCATGAGTAAGTAGTACCACCAATGGTTAAGTTGCTAAAGTCAATGTCAACATTGAAAATATCAGTTGGGTTCGGGTTCCAGGTAAAGTCAGGTTGTGGTATTGGGAACACACAAATTTGACTTGCAATGGTCGTATCAACAACGCAACCATCATTTGTAGTTACTGTTAACGTCACATCATTACACTCTGTTGTGTTTTCAGCTTCATACGCATGTTGCGTAGTTGTACCAATTCCAAATCCACCATCACCAAATGTCCATTGTACTGAACCGCTGTTTGCAGTTGTATTCTGGAAGTTTACTACCAGTGGTGAACATCCTTGATTTTGATCAATGTTGTATGTTACCGCAGGTAAAGCAAAGTGGTCAACAGTTACTGTTCCGGTTACCGCAGGCGTACCGCAGTTATCAGTTACAGTTACGGTATAAATGGTTGGGCTGTTTGCAGGAGCAACACTGTTAGGTGAGTTGAACAACACTGAAGCGTCCTGGTTGTTTGTCCATACATAGTTGTAAGGACCAGCATTTCCGCCACTACCTGTTGCGCTTATTACCGCTGTATCACCCGGACAAACTGTTACGTTTGGCGACATGATTACTGCAAGTGGAGGATTCACATTAATGGTTACCATGTCAGTGTTGGTTGTACAACCTACTCCATCAGTAGCAAATACTGAATAAGTAGTTGTTACCGTAGGGCTCACGTTTTGTGAAGCTCCGTTTGGCACACCATTATCCCAGTCAACTGTGATTACACCTGAACCACCTGTTGTTACAGCGCTTATTGTTGTTGTTTGACCAATACAAATTGTTTGGTCTAAGCTTGCTGACACGGTGAATGTATTTGCAACCAGTGTAACTGTAGTAGATACTGTACATCCTACTGCATCGGTAACCGACACGGTATGGGTACCATCACACACACCAGCTAACACGCTTGATGCCTGCAATGCGCCACCATCAATTGAGTATTGTAAAGGAACGTTCAAGCCGCTTGCGCTAACTGTGATGCTACCGTTACATACTGCCTGACAGGTTGGAACCACAGGAGCTGTAGAGTTGATTACAGGCAATGCTCCATTTTGTAATATGGTATCAAGTATAGTAGTACAACCTGATCCGTCTGAAATTTCAATTTGATGGAATCCTAAGCCAAGACCGGTAAATGTAGAGCTCGAAACAAATGCACCGCCATCAAGACTGTATGTAAATGTTCCGGCTACACCTGGCACAGCTGTAATTATACCATCGTTACCAGCACATGTTGGATGAGTCACGTTCAATGTAGCAGGTACACCACCCCATGTTAGTATTACTTGTACAGGGTCAACACAACCTAAAGCTGTATCGTAGTACACAAGGTATACAACATCTGTAGGTGTAATAATGTTGCTTGGCCATTGGTTTAATCCGGTATCAGCAATTGTTGCCGGAGGGATTGAGTAAAAACCAAACTGAACTCCAGGCACCGCATTAAGGTCGGTGTGTGTTAAAGTTGTTAAGTCAAATGTGTTACACTGTGATCCCGGGTCGGTATAATCTGCATCAGGACCAGGTTGAACATCCACAAAAATATCGGCAACAATTGGATTATAACAACCAGTTACCGAAGTACCAGTAATGGTATACAAGGTAGGAACGGTTGGTATAGCTTGTGCACTTGTTCCAAGCGGAGAGCCCATTATAGGACCACCTGACCATGCCCATGTAAAGTCAGCTGTTACAGGACCATTCATGGTTATGGTAACAGGAGCACCAGGACATGTTAATGCCGTGTCAACTATAGTTACACACTCAGGAGGAGGACCACCAAGTGAACCAGTATAGTCAAAGTAGAATAAATCATCAATAGCAGCGTCAGCACTTGCAGCATCAAGAATTACTACATACTTGATCTCTTCTGTTTGACCAGGAGCAAAATTTAGAATTTGGTAGGCAAGTGAAATGGCTTCGTCAGCTGTATTGGTATAACCAATTGTGGTGGTTAAACCGCCCGTACCATTCCAAATATCAGAACCATCACGGTTGGTAAATCCTCCAACTGATACTTTAAAGTTTGGACCGATAGCTGCAAAACCTAAATATGCATCCCAGGTAAATCCAGGAATATATGAACTTGATGAAGCAACGTTTGTCATTACACCTTGCACGTGTGCCTTGTTACAGGTTGGTGTTGGGTTGGCAATAATTGCGTTGTCAGTTGTAAATGTTCCAAACAGCGATTGGTTGTTGTCAGGATCCACGTTACGGTAGTAGTAAAATTCAGGAATGGTAGCCGAACCATTGTTCGTTACCTTTACAATTGTTGTATAAAATACATCATTTGGTTTTAACTTGTAAGTGATATCAAATGTAATATCATAACCTGACAACGTATAATCGTATTGACCATTTTGAGTCATACAACCTGTAGCAGGGTCAATAACGTAACTCAAGCTTGAGCCTGACATAGCTACACCACCTGAAGATACACCTGCACAGTTGTTAGAACCTTTCGGGTTCAAACCACTTGGTGTAACAATTTCAAAACCCCAGCCATTTTCTGGTGAGCCAGGAGTAAAGAAGTCACCGTCAAAGGCAGTACCAGGAGCAGCAGGGAAATTGTCCCAGTTGTTCATTTGTGGGTTTGCCATAAAGCCAAACAGGTTTGTTGGACCACGTTGGTGGTATCCTGCAGGAACAGCTGATGTGAATGTGTTGATGCCCTCATACCCGTAGTCACCCATAACTCCGATTTCGATATACGCACCTTGCATATATACGTCCGGACCAACTACCTGTGCTTTTACTACAGTAGCGGATGTAATCATGATTCCGGTTACGATGGCAGCGATGTTAGTTATTTTCATTGTCTTTATTTTTTGTATTTTATTGCTTCTGGTTTGTACGTACCCACAAATTTAAGGGTAAATACCGCTTAATTGACGCAAATTAAGGCGTGTGGTTGCCTCAGTTGCCTAAAGTTCCACAAAAGCGTGCTAAATTGTATTAAGTAATTGCATTTCATAATGTTAACTCTTTTAAATAATGCTAACGAACAGCTTTTCAGTAGGTTTACGACAAAAAAAGACATTATTTATCAATCTTGTTAAGAAAACAAAAAGCCCGATAATCAGTAGATTACCGGGCTTTTGACAAAATCAATTAGTTATTAACGTAGCAGGTTCACATGGCCATTGAACTCTAATTTTTCTTCAACCATTGCCTTTTTCACGCGAATTTTCCAAACATAAACATCCTCTTTGCTTTGCATTGATTTATGCAAACCATCCCAACCAACTTGTTTATTATTTGACTGGAATATTATTTCACCCCAACGGTTGAAGATGAAAAACTCGTATGACAATGGATCTTCTCCCTGGAATATTGGCAGGAATATATCATTTACACCGTCACCATCAGGTGTAAATGTATTTGGAACATACATAATGAACTGGTCAAGAATAATTACATCGTGGCAGATTGATGCTGTACAACCATTATCGCTAACTGTATTCAAACATATGTTATATGTTCCACCTCCATCATTCGGGAATTCAAAAGAAGGATTAATGGATGTACTTGAACCAAGCCCTGCAAAATCCCATGTGTATGTACTTCCTCCCATTGTCAGGTTGGTGAAATCTATTTCGGTATTGAATACATCGGTTGGTTGTGGATTAAATGTAAAGTCTGGTACTGGTATTGGGAAAACACAAATCTGGTTACTGATTACTGTATCAATTGCACAACCATCAGCCGTAACAATGCTCAATCCTATGTCATAACATCCATCACCCACAAACACGTTGGTAGGATTTGCAGATGTGCTTGTATTTCCGTCACCAAAATTCCAGCTATACGTTGCTGTTCCACCTGCTACTGTTGTATTGGTAAAGTTTACAGTTACAGGTGTACATCCCTGGTTGTTGTCAACGGTGTAGGTTACACCAGGAAGTGCAAACCATGTTACCACAACCTGATCGGTAACTGAAGGCGAACATCCATCGCTTAAAGTAACGGTATATGTTGTAGATCCTGTTGATGGTGTAACGCTTTGCGATGAACCGCTCAATGCACTTGCATCAACGTTATTTGTCCATGTATACGTATACCCAGATCCTGTACCGCCTGTTGCACTAACGGTGCTGATGGTTGCCGCATCTCCCGGGCAAACTGAAACATCGGCAGAAGCTGTTACGGCAAGTGGTGGTGTCATTGTTACAGTTACGGTTGCTGTTACAGGACCGCAACCATTTGCATCATTCACATTAACGGTGTACACATTTGCGCCAACTGTTGTTGGTGTTACACTGATTGAAGCGGCAGTTCCAACAGTTGTTCCCGATGCGTCTGTCCATACATATGTATATCCAGGTGTAGCACCTGTTCCACTTGCAGCAACTGTAGCTGTTTGACCAAAGCAAACGGTGCTTGTAGCGCCAGGGCTCACACCCAATACAGTTGGCTGATTGATGGTGAAGTTTTGCGTAGCCGAACATCCTGCAGCATCGGTTACTGTTGCGCAATAAACACCCGATGTAAGTCCGGTAAATGTTCCGGTAGGCTGGAATGTTGCACCACAATCAATGCTGAAATTTGTTACTGTTGGCGAAGCGTTAACCACAACCGAACCATTCGCTCCTCCATTACATGAAGGTTGCGTAGGTGTTATTGAAATAATAGACACTGCCGCAGGGCCGGTAATGACAGCTGTTCCTGTTCCTGTACAACCATGATCATCGGTTACGATAACTGTATAAGTGCCGGAACACAATGCTGTAGCAAACGGCCCCGTTGCTCCACTTGTCCAGCTATAGGTATACGGAGCAGTTCCTCCACTTGGGGCAGTTCCTCCAATTCCATCGCAAGAACCCATACAGGTTTCAGGCGTAACGGAAATAGGTACGTTTAAAGGTGTCGGTTCATTTATAGTTGCTGTACCTGTTGCCTGGCAACCGTTGCCATTATCTGCAACAGGAGTACATGGTCCTGCCGGAAGGCCGGTAAACACGTTTGATGCCTGGAATGTAACGCCCCCGTCAATACTGTACATGGTTGCACCGGTTGCATTGATTGTAACTGTTCCATCAGAACTTCCATTACACAAGGCATCAGTAACTACAATACTATTTATGATTACATCTTCAACGGTAACGGTTGATGTGGTGGTTCCTGAACAGCCCAATGCATCAGTTCCTGTAATAGTATATGTTGTGGTTGTTGCAGGTGTTGCTGTTACACTTGTTCCTGTTGTGCTGCTCAAACCGGTTGCAGGTGACCAGGTGTAGGTCACACCTCCACTTGCAGTAAGGGTTGTGCTTGAACCGCTACACATGGTAGCAGCAGGAACAGTTATAGCTGCAGTTCCACCAACAGAAACTGTTGTTGTGCCCGTATTCACGCAACCATTTGCGTCAGTACCTGTAATGGTATAGGTAGTTGTTGAAGGTGGCGTAGCAGTAACTGTTGTTCCTGTTGTAGCACTTAGGCCGGTTGCAGGTCCCCATGAATAACTCACACCACCACTTGCCGTAAGTGTAGCACTTCCGGCAGGACACATGGTTGCATCAGGACACGTAATTGTAGGCAATGCATTTACAGTAACAGTTGTTGTTCCTGTATTGGTACAGCCCAGCGCGTCAGTTCCTGTAATGGTATAGGTAGTTGTTGCAGTTGGACTTGCTGTAACTGTGGTTCCGCTTGTTGCACTTAAGCCGGTTGCCGGTGACCACGTATACGTTGATGCACCACTTGCTGTGAGCGAAGTACTTAATCCACTGCATACAGATGTTGATGGACATGTAACTGTAGGAAGCGGATTCAACGACACGGTAACTGTTGTTGTGCCTGTACAACCAGCTGCACTGGTTCCGGTAATGGTATATGTTGTTGTTGCAGCAGGTGATGCTGTAACAGTAGTACCGGTAGTTGCGCTTAAGCCGGTAGCGGGTGACCAGGTATATGTTGCTGCACCACTTGCAGTAAGTGATGTACTTGCACCAGGACAAATTGAAGGTGCTGCAGGCGTACATGAAATTGGAACACTACCGCCAACATTCACTGTAACGGTTGTTGTACCTACGCAGCCCGCGGCTGTTGTTCCTGTAACTGTATATGTTGTTGTACTTGCTGGTGTGGCAGTAACGCTTGCACCTGTTGTTGCACTTAAACCAGTTGCCGGAGACCATGAATATGTTCCTCCTACTCCTGCACCGCTTGCAGTAAGCGTTGCTGATTGGCCAGGACAAATAGTAGGTGGAGCCGGACATGTTATGGTAGGTGGTGGAGTAACTTTCACATATATCTGTTGTGTTACAGGAGAGAAACATGGACTAAGTGGAGTTCCTGTAACTGTATAAAGCGTACTGGTAGTTGGTGCAGCCGTTACCGATGGTCCTGTTGTAGGAGACAAACCGGTAGTGGGTGACCAAGACCAGGAGAAACTTGCAAGGGCAGACCCGGCAACTCCAATTGGAACACCAACACCCGGACAAGTCACAACTGTATCAACTGTAGGATTACAAATAGCAGCAGATGCTCCAGATCCAGGATAGGTTACATAAAATAAATTATTGATTGCATTTGTTGCCGCAGCATCATCAAGAATAACAACGAACTTAAATGTCTCACTTGCGCCTGCCGCAAAATTTTGAATACGATATGCAAGTGAAATAGCTTCATCCATAAAACTGGTTGCACCAACTGTTCCAATTAATCCGGCTACACCGTTCCATATATCAGAACCATCGCGGTTTGAAAATCCTCCTTTTGAAACCCTGAATTGCGATCCTACGGCCGCCATTCCTACATAGGACATGGGTTGAGAAGCAGGTGCTGTTGATGTGGCTTTAACATGCGCAAGATTACAGGTTCCACCCGGCTGGCTTACCACAGTATTTTGTGTTGTATACGTTCCGGAAATTACAATATTATTGTCTGGGTCAAAATTCCTGTAATAATAAAAATCAGGAATCAATGCACCGTTATTGGTTACAGTAACTGTAGTTGTATAATACAAATCAGGAGTATTCAGGTAATAATTGATATGAAAGCTAAGGTTATAACCACCTCCAACATGTGTACCATTCCAGTCCGCCTGAATACAGGTACCAATCATTGACCAGCTTCCTCCCAATGATCCTGGTATATCATAATAATAAGCACGGTTATTGCTTCTGGTATAACTTACACCACCGGTAATACATTCAAAACCCCATCCGTTTTCAGGCGTACCTGGAGTAAAAAAGTCACCGTCAAACGTTGCCCACGCATTTACCTGCGGATTTGCAACGAACCCGAAATATTGGGTATTTGAACGAAAATGCATACCTGCAAGCGGGGCCGAAACAAATGTATCTGCACCTTCAAATCCATAGGTACCATCGATACCTATTTCCACAAGATTTCCCTTGATGTAACAATCTGCACCCACCATTTGTGAAATGGAATTATCCACAACTAACGTGGATAGCGCTAACGCAAGAAGTATTTTTGTTTTTTTCATAACCAGTTATTTTGGTTTCTTGTACTTGGTCTACTGATAATTAAGACGATAGCCCTGGCAGGTGGTTGCCACAAAAGGTTTCAAAACAATGACGAAAAATATGACTGATAATCAGCGTGTTTGTCGATTTTAAACATTTTTTTGGGGTTCCAGTGGCTTCAAACCTAAAAAAAAGCCCCGGCCAAAAGGGCCGGGGCTTAACCAAAAATTGATCCGAAATTATCTTAACAAGTTCACATGACCTACAAATTCCATCCCCTCGTTGTTCGTGTTTTTCTTCACTTTTATTTTCCAAACATAAACATCTTCTTTGCTCTGCGCGTTTTTATGCGAACCATCCCACCCAATTTGTTTGTTGTTTGACTGGAATATTATTTCGCCCCAACGATCAAAAACAAAAAACTCGTATGACAATGGATCTTCGCCCTGGAATATTGGCAGAAAGACATCATTTGTACCGTCACCATCTGGAGTAAATGTGTTTGGTACATACATGATAAACTGATCAATAATCACAACATCGTGACAAATGTCTGCACTACATCCTTCGGCACTTACTGTATTGAGACAAACATTGTACGTTGCGCCTCCATCAGCGGGGAAAGTATAGGTTGGATTAATTTCATCGCTTGATCCAAGACCAGCAAAATTCCAGGTATATGTGGTTCCTCCTACAGTCAGGTTTGTAAATGAAATTTCAGTGTTGAATACGTCCGTTGGTTGCGGATTAAAGCTAAAATCCGGAACAGGAATTGCAAATACACAAACCTGGTTAGTTATAACGGTGTCAATTGCACATCCGTCAGATGTAACAATATTGAGTGTTATATCATAACAGGTTGGGTCAACAAAAGTATTGGTTGGTGCAGCTGCGGTACTTGTATTTCCATCACCAAAATCCCAACTATACGTTGCTGTTGACCCTGCAGAAGTTGTGCTTGCAAAATTCACCACAAGTGGCGTACAGCCTTGCGTTACATCAACAGAATAATTCACCGCAGGCAATGCAAACCAATTAACAATTACATCATCGGTTACACTTGGAGAACATCCATCACTCAAAGTTAGTGTAAATGTTACCGGACTTTGTGATGTTGTTACAGTTTGAGAAGAACCACTCAATGAATTCGCATCGGCATTGTTGGTCCATGTATATGTATACGGGCCACCGTTTCCGCCTGATGCACTTAACGAACTGATTGAAGCATCATCACCAGGACACACGGTTACGTCAGCCGAAGCCGTTACGGCCAATGGCGGATTCATGGTAACAGTTACCGTTGATGTAACCGGACCACAACCATTTGCATCTGTAATTGTGACTGTGTATACATTTGCTCCAACACCCGTTGGTGTAACAAGCACTGATGAAGTTGATCCTATTGAAGCGTTTGAAGCATCCGTCCAAGCATACGTATATGGTGCAGTTGCACCTGTTCCACTTGCTGCAACAGTTGCCGATTGACCAAAGCAAATTGTACTTGCGGTTCCAGGACTCACGCCAAGCGCAGTTGGTTCATTAATAGTAACAGATGATGTTGCAGGACATCCTGTAGCATCCTGCACTTCTACGCTGTATGTACCAGCCGTGAGGCCGGTAAATGTATTAGAAGCCTGGAATGTTGTTCCTCCGTCAATACTGTAACTTACTGCACTTGCCGATGCACCAATAACAACCATACCATTAGAACCACCATTACATGACGGCTGCGAAGGAGTAACTGCGGCAATTGTAATGGCAGGAGGTCCGCTGATTGTAACAGAAGCACTTAATGCACAGCCGTTGTTATCCGTAACGTTCACTGTATAGGTTCCAACACATAAACTACTGATGAACGGAACACCTGTTGGACCTGAACTCCATGTATAATTATAAGGAGGTGTACCACCTGTTGGTGCTGTTCCTGCAATGCCATCACAGTATCCAAAACACGATTCGTTGGTGAATGAGGTTGGAACGGCTAATGCAGTTGGTTCTGTAATCACAGCTGATGAAGTTGCAGAACATCCGTTGGCATTTGTAACTGTAATTGGGTAGGTTCCTGCACCAACATTAAAGGTATTTGTAGTAGAAAAGGTTATTCCTCCATCAATGCTAAAGTTTACACCACCGGTCGCATTAATTGTAATTGTTCCGTTAGTAAAACCATTACAGGTTGCGGGTGTAACATTTACCGAATTGATCACAACCTCTTCAACCGTTACAGCAGCCGTTGCCGGTGTACCCACACAACCGTTGGCTGTAGGTGTAATAGTATATGTCACGCTGCCTGTTGGCGGAGTGGTTGTTGAAAGCAACTGATTAATATTGGCACCTGCTCCTGCAGAAGCCCCAAACACGTTAGTTGAACTTTCAGTCCAGTTAAAGGTGGTTCCTGCTACAGATGATGTAAGCACAATTGCCGTACTTGATCCACTGCAAATAGTAGATGCTGCGGGAGTAGCTGTTACATCGGGAACCGGATTAACAACAACATTAATTGTATTCACATCACCACACATTCCCGGTATTGTATACGTAATTGTATTGGCAGCTCCGGTTGATGCAAGCAGTGGATCAAACAATCCTGTTGTTGCGTTTATACAAGTTCCGCATGATGACGTCCATGTTCCCCCACCATCAACGGCTACCATTGTTACACTGCCATTGTCCTGGCAATATGGCCCCGCTGGTGTAATGGTGGCATCAAATTGCGGATTCACTGTAACAGTTGCTGTTGTAGAATTCACACATGCATTAATATCAGTTCCTGTAATAGTATATGTAGTGGTTACAGTTGGATTGGCTGTAACACTTGCTCCTGTTGTTGCGCTTAATCCTGTTCCTGGAGACCAGGTATACGTTGATGCACCACTTGCATTAAGAGGTGTACTTTGGCCAAAACAAATGGTTGCCGAAGCCACATTGATGATTGGAAGTGGATTTACCGTTACGGTTACCGTACCCGTATTTACACAACTGTTTAAATCGGTACCTGTTATTGTGTAGGTGGTTGTTGCAGTAGGATTTGCTGTTACGGTTGTACCAGTTGTTGAGCTCAATCCTGTTGCAGGTGACCAAACATACGTTGAAGCGCCACCTGTAGTTAATGGGGTGCTTGAACCGTTACAGATGGTGACAGGAGCGCAGGTTATAACCGGAAGTGGATTTACATTTACAGTAACTGTATTTGTCCCTGTACATCCTGCACCTGTAGTTCCTGTTATTGTATAGGTTGTAGTAGCGGTTGGATTGGCTGTTACACTTGAGCCGGTTGTTGCACTTAAACCTGTAGCAGGTGACCAAACATACGTTGCGGCACCACTGGCCGTAAGCGTAGTACTTGATCCGTTACAAATTGTAGCAGGTGAAGGACTAAGTGTTATCACCGCACTTGCGTTAACTGTAACTGTTGCTGTAGTTGTACTTACACAACTATTTATATCTGTACCTGTAATGGTATACGTTGTTGTGGCCACAGGACTTGCTGTTACACTTGATCCTGTTGTTGCACTTAAGCCTGTTGCTGGTGACCATGCATACGTTGATGCACCGCTTGCCGTAAGTACCGTATTGGTTCCAAAACAAATGGTTGCCGAAGGAACATTTACAACTGGCAAAGGATTTACAGTAACGGTAACGGTAGCTGTATTTACACAACTGTTTACATCAGTACCTGTAATCGTATAGGTTGTTGTTGCGGTTGGATTAGCTGTTACACTTGAACCGGTTGTTGAGCTTAATCCTGTTCCCGGAGACCAGGTATACGTTGATGCACCACTTGCGGTTAATGTTGTACTTGATCCGTCACAAATTGTAGCGTTTGTTGATGCTACAACCGGAAGTGGATTTACAGTAACTGTTGTGGTTGTTGTGCCTGTACAGCCGGCAGCTGTTGTTCCTGTTATTGTATAAGTTGTAGTAGTTGTTGGATTAGCCGTAACAGTTGTTCCGGTTGTTGCGCTTAAGCCTGTTGCTGGTGACCATACGTATGTAAAAGCCCCTGATGCAGTTAAGGTAGTGCTTGATCCATTACAAATAGTTGCAGGTGCAACAGTAACCAGTGCACTTGCATTTACAGTAATGGTTGACGTGGTTGATGAAACACAACCTGCTGCACTTGTACCGGTAATGGTGTATGTTGTTGTTGAAGCAGGGCTTGCTGTTACCGTTGTTCCGGTTGTTGCACTTAATCCCGTTGCTGGTGACCAGGCATATGTTGATGCACCACTTGCCGTTAAAGGCGTACTTGTTCCAGTACAAATTGTAGTAGACGGAACACTTATAACAGGTAATGGATTTACTGTAACAGTAACCGTTCCGGTATTTATACATCCTGCCGCACTTGTTCCGGTTATTGTATATGTAGTTGTTGTAGTTGGATTGGCTGTAACACTTGCACCGGTGGTTGCACTTAATCCCGTTGCTGGTGACCAGGCATACGTTGATGCACCACTTGCGGTAAGCGTTGCACTGGCCCCATCACAAATTGTAGCAGGTGCACATGCTATAACAGGCAGTGGATTTACAGTAACCGTTACAGTTGTTGTGCCTGTACATCCGGCAGCTGTTGTTCCTGTTATTGTATAAGTTGTAGTAGTTGTTGGATTAGCCGTAACAGTTGTTCCGGTTGTTGCACTTAATCCCGTTGCTGGTGACCAGGCATACGTTGATGCGCCACTGGCAGTAAGAGTAGCGCTTGATCCGTTACAAATTGTAGCGGGTGCAACAGTAACAACTGCGCTTGAATTTACAGTAATTGTTGCTGTTGTAGAACTCACACAGCCTGCTGCGCTGGTTCCGGTTATTGTATAGGTGGTAGTTGATGCAGGGCTGGCGGTAACAGTTGCGCCTGTTGTTGCACTAAGTCCCGTTGCAGGCGACCATGCATACGTTGATGCGCCACTCGCAGTCAAGGGTGTACTTGTTCCGGTACAAATTGATGTTGAAGGAACACTTACAACTGGCAGCGGATTCACTGTTACAGTTGTAGTTGTTGTATTTGAACATCCTGCAGCTGTGGTACCGGTTATTGTATATGTTGTGGTTGCCGTTGGATTAGCTGTAACTGTTGCTCCGGTTGTAGCACTTAAGCCCGTTGCTGGTGACCAGGTGTATGATCCGCCTGCTCCTGCTCCGCTTGCAGTTAGTGTAGTACTCGCCCCATTACAAATAGTAGCATTGGCTGAGGAAATGGTTGGAACAGGATTCACGGTAACAGTAACCGTAGTAGATCCCATGCAACCAGAAGCAGTTGTTCCATTCACCGTATATGTTGTTGTTGCTGCAGGGTTGGCCGTTACAGTTGTGCCTGTTGTTGCACTAAGTCCCGTTGCAGGTGACCATGTATACGTTGCAGCACCGGTTGCCGTTAGGGTTGCACTTGATCCTGCACATATTGTTGCGGGTGCAACAGTAATTACACCACTGGCATTTACCGTTACTGTAACCGTAGTGGTACCTACGCAGCCAGCTGCAGAAGTTCCGGTAATTGTATATGTTGTGGTAACAGCTGGTGATGCTGTTACGGTTGCTCCTGTTGTTGCACTTAAACCTGTTGCTGGCGACCACGAATAGCTTGCAGCACCACTTGCTGTTAAAGGTGTGCTGGTGCCAGTACAAATTGTTACCGAAGGACAAGTTATAACTGGTGTAGGGTTTACAGTAACCGTTGCAGTTGTGGTTCCAACACAACCAGCAGCACTTGTACCAGTAATGGTATACGTGGTGGTTGCGGTTGGATTAGCCGTAACACCTGCACCGGTTGTTGCACTTAGCCCTGTTGCAGGTGACCATGTGTAGGTTGATGCTCCACTTGCAGTTAAAGGCGTAGTTCCGCCTGGACATATGGCAGCCGATGGCACCGTTATGGTTGGTATTGGGTTTACAGTTACAGTTGTTGTACCTGTGCCTGTACATCCGGCAGCACTGGTGCCTGTAATGGTATACGTTGTAGTTGTGGTTGGGCTGGCTGTTACCGTTGCACCCGTTGTTGCACTCAGGCCAGTGGCTGGTGACCATGTGTAGGTTGATGCACCACTTGCGGTTAAAGGCGTACTTGCACCATTGCAAATTGCAACGGATGGAGAAGTTACAACAGGGTTTGGATTCACTGTTACTGTAACGGTGGTAGTACCTACGCAGCCAGCCGCAGAAGTTCCGGTAACCGTATAGGTAGTTGTTGATGCAGGGTTGGCGGTAACACTGGAACCGGTTGTTGCACTTAAGCCTGTTGCTGGCGACCATGTGTATGTTGATGCACCACTTGCGGTTAATGCAACTGCAGGTGCACTTGCACATTTGGTAGCAGGTGGAACAGTAATGACAGGTATAGGATTAACGGTAACCGTTGCATTTGTTGTTCCCGTACATCCTGCTGCACTTGTTCCGGTAATGGTGTAGGTTGTAGTGGCAGCCGGACTGGCCGTAACTGTTGTACCTGTTGTGGCACTTAATCCCGTTGCCGGTGACCAGGCATACGTTGCTGCACCGCTTGCTGTTAAAGGCGTACTTGATCCCACACATATAGATGCATTTGGTACAGTAACCACCGGGTTTGGATTAACAGTAACAGTAACAGTTGTGGTTCCCACACAACCGGCAGCGCTTGTTCCGGTTATTGTATAAGTTGTAGTTGTAGGCGGATTTGCCGTAACACTGGCTCCGGTTGTTGCGCTTAGTCCAGTTGCTGGCGACCATGTATAGGTTGATGCACCGCTTGCGGTCAATGTAACCGCAGGCGCACTTGCACATTTTGTAACAGGTGCGCAGGTAATAACAGGTGTTGGATTTACAGTAACAGTAGCTGTTGTTGTTCCAACACATCCTGCAGCGGTTGTGCCGGTAATGGTATACGTTGTGGTTGTGGCTGGGTTTGCTGTAACACTGGCACCCGTTGTTGCGCTTAAGCCTGTTGCTGGTGACCACGTATACGTTGATGCGCCACTTGCGGTTAAGGTAACAGCTGCCGCACTTGCACATTTGGTAACAGAAGGAACAGTTATTACAGGAGCAGGACTAACCGTTACTGTGACGGTACCGGTGCCCGGACAACCCGTAGCAGTTGTTCCTGTTATGGTATATGTTGTGGTGGTGGCAGGATTTGCAGTTACAGTTGCTCCTGTTGTTGAACTAAGACCGGTTGCTGGTGACCACGTGTATGTTCCACCTACTCCTGCTCCGGTTGCAGTTAAACTTACAGCAGCACTGCCAGGACATTTTGTTACCGATGGACAAGTAATGATTGGTGCAGGAATAACCTTCACATAAATTTGTTGCGTTACAGGAGAAAAACATGGACTGAGTGGAGTTCCGGTAACCGTATATAAAGTACTTGTGGTTGGAGCTGCCGTAACGCTTGAGCCTGTTGTTGGTGACAGGCCTGTTGTTGGTGACCATGACCAGCTGAAACTTGATAGTGCTGTGCCAGCTACACCAATAGGCACGCCTACACCTGCACAGGTTGTAACGGTGTCAATAGTGGGATTACAAATAGCTGCCGATGCGCCTGAACCTGGATATGTCACATAAAATAAATTGTTCACTGCATTGGTAGCAGCTGCATCGTCAAGAATAACTACAAATTTTATTGTTTCAGTTTGACCAGGTGCAAAATTTATAATGCGGTATGCAAGGGAAATAGCTTCATCCATAAAACTGGTTGAACCTACTGTACCAATCAAACCTGCAACCCCGTTCCATATGTCAGAAGCATCGCGATTCGAGAATCCTCCTTTTGAAACACGAAAGTTACTACCTACCGCGGCCATTCCCACATAAGACATAGGTTGCGAAGCTGGCATGTTTGAAGTTGCCTTTACGTGCGCCAGGTTACACGTTCCACCTGGTTGGCTTACAATTGTATTTTGTGTTGTAAAGTCAAATGAAATAGGCTCGTTATTATCTGGGTCAAAATTTCTGTAATAATAAAAATCAGGTATGGTGGTTGCACCGTTGTTTTTAACTGTCACCGTGGTGGTATAATACAGGTCAGGTGTATTTAAATAATAATTGATATGAAAATTAATATTATATCCTGAACCAATGTATGAACCTTCCCAGTCACCCTGAATACAGGTGCCTATTACGCTATAACCTGTCATAGTACCCGGAATCCAGTTACCAAATGAACGGTTATTTGACATTTTTATGTTTGTTGCACCATCAATGAGTTCAAACCCCCAACCATTTTCAGGCGAGCCCGGGGTAAAGAAGTCACCATCAAAAGTGGCCCATGCGTTTACTTGTGGGTTTGCAACAAAACCAAAATATCCGGTTCCGCCAGATCGGGGATGCATACCTGCAGGTGGTGGCGATACCCAGGTATCAACCCCTTCAAATCCATAGGTACCATCAATACCTATTTCAACAAGGTTACCTTTAATGTAACAGTTTATGCCTACCATTTGCGCGAATGAGTCGCTAAAAAAAGAGGAGCTTAAAGCTGCGGTTAGTGTAAGTAGAATTTTCTTCATATCAAGGTTCAGTTTGGCCCTGTAATATTAAGGAATAGGTATGTAAGGAACAAGATTTTGAGGTTGTTGCAAAACGCTTTGTCCTTACATTCTATGTTAATTGCATGATTAATCATTTGTTATCGGAAAAAACTAAATGCTTCAAGAACTTGTTTTAACTCATTGTCATGGAAATGTTAAAAATGAGCCAAGAATGGCCCTGATTTTTGTTTGGAAAACCACAAAACACGGATTTTTATGTTATTTTTTGTTCTTTAAAACAGTATATTTTAAAAAAAATAAGTCCTCGTAACCATTTTGAGAACAAAAACTCAGCTTATGCGAAACTTTTAGACATTCATTTTATACATACCTTTCAAAAAAAATTGATGATGAAATATACACGTATTATGGCGGTTTTAGCTACCATGGTTTTAGCATCATGTGGAGGCGAAGAAAAAAAAGAAGATGCTAAAAAAGATGGTGTTGTGCTTATGTTTAATCCCGAAGCGGGAAAAACGTATGAAATGGTATATACCAACAAAACCACCATTGACTCGGTAACTGATAACACATTTTTCACTGTTGAAATGGTAAACAAAGTTACCGATGTGAAAAATGAAAAAATATATATTGAAAGCTATTGTGAAAATGCAAAACTTGATGCCATTGTAGAGGGTAAACCGGTACAGGTTGATGCGTCCAATACCGCGGGAACCGACAATAATGTATTGTTGGTGGCTGGTCGTTATTTTGTGTATTATCATCAAACAGCCTTGTTCGAATACGATAAACAGGGAAGAAAATTAAGCGAGCAATTCAAAAATGCCGATACCATTCCCGCTTTACAGGAAGCAGGAGCCCGCATTCAATTATTGGGGCGCTATACAACAAACGCATTAAACGTTGGTGATAATTGGGAAACTGAGCTGGAAATTAAAATTGGCGATAAAAAAATTGACAATGCTGTTTTTACGGTTAAAGAGATCAATGAAAAGGAAGTGTTGCTTGATATAAAAGGATACATTGACGGCAAAGGTGTTCAGTACGGGAAAGATTTCACCATGCGCGGATCATTTACCGGAGAAATGACTGTGGACCGTAAAACAGGATGGCAAAACAACACCGCTTTTCACCTCCAGTACGTACGTGAAATGGAAGGAAACAAAATGACCATTCACCAGGAGGTGACTTACAAACTCAAATAACTTTGTACTTAACGAAGAAGATATAAGCTGCCATCAGCTTTATATTCATACCCCGTACTGTCTTTCGCGTATATCTTATAATAAAAAATACTGCTGGGTGCTTTCATACCTTTATTCGTTCCATCCCAACCTATTTGCTGGTTATTGCTTGTAAATACATTTACGCCTTTTTTATCAAACACCCTGAACTCAAAATTTTCATTGGATATATTGGATGTTATAATCAAATAAATGTCATTTGTGCCATTGCCATCAGAAGTAAATGTATTTGGGAAGTGCATATACGAAACCGTATCCTCCCCTTCAATGTGATAAAATGAATTCCATCCCGTGTTTAGGCCTACTTCCTGTTTTGCACAGGCCGCAAGGCCGGTTATCAAAACAAACATTGCAATTATTTTATTCATAAAATTGATTTTAAGATGTCTAACTTTATTAATATAAAAAAGGTGAATCAAATTGTGATTTTTGCAATTCACGAACATTTTTACCCATTTTTAAAACAAAATTGGTTTCAAACGCCCCTCCCGTTAATCCTTGCAATTCACTATTTGTATAATCATAACCAATGTTGATCCCAAAAAACTTGTGGTTGTAGCCGGCCATAATATGAATGGCATCGTTACGCCTTGAAGCAATCCCTACTCTTATTCCCTTTACCTCAAATACAGATCCATACTGGAAAGTACTTATGGCGCCTTGCTGGTTAAACATGAAAAAAGGCAACACTTTTAATTTACCCTGGCGGCTTACCAGGAAGTCATAATCCAAACCAATTTGAGCTGTAAAATGCATGGGCAAAGGTGATTTTCCTTTCACCAGTGATTCATCGGGTTGTGTTAAATGAGATGCTGAAACGGCCAAGGTTACAAAACTTATTTTTGCACCTAAACCTGCATTAAAATCAACGTTACCTACACTCCCACCGCGCGGAACATCGTTGGACATATATATAAATCCTCTACGCGGATCAATCATATCGCCAAAGCTCAATACACTCCAGTCAACTTTTTTAAAAAAATATCCACCTCCAAAAAAAGCACGAATGCTTACCAGTTTTGAAACGCGAATGTTGGATGTATAATTCAGGTAATAGCTTTGCCGGCTTAACGCATAATTATTTTCATACATGCCATATGCTGTAATGTACCCCCTTATAGGGTGAACATAGTGGGAATATTCGCTGTAATACTGGTTCCATCCCCCATCCAGTTTTGGCCATTGCAAACGGTAAGCTGTTTTAAAGGTGGATACAGTGTTGTAATCAATTAAAGCAGCATTGCTATACGCTGTGGCCGAACCAGGCAATGTAAATACCGGGTCCTGTGCAAAAACAACCTTTACACAAAACATGCAAATAAATGCGAGTGGTTTTTTTATCATAAATAGTTTTTTACTGTTTTTGGCAATTCTTGATAAGTAGAACAAACAAGAAGCCGTTAAAGTTACACGTGCTGCAAAACCGGTCTAACGGTACCGGCACTCACGCAAAAAAAATAAGGCAGGTCATTAAACCTGCCATAGCACGAATACCAGTTGGTATTTGCAAATAAGACTTTATGACCAAACGTTGGTTGCCTTTAAAAAGCAGCTTTTCAGCCTGAAATATTCAAAAACACTCTCATTATCAGTGTTTTGTTAATTCAAAAATAGTCCTTCAAAATGCGCCCTCAATCCCCTTAAAATCATAAATTTGTCAACTCACGACTAAAAACGTTTTTATGGATAAATATTCATACTTAAGTAATGCACATCCTGAAGTGATTGACAGCATGTACAAACAGTACAAAGAAAATGCAGAAAGTGTTGATGCATCATGGCGCCAGTTTTTTGAAGGTTTTGAATTTGCCCGTACCGATTTTTCCTCAGCCGAAGGCGGGATTCCTGAGAACGTATCAAAAGAATTTAAAGTCATTCAGCTCATAAACGGTTACCGCCAGCGCGGGCATTTGTTTACCAAAACCAACCCGGTTCGGGAACGCAGGCAGTATTCACCCTCACTTGCCATTGAAAACTTTGGTTTAAGCGTTGCTGACATGGACACTGTTTTTCAGGCAGGAAATGAAATTGGTATAGGCGCATCAAAATTGCGTGATATTGTAGCTCATCTTGAACAAACCTATTGCCAAAGTATAGGTTGTGAATTTGTATACCTGCGTTCACCTGAAGTTATAAAATGGCTTCAGTCACGCATGGAAGGTTCAAAAAATACTCCGAATTTTTCAAAAGCAGAAAAGAAAACAATTCTTGAAAAATTAAACCAGGCCGTATTGTTTGAAAATTTTCTTGCCACAAAATTTGTTGGACAAAAACGATTTTCGCTTGAAGGTGGTGAAGCATTGATACCTGCGCTTGATTCAATTATGGAGTGTGGCGCTGATTTGGGTGTACAGGATTTTGTTCTTGGTATGGCACACAGGGGACGCCTGAACGTATTGACAAATATTCTTAACAAACAATACAAAGATGTTTTTACCGAATTTGAAGGATTAACTGCCGAGGATACCGACTTTGATGGCGATGTAAAATATCACCAGGGTTACAGCAGTGATCAATTGAGCAATTCGGGAAAACATGTGCACATGAGCCTTACGCCCAACCCTTCCCATTTGGAGGCCGTAGATCCGGTTGTAGAAGGTATTGCACGTGCTAAAATTGATCACAAACACGGAGGAAACAACTCACAGGTTTGCCCAATTTTAATGCATGGCGATGCTGCTCTTGCAGGACAGGGAATTGTTTATGAAGTAATTCAAATGTCGCAGTTGGATGGTTACAAAACAGGCGGAACCATTCACGTTGTAACAAATAACCAGGTTGGATTCACCACAAACTATACCGATGGACGATCAAGTACCTATTGCACCGATGTTGCTAAGGTAACACTGAGCCCCGTTTTCCACGTAAACGGTGACGATGTAGAAGCCGTTGTGTTTGTTTCCAAACTGGCCATGGAATTCCGCCAGGAATTTAAACGTGATGTTTTTATTGATATTTTATGCTACCGTAAATATGGCCATAACGAAGGTGACGAACCGCGTTTTACCCAGCCAATTTTATACAAAGCAATTGCCAAACACCCGAATCCTTTACAGCTGTACGTT
Organism: Flavobacteriales bacterium; assembly: GCA_035299065.1. Taxonomy (GTDB): domain Bacteria; phylum Bacteroidota; class Bacteroidia; order Flavobacteriales_D; family UBA2798; genus DASPJQ01. The sequence goes on from DATGXI010000055.1 coordinate 20,944, forward strand.
GAAAAACTGGTAAACGAGGGGACTATTACAGGGGAAGAGGCCAAGCAACTGGAAAAGGAGTTTAAGGCTAACCTGGAGGCAAACCTTGCCGAAGCAAAACAACGTTCAAATGCAAAAATCACTTCATTCCTTGAAGGAACATGGAGCGGGTTGAAACAGGCTGGTAAAAATTCATTTGACAAAAGCCCCGAAACTGGTGTTGATAAAAAAGCATTTCTGCAAATTGCCGAAAAAATAACATCGCTTCCAAAAGACAAAGCATTCTTCAATAAAATCCAAAAGATTTTTGAAGAACGTGCTGCCATGATTAAAAACGATGCCTATGACTGGGCAATGGGCGAGTTAATGGCCTATGCAACCCTGATGAATGAAGGACATTTTGTTCGCCTGAGTGGCCAGGATGTTGAACGCGGAACTTTCTCGCACCGCCACGCTGTTGTTAAAGTTGAAGACAGCGAAGAAGAATATGTTCCTTTAAACAATGCCGGAACAAAGGCAAAGTTTGAAGTTTATAATTCCTTGTTGAGCGAGTACGCAGTACTTGGATATGAATACGGCTATGCATTTGCATCGCCTGAAGATTTAATTATTTGGGAAGCCCAATTTGGGGATTTCTTTAACGGTGCACAAATCATTATTGACCAGTTCCTGTCATCGGCCGAATACAAGTGGAAACGCATGAACGGACTTGTGATGTTATTACCGCATGGCTACGAAGGCCAGGGACCAGAACATTCAAGTGCACGCATGGAACGTTTCTTACAAATGTGTGCTGACAATAACATGCAAATTGTAAACACAACAACTCCTGCCAACCAATTTCACGTATTACGCAGGCAATTAAAACGCGATTTCCGCAAACCGTTGATTTGTTTTACCCCTAAAAAATTATTGCGTTACCCAGCTTGTGTTTCGTCAATCAATGATTTTACTTCGGGTTCATTCCAGGAAGTAATTGATGATCCAAACGCCAAAGCTGCCGATGTAAAAACGCTTATTTTGTGTTGCGGTAAAATTTATTATGAACTTGCAGAACGCAAACAAAAAGAAGGCGCAAATGATGTAGCCATTGTTCGCATTGAACAATTATATCCTTATCCGCAGAATCAAATTGATGCCGTTTTTGCAAAATACAAAGGCGCTAAAAAAATTCTTTGGGCGCAGGAAGAACCAGAAAACATGGGACCATGGAGGCACATGTTTGGGTACCTGCACAAAACAGGCATTGAATTCGTAGGCCGTGAAGCCAGCGCCAGCCCTGCAACAGGATACTTAAAAGTACACAATGAACAAAGCGAACAAATTTTAAGTAGTTTATTCGCCAAGAAATTAGAAAAAACCAAATCCTAATCAATTTTATATATTAAATTTTGAATTTTAAATTTTTGTTATGGCAATAGTAGATTTGAAAGTACCTAGTCCGGGAGAATCAATTACCGAAGTTGTAATTGCACGCTGGATTGTAAAAGATGGCGATGTAGTGGAGAAAGACCAGGAATTGTGTGAAGTAGATTCGGATAAGGCTACCCTTACAATAAACGCTGAAGAAGCAGGAGCGGTAAAAATTCTTGCAAACGAAGGTGATACTGTAAAAGTTGGGCAAGTGGTTGTCAAAATTGATACGAGTGTTCAGCCGGTTGCAAAACCAAAAACTGAAAAAGTTGAGGCTAAAACTGAGAAAAAAGCTGAAGCTGTAGTTCCAAATCCCTTGCCAATTGCCAATGGAAACGGTCATGCTGCCGGCCATGCCAGCCCAGCCGCCAAAAAAATGATGGATGAGAAGGGTGTTAAAGGAAATCAAATTGCTGCAACCGGAAAAGACGGGCGCATTACCAAACAGGATGTACTTAGCGCAATGGCCAAAGGTTTCCCTGTGAAAGAAGCGGCCAATGTTGCTGTGTTTAGTGGTTCACGTGACCAGGAACGCAAAAAAATGACAACCCTTCGCAAAAAAATTGCTGAACGTTTGGTAAATGTGAAAAACCAAACGGCTATGCTAACTACGTTTAACGAAGTTGACATGAAGCCGGTAATGGACCTGCGAAAAAAATATAAAGACAAGTTTACCGAAACACACGGCATTGGCTTAGGGTTCATGTCATTCTTTACAAAGGCCTGTTCAATCGCCTTACAACATTACCCTGCTGTTAATGCTTACATTGATGGTGATGAGATGGTGTATAACAACTATACAGATATTGGAATTGCCGTAAGTACCCCAAAAGGATTAATGGTGCCTATTTTGCGCAGCGCTGAATTAATGAGCCTTGCCGACATTGAAAACGGCATTAAAAATATGGCTACAAAAGCACGCGATGGAAAAATTACTGTTGATGATATGAATGGCGGAACATTTACCATTACAAATGGTGGGGTGTTTGGGTCAATGTTGTCAACGCCAATTATCAATCCTCCGCAAAGTGCAATTTTAGGCATGCACAACATAGTTGAGCGCCCGGTTGCCATTGATGGTAAAGTAGAAATACGCCCAATTATGTATGTTGCCCTTTCATACGATCACCGCATCATTGACGGAAAAGAATCAGTAGGATTCCTTGTAAAAGTGAAGGAAATGCTGGAAAATCCAACCAAAATGCTGTTTGGCGGCAAAGATCCTCAGGAAGTGGTATTGGGATTGTAAGAATTTCAGATAGAGAACTTTTTTTAATAGATATTTATCAATCCCCGTTCATACAGCGGGGATTTTTTTTGGACATGAAATTTACCAATGAAATAGTGATTAAGAGCCCGATAGCGCGGGTGTGGCATTTTGCTTATGAGACGGGAAATTTAAAGCAATGGGCTGATGGTTTTTTAAGCTATGAGCAAATAAGCGGCTCCATAAGGGAAAAGGGATCAAAAAGCATTCACACCTACCAGGTAGGCGCAATCATGTATTTGGTTACCGAAGAAACGCTTGAGGTTGTTCCATACAAACAGTTAAAATTACTACAGCAACGTTCCCGTGAGATTTGCGAGGTTGAACTATTTTTTGAGGAAAAAAGCGGGAATGAAACATTTGTACGAATGACGTATGATTTTAAACTTCGCTTTCCTGAAAAAATTCTTTACACACTGCTCTGGCCTTATTCAAAAATAAAAACACGGAAAATTCTTGAAAAGATGAAAGTTCTGGTTGAGAACGAGTCTTAACCCTTTCATTGCCAAAACACAAAGAAATCCATAATACAAACCCCTGATTTTCTTGTTAACGGCTGTAACTTTACTACCCTCTTAAGTGTTTTTATATCAGCACAGGAAAACTTTGTTAAAAAGGAAATTCCCGCACCCTATTTACCCACTTTTTGCGTTATCCGAAATATGAAACGTTTTGTACTTATTATTTATGCGTTTTTAATATTGGTTCCTGTTTTTTCGCAGGACTACGATACCCTTGACCAGCCCCTGGTTCAACCGCGTTATCATTTTGGGTTCGGCATTGGTACCGGCCTTCCGTTTATGCAGGAAATTGAACGAAACATTGAGAACCTGGATGCTTCCATTACCGACACACTTACAGCCATCACTTACACCGGAATATCTTCTCCTTACATACATATTATTTTTGAATTTGATTTCGGAAAACACACTTCGTTGCGAGTTAGCCCCGGCATAAGCTTAAACAAATTTATGACCTATCATCATTGGGAAAATGGTGATAAAACCACAACGCTTAGCGTGCTCAACCTTGTGAGAATTCCTGTCCACCTGAACTATAAAATTGCTTATAAACTTTGCTCCTTTAACTTTTTACCCGGCATGAGCTATATTGTTGGCAATAACAACAACATTAATTTAAGCATACCTTTAAACTCGTTAGCGGTTGATGCCGGATTCGAATTCACCCGCAATTTCAATAACCTTATTGCTGGTTTGGAAGTAAGGTACATTCATATGTTGAGCGATTTCAATTCTTACCGTCACCTTGGCCACGTAAATTTCACCGATAAAATGCATATGAACTATGTACAGTGTGGCCTTACATTGAAATACTAATCCTTTATGTTATGACTTACATGATCATTGAGCACTTTTACAAAGGAAAAGTGAAAGCTATATATGAACGTGTTGCCAAAGAAGGGCGGTTTATTCCCGATGGAGTACGGTACATAAACAGCTGGATAAATGAAGATGTAACCATTTGTTACCAGGTAATGGAGGCCGACACCCGCGAACAATTACAACAATGGATTGACAACTGGAAAGGGTATGCCGACTTTGAAGTGGTTCCGGTTATCAGTTCAGCAGAAGCAAAAATAAAAGTCTTAGCCGATTAACGTAAAACCGATACCTGTCCACGCAATTCTTTCATTTCATCACCTCTTTTGTAATTGTATAGAATACGATAAATATATGTATCCGTTTTAACATGTGTATTTTTATAGGTTGCATCCCAACCTGTATTAAGGTCATGCGTTTGAAAAATCAATTCACCCCAGCGGTTAAAAATTTGCATTTTGTACTCAGCAGGCTCACAACCAAACTGCGGTCTGAAAGCATCGTTCATACTGTCGCCACATGTTGTAAATATATTTGGAACATATACAATTTCTTCGCAGGGAGGCTCTAAATAAAGCTCAACGGTACCAATGCACGATTTTTCCAACTCACCTGCCTTATAAGAATAGGAGATAATCCAGTTGTATATTCCTGCTTCACAAACATTCCCGTTATTGCTTACACCCATCCAAAGTAAGTCAAGCCTGTCAGACGTGTACACTTCTGTCCCGGTCTTATCAAATACCCGAAGCGAAAAACTTGTGGGCTCTCTTTCAAATGTAAATTTCAACGGGACATCACCTGCTAACAGCAACGCCATTGGAAATGCAACGCCCGTATCGCAGGTGGATTCAGTATAATTATGCTGCCCTTTTGTAAAAAAGCTTATACAGGTGAATGCTAAAAGTAATATCGATTTCATTTATGAATTGTTATCCAAATATGACACATAATGAAGTAAACGTTGGTACCAATGGATCATTTTTTACCTCACTATTTTCTTGACAACCTGAAGCTCCCATTGCAGGTAAACTCTTCGCTATCCTCAGAAAACCTGAAACTGATGATCCAAAAATATACACCTTCCGGCATTTTCCGGTCTTTCAATTTACCATCCCAACATTCGTTGTGTTTAACTGTTTCAAACATACGCGCACCCCACCTGTCAAATATTTTTAGTTTTATGTTTGAAGGTGCTTTTTTAAATTCAATGTAAAAGCAATCATTTACCCCATCGTTATTTGGGGTCAGCGTTTTCACAACAATTACATCAGGGTGACATTCCTCCTCGCCCCGGGACATTCCCAGGCCTATGAAAGCAGTCATTATCAAAGCAAAAAGAATTCTCATGCACGGTTAAATTACAAATTTTTGACGAACCTTCGTTCTTTATAATCCCTATATTTGACAAAAGCGTTAAAAGGCAATTTACTTATGGAAAACAACAATAATAACAACAACGAGCAGCAAGGCCAATTGAACATTGAACTTAGCGAAAAAGTAGCTGAAGGTATTTATTCGAACCTTGCCATTATTACCCATTCAAACAGTGAATTTGTAATTGACTTCATAAAAATTATGCCCGGTGTACCCAAGGCAAAAGTTAAATCGCGTATTGTACTAACTCCGCAACATGCAAAACGACTAATGCGCGCCCTTACCGACAATCTTATGAAGTTTGAATCGGCTCACGGCCAAATTAAAGATGTTGACCCCGGTTTTCCAATGAATTTTGGCGGACCAACCGCGCAAGCGTGACAATCTCAAATTTCAAGTCTCAAAACTGTGAATTAATAAAACCCTTTCTGGTTAAATATTAAATACCCGAAATTAAACATGAAGGTAAATGGTACTTTGTGTTCAGGGTAAAAGTTAAGCGATACACTTACCGGTCCAACAGGACTGTGAAACACTCCAATGGTTGAAATGATCAATTCTCGTTTTAAAAACAACTCACTGTAATAGATTGAACCATCTTCGCGTTCAAGTATTGAGTTGAGGGGTTGAAAATAATAGGCCTCGGCCCGCAAATCAATTTTTTTTGTTACTGATACAATTAACTGTGTACCCACTGATACGTACTGGTGAGCCCGTAAATCGGGCATGAAAAGTGATTTTGTTTCGAGTATTGGCGCATACGCAGGTGCTGCCAAAAGGGTAGCTGTATAATTCCCATAAAATGGTTGAAACGACAGTACATTTTCGGTACTGAATCCCAGGTGAATATTTGACTTTCTGAAAAAATACTGCTGAAATTCGAATTTAAATACCGGCCAGTTGTGATACTTCTCTACCGTATCACGCACTAACGAAGTATTTCCCGGAATTGTGCGTTCAAATGCATTTATATACCTTGCCGAAAAACGCAGGTATGAGCCCACGTTTGCATACAATTTCCTGTTAAGTGAATTTCTCTCATAACTTATTCCACCAGTAAGCGCATATACGTGGGTTTTATCACTGGTATCCTTCGTGCTAAACTGATCCGTACGATAATAACTATCGGTTGACTGTACGTAGCGTCCCTGAACAATTATTTTTCCTTTTGTACCAACAGCCGATGCAAAGTTCATTCCTACGTACTGCTCGTCCTGTACAAGGTAAGATGGTTTTTTATCTTCATAAAACAAATTGGAACTTTTGAAAAAATCCCAGCGGTGAATGTTGTATTCAGGTTCTATATAATAGTGTTTACGTGCTGCAGGTTCAAACCGGATAGAGGCGCGTCCCGAGGTATAAAATTTTCCAAATGAACTTGAAATATTAAATGTCCATGCTGAACGTGCAAGCAAATGGTATTTAAATCCAACAAAGCCTGTATTAACCGGCCGCGATGAAATGTTTCCTCCAAAGGCCACTTCAAAAGGCTTGGCCTTTTTCACCTGCAACAATAAATCATATTTTTTTGTTGTAGTGTCATAGCGGGCCATGGGATAAATGAACCTTATTTTTTCGTCACTATACGTTTTATAATAACGTGGCTTAAGGGTTTCAAGCGTTAACGTTTTTTGTTTGCGCTTTATTGTTTTTTCAACGTAATGCTTTTGGTTATCCTTAATCCCTGTTATAATTACATTGCCAAATTCAGGCTCAACCATTTTTGCCTTGTATTTTGCACGCTTTTCATTTAATTCTTCTTTTGAAACCCTGCGTGACAACAATGCTTTTATGGAATCCATTTTCAAAATAGTTGCCGCATAACCTGCATCAATGGCTTCTTTCATGTTGCTGAAATCAAATGTTGATGCCCCGTTCAGGTTTGGCTCAATCATTACACTCATGTCACATTCAATTGTAAAATCCTGGCGCGTTACAATCATGTTCTCCATCATGTTAAAAATATCTTCCTCATCGGGTTTTGAAGCATTGGTAGTTACAAGACTTCCTAGAATCACATCGGGGTTGAATTCATTTTCCAGCACATTAACCGGAAAGTTGTTGTACAAACCTCCATCAAGCATCAGCCGATCGTTTACAAGAATTGGGCGTAAATAAAAAGGATAAGACATGGACGCACGTACTGATTGACCCAAACTTCCTTTATCAAATACCACCGATTTTTTTGCCTCTACATCTGAAGCAACACAGCGAAACGGAACAAAAAGGCTGTCGAAATCATAGCCTGCGGCAGCTTCGGGTTTTGCAAACGCTGCCATTATTTGAAAATCCAATGCAGCAGGAGTTACCAGGTTAGTTGGTAAATTCCGGAATAAAATAGAATCGTTGTTAAAACGGAAATTAACCCACGAAGGATCGTAATCGGGTTTTTTAAAAAAATAAACGTAATCAGGTTCCATTTTACCGTCAACCATGTATCGAAACTCTTCTGAAAGAATAAGTTCCTCAATTTGCTCGGGCGACCAACCTGCTGCGTAAAAAGCCCCAATTAAGGCCCCGGCCGAAGTTCCTGTAATGTAATCAATGGGAATATTGTTCTCCTCCAATGCTTTTAGCACACCAATATGTGATAAACCCTTAGAGCCTCCGCCACTTAGGGCTAACCCTACCTTTTGGGCCCCTACCAAAAATGGCTGTAAAACCAGGCACGCACAAGTCAATATTTTAGTTAATTTCAGCAAGTTTTAAGCAATGACTTTCTTTCAAAAGGTAAAAATAATTCTGCAGGTCTTATTCATATGCGGTCTGTTTTTGTTAAATGCAGCCGTTTATCAAAAATACAACTACTTTGCACCCGCCCGACACCTTTCCTACATCCCAAACACAACCGTTTTATCTATAACCCTAAATACCAATAAGCTTAATGGCAAAGGTTTTTATACTTTTTTGTATAAGAACGAAGAATTTAAACACTTATTAGAGGAAGAAGAATTTATGCAGGCCATGACACAAATGTTTAAAGTGTCGCAAGCCATTGACATCACCAACCAGGTGAGCTTTTTTTTAACAAATAACTCAAGCCATCAAAATTTCAAATTTGCCGGTATTTTATGCGATGTTAGCTCAAGTGACAATACCATTACATTGCTGCAAAAACAGGGATTCAAAGAAAATTCAAAAGGCGAATTCACAACCTACAGGCGCAATGAGAGCCAATACGCTGTATTTAATGACGATGTGATAGCCCTCATTCATTTCAAAGACAGCACCTACAGCAAAGAGGAAAAAATGGCTGTTTTGGCCAGTGTTATTGCCCCAAATAAGGATAACAAAATTGAAAAGGCTATTGTGCCCTATCTTGAAAAAGGAAATGAAGTGGTTATTTACGGCCTGCCTGAAAACATTTCAGAAAACCCCGTGTGGATGAAGTATTTTGTGGCTTGTGGAAATTTCAATAAGGATGCCCTTGAATTTGAGGTGGACCTGAAATTTGAAAAAGATATTTCAAGTTATTTCCCTGAACACAAGATCAACCCTGACTACAAATTTGCCGATATGGAGGGATATCTTTATTTTAAGTCAACCCTTCATGCAACCAACGCAACACTTTTACTTGATAAACTTTCATTTATTAAATTGAATGACAGCATTGAAAACATTTTCAGGCCAGTGTTGCATAACCAGTTGGCCGAAGGTGTGGAACTTTATTGCCATGGCCTTGCTAAAGCCGAATTACAGGTAAAGGACGATGCTCCCTTTGAACTAAAAATGCTTTCTCAAAACTTTGCACTACCTGCTTTTGACTTCAGGCTTAATTGCAGTAACCCAAAAAAGATTGACACGTTACTAAACGCCTATAAAAAGCAAAACAAATTAACAGAAGCCAAAGACAACTGGTTTTTCTGGCAGCGCGATGCGCATTATAAAATTTTCTTTGGGGTTAAAAATGACTGGTTAAATATCACAACAAAACCGAGCAGCGCCAACCAGTTGCCTGAAACAGGTTATTCAAATGTTTTTTATTTCAATACCGATAATTTCAATGCTAATTTGCCCAACATGCAAATGCGGTTTATGGCCGATGAAAAGAAATACTTTGATTCGTTCATGATATACACCACAGGTACCAATAAAGAAGTACTTCATTTAAAAGGAAAACTCTTGTTGAAAAATGGTAAGGATGGTTTAATTGAATCGTTGGACATTATGACCCTACGGGCACCAAAAGACATTGAACTGCTTAAAGCGTTGCTCCCAATGCTGTAAAATAATCAGGAGCTTTTAACAAGCGTGATCCATACCAGGAAAACATTTCACCGTCAACAATTTTTACGTTTTCAACAGGAAGGAAATCAAATTCGGCTTTGTGTTTATCAGTGAAAGGAAATGGCTCAGAAGATAGAAAAACATAATCGGGGTTTAATTCTTTGACTTTTTCTAATGTGATTTCAGGATATCGGGCATCTTCAATTGCGTTTATATATCCGGCCTGTTTTAAAAGGTCATCAATAATGGTGTTTTTACCGGCCACCATGTACGGACTTTTCCAGATAAAATATACCACGCGTTTTGGATTTGCAGGTTGTTTTAATTTTGCAAATTCGGTTTTGATATCTTCAACAAGCGCTAACGATTTTTCCTTTCGTCCAACCATTTCACCTACTTCACCAATCATTTGATAGGAATCCTCCAGTGTATAAACTTCTGTTACATGAACCTTGAATTCTTTTTGAAGTGCTTCAATTTGTTCCTTTTCGTTTTCTTCTTTGTTGGCAATGATTAAATCGGGTTTTAAGGCACGTATTTTTTCCAGGTCAAGTGTTTTTGTTCCGCCAATTCGTGTAACCGATTTAAACATTTCATTGGGGTGTATACAGAATTTGGTGATGCCAATAAGCTCTTCACGAAGGCCAAGGTCCCACAATAGCTCGGATTGGGACGGCACCAGTGATATTATTCTATCAAACTTCAATTTTCAGATATTGGGAATTAAACCGCTACCAATTATACCCAACCCCAACGTATTTAATTTCTTTTTTCGCAAAGAATTTTTTGTACTTCAACACTTCTCTTCGAATTTCTTTCAGGCTTTCCTGTATGCCACTTCTGTCAAATTGCCAGGAAATATTATCATTGGAATTTTTCCAACTTATTATATTTCCTTCATGCCGAACATCAATTCCTTTAATCCATCCTGCACATTCAGGAATACCACACGTACATGAAAAAATAAAAAATTCCCCCTCAACATCAAGGCTTTTTACAAAAACATCAAAATCTACATAATCACCATCTGAATAGGGCTTACTTCCGTTAATCCGTATTTCGACTGAACCCTGCATCCATATTTCAGAATCCATTTGTGCAGCCTCAACAACCAATTCAATGCTAAATGTATCCAACGGTTTTTAAGATCAATAATTCACCAATTTCATCAACTTCTCTTCCAACTGGGCATTTGCCAGGAAATTATTTTCAAGCGTTACCGCAAATGGTACAGGCGTATCCAAACTGGCCACACGCACAACAGGCGCATCCAAACTTTCAAAACAATTTTCGGTGATCAATGCTGAAAGTTCTCCTCCTATTCCTCCGGTTAAACAATCTTCATGCAGCACCAGTACTTTTCCGGTTTTGCGCACCGACTCATAAATGGTCTCGGTATCCAATGGCAATAACGTGCGAAGGTTAATGATATCAATTGACAATTCAGGATGTCTTTTTGCAACCTCAAGCGCCCAATGCACACCAAGCCCGTATGTAATAATGCTTACCTGGTTTCCTTCAGCAACACGCGCTGCTTTTCCAATTTCGTATGTGTAATACCCGTTATGAACTTGCTCTTCAATGCTACGGTACAAGGCTTTGTGCTCAAAGAAAATTACCGGGTTTGGATCTTCAAATGCGGCAAGCAACAAGCCCTTTGCTTCACCTGGAAAAGCAGGATAAACCACTTTTAATCCAGGAGTATGCACAAACCATGCTTCGTTGCTTTGTGAATGGAAAGGACCTGCAGCCACAGCTGCTCCCGTTGGCATACGCACCACCACATCGGCATTTTGGCCCCAGCGGTAATGTATTTTTGCAAGGTTATTTATTATTTGATTGAATCCACACGTTACAAAATCGGCAAACTGCATTTCAACCATGGCTTTCATGCCGTTTATGCTCAGTCCAAGTGCGCTTCCAATAATTGCCGACTCGCACAATGGCGTATTGCGCACACGTGGTTTTCCAAATTCAGCAACAAATCCATCGGTAACCTTAAAAACGCCACCATACTCGGCAATGTCCTGTCCCATCAACACAAGATTATCGTGCTTTTTCATGGCCTCACGCATCCCATCACTTATGGCATCAATCAACCGCATGTCTTTTTTGTCAGCACCCGGATTTTTTACAGTTTGTGTATATGGAGCATACACATCGGCCAATTCAGTTTTGGTATCGGCTACAATGGCTGGTTCTGCAAAAGCAACTTCCAGTTCCGATGCAATCAATTCTTTAATTTGCTCCTTTATTTTTTCGGATTCTTCCAGCGAAATTATTTTTTCTT
>DATGXI010000056.1:0-7913 GCA_035299065.1 Flavobacteriales bacterium
CAGCAAGTATAAAAAAGGGTAGTAGTAATTTCTTCATAGGGGGTCTCACCTGGTTACAGGTGAAGACGGCTGAAAATGCATTTAGGTTGCTTGGGTGTTTTTTGGGCCTTTTCCGGCTTTAGCCTTTACTCCTCGTTCGTGGGTACACTCACTGCGGGGTACCGGCTCAATCCGGGGCCTGGTTAACAAGTTAGCTAAGGTTTGCCCAGTAGTTTTTTTTATACCAGCCTGCAACAGGTTATGTTAGTTACCCATTTCAGTTTTCAGCATTTCATCAAACGCTTTTGTGGTCATTTCAGCTGGTGCTTTTTCGTCCTCTTCGTTTTTTGACATTTTAATTTTTCCGTTTTTCACCTGCAGCCAGTATTCGCCACAAACACTTATTTCGTATTCATTTTCCTCTTTATGCAATCCCAGGTAATATATATCGCCTTTTTTAAAAATGTTTACATAAGGGCGGCATGATTTTCCGTCATCGCCCCAAACCGTAATTTTTTTACGTTTTTCTTTTCCCCTGAAAACGGTAAGTATTTCAATGGTCATTTTTTCATCCAGGTCGCTGTGCACGCGTGCGTGCCCCAGTATTTTGGCCTTTACAACCAGGTCTTCGTTACTGGCTACGCGTAAAAAATTACCATTCCACCCGCATTTGCAGGCAAGGTTTAGGGTTGCCACAAGTAGTATGGCTGATGCAAGTAAAATATTCCTCATTTCAATTTCATCTTCAATAATTTCTCAAACTCTTTTTCGGTCATATCACGCATGGTTTCATTGGCATTATTTCCCTGCATTTTCACTTTCCCGTTTTTTACTTTCAAATAATATTCGCCACAAACGCTTATATAATAATCAACATCATTCATTTTATTCATGGCTATGTAATAAACAGCATCTTTTTTAAAAGCGCTTACATAGGGTCTGCATTGCATGCCATTGTCACCCCATATCATGATTTTTTTGCGTGTTTCCTTTCCTTTAAACACATTCATGATCTCAACTTCCATTTTCACGTCAATGTCAACGTCTTTGTCGGCAGGTGGCGAGTTTTTTTTGAAGAAACCAAGTACTTTGGCTTTCACCACAACAGGTGCTTCAGGCGCCACGGTTATAAAGTTGCCTTTCCAATCGCACTCGCAGCAAATGAAAAATGCAGCGCAAAAAATAAGTGCGGCAATATGAATTCGTAGTTTCATATACAATAATACAATAAAAACATGAGAAGGTTCATTTTAAGCAAAGGATATTGCTTGCTGTTTTTCAATTTGAACCAGTCAGATCCTTCGTTATGCATTAATTTCTGTTCAACTGGTTTAAATTGAAAAATAAAAACCCCGGCATTGCTACCGGGGTCTTTCTTGAATCTTAAATCTTAATTTCCTTAAGCCGCAACAATTTTCATGTTGTCCAGTACATCCATTACCGACTTAACAGCAGTTGCCGAGTCAGCCAGTAATTTTTTCTCCTCGGCATTCAGTTTAAGCTCAATAATGCGCTCAATACCGTTTTTACCAAGAATAACCGGTACGCCCAGGTAAATGTCTTTCATGCCGTACTCACCATTTAACAATGCGCATACAGGGTATACACGTTTTTGGTTGCGTACAATGGCTTCAACCATTTGTGCAGCGGCAGCACCCGGTGCATACCATGCGCTGGTTCCCAATAATTGTACAATTTCACCACCACCTGTTTTTGTGCGCTCAATAATGGCGTTCAATTTATCAGGAGCAATAAGTTCAGTTACCGGAATACCACCAACAGTAGTATAACGTGGTAGTGGAACCATGGTGTCACCATGTCCACCCATTAATACTGCCTGTATATCTTTTGGCGATACGTTTAATTCTGATGCAAGGAAAGCGCGGTAGCGGGCAGTATCAAGAATACCAGCCATACCAAATACCTTTTTGCTGTCAACCTTAGCCGTTAAATACGCGCAATAAGTCATTACGTCAAGCGGGTTTGATACAATAATGATAACCGCGTTTGGCGAGTGTTTTATGATGTTTTCAGTTACAGTTTTAACGATTCCGGCATTGGTGGCAATTAAATCGTCACGGCTCATGCCCGGTTTGCGTGGTAAGCCTGAAGTAATAACCACTACATCGCTATTAGCGGTTTTTGCATAATCATCGGTAGAACCGATGGTGCGTGTGTCATAAAGATCAATTGGAGCGGTTTGCCAAATATCAAGTGATTTGCCTTCGGCAAAGTTTGGTTTGATATCAAGTAATACTACTTCTTCAACAATATCTTTATGTGCAATAACATCGGCACAGGTTGCACCTACATTACCTGCACCCACAACTGTAACTTTTCTCATGTTCAAATTGTTTTTAGTTTATAAGGCTCTGAAATTAGCTAAAATTTGGTTTACACAAGGTTTTGTTAAAAAGTCGGTGAAACCGTTAAAATTAAGGCTAAGTGTCTAATAATTAATAGTATATTTATGGTTGTAAAGGGTAAAAATCAAGGGGATAGTGGGCCGGCAGGCAACCATTTAAACAATAACCGTCTAAACAACGTAACGCAAATGAAACTTACCGATGCGGAACTGCAAGAAGTCGTAAAAAGGTGTCTCAAAGGTGAAAAATCCGCCCAAGAGATCATTTTTAAGACGCTATACGGTAAAATGATGTCGGTTTGCATGCGCTTTACACGAGACCGTGACAGTGCTGGAGATTTAGTTCAGGACGGGTTCATAAAAGTCTTCCAGAAATTGGGTGATTTTGGTTTCAACGGTTCTTTTGAAGGCTGGGTGCGCAGGATCATGGTTAACCAGGCAATTGACTCCACACGTAAAAACAAAGTTACGTTTGAGCTGATTGACAACTATAATTATAAGGATAGTGAAGGTGACGATGATGCCAGCGGTTTTGAACTTGAAGGAGAAGAAACAGAAGGTGAGTTCATGGACTCAATAATGGACCAGGTAAGCCCTGAGTTAATTATAGAAGCCATGCAAGGGCTAAGTCCCGCTTACCGTGCGGTTTTTAACCTCTATGCAATTGAAAACTTTAGCCACCAGCAAATTGCCGATGAGCTCAACATTAGTGTTGGAACGTCAAAAAGCAATTATGCAAAAGCCAAACAGAACCTTAAAAAAATATTGGTTAATAAGATTAAAATGCCACAAGGCAATAAGATAGATGGATAAATTTGATAAGATATTGCGCGATAAGCTTGCCAACCACGATGCCGGAATGGGCAATGGAGCATGGGAGCAGTTCGCACAAAATTTTGACAAAGTACAGGGCTTTGAAAACGCATTACGCACTAAATTACATAACCACGATGCCGGAATTTCAAACGGTGCATGGGAACAATTCGAACAACGTTTAAACCAACCTTCAGCTTCAAACTGGGTGAACTACCTAACAGCAGGAATTGCTGCCGTATTAGTAGGTGTTGGTGTATACTATTTCTCAGGAGAAACAACTACAAAAAATACGACCAAACCAGTAGCTACTGAAACTACCCTTGCACACAATAAGGTTAAGGGTAATCCAGTAACAACACCTGAAAACGCAACCAATACTACTGCGCATGTTGAAACAAACAACAATAACAATGTTGTAAGTAACAACACAAACGTTGAATCAAACAACAACGGTAACAAAGTGGTGGTAAATAACAATGTGGTTAACAACAATGCGGTAAACAATACCAATAACAATGCTCTAACTAACGCAGTAAACAACACCAACAACGTTGTAAACAATACCGTTAATAACAATAAGGTTAACGACACCAATAACAATACTACGGCAAACAACAATGCAACAAATGCAAACAATGCTGTAAATGGTTCAAGCAACGGTTTATCAATGGTTGCACCTGAGTACACGGGTTACGTAAGTGAAGTTTGTCAAAATGAAACAATGGTTTTCAAAGCCACCAACGTTAAACCTGGCTATACGGTAACATGGTTGCTGAATGGCGAGGAAGTTTCAGGTGATGCGTCATTAAAACTGATTCTTTCTAAAGAAGGTGCTCAAACCATACAATTGGTTTATTCAGCCAACGACAATGGTAAACAAATAAATGCCGCTTCAGAAAAGTCAATCATTAATGTATTGCCTGCTCCGCACGCAAGCTTTGATGTTATCCCTGCCGAGTCGGAAACCTATCCTGAATACACATTCACACGTACCGAAGGAAAAGACCTTACGGCCATGTGGAACTTTGACGGAAAAGATTTCAGTACCGATGAAATTGGTAAACATGTATATCCTAAAAAAGGAGTATATAACACAACCTTAACCGTAACCGGTAAAAACGGTTGCCAGGCAAAAATCTCGAATAAAGTAGAAGTTGCCAAAGACTATAACTTACTTGCACCAAACTCATTCTCGCCAAACAACGATGGTATAAATGAAACATTCCTTCCGGTGGCGCTAACAGTAATGAGCGATGTGCAGTTTAAAATGACTATTTACGATCGTACTGGAAAACGCATCTATGAAACATCACGTGCTGATGCTCCATGGGACGGTGTTGATGCTACAACAGGTGCCAAATGTTCAACAAACACATATATGTGGCGCGTTCAGTTATCACGTGGTAACAACGTAAAACCTGAAGTATACAACGGAACAATCTTGTTACTTGATAAATAAAATTAACCTTGAAAAATAAAATGAAGGCCTCAGCGAAAGTTGGGGCTTTTTTTTTACAATAGATTTGAGTACAGAGATGTGAGTAGTGAGAAACGGAACTACAGGAGAAGGGCTTTTATAAGTGTGAAACCGTATCAGGTGGGCTGGTTAATCTTTAGATATAAGATATAAGATATGAGATTTGAGATTTGAGAAAGGGGACTTCAGGAGAAGGGTTAAAGGTTTGTGAAAGGTATTTAAACAGACATATCTTAAACACGTACCCGTTTTGCTTGCCTGGCTGCAACAAAAACGAATGTTTTAAAAGCGCGTTTTTCCATACTCATATCTCACATCTTTCATCTAAAATCAATACCTCACGCTCTTATCCTGTAACAATCCTAAAATATTTCCAGCCGGGTCTTTAAACCAGGCCATGCGCTGGGTGCCCTGGTCAGCAATTCCTTTTTCATTTGTTTTTATGTAGGGTGGAATGTTGTATTGCTCAAATGTTACCCCGCGAAGGGCTAAACGGTCAACTACCTTGTCAAGATCATCAACCACAAAATTTAGAACGGTATACGTGGCCGGGGTATGATCGGGTTTTGCATAAATAAAAACGGTGTTTCCACCCGATAAGGTTAGCTCCAATTGTCCCATGGGTGTTGCAATGTCAAGCCCCAATACTTTTGAATAAAATTCCCGGGCTTTTTGAATATCGTCAACCGAAAAACTACTGAATGTTTTAATGTACATGAACATGTGGTTTATTTAATACAGGCAATATAACCATTTCCTGTCAATTTGTGGTTATTAAACGTTAAACCCATTGTGTGAATAGGCAGGAAGGGAGTTTTAAAGTGCCGCTATCTTAATTGTATTGCGTAAATAAAAAAGGAATGTGCCTGCGACTAAAATTTAGCTGGCTAAAAAAATTAAAAATTCACCCTTAAAACACCACAACAAACGTAAAGGCATTTACCCCTAAATAAAAAAATAATTTATTTTTTATCAGGTACGTATAGTTTATTTCAGTGTAAAACCACAGACTTGCTTGCGCTAAATCATTTAAGGCTAAGTGCTTGTAGTATGCATGCAGACTAATCAAAAAAAATATTTTTTTATTGTTAGTTTTTGGTTCACCGCAAAATCAAAACCCTTTCTATATTGTGGGCGTATATGGTGCAACCAAACCAATCAGCCATGGTAACAACTAATAAAATCAAAAGTTTTTTAGGAATTGCCTTTATGCTTATTATAAGCAGTCATGTGGCAGTTGCCCAGTGCGGACCAGGTACACCAACCTTTATAGTTGATTTAACCGGAGCTCCTGACAGTACCTGGAACAGTCCCAGCGTTTCGCGTAACGACAATTGTTGCGGAACTTCGGCTCCTGATAAATGCGTTTGTTTTATCATAACCCTTGACCCCGGTGCCGTTGGAATACAGTTTGACATTATAGCAGGTGCTGTACCTGGGGGTGCATTGTTTTACCAGGTTGGTTGTGGTCCGGCAACTGCACTTGGTGACCCTATATGTTTAAGTGGAGTAGGACCGCACATCATTACATTTTGTAAACCGGGTAACAATTCAAATGTATATGAAATTACATCAATACCCGGTCCAACAGCAGGAACTGATGAAGTGGTGAGTGATGGATGTAGCGGAACATTAACTGCAACAGGCTACGATCCCACCACACTTACATGGACAAGCATTGCACCTGGTGCAACCGGTGCATATAACAGTTATTTATCCTGCACCTCGGGGTGTACAACAACAACGGTTACACCCGATTCATCATGGCCAACCTTTGTTGATTACCTGGTTTGCGGTTTAACACTTGCGCCATGCAGCAGCACCATTGAATGCGATACTGTGCGTGTGTATTATTATCCTTTGCTAACGGTTTCAATAGTACCCACCACGCCAACGGTTTGTTTTGGCTCAGCAACCACAACCATTACCGCAGCAGGTGGTGGTGGCCTTGCTCCCTATACGTATTTATGGAATACCGGTGCAACAACGGCATCCATTAATGTTGGTGCAGGCACCTATTCGGTTGTAATGAATGATCAAACCGGGTGTGCACCTGTAAGCACAAGTGTAACAGTAACTGCATTTACTAACCCTATAACCGCTAACGCAGGAACCGATATTACTACTTGTTTTACCTCACCAACGGTAACATTAAATGGAAGTGTTACAGGTGTAACAACGGGAATATGGTCGGGTGGTGGTGGAACATTTACACCTTCAACAACAGCCTTAAATGCAACCTATACACCAACCGCTGCCGAAATTGCTGCAGGATCGGTAACACTAACCCTTACAACAACGGGTAATGGCACCTGCCCGGGTGATGATGATAACATTACTATTTTCTATAACACCTTTGATGGTGTCTTAAATGTGACTGCAACTCCTGTTTTATGTTTTGGAAGTACATTGGGTGGAAGCGCAACCGCTACACCAACAGGAACAGGTCCATACACCTATAGCTGGAGCACAGGTGCAACCACATCATCAATTACAGGAGTAGGAACAGGAACGTACACGGTTACCGTTACCGATGCCATTGGCTGTACAGCCACAGGTTCCGCCTTTGTAAGCCAACCACCAATTTTATCAGTTGCAACATCATTTTCACCTGCACTTTGTTCAGGAACAAGTACTGGTGGTGCCAGTGTTTCCGTTGCGGGAGGAACGCCTCCTTATTCGTTTTCATGGTCACCGGGTGGGGCTACAACAAGCAGTATTAGCGGTGTTGCAGCTGGTTTTTATTCCTGTACCGTTACCGATGCCAACGGATGTTTGATTAACGGGAACGTGACGGTAACACAGCCGGCAGCATTGTCAGTTAGCGTTAGTCAAACCCCCGTTAGTTGTGCCGGTGGAAACGATGGAATTGCCACAGCAACACCTGCAGGAGGCACAGCACCTTATACCTATAGCTGGAGTCCATCGGGAAGTACTGCGTCCAGTTCAACAGGACTAACAGCCGGTTCTTATACCGTAACGGTTACCGATGCCAATGGATGTACAGCGAACAATACCATTACGGTTACCCAACCCCTTCCACTGGCTATTTCGGTCATCAGTAACAATGAAACCTGTGCCGAGTTAAACAATGGCGCAGCCAGTGCTGGTGTATCGGGTGGAACAACGCCTTATACGTATACATGGTCACCGGGTGGCGCAACCACGTCAACGGTAACAGGATTGTCAGCCGGATCATATACCGTAGTGGTTACCGATAATGAAGGCTGCCAGATTACAGGATTTGCAACCATAACTCAACCGTTGCCACTGGAT
>DATGXI010000057.1:0-10986 GCA_035299065.1 Flavobacteriales bacterium
CCTCCTGCAGCACCAACCGATGCAACTCCGGCAGCCAACCTGCTTATTTGTTCAGGCAGTACAACAACACTATCAGTAACCGGAACTGGAACACTGGGATGGTATGATGCTTCAACCGGTGGTACCTGGTTAGGAGGGGGATCTTCCTTTACAACTCCGGTGTTAAGCGACACGGTTACGTATTATTCACAGGATAGTACATGCGGTGAAAGTGCCCGAACAGCTATAACGGTAATAGCCTATTCACCAAACGTATTTGTAACCGGAAACGATACCATTTGTACAGGTCAAACCAGTAACTTAACAGCTAACGGTGCCAGCACTTATGTTTGGACGGGTGGTCCTTCAACAGCAGGCATTTCCATTTCGCCTTCATCTGATACTACTTTATATGTAACGGGCACCGATACAAACGGATGTGTGAACACCGATTCAGTTGTTGTGCACATAGCTGTACCAATGGTGTATATTACAGGTGACGATTCTATTTGTAACGGTCAAAGCACAACCTTAATGGGCAATGGAGCTGTAACATACTCATGGTTTCCCGGGCCAACAAGTGCCAGTTATACGGTTAATCCTGTCATGGACGCAACCTATATTTTAACCGGTGCCGATGCGTATGGTTGCATTGGAAAGGATACATTAACAGTTGATGTTAGTCCCGGCCTTACCGTTACTGTTACAGGCACAACAACCATTTGCGAAAATGAAAGTACCACACTTACTGCCAATGCCAGTGGTGCCAATTCATATGTTTGGTCAAGTGGTCCTTCAACGGCATCCTACACTGTTTCACCAACAACCACAACACCTTATTCGGTAACAGCAATTGATACCATAAGCGGTTGTGTGGGTAGTACAACCATAACGGTAACGGTTAATCCGCTTCCCGATGTGTCGGTATTTACATTGGG
The DNA here is from genome assembly GCA_035299065.1 of Flavobacteriales bacterium. Taxonomy (GTDB): domain Bacteria; phylum Bacteroidota; class Bacteroidia; order Flavobacteriales_D; family UBA2798; genus DASPJQ01. The sequence goes on from DATGXI010000057.1 coordinate 918, forward strand.
ATCAGGTGCAACGGCTACCAATTTTACAGCTGACTCTTACTTATGGGTATTTTGCCCGATTTATATTCCGGCAATTGGAACAAACGATACGCAATTTTATCTTTCGGTTTTCACAGCTGACTATGCGGTTATAATTACCGACAATGGATGTACCGATACATCTGAATGTGTAACGCTTGCGGCCATAGGAATTGATGAAAACATTGCTGCCGAAGATGTATTCAGCGTTTTCCCAAACCCGGCATCCATGCAAATCAACATTAAAAGCAATTCGGCTTTTACTTCGGTTAATATTACTGACGTAAATGGAAAATTGGTTATTTCTCAAGAGTCAACCACTACAACTGTAACGGTAAATACGGCTGAATTGCAAAACGGACTTTATTTTGTTCAATTGATGAATGGCAGCAAGCCATTATCGGGTGCACATAAACTTGTAATTGAAAATTAAAATCCAATCGTTCAGAAATAAAAAAGCCCTTGTTTAAAGGGCTTTTTTTTGTTTTAGTACTAAAAGCTCGGTGCTGAAAGTGTTCTGAATTTTCGTTTTATTCCGTAATTGTAGTTTTGCTGGTAGAACTGACTTTTAGCCCTGTAGTATTCATCAAACTCTTTTGGGTATTTTGAAGAGAAATTAAATGTTATTTTTTTTGTTTCTCCCGGCTGTAATGCAAGTGCCCACGTTACATCGCCACTATACTTGTCATATTTTCCATCTGAAATTTCAGATATGCTAATGTCAATACGCGAATCGTTTTTAAGCGGAACCTGGTCCGTTACATTAATGTTTATGGGTGTTTCCCGGTTGTTTTTCACAACAATTTCATACTTAAATACTTCTTTTTCATTGTTGCCAATGATCTGGTGATCGTTAAGTTCCGATTTTTTTATGCGTGTGATGGCAATTTTATTGTCGCGACCCAGTGAAAGTTCAAGTGTGTCGGAAATTTCCTGAACGCTTATTTTTGATTTTCCAATATATGAACCGTTATAATACACACTGGCATCGCCCGAAACAAGACTTAATTCGGCCCATCCCACAACTTTGGCAACCAGAAAGGCGTCCCTGTCCATTTTTGGAATACTTACGTATTCGTATTTGGCCTGCAATTGTTTATTGTTAACGTCAACCAGGTAAGGCCGGTTATCTGACGGAATTGTATAGGCCTGCATGATTTCAAATTCAGCACTCAGTTCATCCACTTCAATTGTTTTGAACTGAATGGTTTTGTTTTCCTCCTGCAGTTCTTTGATTTGTTTTTGTGCGTTTTTATAGCTTTCTGTTTGTGTTGGATCTTGTTTAAGGTCCCAGGCTTCCATACGCGGATACTGTGCACCCTGCAAAGGATCGGCCGTTGACAATTTTAATTTTACATTGTTCCAATCAACACCGGTATTGTTGTAAATATTGGCTTTGTAGTACAGGTTAACCGGTTTGTCCATACCATCAACCCTGATGTCATATTTAGGTGCCCAACCGGCATCAGCAACCCTGTATTTTAAATCAAATTTAGCACTTACATCATCTGAAGCTAACACCAATACCGAAATTTCAGCGCTTGGCATGCCCACGCGCGTATTGAGCTCCTCAAGCTGGCGGGTAAACATTAACAGTCGTTCCTTTAAGCTCGTCTCCGTTTTTGTTATTTTATACGCATCGGCTGATAATTCATCTCTGCGTTTTCGGCAGTATTCAGTATATGCATTTAACTTGGCAATATCATTGTCCAGCCCTTCATAATCTTTTTTGAATAAAAGGTCTTTTTCCTTAATAATGGTTTCTTTTTTTCCTTCCAGAAAAGCCAGTTTGTCTTTTATGCGTTCTACCGAGTCACGCAGTATTTTTACTTTTGGGTTTTTTTGCATTTCTGCCAGAAAATTGTTGCTGAAGAAAACAGATAATATCGTGATGTTTTTATCGGCAATATCCACCACAATGCTTTCCTGGTCCATTTTAGAGGAAAGGCCCGTGAACTTAACTTCATTTTTTCCTTTTTGGAGTTTCACCTCGGTGGTATGGCCCAGTTCAGCCCCGGTTAAAAAAACCGTCACGCCAAATGGTTTTGAAGGCGTTTCAATGTTGTTGACATTGTCGCCAGCGGCCATTGCATTAAATGAAATGACCAGTGTAGCAAGTATACTTGTTGTTTTCATAAACTTATCTCCCTTTTTTAGTTTTTATTGCAAGTAATTTTATTTTTATTGAAACTTCGTGGCTTGTTTTTAAACGGATGCGATCATATTGGATGTATGGTTTTGCGTCATGACTGTAACCGAGCGTAAAAAAACCACCAGGACCCAATACCAGTGAATACCTTAAATGGGTGCTTCCATAATTTCCAAAATACGCCTTATACCCAATGCCGAATGAACCTAGTTGACTGTGGTAAAAATTTCCCTGTAAAAACATATAGTGGAAAGATGGTTGTAGAACGGTTTCTTTACCCAAATTTGTGGTCGTAAGTTTTCCGGTTTTTTCATATGAACCAAAGGCAAAAAACAAAGCTTTGCGTGTAATAGGAACCCTGTACATGCCCTGCAGTGATAAAGTAGGATTTTGTTCAACTGTTATGGCATCAATACCATCAAGCATGGTATATACGGCATGATCGCGTACACTTATTCCACCATAAAATCCATTGCTTTCTTCCTGTATAATTAGCCCATATGACAAACGTAAAGCCCTGTTTTGAATTATTGGCCCGGGAACGTATGTATAACTGGCTTTTGGATCATATGTATAATGTACATTATTTATATCAACATTCATTTCACTGGCTGTTACACCAAGCCCAAAATTGAGGAAAACCGAATTCAGAAAATAAACGCGGTAACCATATTGAAGGCCCGCATTTTTGATATCAGAACTTTCCTGGTTAAAATTTTTATACGATCCAAACAGGCCAATACTGCTGCTGAATCGGGTAGAGAAGCGGTTGACTGAAAATTCTCCTAAAAGCGATTGCTGTTTATATCCCGGCCATTGGTCGCGAAAAATCATACTTAGCTGATCACGGTCAACACATGCAATATAAGCCGGATTAATTCCTGCTAGGGCGGCACTGTATTGATTATACGAAGCAACCTGCGCCTTTAAAAGAAAAGGAGCAAAACATAAAATAGTTGCAAAAAAGCGGTACAAGGTTTAATTGTTTTATACTAATAACAAACCATACCCCTTAAAAGTTACATGGGTCATGATGAATAGTGATTTTGATTTTTAAACCTGTTCGTAGTCAGCGCTATTAAAAGCATTCGTGAAAAATAACTATCAAAGGTATAGTTAATGGTGTAAAGGCCCTGGACTTGCTAAAGCCAGCCATAAAAACAAGCGTAATAGTTTGGGCCGTTTTGAAAAATAATAAATTGAAATAGCAGAAATGTAAGTGAAAGCAGGTATTTTTTATAACCGAAAATTATTGGATGCTGTAACGTATCCTTACCGTTTTGGTAAGAATGATTTTGCGTTGGTCATCCTGTGCGGCTGCGCCTTTATAAACGCCTGCCAGGTAATTTACCAATTGGTCATATCCGGCATTGCCGGCCGTTGTTGAAACAGGACTTACATCTGAGAACTGTAAAACGGTTCCAAGTGTAGCACCCGAAATGCGTGCAACGGTTTCAGCTTGTTTTTTTGCTTTTAAAACAACTTTTTCAAGCAGGGCAGATTCCATGTCGCGTATTTTTGATGAACTGGTAGAAGAAATGTTACCGTTATATTTTATGTCTTCGGGAATTTTTGCAAGAAACTTATCCAATTGGTCAAATGAAACGAACTTTACAACGAAAGCCTTGTTCTTCACATCACCCGAGCCATACCCGTATTCATAATCATACCCGTAAACATATTTATTATAACTGTTCGGGTCTTTGCGCGAATAGGTGATTTTTTCTTTTGATAAAAGTTCGGTAAAACGTTTTTCCAGCATTTTTAATTTCAACATAGCTTCCTCCTGTTTCTTTTTTTGCGTTTCGGCATAATTTGTAACAGGCGGATTATTGTAATCATCATCGTTATATGCCGGTGGAGCTTCAACGCTGTTGTCAGGCATAAGTGTAAAGCTGTATTCAATAATATCAGGAATTACCTGTGTTGAATCGGTAGCCGTAACCTCTATAAATTTGCTGTCATTGGTTTGAGCTGCGGCCTGTAAAGCAAAAAATGTAACAGCACCGGTTAAAATAAAATGTTTTAGGTGATTCATATGATGGATTTGTTGTGTAAATAGGTTAATAGTACCTGAAATTAGCTAAATTTGTTGAGCTATAAGTAACCTTTTAACAATGAAAAACCTTTTTTTATTATTCGCGCTTCTATGGCCACTATTCGCCAGTGCGCAAGGTATTCATAAAGAGGAAACAGACTATTATAACAGCCTTGGTATTGATGCCGATACCTGGGCTTTAACAAATGTGGCCGATCCAAAACCAGCATCCAACAGGGCAGCCTGCACGCTCAATAAAATGGTATATGGTTGGCACCCTTACTGGAGCAATGGCCTTGAAGTAAATTATGATTGGTCTCTGTTATCGCATTTTTGTTATTTTTCATACGAAGTTGACGCAGCAACCGGAAGCGCAACAAGTACACATGCTTTTTCAACCACCACTTCGGTTACAACTGCATTGGCAAATGGTGTTAAAGTAAATTTATGTGTTACGCTTTTTTCAGGTCACTCTACTTTTTTGACCAACGCCATTGCGAAGCAAAATTTAATTGATAACCTTATTAACCTTATTTCTACCCGTGGTGCGCATGGAGTAAACATCGATTTTGAAGGATTACCGCTTTCCCAAAAAACAAATTTTACCAATTTCATGAATGATCTGGCAAGTCAAATGCATACTGCAATACCAGGTTCAGAGGTAAGTTCGGTTTTATATGCAGTTGACTGGAATGATGTGATTGATGTTGCCGCAATGACCAATGTTGATTATTTTGTGATCATGGGTTATGATTATTACTGGACAGGAAGTTCAACAGCTGGTCCAAATGATCCACTTTACCATTTTTCATCGTCTTACAATTATACGTTATCCAAATCAATTACCAATTACCTTGATTTGGGACTATCGCCCTCCAAACTGGTATTGGGTTTACCTTACTACGGACGTGAATGGGCGGTAGCTTCTTCCGGCATTCCATCATCAACAACAGGAACAGGAGTTTCGCGCACGTTTGATTACGTTAAAAACAACACTTCTGGAAATTACAGCGCAGCAAACCGGCATTTTGACAATGAAAGTTATTCAGCCTATTATGAATTTAATTCGGGTGGATTAAAACAGTGTTTTATCAGTGAGCAGTACGAAATGGAAAAAAGACTTGATCTCATTAATAAACGTGGAATTGCAGGAATGGGAATATGGGCCTTGGGGTATGATGACGGGTACACTGATTTTTGGGATGCCATTGCAAATAAAATGACCGATTGTGCCGTTGATTTATGCAGCGACACGTTATTTGATATGGGAGGTGGGCCCAATAAAGCGTACTATGATAACGAAGATTACACCTATACAATAGCGCCCGTTGGTGCTTCGGCAATAACCGTAAACTTTAGCGCATTTAACCTGGAACCAGGTTACGATTTTCTATATGTATACGATGGCGGAAATACATCGGCTGCACAATTTCCGGGAAGTCCATTTACAGGAACAACTATTCCAGCAGCATTGAATTCAAGTACCGGGGCAATTACCTTTCGTTTTACGTCTGATGGCTCTACTATATCAAGTGGATTTAAAGCAACCTACCAGTGTTTTGCCGACAATACATCGCCCACAACAACTGCAAGTGTAACAGGTGCATGGCAAACAGGTGATTTTACAGTAAATTTTACCGATACAGATGATTCAGGCGGATCAGGAATCAGTCAACGGTTTTACCAGGCGCTGGATTATGACGGTGTTGAATGGAGAGGAAATAATGCAAAGGGCTTTTTCAACGATAATTTTCAACTAACCGTTCATCCCGAGTGGACGTCAGTCACAGGTAGTTTTGTGATCAATACAAATCATTTATACCAAACCAGTGAAACAGATGCGAACACAAACCTGTACGCAAATTTGGTGCAGGACAATTCACATGCTTATTTATATCACTGGCAAATGAACCAGGATGGTACAGGAACAAATCGGAGGGCTGGTTTACATTTTTTTTGTGATAATCCGGCATTGCCAAACAGGGGCAATTCGTATTTTGTTTACTTCAGGGTTGACAGTGATAAATGCCAGATTTATGAAGTAAATGGTGATGTGTTTACTTTGCAAACAGATGATCCTGCTATCATTAATCCAGGAGTCTTTTATGATTGTAAAGTGTTTTTTGATCCTTCAACAGGTCAAATAAAAGTTTACTTGGATGATGTGCTGGTAAGCGAATGGACAGATCCCTCACCTTTAGCAAACGGAAATAGCATTTCTGTGCGTACCGGCAATACTTCTGCATTTTATGATGATTTAAAGGTATACCAGTTGCGTATCGCAAGTGAATCAATAAGCATAGGAACAAGTGCTGACATGGTGCGTTACCAAAATTACGGTCCGGGCCAAAATTCCTGTCGCATAGTTTCGTTGGTCAATGATCTTGCAGGTAACTGGAGTAACCCGGCAAGCACTAATGTAAATATTGACTGGACAAACCCGGCAAGTATAACAGTAATGGATACCCTGGGTGCCGACATTGATGCACAAACTGATAGCAGCAAGTTGTCAGGAGAATGGACGGCAAGCACTGATGCACATTCGGATATTGATTCCTATTGGTATTCGGTGGGAAACACCCCTGGTGATTCGTCAATTATTGGCTGGACAAATAATTTACTTGTTACAAATTTTACCATGACCGGTCTTTCACTTAATTATGGCCAAACCTATTACATAAATGTGCGGGTAAGGAACGGGGCAGGTTTAATAGCACAGTTTTCATCGGATGGAATCACCATTGTTTCACCAACAACTGAACCGGTTTGTGCTTTTACATTGCCTTCGTCCGGAATTTGTTCCAGTGATTCGATCATGTTAACCAATTCAACTATTGGGGCCAATGCGTATTTATGGTCAGGAGCAGGTGTTATATTTAGCGATGTAAATGACCAGTATCCTTATGTTTCTTTTCCGGCTTCAGGTAGCTATACCATTCAATTGGTTGCAACAGGGCCCGGGGGTGATGATACGCTTGTGCAAAGTTTTTCGGTTACTTTGTTTGACCCTGCAGTGGCTTCGTTTAGTGTTTCCAATGACACGGTGAATTTACCTTTTGCTTTTGTTGCCTGTACAAACAGTTCGTTAAATGCAACTTCTTATTCATGGTCATTTGGCGATGGAAATGTTTCATCCGATACAGATCCCTGGAATAATTACACGAGCCCGGGTAACTATCAACTCATACTTGTTGCGTCTAACGGGGTATGCCCTAACGACACACTTGTAGATACAATTGTGGTTGAGTTACCGCTTGACTTGAACGAAACCAGTAATCATTCCGATTTTGAAATATTCCCTAATCCCATGAGTGGTTTTTGCCAATTTACTGCTTCAAAACCTGTTACAGGTATGGAACTGGTGGATATGCAGGGCCGCGTGGTTGTTTCGCAAAAATATTTTGTTCCAGGTATTTTTGGAACGTTTGATTTTAGTAGTATTGCTCCCGCAACTTACATTATATCATTTGTATTTAATGATAAAAGCAAAGCCAATTGCAGAATCATAAAAAATTAAATAAGGAATTGCCCTCGGGGAACACACACAGTGTACTTGAAACACATGACCTTCATTCTGCAACGATCGAAATTTGGGACAACGGAATTTATTATGTTCATTTTTTGCCTGAATCTGAAGTTGGCATTGAGCTGGCAAGAAAAGCATTTCAACTGCTTAAAGAAAAACATCAGAATACTCCAATGTACATTATGATTGAAATGGGAAAATATACTGTGCTGACCAAGGAAGCGCGTGAATTTGCCTATTCCGAAGAAGGCCTTAGCTTAAATCGCGTTAGTGCAATAGTGGTACATTCAATTGCACAACGCTTAATGGTAAACCTCATGGCCGAACTCAAGTCTAATCATGCCATAAAAGTAAAAGCGTTTAAGAACCATGAAGAGGCTGAAGAGTGGTTGCTAAATCAGAAAAACGCCTGACGCAATGTGTTAAAAATTCACACATTCTTTAAACTTATTCTTTGATTTTTGCCTGCGTTTATCTTTTACCGATTGGAAAAGTACCTTATCGTCAAACTCAAAGACAATGCTCAATTCGTGTGTTCCCATGGCCGAGGTTTTTAGACGCGAAATGGTAAAATCATACCCATATGTTACACGCATTCGGGTGGTTTTATTGAAAAGTGTATTTAATCCAAGGTTGAAAATAAACGAATCATAGCTTTTTAATCCAAGGTTAAAGCTCCGGTTCCTGAACCATAGTCCAGCAAAAACCGGGCTTTTCATAACATTTGCACCAATGGTAAACGTTTGAAATTTATTTTGCCGCTCAAAAATGAACCCCGGTGCATAAACCAGTCCGTTTAACAATATACCTGTGTTGGCATGCAATAACCATTTTACAGGTAAGCGTTGACCATCACTTATAAATGCATCTTTAGGCCGCGTAAGGTGATGGAAAGATAAACCAACCGTAGTTGTCATTTTTTTATCCCTCGATTCAGCTTTTCCTGCATTGAAGCGCACTGTTGCGCCAGTTGCAAAATCAGGATACATTACATTGTTGTAACCAGGTGCAACAAACGCTGTTGGTTTAACATTGCCAAATACTTCATCATATTGATCTGAAAAATTTAATTGACTCCAGTCAATGCTTTTATGTATAAACCCGCCTGAAAGGCCTGCCTGCACAATTATACGTTTTGTTTCCAATGGACGATACGAGTAATGAATGTAAGCACCTTGCGTGCGCAACATGCCTTCGCCCGCCACATCACTGTAAGCAATTAAGCCCAATCCTGTTTTATTCAACGCTTCTGCATCAACCGAGGCGCTGTATGTGTTGAATTTTCCCGGAACAGGCCCCCACAAATTACGCGCATTGGCTCTCCACGCCAACCCGTGGCCAATGGCTGTCATTGACGGATTGTAGTAAATGGGATTATTATAAAATTGCGAAAAGTTAGGATCCTGTGCACGCGCATTCTGTCCGAAAACTATAAGCAGGATCGTTGTCAATAGTACTACATATTTGTTTTTTCCTGTCATCGTTTATCGAATTACGGTTATTGTTCCTGCATTCCTGAAATACCCATCACTGTATTCTTTTCCTCTCCATAACGAATCATCCATAAATGTAGCCACTACTTTCCACACATATGAATCCTGTTGAACGGGCAAACCTTTAAATGTGCCATCCCAATATTCCGTTGGCCGGCCCTGCGCATCAAGTGCAGTTGACTCCCAAATTAAATTTCCCCAGTCGTCATAAATGGTGATGTCAAATGTTTTTAAACTTACACCTTTTGGTATAAAATTGGCAACTTCAAAATTGTCACTGCCGGGATACATCGCATTCGGGATAAACAGACCACTGTAAAAATCCACTATAATTTCTTTGACAACGGTGTCGGTACACCCAAATTGGTTAGTTGCAAGTAAACTTGCCAAAAACGGTCCGAACGTATTGTATTTTTCGGTAGGATTTTCTTCCGTTGAAGCATTCCCGTTTCCAAAATTCCAAACATACGAAATCGCACCCGTTGACTGGTTGGTAAACACAATGGTGCCGTTGTTTGCCGGATCGGTTACGTTTACATAACTGAAATCGGCAGTAGGTGTGGGGTTAATATAAACCGCTGGTGCAACTGTTATGGTATCACCGCAGCCTCCGGCTCCATATGCCATTAATGTTACACTGTAGAAACCTGTTGCGCTGTACGCATGTGATGGGTTTATTGCTGTTGACCCTGTAGTGTCACCAAAACTCCAGGTATAAGTGGTTGCGTTAGTTGAAGTGTTGGTAAAGTAAACGTCCTGGTTCTCGCAGCCTGGATTGGGTGCAACTGTAAAAGAGGCTTGTGGCGTGGGATAAACAGTGTGCACCAACGTGCTGGTATCGCTAC
>DATGXI010000058.1:0-10070 GCA_035299065.1 Flavobacteriales bacterium
CTCTGCCTGACTTACACCCGGGGCCATCCAGGCAACTCGTTCAGCTTCCTTTTTTTCGAGGTATGCGCGAACTTTTCCTGTAAGAATTATTTTACTGCCCTCAACCGAAACGTGCACTTTGCGCGCGTCAATGCTTGCATTTCGATGAAAGGCTGCGCTAATGCTGTGCGTTACTTCTTTAGGTGTTAAACAAGGCATGATTTTTAAATTGTTGTTAATACCCGCTATGCCATCCAATTTAAGTACCGCATCAGCTGCTGCCCTCCGCTGAAATTCCCAGTCAACCTCACCTTCAAGGGTCACCCATCCGTTTTCAACTTTAACTTTAATTTTTTCTTCGTTTACAACACTATTCCACTTAAATGCGTTAAGTATAGCCCCGGCAATTTCCGTATCTGTTTTTTTAGTAAAAGGATGACATTTTATTTGAATGTCTTCGGCTAGAGCCTTAACACCTTCAACGCGCATGGCTGCTTTTTCGGCTGCCATTTTTTTTGCAAAGGTATTTACGATACCTGATAACGTAACCACACCATTAACTACACCCACTCCAATTTCAGATGCTTTTAAAAATGGGTCATACTTAAACTGCTCCATTACGTCTTTTTGAATTTGATCATCTGTTCTCATCGTCTTTAAATTAAATGTTTCTTTTACAAAGAAACATTTTTCCGGCCCTCAGTACCATGCCGGAAATCATTCATTAAAATGATTTTTATCAGTTTTCAGACTTTTTACGAATTATTTACTTAAAAGGTGATTTCCTGATAACAATCATATTCCGCACTGACCTGTCTCAAGTCAGCTTTTGGTGCGTCTACCTATTTTTGACACATAAATTATTTGTTTAACCATTAATAAAAAACGTATGAGCACAATCACACAATCAAAAACAAAAACTGTGGATGAAAGAACTCAAATAGCTTCGTTAACAGTAAATGAAAAAAAAGATAATACGAAAACCTGGACAGTGAATTCGCTTGAAGAAACCCGCTTTGGATTAGTTCCGATTTTAATAACCATAGTTGCCTGTATGGGGGGATTTGCAGCGGCTTTTGGAACAAACACGTACGAAGTGTTGCGGCTAGCCCTGATTGTATTTCCAACCATGGCAGTTTTAACCCTTATTCTGGCTGTTATGCCCATGAAGTATATTGTATATGTTAGTGCGGTTGCTGTGGCATTAGATGTTTTATTGCTTCTGTTTTAATCTCTAGTTCAACATACATGAAAACCTTACTTGTGCCAACTGATTTTTCGCCTGTGGCGTTGAATGCTGCTTACTATGCCGCTGAAATTGCCAGTTTAACTGGGGCAAGGATCCTATTGCTTCACGTGTACGCAATACCTGCAATACCAAGCGAAACAATGGTCATTCTTCCCATAACTCAACTGGAAGAGGGAAGCCTGGAGGTACTGGATTCAATTAAAGGCGAGATTCAGCAAAAACACAATGGGAAATTAAAAATTGAATGCCGCACACTTGGCGGACTCCCTTCGCTTGAAATAGATGCACTTGCAAAAGAGTCTAATGCCGATCTTGTAGTAATGGGAATGATGGGAGCAGGTTACCTGACTGAAAAATTAGTTGGTAGTGTCACAAGCACATTATTGATGAGGGCAAAATGTCCGGTGCTGGCAATACATAAAAATATAAAGTTTAAAAGCCTTAAAAAAATATTGCTGGCCTGTGACTATTCTGAAATACAGAACAAAACAATACTTGACCCTTTGAAAGAACTTGCAGAAATGTTTAAATCTCATATTTATATTTTAAATGTTGCGAAAGACACCGAGACCTTGCCCACTGCTGAACAGGCTGCAGCAGGCATTAAACTGAATCATTCCCTGGAGGCATTCGACCATTCATTTCATTCATGGATAAATGAGGATATCATTGATGGCCTTAACCAATTTGCCGAAATAAATATGATTGATCTTGTTGTAATGGTACCACACAGGCACAATTTATTGCAGCGCATTTTTCATGAGCCAAATACTAAAAGAATGGCTTTTCACACGTCTACTCCATTACTTGCATTACATTAATACTTGAAACTTGAATCAGATGAATCTATCTCCGGTTAAAATAAACATAAATGATCACCGAAAAATTTTTGCTATCCAGCAAGATTTCAATGAGGCCTTTCCCTACCTGAAACTCGAATTTTTCAAAAAATCAAACTCGTCTGGCGGCCAACCTGGTATGAAACCTGTTGAGGATAATAAAACAATTGCAGAATGCCGAACAAGGCATAATAATGGTACAATTGAAATAAGTCCTAATATGACAGTTGCTGACCTGGAACAATATTTTGCTGACGTTTTTGGAATAACAGTAAATGTATGGCGAAAATCAGGTAAAGTATGGTTAGAAACAAGCGTTACAGAAGGATGGACCTTACTTGAACAAAACAAACAGGGTGAAGCCTTGAGTAGTAAGGCCTCCTGAATAAACCTGATGAAAATCATGTTTTTTACTGATCGGACTCATTGAAACCGCAAAACTTCCAAATTAATTTTATGTAGTCATTAATAAATTGTTTAACCTTAAAAACTAAAAAAATGGAATTAGTAAAATCAAACGGAACAACCTTCCCTAACCTTTTATCTGACTTCTTCAACAATGACTTTTTTAGCCCACGCTGGATGGAAAGGGAATTGGAGAGAAGCTTACCAGCAGTCAACATTAAAGAGAACAAAGACAGTTTTAGTATTGAATTTGCTGCTCCCGGATTCAATAAAGCCGATTTTAAAATTGATGTTGAGTCAACCATTTTAACAGTTAGCGCTGAGAAAAAAGAAGAAAAATCGGAAGAGAAAGACCGCTTTACGCGCAAAGAGTTTTCCTATAATTCGTTCAGCAGGTCGTTTACATTGCCACAAACTGTAATTGGCGATAAAATTGACGCTAAATACCAGGATGGTATTCTAAAACTAAGCATTCCTAAAAAAGAGGAAGCAAAACAACTGCCAAAAAAAGAAATTAAAGTTGCCTGAACAGAGCCATTCAAACCCGGCCAAACCAGCCGGGTTTTTCATTCTATAAATTTAATACTATGCGATTTTTAAAAATTAAAACCACCTGGACAAATACTGAGTTAGGCCTGCTTAAGTTATGCCTTGTGTGTGCGGGCATTAGTTTGGGCCTGTATTTTTATAAATATGTGGTTGAAATGTTCTGGGGATTTGTATTTGTTGCAACTCTCACAGGGGCATACCTGTTCATTCAGTGGTTTAAAAAAATGGATGAGAGTAACTGATTATGCCAAACAAAATAGAAAATAGTCGTTTTGTTATTGTGATTATTGTTGCACATACCCTGGCATACCTTTTAGCAGGAGGAGTCACTTACCAGCTAATTACTAAAAGTATTTGGAACGAGCCCAACGCATTGCTGGCAACCTACCTGCGAACACCAACAGAACCCGAATTGTGGAATTTTGCCATGGTTTGGCAAATACCAGCTCAACTTTTAAGAGGGCTGTTGATGGGATTGGCTTTACTGCCTTTAAGCAGTTCGTTAAAAGACTGGACCACTTTAAAAAAAGCCGCCTTGTTCGGGTCTTTGTTTTTTGTATTCACCCATATATCCGCTTCGGCACCATCACCTGCCAATATTGAAGGTATTGTGTACATGAAGCCAGAATTTATTCAGTTAGGGTTTGCAAAAATGCAGGTTGAAATGATACTGCATAGCATTATAGCCGGCTTTATTTTTGCACAATACGCCTATAAAAAATTGCCTCAGCAAGCAACAATTGTTTCGAAATGAAATTAACCGGTATCAAATACTTTTTGGAAGAAACCGGTGACATAGCGCGTTTCAGCGCCCGTTTTTTTACCGAAGTGTTTAAACCAAAGCATGAATTTGCCGAATTCCTGCGTCAATGCTTTTACATTGGTTACAAATCATTGCCACTTGTTGCATTAACAGCATTTATAATGGGACTGGTTTTAACCATTCAATCACGCCCTACCCTGGTTGAATTTGGAGCTGAATCATGGTTACCCATGATGATTTCAGTTTCCCTTGTACGTGAAATTGCACCGGTAATAACCGCACTTATATGTGCCGGTAAAGTTGGTTCGGGTATTGGTGCCGAGCTAGGTTCCATGAAAGTAACTGAACAAATTGATGCAATGGAAGTATCAGGAACCAATCCATACAAATACCTTGTAACAACCCGTGTAATGGCAACTACGTTAATGATTCCTGTACTGGCAATCATGGCCGATAGCATTGCACTGTATGGAGGATACCTTGGCGCCAATATTAAAGGCGTGGTTAGCTGGGACCTTTTTTGGAACCAGGTATTTAATACATTATCATTTAGCGATGTATTTCCTTCACTTATAAAAACATTCTTTTTTGGATTTGCAATTGGAATTATAGGTTGTTATAAAGGATTCAACACACAAAAAGGAACTGAAGGCGTTGGGAAAGCAGCTAATTCAGCGGTTGTGATTGCATCGTTGTTGGTTTTTCTTATTGACCTGGTAGCTGTTCAAATTAGCGACATTTTACAACTCACATGAAAGCAACAGGAAATATTGCTGCTGAAAATGTCATTCACCTTGACCGTGTCTCTAAAGCATTTGGCAAAAACCAAGTCCTGAAAGAATTCAACCTGGAAGTAAAAAAGGGTGAAAATGTTGTTGTATTGGGAAAATCGGGTTCGGGTAAATCGGTATTGATAAAATGCATTATTGGGCTTATTAAACCTGATGCCGGTAAAATAACGGTGTTAGGAAAAAATATAACGGTATTAAACCAGCGTGACCTCGATGAAATTCGCACAAAAATAGGGTTTCTTTTTCAAAGCAACGCTCTTTATGACTCAATGACAGTAAGAGAGAATCTTGAATTTCCCTTGCGCAGGCATAAAAAACAAGTTTCCAGGCAACAAATCAATGACCTCGTTATGGAAGTACTAACACATGTAGGGTTGTCCCATACCGTTGATATGCGGCCCGCTGAACTTTCGGGCGGTATGAAAAAACGCATTGCCCTTGCCCGAACATTGATTCTAAAACCAGAGGTTATATTATATGACGAACCAACAACGGGGCTTGATCCAATTACAGGTAAAGAAATAAGCCAGCTCATGCGTGACCTCGCAAAAAAATACAACACCTCCTCTATTATTATTTCACATGATCTCAATTGTGTGAAAATAGTGGCTGACCGGATTGTTATGCTTATTGACGGGTATTGTTACAAAGAAGGCACATTTGAAGAATTAAAACAATCAACTGATAAAAAAATAAATTCATTTTTTGAATAATGGAAAATTCAACATCCAGGAATATTAAATTGGGCTTTTTTGTGATAGCTGCCGCAGTACTACTTATAAGTGCATTGTATTTTATTGGAAATAAACAAAACATGTTTGGCTCAACTTTCAGAATTAAAGCAAGATTTTATAACGTAAACGGGTTGATGCAGGGAAACAATGTGCGTTTTGGTGGTATTGATGTTGGTACTGTAGAAGATATTGAAATTATTAATGACACTTCTATAAGTGTTACCATGATCATAGAAAAAGAGGTACAACAGTACATTAAAAAAAATGCAATTGCCACAATTGGTTCAGATGGCTTGATGGGAAATAAACTGGTGGATATAAATGGCGGTACCGGACAGTCAAAACCAATTGAAGAAAATGATGTGCTGCGCACGTTAAAACCCATTGAAATGGATGAGACAATACGTACCCTAAATGCTACGAATGAAAACATTCACGTGATAAGTAACAACTTAAGAAATATTACCGACAAAATAAACAGCCCGAATAGTTTTTGGAGCTTGTTGCTTGACACTGTGATTCCCACCAATGTAAAGTCAACGCTTGTAAACTTAAAAATAATGAGTAACCAGGCTGTATATGTAACGGGCGATTTAAGGGAAATAACCAGGGGCTTTAAAGCCGGCAAAGGCACTATTGGTGCTTTAATAACAGACACAACATTTGCACGCGGATTTAATCAAACAGTTGTAAATATTAAAACACTGGGCGATTCAGCTGCGGTTATTACCGGAAATATATCAAGCCTTATTGCAAAACTAAATAAGGGAGAGGGTACTGTTGGCATGTTGTTAAATGACACAAATTTGATTCACAATCTGAATAAAGGTATTCATACGCTGCAGGATGGGGCCGGCAATTTTAACGAAAATATGGAAGCCTTGAAATATTCATGGCCATTTAAAAAATATTTCCGAAAGAAAAGTAAAAACAAACTAAAAAAATAAACAATGGAAATCACTATACAATCATTGCACTTTACCGCAAGACCTGAGCTAACGAAATTTATTAAGGAGAAAGTAAGTAAGTTAACGCACTTACACGATAAAATAATTACAGCTGATGTTTACTTAAAACTTGATAAATCCAATAAAACTGACAATAAGGTTTGTGAAATTAAACTGAACCTGCCTGGTAAGGATTTATTTGCCAAGCGTAAATTTCAAACATTTGAAGAAGCCACTAATGAAGTGATTGATGCCTTGCAACAACAAATAAAAAAGCTTAAAGAATAATATGGCAACTAACAAGACCCATATATTTGAACGATTTGCCCGCAAAGCCACCGTTTTTAGTGGTTCAACCATAGCCTTTATTACCGCTTTGACGATTATACTTATTTGGATCATTACGGGTCCATTATTCAATTTTTCAGATACCTGGCAATTGGTGATTAATACCGGAACTACAGTTGTTACTTTTTTAATGGTATTTCTCATTCAGCGTGCACAAAACAAGGACTCGAAAGCACTTCACCTTAAATTAAACGAACTGGTAGCCGCACTTAATGGCCCAAGTAACCGACTCATTGATGTGGAAGACCTGTCAGAAGAAGAATTAGACACGCTAAGCTCCTACTATAAAAAACTGGCCGAAATGGCTAAAAAGGAAAAAACATTAACTTTATCGCATTCGATTGAAGAAGCCGTTGAGCTGCACAAAATAAAATATAAACGGCACAAGCAATGATTGGCATTGAATTTCTTAGCTACTTTATTGTTCTTGCACTTGCTGCTGAAATACTTGGTACCATAGGTGGATTTGGGTCCTCGCTCCTGTTTGTTCCTGTTGCCGGGCTTTTTTTTGACTTTCATTCGGTTCTTGGCATAACTGCATTGTTTCATGTTTCAAGCAACGTAGCCAAAATTGCCCTATTTAAAAACGGCATTGATAAAAAGCTGATATTAACCATCGGAATTCCTTCAGTCATTTGTGTTATTACGGGCGCTTACCTAACACGTTTCTTTGACAATTACTTATTGGAAACATTACTGGCTGGCTTCCTGATTGTTTTAAGCTCACTACTTCTAATATACAAAACGTTTGAATTAAAGCCAACCATCTTTAATGCCTTATGGGGTGGTTCGCTTTCAGGATTAATGGCGGGCTTGCTCGGAACCGGAGGAGCCATACGCGGGCTTACCCTGGCTGCATTTAATCTGAAGAAAGAAATTTTTATTGCTACCTCTGCTGTTATTGATCTTGGTGTTGACCTAAGCCGCGGGGTTGTGTATTATTCTAATGGTTTTATGCATTATCATGACCTTTACCTTGTTCCCATTCTGTTGGTTGTAAGTGTTATTGGTACATATGCCGGTAAAAAATTACTCAACAGGTTGCCGCAAGCCATATTCAAACGAATTGTTTTGTTCCTTATACTTTCAGTTGGTTTACTTACACTCACCATGCAATTGTGGTCATTTTTCAACCAGGCATAACCAGTAACTGACGAAAGTCAGTTTTTATACACATGGAGGTCATTTTTTAAGCTGACCAAACCGGCTAAGTTTATATCCTTATGAAAATGGTCCTTAAAAAATCAAGTCGGGGATTAACTATAATTGCCCTTCCTGCCGTAATAAGCTTTTTAATTGCTTATACGGTATTAAACGGGCTGTTTTTACCAGCAACTGACACAACACCACAAGAGTTTATTAACCTTTTTTTAATTGTACCCCTGTTGCTTATTTCATCTTTAATGGCTTTCAGGCGTATGCATTTTGGTACCCTAATATGGGGTGGAACGTTGCTTTACATTGCCCACGTATATTTCAGGTATTGTTTTTATTTGCTTGAAAACAAGATTGTATACGAGCATTACGCAATACTGTGCCTGAGTGTTTATCTCCTCATTTATCTTGCATATTTGCTTATGGCAGCACAACCCGTTAAACTATCAAACAACGCGCTGCGAAAAGTTATAGCATGGAGTTTTTTGTTATTGCCATTAGCATTTTTATGCCTCTGGTTACTGCAAAAAGCACCCTTTTTACCAACTTTTATTGGAATTGCAAAACCCTCAAATACGGCTTCACTTACAAATCCATATGATTATGTTTATATGCTAATTATTTTACCGGGCTTATTTTTAACCGGTGTATGGCTCAACAAAAATAAAAAACCTGGTTTATTACTGGCACCGGTACTTCTTATGTTCTTTTTTCTTACCGACATTTCCCTTGCAGGGACATTAAATATTTTGAACAGCAAAGGCTTATACGTCAACCCGGCATTAACACTTATCATGTGCATACTTGGCCTTTACAGCATTGTGTTACTTGTGTTGATGATTAAAAAAGGCCAACCAAAATGAACAAGGCTGCATACATATATTTAGGTGTCATTTATTTTATCAGTTCGAGCGTGACACTAACCCATTATTCGTTTTATACGAATGGTAATACCAGTATAAACACAGCACATGAGTAACGAAAAATTTATAATTACTAAAGCATCAGGCGAAGAAGCCTATTTTTCAAAAGAAAAATTACGCACTTCACTGCAACGTTCCGGAGCCGGGGAAGATGAAATTGAACATGTCATTGATGAAATACTACCAAAACTTTACCCTGGCATTCCAACAAAAAAGCTGTATAAAATGGCTTTTTCACTGTTAAAGGAAAGTTCAAGGCACCTGGCCGCAAGATATCATTTAAAACATGCTATTATGGAATTGGGCCCATCAGGTTACCCATTTGAAAAGTACATAGCTGAAATATTAAAACACCAGGGCTACTCAACACAAACCGGAATTATAACCCAAGGACAATGTGTGAAGCACGAAGTTGATATAGTTGCCAATATTGGCAACCATCAACTAATGATTGAATGTAAATACCATAATCAACCCGGAACGTTTAGCGATGTTAAAGTGCCATTATATATACAATCGCGGTTTAAAGACATTGAAGCCGAATGGCTAAAATCAGGCGACCGCACAAAAAAATACCAGGGTTGGGTTGTTACCAACACGCGCTTTTCAATGGACGCCATACAATACGGAACCTGTGCCGGATTAAGGATGTTGGGCTGGGATTATCCGGTTAAAAAAAGCCTTAAGGTTCAGATTGATGAATCAGGATTATACCCTATTACCTGCCTCACCTCCCTCACAAAAAACGAAAAGCAGCTTTTATTGGGCAAAAAAATAGTGTTGTGCCTGGAGTTGAATGAAAAAATACTGGTAGGTATTGGTATAAAGCCTCAACGTTTAAACACAATCACGATGGAAGCACACCAATTGTGCAAACATCTTGTTAAATCAAAAACCAATAACCATGTTAGCCAAACCAATTAAACTTCATCCTGAAATTAAAATTCAGTTTCTTGGGGCCGCAGAAACTGTTACCGGATCAAAATACCTTCTGCAATGCAACAATAAAAAAATTTTGATCGATTGCGGCCTTTTCCAGGGATTAAAAGAATTACGCTTGCTTAATTGGCAACCTTTACCCGTAAATGCATCCGAAATTAATTTGGTACTTCTTACCCATGCACATTTGGACCACTGTGGGTATTTACCACGTTTGGTTAAAAATGGCTTTAAGGGTGAAGTTTGGGGTACAAAACCAACACTTGAAATAGCCAAAATAATACTTGAAGACAGCGCCCGCATTGGAGAAGAAGATGCCAGAAAAGCCAATAAAGGTGGCTACACAAAACACAAGCCAGCGGTACCTTTGTACGACACAAGTGATGTGGAAAAAACCGTTCCGCTCTTTCATTATAAAAATCCAGCCGAATGGATTAAAATTGACGAGA
>DATGXI010000059.1:0-7679 GCA_035299065.1 Flavobacteriales bacterium
CCAGCCGTATCGCTAAACACAATTGAATTCAGGTCAACCTGGTTGCAAACCGGGCCGGGATGGGTGGCGGATATGTACGGATTTAAAGCCGGAATGAGTGTGGTTGTCATTTCAACCGTGTCAACTCCAAATCCTGTTACATAATAGGTAATTGTATCGGTTGGCGAAGCATGTACTGCCAGGCCTGTATCGGTATCAAGAAATGTATTGGGTGTCCAAACCCAATTATAGGCTTCAGCATTTGGTCCTTCTAAGGTTATACCAACTGTTCCACATGCGTAAACCGTATCGTTTACACCATCGCCCGAAAGCATGTTACCCGATCCTTCATAAACAAATTCAATTTGTTCGGTTGGTGTAGGAATACTGTCAAATACCACGTAGAAATAAAACGTACGGCTTTCGCCTGGCAAAATATTCAACTGGCGATTACCAAGTGAAATGGCCTCATCGGCAACGTTTGTATAGCCTACTGTTCCCGAAATGCCGTAGGAACCTGTCCATATAGTGTAAGCCGAACGGTTGGTGAAACCGCCAATACACACGCGCGTATTTGAATCGGTACCAATCAAACCAATATAAGTGCTCCACCATGCCGTATCGGCCATTACTGCCGAAACCCTTGATGTAGGATCAGTCATGTTTGGTTGCGCCTCAATGGTATTGGAAGTGGTAAATGTGCCAAAAAGCGATTGGTTGTTATCAGGGTCCAAATTGCGGTAATAGTAAAATTCAGGAATGGTATCGGCACTGTTATTTGTAAGTGTAAACGTAGTTTTATAATGCAGGTCGTTGGTATTTAATTTATAATTGATAAAAAAATCAATGTCATAACCTGAAAGCGTATAGGAACCTTCCCAATCAACACTCTTGTAAGAAGCCGTTGCAATGTAATTTGAACAGTAGCCTGACATTTCAGTTGGGCCTGCACAGTTGTTATGCGCGGTGGCGTATGGGGGACCTGTTAGTTCATGAATTTCAAAACCCCAGCCATTTTCGGGAGAACCTGGTAAAATAAAATCACCATCCCAACCGGTGCCTGATCCGGGCATATCCCAATTGTTCATTTGGGGATTGGCCGTCATTCCAAAAAATTGTGTTGGCCCCGATCGTGTATGATAGGCAGCAGGCCGTGCTCCCTGTAAACTATCAGCTCCCTCGTAACCAAAGTCGCCCTGGATACCAAGTTCAACATAATTACCTTTCAGATAAGCCTGGGTGCCTACAATTTGCGCGTACAGGCTTTGAATGCTGCACAAAACAAAAACCAGTAGCATTAAATAAAACTTCATTGTTTTTTTGTGTATTTCATGAACCGGACGGAAGTACATTTTATGAAGATACAAAATTAAATGTTCATTTGAAGATTTGTTGTACATGGTATAGGTTTTTTATGGTCAGGTTTATCAATAGCACGGTGCACTGCAAAACAACGTGTTTTTATGCTACAACACACGTTATCAATAGCTACAATTACCGGTCCAGATACTAAAACGCAGGAATTGTGTTAAAGGGGGGCTTGAACACGGAATATACCGGTTAATTTTTCACCGCTTTTTGTAGGCTTATGGCATTGCCTGTGGTGACCTTTACTACATAAATACCTTTTTCGTAAGCATGCATACCAGGGGCGATATTCCTTTTCATTAATCACCAATTTTTCGCAAAACCGTCCGCCAAGCTATACTAATTGAATTTCATTCATCAAAACATCACTGCTCAGCTGCAAAAATTCATTGGCAGGGTTGGGGTATATTTTAATATAGGTACGGTACAGGCCCAGGTACAACCCACCACATCAGTAGCCACCACGGTATATGTACCGGGTAAAATGCCCGGTATATTTGCAGTTGTTGTATCCGCCAAATGATTCACATGGATGATGGCCTGCAGGCAAAACGTGAACATACCCACCTTCATACCCGTTTACGCTTACACCAACTTCAAGGTAATTTCCTTCAATGAACGCTTCACCGCTTACAATTTATGCATGCAATGTGCCTGCGTTCAAAAAAAAAAAAAGAAACAGGAAAATTTAAAAAGCACAGGTATTTTCATGGTTTATCAACTATTAGGGAAACGTGGCTCTTACGAAACGAATAAAAATACCATCAACTTTCCAGTCTTTAAATAGCGTCTTTACCAGCCACTTTGTATCACCATCTAAATTCAAGGGCGGCAGAAAAACAATAAGGCTCCTTTTTAGACACCTGTATAGTGTTCAGGAAATAGTCACCAACTACAAATTTTTGCCCTTCAAAAACAAAAGAAAAGCCATTACCGACCGGAACATTCAGGCCTACGTTGTAACCAAAATCGTTTAATGTGGCAAGATTAGTATAGTGTTTAATTCCTGCTTTTACCCCAACCTTTTTTATTTTTAGGTTTACCTGCAGCGCGTTCATAAGATTGTTTTTTGCAACAGAATCAATTATGTTAGTTGAAAAATAACTGCTTGTAAAATTGAAGCTGAATTGAGAACAGGTAAACGTGTTACTGAAATTTATATTCTGAAATTCGTTCGTAGTTGAATTAATGGTATTTATCTTGAAGTAATTTACGTTAAGACTTGATTGAAAACTATTTTTTTTAAGGCGTTTGGTATAAGAAAGTGAGCCATTGTACAAATAGCTTTTAAAGTGCAATTGCTGTGGCTGCTCCAGGTAGTTAATTTTTTGCACAATAGGGTTATATGTTAAACGCAGGTTCAGACCACGGGTAATTCGATATTGGGTATTTAATCCAAAATTTAAAATATTGTTTGTGACCGCTACAAGGTTATACAGGTTATCAAGGTCATTTTTTACAAATGCACCAATGTTCATTTTTTGTGAAATCCTGTGATTTACTTTTGCATTGAGCCTCAAACAATCGTTGTTGACAAACCCCATTCCAAAACTACGGTAATACGGCTGTAAGTGTTTTGCCATAACTTTCAATTCGGTTTTGCCCTTAAAAAACGCTGTATTGTAGCTTAAAAAAGCGGCCAATGAATACTTTGATAAATCCATGAGTCCGTTCAATAATTTACCAGACCGATGTTCTTCAACAAGTGATTTTGCAATAGCCGCATTAAAGCAGTGCTTGCCAATGGTATATTTTCCACTCAGCTCTGCTACAAAGTTATCTTCCTTTGTATTGGATTTAGCATCACCAACAAGCAACGTATCTCCATAATTTTGGAGTCCCGTTCCATACAACATACCTAAATGTACATGATTTTCGTAGAAGTCACCTTTACCTATTTTTACTGCTGCCACCTTTCGTCCCCTGTTTGTGTTGGCAAAATCAAAAAAATTAGTCACATTTTTCGTTGACAACAGCTGCCTTTCAAAATAGGTATTTGCGAACAAAAAATTATTCATTACCTCTCCATACAGTACTGACATGTATATTCCCTTAAATTCAAAATCAGAAAAAAAACCATTTACAGGCAATGTGCCATACATTAAATAAGAGTTATTTGGATAACATGTTCCTATTTCAAGGTTTCGTAATTTAAATTTTTTTCTCAGATCCATTTTGCCTGTTTGGTTTTCAGGAAAATCTGTTTTTTTATTTATTTCCTGGATAGAATCTATTTTTTTTTCAATACCACTTATTTCATTTTGAAAAACGGTAATTTGCTGCTGGAGTTTTGCAACCGAATCAACAAATGGATTTGCTATCCCGTATACGCTTATTTTACCGGTATCAAAACCAGGATCAAAATGTGGCCGCACTAAAAGGGTATCAACACTATTTGTTATATAGGCAATACTATCAACCAGCAATGTGTCCAATGAATTCAGCACCTTATTAAGTGTATCATATATTACCGGCTTACCCGGTAAATACCGGGGAATTAAACCCGATTTTTTTTTAAATTCATCCAACAGGTATTGTCGATACAGCAATTTTTTATACAACTCCTGCCTTTGACGATAAAGCGTATCAAGATCAAACTTACGTAATTGATTCAGCTCGTTTTTTTTTTCCTGAAGTTGTTGCCTGTACTTCTCGGCATTAAATCTTATCCGAAAATAATTATTGAGACCATAAGGAACACGCATTGTTGCGTACCTGAACTCAACCTGGAAAGGAAAACTGAAAACATTAAAACCGGCACTACCCTCAGTTAAAAAAAGTTGATCAGGAAACGAGTCGTCAAATGTATATCCCTGTATAAATCCATATTGGTAACCCGCTCGTAGGTTTGCTTCATATAAAAAAGGATCCGTCTTTTTAACCGTGTCATGCTGACCATAAACGGGTGTGCACGCTATTGCACAAATAAAAATAAATATGTTGGACA
This sequence comes from Flavobacteriales bacterium, assembly GCA_035299065.1. Lineage (GTDB taxonomy): Bacteria > Bacteroidota > Bacteroidia > Flavobacteriales_D > UBA2798 > DASPJQ01. Next base: position 4,295 of record DATGXI010000059.1, read on the forward strand.
GCGTTCGGATAAAAGTGGTTTTGACCAAAAATAGGAAATGTAATGATCAATTTCACCAAAATTTATTTTTATTTGATGATACCATAATATATGCGCGATAATATTCAATTTGTTAAAATCAACCGTAGAAATACGGTATTTTAAATTTTGTCTGTTTCTTAACGCTTTTGTTTTTCTTCGTTCTTGGTTTGAGTTATGAACAAAAAATAAATTTTGGTTTTCAGTTGCTTAACCATAAAAACCAAAAAAATTAAGACAGTATTGAAATTGAAATAATACAGCTAAAAAAAAAATAGTCTACGTTTGATTTAGCTGAAACCTTTTTTGAATTACCAGGAATTCGGCCGCAAAAAACCAATTAACCTCTTTTACAATGAAGTATTTTTTCAGCCTTTTATTAGGCGTGGGCATGCTCACCTCTAATGGCCAGATAAGCTTTAGCAGTGCTAACTACAATACCGTTTCACTTAATGAAAGTAATTGTTTGCAAGCCATTGTTTCCAATTCAGGAAACGCTGTTTCGGCTTACATTACCGTTAGCTGTAAAAACGCTTCAGGAGAAACAATTATTGAGGGGCGAACACGCAATTTTACACTTAATGCCGGAGTAACTACCATAAGCGGAATCACAACTGGATTTTCACAATTTTCCTATGGAAATTCGGGCAAAGCGCTTTACCTAAAAACGAATGGCATACTTCCGTCTGGAAATTACACTTATTGCCTTCGTATTTTTCCTTTAAGCGGAGAATTTGATGGAGATGTTTATTGCGAAGAATTTGAGGCAGCAACAGAAGATTTTTTAAGCCTTGTTTCACCTTATGACAAAGAAGAACTGGAAACAAAGTTGCCCGTTTTAACCTGGTCACACAGTGAGCCCTTTAATGCCCTTGCCAAAAACGAATATTTTAAACTTGTAGTAACAGAGATAAAAGAAAACCAAAGTCCGGAACAAGCGATATTTTCAAACCCTGTAATATTTTCAAAAAATTTTCTTACAACACACAGCATTCCTTATCCCATGGACGCGAAAGAACTGGAAGAAGGAAAACAGTATGCATGGCAAGTGATGAAGATAGCAAATAATATTATTGTAAACAAAACAGATGCCTGGGAATTTTTACTGAAGAAAAAAAACAATCAACCTGATTTAAAATACGCTGTAATGAAAAGCCATTATGATGCCAGCTATTACACTGCTACAAATGAGCGGCTATTTTTTCAATTTGAAGAGCCCTATCATGGAACAGAACTCACCTATGAAATTTTCAACACAAAACACAAAACCGTAAAAGCTGACTTGCGCAATGACGAAAAAAAAGCCGGAAATAATTTAAAGGACCAGGGCAACAATTTGTACCAATTGGATTTAAGTGCTTATAATTTAACTTCTGGCTATTACTTCCTTGAGATTATTGATGAAAAAAACCACAAATCAGTTTTGAAATTTTACATACCTGAGTAACCATGAAAGCATTCATTTATTTATCCATTTCAGTTACATTTTTAGCCAGTTCATGTGGTAAACCCGGGCTTGCGGTTACCGGTGACGAGCGTTTTCATGAATATCCTTCGGAGTTATCGGCCCGTGAATTTGCCGAATGGAAGAAAAACGAAACACAGTTGCTTTCCCAAAAAAAAACCGAGGATATCACTTTTACAATTTGTTATCAGCCTGCTGAATGGCTTGCTTTAAAATCACTTGGGAAAAGCGCAAGCAGCGAATTGGTTAACAGGGAAACAAGCAATTACCAGGACTTAATGTACTTCACATTGCGTATGCAATTGAATACAGAACAAACAGAACTTTTAAAATTCAGGTGCACGGGCAGCCACAATTATCAGGAACGCGTAAACTACTACTCATTCAAGGTTCAAAATGACATTGGGCTTGTTATAGATAGCAAAGACACATTACCATGCAGCATCTCACATTTCGAACGCGCGTATACGATAACCAACTATACTGACATAATGCTTGGTTTCAGCATGAAGGAACTGAACAAACTTGCTCCTGAATGGAAAACAGTCACTGTTTTATTCAACGACAGGATTTTTGAAAACGCTATAATTCCATTTTCATTTGAACGAAAACAATTATCAAATACACCTAAAGTTAAGGTATCATGATACGATCAAAAGGATTTTTCACAAGCGTATTTACGCAACCCGTTATGCGCGGTACGGCTGCACTGCTTGTTATTACCATAACCTGCCAGTTATGCATACCTCTTACGGCCAAGGCACTTACCAGCGGGCCAACCCAGCCGGAAGTACAGAGTTTTTCGCCCGTAGGCACATCGGATATGGTGAACATGTTTTCGGGTGATTTCAGTTACAACATTCCTTTACTGGATGTAGATGGTTACCCTATAAACATAAGCTACAGTTCGGGTATAACTATGGACGATGAAGCCAGCTGGGTAGGCTTGGGATGGAACATAAATGCGGGGGTAATAAACCGCAACATGCGTGGTGTGCCCGATGAATTCAATGGTGATGCCATCACAAAAGAAACAAATATGAAACCAAACCGAACATTTGGTTTAACCGGTGCTTTGGGACTTGAACTTTTTGGCGTAAAAAAGAAACCACTTTCCGGTGCAAGTGACTCAACAAAAATAAGTCTTAGTTCAAATTTTAAATTAGGGTTTAATTACAACAATTATCGGGGCATGGGAGTTGAATTAAGCGCCAATTTATCCTTGAGCGCATCTGCACCTGGCGTAGGTTCATTGGGTACAGGACTTGGGGTAACTTCTTCAAGTGAAAGTGGTCTTACATTACAACCTTCGTTAAGTTTTTCGGCACAATATGAGCGTGGAAAAAAGGGCACTGAAGACCACGGATCAGGGACACTTAATTGCAACGTTGGTACAGCTATTAACTCGCGCAGCGGCATGAAACAATTGTCAATTTCAGCTTCAAACTCTTTTGTAAAAGACTACGAAAATAAAAACAAACAAGGAGGACCTTTGATTGGCCCCGGTGCTTCTAATCTAGGAACAATGACAGCCACTTCAAAATTCTCCTTCGGCAATTCATCGTACACCCCTTCAGGTGGACCCAATATGCATAATTTAAGCATTACCGGAAATTTCAAATTTGGCGGCTCATTTTATGGTACAGATGCAACATATGATTTAGGCGGATACTATTCATCGCAAAAACTCCAGGAAACAAATCTTTCAAACCCTGCCTATGGCTATATGAACCATGAGCAAGGTTTGGGTCAATACAATGCATTGTTTGATTTCAACCGCGAAAATGATGGAAGCTTTACACAAAATACTCCTGCATTGGCTTTGGCACAACAAACATTTGACATGTACAATGTTTCTGGCCAGGGTGTGGGTGGAAGTTACCGCGTAGTGCGCAGCGACTA
>DATGXI010000060.1:0-17933 GCA_035299065.1 Flavobacteriales bacterium
TGAAAATGTCAATGAATATTTTCATGCGCGTGGCAAGTGAGGTTGGCTCATCGGCTTTTTTAGGCGGAGCAACTTTTTCACTCAGGTTTTTAAAATTCTGGTCAATTTCCTTTGCCTGTGCTGCCGGGTCAGTAATGGGCACAACCAATGGCTTTTCCTCTTTCTTAGCCGTTATAGCCTCTTTTTTTACAGGTTCGGCTTTTTTTTCAGGTTGATCAATTGGAAAAGCAATACCCATTAACACACCTAAAACAAGGGCAATAAGTATTTGAACTATGAGCTTGGGACGTTTCATGCTGGTAGCTTGATGTAACGAAGATAATTTTTAATTAGGTTTGCAGCCTTATTTCATGCCATGAAACGCTTTTTTTTATTCAGCCTGTTCTTGTTTATTGGTTTTAAAGCCTCAACACAGGTAGCTATTGATACTTTTTTAACCGATTACGGACGGTTCCTGGCGGCAAAGCCCTGTTTGAGCAAATCTTTTGCCGACATGCAAAAAAAGGCTTATTACAAAGATCACGTCACCTTCACCCAAAAAATGTGGAAACACATTAACGATTCAACCATTGCTAAAATAAACGCGTTCATTGAAACAAAAAACCTGCGTGATGCGGCCGATACGGTAACGTGTTTTTATCCATTTGGTGGCCCCGATTTCCTTTTTGCCAATGTATTTTATCCAAATGCCAAAAATTATGTATTAATGGGTCTTGAAAATTTGGGGTCTGTTGCCGACATAACCAAAAAAAAAGATGCTGATTGCGATTTGCTGCTGGCTCATTTAAATGAAAGCATGCAATACCTCAACAAATCGGGGTATTTTGTAACCTCACACATGAGCAAAGATTTTTCAAAATCGCTCATGAACGGCACCATTCATACGGTACTGTATTTTGCAGCCAACCGCAATTACATGGTCAAAAAACTGGAAAACGGCAGCATTGATTCAAAAGGTAATTTTGCTTCGGGCAAAAGCGGGTACTACAAAGCCTGGGACTTAACACTTACTGACAGTACAGGCAATGAGAAACATGTTTACTACATTTCAGCCAACATTGTTGATTTTAAAGTTTCAAAAACACCTTATTTCACCACGTTTGTAAAAAACATGGGCAAACACAACACCTTTATCAAGTCAGCATCTTACATTCCACCACATAAAAATTTTTCCATAGTTCGTAACCTTATTCTTGAATCGCAAAAAATTATACAGGACGATACCGGCATACAACACAAAATGCTGAACGATGCAACCAAATGGACCTACGAGTACTGGGGAACATACACCATGACCATTAAAGACCTTTCTTGGGGCTTTCAACAAGATTTAAAAGATGCCGTAGCCAAAAGCCCCAACAACAAAAAACTTCCGTTCAGGATTAGTTACAATGGGAATTATGGAGAAGGATTAATTATGGTGGCCAGGAAAAAACAATAAGTCAAAAGTGTGATTTAAGAAGTGTGATTCAAATCCTGCTTCAAACTTCTCAGTTCTAAAATAATCACTTACCCTTACCCTTCATCATAATAAGCACCGTATAGGCCATGATTTTAAAATCAAGCGCCAGTGAGCGGTTTTCAATGTAAATAAGGTCAAACTTCATGCGTTCCAGCATTTGTTCTATGTTTTCAGCGTAACCGTATTTAACCTGGCCCCAGCTGGTGACACCGGGACGCACTTTATGAAGATGTTTATAATGTTTGTTTTTAGGAATAATCTGGTCAATGTAAAACTGGCGTTCGGGTCGCGGACCAACCAATGACATATCGCCTTTTATGACATTTAAAAATTGTGGGAATTCATCAATGCGGCTCTTGCGTAAAAATTTCCCGAATCGCGTAATGCGTTTATCGGTTGCGCTTGATAATTGCGGGCCATCCTTTTCAGCATCCACTATCATGGTGCGAAACTTTATGATATTAAATGGCCGGCTTTTATACCCAATACGTTGCTGTGAAAAAAATATGGGGCCTTTTGAACTCAGTTTTATGGCTATGGCTACAAGAATGAAAAAAGGCATCAATACAAGAATACAGGTAATGGACATAAAAATATCAATCAGGCGCTTAATTGATTTTTGCCATTCAGGCATAGGATCACTTTTAATTTCAATTAAAGGCGTACCATAAATGCTGGTTGTTTTAACCGACCCTGAAAGGATATCGTAAACATCAGGAATGAGTTTTACCGTTATGCCATCTATCTCCAGTTCATTCAAAATGTTTTTTAACTGGTCATGTTCGCTTGATTCAATGGCAATAATAACTTCTTCTACATTGTGTTGCCTGCAAACCTCGTTCAGGTTGGCTACTTTGCCCAGGTGCGGAATGCCAATATCAATCAATTGCCTGTCAACACCGTTAATGGAAATAAAACCGATGAAACGGTTACCAGCCGAATGTTTCATGTTGTGCAATTCGTTGTATATACGAATGGCATTTGTATTTCCGCCAATTAGCAATGTATTGAAACCTATTTTGCGGTTATGAACGCGGTTAACAAGACGTATAACAATAAATAACCTGAAAAAAAGAGTGATGGCAAAATGCAAAACAAAAAGTCCGAGAAACAACTGGTAATAATTTTTATAACTCATCACCTTGTCATCAAGAATAAGCACAAAAAACAAAACCATTACACCGAACAAAGACGCAAAAAACGTGTGAGAAATTTCAAGAAAAATATGTTTACGCAGCACACGGTTATAATAACCACTACCGAAATAAAGTATGAACCAAAAAACCGGGAGAATAATTATACCGTAATAAAAACGTGCATTGACAATAAATTCAGTTTTTTCGATGTACACTTTTCGAAACCAAAAAAACAGGATCCACGCGGTACAGCTACTCAACAAATCGAAAAACAACAGTGAAGCGATATATTGTTTATTCAACCGGTTATTTGTCATAAACAACTTTAAAATTATCAATGTAGTTTTCTACTACGTCTACGCCATTATCCTTATCAATGGTTATAATAAATTTGAACGAATCGGCATTGCTTTGTTCACTTACAATATCGGTAAGTTTCACGTATATTTTTTTCCATTCACCGTTGGTTGCATTTAACACTGTATTGGTTAAGGGAATAAGTTCAGTGCCGTTAATGGCCTGTATACCTATCCCCATGCTGTTATTGGTTTTATAGTGCAATTCAACAAATACCGGGTTACCTAATTTTGGTAAATCAAATGACTGGGATGTTATTACACGTGCATAATCAAATCCCGCAGGCAATTCAATTTTACCAGAGCCTGTACCTTCAAATACATTTACAGTATCATTCACGTAGGCCACACCTGCATCGCTGTTCGGATCAGCATAAAATTCTATAGCTGCATCGTCAAAATTTTCGTGCCATATACCTACATCAGTTGAAGGATAATAGGAAACTGTTGGTTGGTCAACACCTGTCATTTCATGAACATGGCCTGGAATCAGGTTCACGGTTTTAATGAAAGGAAGCAACAGTGAGTATTTTGCCCTGTGTTCGGTAAGACCATCTTCCTTGATACCACCGGCTATTGTAATTTTTTGGCTGCCTGAAGCAAGAATTGGAATGGTGGCAGGAAGATTGAAAACCCCAACAGGCTGATCGTTTACATAAACCCAGGCATCAATCAGGCCGTGTTTGGCTGTTCCCTGGCTCGGACTAACTGATAAATCAATGTGATCGATATGAATGTAGGCGGGAACCTGTTCAGGTTTATCCCATTTTTTACATCCATTAAATACGAAAGCGCAAAATACGATCAAGTAAATTTTTTTCACGTCCTGGTCCTGTTTCAAAAATAGGAACGCAAAAGTAGAAGAATTATTTTGCGGAAAACGGGATTGTTTTGGCCTCTATTTTTTCAATGATTTGATAAGCTACGTCAAGCGCTTTAAATCCATCTGATAATGAGACCCTTGTCTTCGTGTCTTGGTGAATTGCTTCGGCAAGTGAGCGCAATTCTTCCTTAATAGCGTTACTTTGCTCAATATCAAGCTTATTATACACAATTTTTTTTCGGGGTTTGCCTTTTCCAAGATCAAGTGTCAAGGCAAACGGATCAGCACCATCATCTTCGGCCATTTGTACAATTTCCGAGGTTTTTTCAAGAAAATCAATGCTGATGTATGCATCACGTTGAAAGAACCTTGATTTGCGCATATTTTTCAACGAAATACGGCTTGAGGTAATATTTGCCACACAGCCGTTATCAAACTCAAGTCGTGCATTGGCAATATCAGGCGTATCACTCACAACTGCAACACCACTTGCACTAATTTTCCGAATATTGGCATTAACAACACTGAGGATAATGTCCAGGTCATGTATCATTAAATCAAGTACAACCGACACATCAGTACCACGCGGATTAAATTGTGCCAGGCGATGTGTTTCAATAAATAACGGGTTGCTAATATACGTTGCAGCTTTTATAAATGCGGGGTTAAACCGCTCCACATGGCCTACCTGCACTTTAACATTGGCTTCGGTTTCCAGCAACAACAGGTTCTTGGCCTGTTCAATGGTTTCGGTAACTGGTTTCTCAATAAAAACATGCTTGAATTTTTTTAACGCATGCGAGGCTGTTTCATGGTGCGAAATGGTGGGTGTAACCACATCAACCACCTGTACCTTCTCCAAAAGTTCTTCCAATGAAGCGTATGCTTTTACACCAAGTTCTTCCTCTACTTTTTTGCTCACCGCCAAATCGGCATCATACAAGCCAACCAATTCATAAACATCACTCAATTCCTTTATCAGCCTGATATGAATTTTACCCAGGTGTCCGGCTCCTACTACAGCTATCTTCAGCATAATTGAATGAGTTTTTGTGTAAAAGTATTGCACCTGCCTATGTTGGGGCTTGCAAATTGAATTTATTTTCAACACCTGGATGTCATCTATATGATCACTATGAACGAAGAACCGAAATATGCCGGCATGCGAAAGCGTATGGTGGATGAATTAGCGCAGCGCGGAGTGGCTTCAACTGAAATATTGGACATCATGCGCAAGGTAAAACGCCATTTATTTATTGATAAAGGATTTGAGGAGCATGCCTATAATGATAAGGCGTTTAAGATTGGCTCAGGCCAAACCATTTCTCATCCAAGCACAGTTGCCATTCAATCAACCTTATTGCAGCTAAAAAAAACCGATAAAGTGCTTGAAATAGGCACCGGTTCAGGTTACCAAACTGCGGTATTGTGCGAAATGGGCTGTAAAGTGTTCAGCATTGAAAGGCAAAAAGCCCTTTATGACAAAACAAAACCCCTTTTGGAAAGCATGTCATACAGAGCAAAGTTGTTTTATGGCGATGGTTATGCGGGCCAACCGGCTTTTGCGCCATTTGATAAAATAATTATTACCTGTGGTGCACCTTTAATTCCAGCTAAGTTGGTAGAGCAATTAAAGCCGGGCGGAATCATGGTAATTCCGTTAGGAGAAAAAGTTCAGATAATGAACGTACTGAGCAAGGGAACTGATGGACAAGTGATTGTAAAAGAGTATGGTGAGTTCAGATTTGTGCCTATGTTGGAAAAAAAAGTACGCTAGATTTGAAACTTTATTATCTTTGCCCCCGTTACGGGGTATGTTTATTAACAAAAACCCTGTGAACAAGTATCAAATGTTAACAACTATAAATTTAAATAGGTTTTTAACTTTGGCATGGATTTAGTTATAAATTTGCAACTAATATAAACAAAAATAAACAGTTATGAAAAACAAATCTTTATTGATTGCTACGGTTTTCGCTGCGTCTGCTGTTACAGTAAATGCACAAGACCTTACCTCTAAGAAAGGTGAAACAATTCTTCCGGAGGCTGGCGACTGGGCTATTAGCTTTGACGCAACTCCATTTTTAAATTACGCTGGTCAAATGTTCAGCAACGCTGGTGCTACTGCTCCAACAGTTGGATATACCAACGGTTACCCTTGGGCTATCAAAGGTAAAATGTTCAAAGACGAAAAAACTGCATACCGTGCTGGTATCCGTTTAGGTTTTGGAAGTCAAAACTGGGCTGGTGAAGTTGCTGTTCCACAAGCTTCAACTGCTACTCCTGCTGACTATCCTGCTGAGCCTACAATGACTGAAGATACTTACAAGCGTGGCTACAATGGTATCGTATTGTCAGGTGGTCTTGAGATGCGTAGGGGTAAAACTCGCCTTCAAGGTTACTACGGTGGTGAATTAGTGTTCGGTATGATGGGTGAGAAAGCTACCTATACATATGGTAACAATCTTTCAGCTGGTGACCCAACTACAGTTGATCCAATCATTACTGTTGCTGATTCTTATGATTTTGGTACTAACCTTTCTGTTACCGATCCTTTCGGAAACGCAGGTCGTCAAACTGAGTGGAAATCTTCAATGATGGTTTTCGGTCTTCGTGGTTTCATCGGAGCTGAATACTTCATCCTTCCTAAAATCTCTGTAGGTGCTGAGTACGGATGGGGCTTAGGCTTCATGAGTATGAAAACATCTTCTACAGTAGAAGCTCAAGGAACTGCTGCTTCAAGTGGTAACCTTGCTGTAGGAACTTTCACTGAAGAGTCAAAAACTTCAGGTTTCATGATTGATTCAGATATTCAAAACTCAGCTACTGGTGTAACTGGTGCTTCTGGTTCATTGAACATCATTTTCCACTTCTAATCGAAGTAGAAATATAAAGCAATAAATAAAGAACCCTGATCTAACCGTCAGGGTTCTTTATTTTATACCCTTTTGCTTATTTATGTTAAGACGTTTTTACCAATGGTAATACCCGTTTTAATTTAGGTTACTTTTAATCCCGGATCGTGAAAAAAGTACTCATCATAACATACTATTGGCCTCCCAGCGGTGGTCCCGGTGTACAGCGCTGGCTCAAATTTGTCAAATACTTTCACCAACACGGTATTGAGCCCATAGTTGTTACCGTTGATGAAAAAAAAGCATCCTACCCCGTTCTTGATCCTGCCCTTGAAAACGAAATACCCGTAGGCACCCGCGTTTTCAAAACAAATTCCTTTGAACCACTCCGTATTTTTTCATCTTTTTTTAAAAAAGAAAAAGTACCCTATGCAGGTATTCCTGACCGGAATAAAATGAGCCTGGCAGGTAAATTATCATTGTATATACGCGCCAATTATTTTATTCCCGATGCACGAAAAGGCTGGAATAAATACGCCTATAAACAATGCTGTTCCATCATTGAAAACGAAAAAATTGACTGTATAGTAACCACAAGCCCTCCACACTCAACCCAACTCATCGGACTAAAACTTCAAAAAAAATATGGCGTGAAATGGATTGCCGATTTAAGGGATCCCTGGACCGACATGTACTATTACAGTAAACTACACCACAACAAACGCGCTAAAGAAAAAGACAGCAACCTTGAAAAGCTGGTTTTATCCATGGCCGACCTTATAACTGTTACCAGTAACGAAACCAAAAACCTGTTTGCAAAAAAAATATCTGGAAGCGAAAAAATACACATTGTGACCAATGGGTACGATGAGGCCGATATAACCACGTCTTCCACCAATGATAAAAACAATGCATTTACAATAGGATTTTCGGGCACTATTAGCAAAGAATTTGGTATCGAAACATTTTTAACCTGCATTAAAAAACACATTGATACCCAAAAAAACATACACATACAGTTTGTAGGCAATGTTGAACCTGCATTAAAAAATGAAATTGAAACTATACTTGGATCACACGCTTCATTTACCGGTTATGTTTCGCATAAACAGGCTATACACTACTCGGCCAAAGCCAACGTTCTTTTACTGGTTGTTCCACCCGGGCAGGATGGAAAAAACTCAAGTACTGTACCCGGCAAAACCTTCGAATACCTTTCAACCCAAAACCCGGTTATTTGCCTTGCACCACCGCATAGCAGTGCTGTTGAAATAATTGAACAATGTGATGCAGGCCGCGGATTTACCCATGATGATGAAATTGGAATTGGAACTTATTTAAACAGTTTATATGAAAATTGGGCTTCGGGTAAAAACATTAAAATAAATAATACTAACTTTAAGCAGTACGAGCGTAAAACCCTTGCACAACAAATGGCTGGTATAATTAAACGTTTAACATGAGCTTGACCCAATTCATATTTCGTCAATATATGCGGATGAAAAATCCAAGCTGTACCATTCATGCGAATACACTGGCCAAACAGGTTAAACTTGGAAAAAAAATAACGCTCGAAAAAGGGTGTTACATTGGTGCCAGGGAAATTGGGAACTTCACGTTTATAGGCATGAACAGTTATATCGATAAAAGCACCGCTTCAATTGGCAGCTTTTGTTCCATTGCCATGCATGCACGCATTTCGCTTAAAAATCATCCGCTTGATTGGGTTACAACCCACCCTTTCACGTACAATAAAAACTACGGCATCATTAACGAAAACCCATTTGTTGAAGGTGTAAGCAACAAAGAAACAACCATTGGTCACGATGTATGGATTGGAGCCAATGTTACCATACTTGCGGGCGTAACCATTGGAAACGGTGCTGTATTGGGCGCAAATTCCCTTATAACAAAAGATGTTGAACCCTACAGCATCGTTAGTGGAAATCCCGCCAAACACATACGTTCGCGGTTTGATGAGGCTACCATTGCCAAATTACAGGAAAGTAAATGGTGGGAATGGGATGAAGAAAAATTGAAAAAACACGTAAACGCATTTCGAAATCCGCAGGAATTTCTAAACCTGCTGAAATAATTAGTTTGGTTATCTACAATTTTATGATTTTGCCTATTTTTTTCCCGATCACTTCGGCTATACGGGAAAAACCCAGGTCATTTAAATGCGTTCCATCAATTGTACCTTCATGGTCGGTTCCTAAAAGATTCTTAGCCTCCAGGTAATACACTTTTTTAATGCCCTGTGCCCTGGCCTCATCATACGTGCTTTTCAACGCTTTGTTTTGCGCCATTACATATTTAATACCCCCGGATTTAGACTCTTCGCTTGTATTTAAAAAAGTGTTTTCCCGTAAAATAGTTTCAACCAGTAAAATTGGTGTATTGGGTTTGCATAACCTCAATTGCTTAATAAGATTTAATGCGTTTTTTCGAATGGTATCGGGCGAAGAATTAGGTGTACAATCCAGCACATATATGGCCGCATCAATTTCACAAAGCGCAACACCAACCGAACGTTCAAAGCGGCCGTTTCCGCTAAATCCCAGATTAATTGTTTCAATGTTGTATTTACGCGAAATGATTGAAGGGTATGCCATACCGGGACGTGATGCACTTCCTCCCTGTGTTATGCTTGTGCCATAAAATACAATGGGTTTTTTATTTTGCGCAAGGTTTTTTTGGGGCTTTGCAATTTTGGCGCTTTTTTCAACACCTATTTCTACCGATTCAACAATATCATATAAAGGAAGATTTATCAAAAAGTCCTTCATGGTTGTGTCCATATTTGAAACAATGGCTGCTGAATTGGTTGTGCCATTTGGAATACCGGTATTTACATATTGCCAAACACCATTTACAAGGCAATACACATCAATACCACTTATGCCAATCTTGTTCATATTTTTAAGAACAGTGTTTGCCAGAAGTTTCCACTTAACGGTAAGTGATGCTGAGTTGGTACTAAACCTTACCGAGATGCCCGCTGAATTTTTACTTAAGCCAAATACTTCGGGACGAACTATTTTATCATATGTTGACGGAAGGCGGTTGTAATTTTTTTCATTGTGATATTTTCCATCAATATCAAATTGCGATGCGTCATAAAAAGCCACTTCCCCAACAATGGTCATTGGTTTTTCATCGGTAATAATTTGCGCAACTAACGCGCGTGTTACCAAAATCAATGCGGTGGTGAATACGACCTTAAGGTATTTCATTATATATCGGCAATACGAAGTTTATTTATTCGCACTATAGGACCGTGGCAATATTGCTCATGACAATTTACACAAGCTTTAACAGTAAGATTAAATTCGCTGGCCTGGGCATACCCATCAGTGGCCTTTCGCAAATTATTGTAATTGTAAAAAAACTGCTCAAGAAAAGGGCCAAAATTATCTTTCCGCATGTCAGGTTGTGATGTTTGGGCAGTTAATGGTTTTTTCTCATCAAATGCAGGAATATTCTTTGCGAATTTTCCAACTTTGATTGAATCACCTGCTGCTTTTAGCGCTGCATACCATTCTTCCATGATTTGCGAAAGCTCACTCATGCCATTCGGGTTTGTGACTTCTCCCGGCTTTTTACATGCTTCAGCCTTCTTTTCTTCATTTGAAGAGCAGGCGTAAACAAAAAGTAAAATCAGTATAAGTATTGTTGATGTGTAGCGCATATTATTGTCCCATATTACCCATGCCAGGCATGTTTTTCATTTGACGCATCATGGCCATCATTTTCTTCTTATCACTCATCATGCGCATCATTTTACGCGTTTCTTCAAATTGCTTCAGTAACTTATTTACTTCCTGTATGCTGGTTCCGCTACCAGCTGCAATACGCTGCTTACGGCTCGGATTAATTACATCAGGATTGCTTTTTTCTTTGGGAGTCATGGCACGTATAATGGCCTCAACCGGTTTAAATGCGTTGTCATCTATCTCTGCATTTTTTGCCGCTTTGTTCATGCCGGGAATCATGCCTACCAAATCTTTCATGCTACCCATTTTTTTGATTTGTTGCAATTGCTCAAGAAAATCGTTCAGGTCAAATTGGTTTTTGGCAATTTTCTTTTGTAATTTACGTGCTTCTTCTTCGCTGTATTGTTCCTGTGCACGCTCAACAAGTGTTACCACATCACCCATGCCAAGAATACGGTCGGCCATACGTTCCGGATAAAAAATATCCAGCGCCTCCATTTTCTCACCAGTACCAATGAACTTAATAGGTTTTTCTACAATTGATTTAATGGATAAGGCTGCACCACCACGGGTATCACCATCCATTTTTGTAAGAATTACACCATCAAAATTCAATTTATCGTTAAATGCTTTTGCTGTATTTACAGCGTCCTGCCCGGTCATGGCATCAACCACAAATAAAATTTCGTTCGGATTAATTGCCTTCTTTATTCGTGCAATTTCATCCATCATTTGCTGGTCAATGGCTAAACGACCGGCCGTATCCACAATAACTGTGTTAAAGTTATTGCTGCGTGCATAAACAATTGCTTTTTGTGCAATTTTCACCGGATCCTTTTCTTCCTTGTCAGAGAATACTTCAACGCCCAATTGTTCTCCCAAAACGTGGAGCTGGTCAATGGCCGCAGGACGATAAACGTCACACGCAACCAACAAAGGCCTGCGTGTTTTTTTTGTTTTTAAAAATAAGGCAAGTTTACCCGAGTGCGTGGTTTTACCCGAACCCTGCAACCCTGACATAAGAATAATTGAAGGACTTCCATTCAGGTTAAGTTCCTGTTTGGTACCCCCCATTAATTCGGCAAGTTCATCACGGGTAATTTTAACCATTAACTGGCCGGGTGAAATGGAAGTTATTACATTGGCTCCCAGCGCCTTTTCCTTCACCCTGTCAGTAAAGTCCTTGGCTATCTTAAAGTTAACGTCAGCGTCAAGCAATGCCCTGCGTACCTCCTTTAAGGTCTCGGCAATGTTTATTTCATTGATTTTTCCCTGGCCTTTAAGGACTTTAAACGCCCTTTCCAGCTTATCACTCAAATTATTGAACATATTCTCAAAATTACTGGTCTAAATTACTGCTTTAAGCCTTAACCAGCCATTAAAAAAAACTGAAAGCCCTAAAAAAGAATTCTACTTCGTATATTTGAACCAAATACACCTGCAACTGTACAGGTATAAAAAAGGGAAAATGATACGATTTTTTGCCATATTTAACTTACTGATTGTGTGCGGTGCGAATGTATTTGGGCAGCAAACAAATACCGAAACCCATACGAAAAACAAAGCTGTTCTCTCTAATTCCAACTACAACAACATTAACCCTGCTGCCAATGAGCTAAACAATCCTACACAGGACGTACGTAGCCAGGGGTATTATAAGACCGAAGCCGATGCGTTTGAAAGGCAAGCCAAGGAGCAACCTCAATCCTCGCAGGCGTGGCTGAATTTATACAAATCATCACTTTACTCTTACTACACATCAAGTTCAAAAAATTTATCGGCAACACAAAAACAGGAATTGAATGAGATACTCGAGGAAATGAAAGCAAAAGTTCCAGGTTCTTTTGAATACAACATTGCTGTTTATTTAAATGGCCAGCACAACACCAGCTTAATTGCAAACCTTGCCCGCGCTGCCGAAGTGAACCCCAACCAACTTGATGTACTTGAACAGTACGTAGCCTATTACGCCATTACCGACAACGATGCAAAATTAAAAGAGTATGTTCAAAAACACCGCAAGGTGAGTAAATACGAATCGTTTATTGATGAGTATGCCTATAATTTACTTCAGTCGCTTGACAATAATGGTGTGTTGTTTACCCATGGTGTAATGGATACTTACCCGGTATACAACCAACAATTAAACCAAAAGGTAAATGCCGGAATTGAAATCATAAACATTGATTACCTGAACAGCGAAACGTACCGCGATGCACTTGCCAAACGCCTTGGAATTGCAATATCCTTCAATGGCAATACGTATGCCACCGCATTTGACATTGCCTCAAAACTTGAAGCAACACGCAGCGTATATTTTTCAAGTGCCTTTTCAAAAGCCGAATTAAAAAAACACGAAGCCAAACTCGAACTAAATGGGTTAGCATTCAGGTATGGTACGGCAAAACCCGATGCCACAAAAATTGAATCGCTTTGGTCAGGTAAATTTAAAAAAGACCAGTTGGAGAAAACAAATATGAGTGATGATTATGCCAAAAAAATGGCCAATAATTATTTACCTGTTTTAATAACAGTTTATAAATTTTATACAGCCGAAAATAAAGACAAGGAAGCCGCCAATGCAAAATCGTTGGCCATTAAAATTGCCAAAATTAACGGCAACGAAAAACAGGTAAATGAATTATTCAATTAAGCGTAAAGGGTGAACCCGGGTTACCGTAAACATACCGATGAATACCTTATGAAGTTGCTGGCCGATGGTGACAGCAATGCCTTTGGTGAAATATACGACAGGTATACCAAACCGCTCATGATTTATTTTACGCGAATGTTGTGGAAAGATAAAGAAAAGGCACGTGACTTTATGCACGACCTGTTTACCAAAATAATTGACCGGCCAAATTTGTATAACCCCGAAAGGCCATTTAAAACATGGGTTTATAGTGTGGCGCATAACATGTGTAAGAATGAATACAGGAAGCAGGAGGTTAGAAGTAATACAGCCTTGCTCGGACTAAATGAAAATGTAAGCGGAAATACAGAAACAGAAAAAAACAAACATATGGATGCTGAAGGATTCAATAAGGCTCTTTATGACGAGCTCGATAAACTGGAGGAAATCCAACGTACCACGTTTTTGATGCGGTACAAAATGGACCTTTCAATTAAAGAGATTGCTGACATAACCCAAAGTAATGAGGGAACAGTTAAATCGCGTTTGTTTTACACACTAAAAAAATTATCTGAAAAATTAAAAGTATTTGACCCGAAATTAACATCACAAGGGATTTAAAATACAGCCAAAAGAGAATAAAATTATATGAAAAATATAGAGGAAATAGACGACAACATTAACGAGCTGATCATGCAAAAAAGCTTTAACGAGCTAAGTGCCGATGAGAAGAAAAAGGCCGTTGAGTATGCCGGAAGTGAAGCGCAGTACAATACATTGCGCGCTACATTGCTTGCCATTACAACAAGTTTTGGTGCCGAAGAAGAAGTTTTTGCCGATTCAAGCTTGAAAAATGATTTGATGAGCCAGTTTGAAAAGAAATTTGGCAAAGAAAATACACGTGTAAAAGTTATACCTTTTTACCGCCAGCCACTTTTCCAGCTTGCTGCCGCTGCAAGCGTAGCCCTTCTTATATTCTTCTCCTTCCCTTTGCTTACCAATAAAGAAGATAAGCAAGGCCAGTTAGCCATGAACAATATAAGCAAAGAAACTCCTGCAAAGGATGCCGCAGGTGAACCACTTGAATCATCAACCGCAATTACAACCGAAACAAGTAAACTTGAAGAAAAAAGCGAACATGCTACCGGTAAAAAAACAGCAGCCGATAAGATTGTTACCACTGAAGAAATCAGGGGTGAAGAAACCATTTTAAACGCACCCAACAATGCGGGACCTCTTTTAGGCGAAGAAAAAGAAAAGGCCGATATAGCCAATAATGATATTACAGATGACAATGCCGCTGAAGATTTAAAAACAACCAACAAGAACCTGGCCTTGACAAAACCTGAAAAGAAAAAGGAAAACGATATATTCCTGCTTGATAAAGTAACCCAGGAGCACCGCGAACGTGAAAAAGAAGCTGCAAGAAAAAAGAAAGAAAAAGAACGAATGGATGAGCTTTCAAAATCTGAAAATGACAATAAGCAAAGCCCACTTGAACTGAGCGAAAAAGACGCGTTGGTAAATGCCGCCACTGGCAGTGCATTTGAAACTGTTCCCGCACCTCCGGGACGCATTACAGCCACTATCACAGCCAACCATTTTCTTGAGCAAAACAATACGGCTATGATGGACCTGTTGTTTACTACGTTCTAGAAACAAAATACGTTCAAGCCAGTAAGCAGAAATCAGAAAACAATACAGGTATTAATGTCCCTGAATTTCTAATTTCTGCTTTCTTGTTTTTTCTTCGATTTATTTATCCTTACCCTTCTCAAATCCAAATTATTCATAGGATTGGGTTCAAGACCACTTATATTACTCTGGCAAATCCTGATTGATTCATCGTAAAAAAGAGGGATAACAGGCGCCTCGTCATGCACCACCTGGTTCATTTCCTTAAACAGTTTTGTGCGCTCAACCTTATCGGTTGTTTGCATAGCCTTTTCGTACATGTTGTCAAAAAACACGTTACTGAAATGGGCATAATTAGGCCCGTTTGGCGAATGATTTTTACTGTAAAACAATTGCAAAAAGTTTAATGCGTCAGGGTAATCACCGGTCCATGATTTGCGGAAAAAATTTACCTCGTACAAAGCAATGCGTTGCTTAAATACACTTGCCGGAACCAATTCAATGCTACTGCTAAATCCCAACGCCTCCAATTCCTTTCGTAAATATTCACACAACTCCTTGTACTCTTTGGTGGCAAAAATGGTAATGTTTTTTTCTTCGTCAGTTAAATTCAGTCCCGATTCAAACAACAATTCTTTTGCTTTTTCAGGGTTATAGGAATACCCATCAATTTTAATGGAATTATATCCTGGCATACCTTCAGGAATAAATCCGTGTTCGGCAGGAACACCAATTCCCGATCTGAAATATTTTACCATTCCTTTGCGATCAATTCCATAATTAATGGCCTTACGTATTTCACGTGAACGCAAAGCACTTTTTTGCGTTAGGTCTTTCTCCGGGTCAACCAAAATACCAATGTAATCGGTCTTCAACCAGGGTGAGCGTATCAACTTGAATTTCTCTGCACTTTCAGCCTGTAACTGCCCTGTACTGGTTAGCAAATTTGTTTGTATTGACGGGTGAAATCCTGAAATAAAGTCCAGTTTTCCTTTCATGAACTCACCCACTTCAATGTTTTTATCATCCATAAAACTAACGGTCACAGCATCTACGTAAGGCAGACGCACGCCTTTTTCGTCTCTTTCAAAGTAATTTTCATTTTTCACCATCACCAGCTTCACTTCTTCCTGCCACAGTTTAAACCTGAATGCACCTGTTCCTACCGGGTGCTTGCGAAAATCATCGCCATACGCATCAATGGCTTCAACAGGAACCACGCTGCAAAACGGCAGCGTAAGCTTCATCAAAAAATCGCTTTGCGGAGCTTTCAGAAAAATTTTAAATACCGTGTCATTCTCCGCTAAAAATCCTTTTGTGGTACCTTTGCGGTTTGCATCCACATTCTGGAAAATATACTGGCCGGGCGATGCGGTTTCAAAATCGCATATCCTGAAAAAACTATTCACAAAATCACTGGCTACAACCCTACGTCCTTTTCCTTTTTCAAAAGCATCATCGTCATGAAAAAAAACATCGTTGCGCAGGTAAAATGTATAGGTGGTTCCGTCTTCAGAAACCTCCCATTTACGTGCAATACACGGCATCACTTCCAGTTTTTTATCAAATTGAACAAGGCCATTAAACATGTGCCCAATGGCCCAACTGTCCTCAAAACGGGCAGCATAGGCCGGGTCAAGGAAACTTATGCCTGCCGACTCATTGTAGCGTAACACGGTTTTATTACCACCGAAATCAACCGGCTCTTCACTATCGCAACCCGCTAAAAATAAGAGGGTAAAACCAAGCCAAAAACATCTTCTCATAGTCCTGTTATTCATAGCATAAAGTTGGGGATTAAGGTTCAGGCATTTGCGGGTACGCAAACGAATTGTTTTAACAAGATTATCAACATTAAACTCTTGTTTTTAGCTCCTTGCCACAGGTTATACTGATTTACGAGCGTAATCATCGTTTTTAATACGCCAGTAATTAGAATTCACAGATTTAAATAATCATAGAGTAAAAAATGCTATTTTTGCCACGTGAATCAATTCAAAAAGGTCAGTTTTCATACCTTGGGGTGCAAGCTCAACTTCTCTGAAACCTCAACCATAAGCCGCATGTTTGAAAATTCGGGTTATGCCAAAGTTGATTTTAGCGATGTTCCCGATGTTTACGTGATCAATACCTGTTCGGTAACACAAAATGCCGATAAAGAATGCAGGCAATTGGTTAAACGCGCCATGAAAATTAATCCAAATGCCTTTGTGGCCATCATTGGTTGTTATGCGCAGCTAAAACCAACCGAGATTGCTGAAATACCCGGAGTTGATCTGGTATTAGGCGCGAATGAAAAATTCAACCTGCTTGAATACATTGATCAAACTGAAAAAAAACAAAAAGCGCAAATACAAAACGAAGAAATAAAAACCGCACGCGAGTTCGTTCCCTCATTTTCGTTTGGAGAACGTACCCGTACATTTTTAAAAGTGCAGGATGGGTGCGATTATTTTTGCGCATTTTGTACCATTCCCCTGGCACGCGGGTTCAGCCGCAGCAACAACATCTCAAAAACCATTGAATACGCAAAGCAGGTTATTGCAACAGGCGTAAATGAAATTGTACTTACAGGCGTCAACATTGGCGATTTCGGGAAACACCATAACGAAAATTTTCTTCAGCTTATAAAAGCACTTGACGCACTTGATGGCAACCACCGGTACCGCATTTCATCCATTGAACCCAACTTATTAAGTGATGATATCATTGAATTTGTTGCACATTCCCAAAAATTTGTTCCGCATTTCCATATTCCACTTCAGTCAGGCAGCGATAAAATACTGCACCTTATGCGCAGGCGTTACAACGCGGGCCTTTATGCCTCACGCGTAAACAAAATTAAATTGTTAATGCCCGATGCCTGTATTGGTGTTGATGTAATTACCGGTTTTCCCTCTGAAAGTGAACAAGATTTTATGGACACTTATTCATTCATACAGGAATTGCCGGTGAGCTACCTGCACGTGTTCACGTATTCAGAACGGGCCAACACAACAGCCATTCGTATAAACGAAGTGGTTCCGCTGCAAGAGCGACAAAAACGCACCAAAATGCTTAACATACTCTCAGATAAAAAGCGCAGGGCATTTTATGAATCACAAAATGGCAAATGCAAAACGGTTTTATTTGAATCAGAAGAAGACAATGGAAAAATAAGTGGATTTACCCAGAACTATGTAAAAGTGCTCATGCCTTTTGATCAATCATTGGTAAACACATTCCACAAAATACATTTAACCGGCATAAGTGCCGAAGGGCATATGTTTGCCGAACCTGCAAAAAATCTAGAACCCCAAACCCATAACTAATGTATCC
>DATGXI010000061.1:0-2411 GCA_035299065.1 Flavobacteriales bacterium
ACTTGGAGCATGGATACTTAAATTACTTATTGACCAGTATAAAAAAACAGGAATTAAATTTCCTTCTTTCTCTAAAACCACTGTTCTTAATTTTATATGCGTTTTGGCATTGCCTTTAATTGTTTTCTACATCAACCAAAAATCAGCTGCAACAGGTTATTCTAACCAATTTGAAGGCACCTCTGTAATTGAAACCATAAAAACCAATTTTTCCATACAACTGGGTGTTATCAATAATTTATTCATTCCCGACCTGCCTTCATACGGCTATTACAATTACACATGGGTTATTTTTCCTTTACTAATACTTAGTGGCTTAATTTATCACCTGTTTAAAAAAGGATATTTCCTTGTATTTGTTTTTATTTGCTACGAAAGCCTTGTGTTGATTTTTCCTTATCAGTATGGTACATTCAGGTTTTTAATACCTGTTTTACCCATCCTTTTTCTTTTCGTGGCACATGTAGTAGAATTATTTATTCTGAATTTCAAAAACCGGGTTGTGAAAATTGGATCCGCGGCCTTAATTTATGTAGCTTTATTTGCTGTTAATTCCATAGCATGCGCTGAAAAAATAAAAACATTGGTTGTAGCCGGCCCTGAACACTATGCAGCACAGGAAATGTTCAACTTTGTAAAAACAAAAACACCTGCAACCGCACATTTGCTTTTCACCAAACCAAAAGCCATGGGTTACTTTGGCCAGCGTAAATGCGTTACAAATAAACCAACCAATACCAATAAGGAAATAGCCCGTTTACTGTTAAAGTACCACGTGGATCATATCGTACAAGGGCTCGAAAATCCTGCTCTGGACCATTACATTCAACAAGAATCAGCAGAACTTGACCTTGTATTTTCAAATAAAGAATTCAGGGTATTTAAAATTAAAGTGAAGTAACTTAGAAACAGAGTCACTGTGACACTGAGGAACACAGAGAATATACTATTCCAAAGGCTTTGCCACAGCTATTTTCATCTCAACCTTCAGTCCATTTTTATTTTCAATAAACAAATTGGCGTCAACCTGGTCACACAATATTTGAATTAGCTGCAAGCCCAAACCGTTCACGTTTTTAATGTCAAAACCATCTTTAAACCCTACTCCATAGTCTTTAACCGATATGGTGATCAATTCATTTACATTTGTACCGCTAATATACACAACACCTTTTCGCTGGGGGTAGGCATGTTTTAGCGCGTTTGTAATCATTTCATTTAAAATTAGCCCCATGGGTATCATGGTATCCATTTCAAACAAAATGCTTGCATCAACCTGTATGTCAAATTCAATTTCTTTCCGGTCACCTGTATAGGTAAAACTCAGTTGTTGCACCAGGCTATTTATATAACCCTTTAAATCAATTTTACTTAAATTATCGGTTGAGTACAGCATTTCATGCACCAGTGCCATTGATTTAATCCTATTGTTGCAACCAATCAGCGCTTCTTTGTGATGCGGATCACTCATTAACTCGCATTGCAAATTAATAAGGCTGTTTATTATCTGTAAATTGTTTTTAACCCGGTGGTGAATTTCCTTGAGCAGGTGTTCTTTTTCCAGCAATGAAACGGTTGATGCTTTTAATTCTTCGCCAAGCATATTTACACCTGCCGCAATGGCATCCATTACTTCTTCACTTCCATCTTCAATAATCATTTTGGGTGAAAAATCAAGGCGCGCATAGGCCATAATAACGTCCAGTATTTGGTTTGCCCTGGCGGTACTGGCGTCAGGTCCAACGTATTTCAGCACGCGTTCACTCATGCAGGAAAGGTTTTAACCATTTTATGGCGTCTTTTTCATTTTCAAACAAACGCATGGGAACGGTGGGTTTATTAAGGCCCATAAAAAAATTACCTATAATGCGGCTAAGCGGTGACGATATGATGATGGCAAATGCATTTACAACCGATTCGCGACCACGTAATGAAAAATGATCACGTGCTTCTTTGGAAATTGACTTTACCCCACGCGCATCAATTATTAAAGGATATTTTTTTCCGTAATAAAACGTTGCAACCGCAACCGTATTTTCTTTTGCATCGGCCAAGGTTACCTCGGCATTTTTTTTCACTACACTGCGCACAATACCGTCCTTACCCATCCAGGTATGGTATTTTGTTACCTCAATCACTTTATCCTCACTGGTAAACATCATAGGGGGAAACGCTGCGCCCAAAAATAACTAAATAAACCCATGCAATTTTAGTTTTGTGTAAAACAGATTTCAAATGACTGATTTTGATCTATTTAAATTACTTTCAACACACGTGTTTCGCACTGCGCAAATTTATGGACTACATAAATTGTTTCTATTGTCCATGAACTTCGTTTCGCAGATTGGTTTGCAGTTTACAGTTCAGGAGGGGCCCGTCCAGATTCCGCAGAAAGCTCAATTCCTAAACTA
>DATGXI010000062.1:0-2020 GCA_035299065.1 Flavobacteriales bacterium
GGTGAATTT
Organism: Flavobacteriales bacterium; assembly: GCA_035299065.1. Lineage (GTDB taxonomy): Bacteria > Bacteroidota > Bacteroidia > Flavobacteriales_D > UBA2798 > DASPJQ01. The sequence goes on from DATGXI010000062.1 coordinate 10, forward strand.
AAAAATGGAAAGCTGTACAATGGCAAATGGTACAAATACGATAAAAACGGATTGATATTAAAAGTTGAGATCTATAAAAACGGAAAATATGTTGGCGATGGGCAGTTGGAGTAATTTAACCACAGAGAACCTGGAGATCCAACAGAGACAACCGAGGTATTGAAATCAATCCTTTACATATCGTTTTTTTTGTTGAGTTTTAAGGGATTCTCACAGGACACGCTAAACCGCACCATAGATGGGAAAAAAGTGGGTTGGTGGAAGATTTATGGATCAAATAAATTTTGGAAAGGAAGAGGGTACGATTCGCTTGCCGTTGTGGAGGAAGGTGCTTATGATAAGGGAAAAAAAAGAGGGAATTGGACGCAATATTATCCTTCAGGAAAGTTAAAAAGTGTAATCGAATATAAAAGCGGGAGACCGTCAGGCCATTTCAAAACTTATTATGAAAATGGTTGTTTGGAGGAAGAAGGTACGTGGAAGAATAACAGGTATGAAGGCGATTTTAAACGTTACGCAGCAGATTCATGTGGAAAACTTATACAAACAAAATATTTTGATCCGAACCGAAAGCCGGAAGAAAAACCAAAGATTATTAACAGCCATGGGACTTCACGCACTGAACTTATTTACGATGTAAAGGACACTACAAGATACCGCGAACTTAACCGTAAATATAATAAGCAAGTAGAAGAATCTTCGTGTAAAATGCCAGATCCCGTTACAATAAGAGATGGATATGCTAAATATTATGATAGTTGTAAAAATCTTGTTTTAGATGGCGAATTTAAAAATGGAAAGCTGTACAATGGCAAATGGTACAAATACGAAAAAAACGGGTTGATATTAAAAGTTGAGATCTGGAAAAACGGAAAATATGTTGGCGATGGGCAGTTGGAGTAAAAGTTTACGCTTATTTGTTAATTAGCCTGCCTTGTGCTTACTTAAATATGTTTAGGAGCATGTACATCCTCAAAAAATACATTTTTGGCGAGAATTTTGTTAGAGATAAACCTAAAAACCGTATTTTCAGTAGGTATTCATGAAACAGGTCTTATTCATAGCATTGTTTTTAAGTTTGGGCACGTGTTTTTCTCAGGGAAAAGATACGCTTAACCAAACCGTGAATGGTAAAAAACAGGGTTGGTGGAAAATTGCTGAACCCGATCCGTCTACAGGTAAATTGGTGGTAAAAGAAGAAGGCCGCTACCGTGAAGGCAAAAAAACCGGGCAATGGAAAACCTATTACAAATCAGGCAAAGTAAAAACCATTTCCAATTTCAGGGAAGGGCGCCAAACCGGTAAATTCATTGAGTATTTTGAGTCAGGGTGCATAAGCGAAGAAGGTGAATTTGGAGGCATGCATTATACGGGTACCTATAAAATGTATTGGGAAAACGGACGCGTACGCCAGGAAAAAAATTTCAATGAAAGGGGTGAACTGCATGGCGACTTAACCTACAATTATCCCAACGGTAAACCGGAGATGGAAGGTGCATACGAAAACGGGAAACCCAAAATGCTGGTGCGTTATTTTAACAATGGCGATGTAAAAGAAAAAACGGTGTATGCCGAAAAAGGCCCTGAAACAACAGTGTATGATACACGTACCGGTTCAAATGAAGACCTTAAAAAATACGAAACCGATTGCAAAGGAAACAGTTTACACGTGGTAACCATAACCGATACGGTTAAGTTTGATGAGGAGCCTGACGCACCGGATGTGTTGATATTGGACCCGGGGAAGGCGATTGAAGACGATAAGCCTGGTAAAGATTCAAACGTTGGCAAGAGCAAATATACAGACGGAGATTACTTTGGTCCAACGCCACGTACAAATAAAAACCTTACCGAAGACGGTGAATTTAAAAACGGAAAACTCTGGAACGGTAAAAAATACATTTACGATAAAAACGGCCTTATTCTAAAAGTTGAGATTTGGAAAGAGGGCAAGTACGTTGCCGATGGGCAGTTGGAGTAATCATATCGGGAAAGCGCAGTTTCTGTTCCA
>DATGXI010000063.1:0-9868 GCA_035299065.1 Flavobacteriales bacterium
TACACAAAACTTTAGTGTAGATGCCTCGGGGTTTGTTCGCGTACACATCAAAAACACAAGTCCGTTGGCCAGTGATGATTTTGTTCAATTTACCATGACCGGTTTGAACTACAGTTGTTCGGACTGTTGTGGCAGCGCACCCATTCAAAAAACAGGTATGGCGGTTGACACAACGTTTATTTGCAGGCGTTATGCCAACAGGAACCTTGAATACACCACCATTGTAACAAAAGCAACCATTACCACCCCAAGCGGAGGTTCGGTTTATCTTGCCGCAGGCGATACGGTTGATTTGGATATATTTTATTAGAATTACCAATTGAACCCTCAAACATTTTTTGATCACCAGGTTTGTTGATGGTTAATTTGACGCCAGCTTTCTAAATTCCTCAAATGGTATCGTGTTTAACATTCTTCTCAGGGATTTGTGTCGAATAAATGGTATATTTGATCAGCATTAACCATGAAGTATTTTGTTTTATTTAGTTGTTGCCTGCTGGCCCATGTTGCATTTTCGCAAACCATTGAAATGCCTGCTTTCCCTTTTGTAAAATTAAAAACAGGACAGGTAATTACCGGTAATGATATGACATTTGATTCAAGGGTATTTGGCCCAAGTACAGTTACCATTGACGGTAAATTATTTAAAACACGTGAGCTTTCTTTTATTGGCGACAAATCGGGGCAATTGCATGGCCGGGTGGGCCTGGATGGTATGCACCCCAGTGTACACAACAACCGCAACATATATACCTACAAAGTTGTGAAAACACATTATACACCTAACAATAACTACGGTGTAGGCCCGCGCTACGGAGGCGGAGGTTATTATTCAACTTCCATCAATTATTACTACAGTGTTGGTGTTGTGCAAATGAAACGGTTGTTGATCACCAATCTGGTAGACGATCTTAAAGATGATGTTGTGGCAATGGGCGATATATACCGTGGCCTTAAATTCAGGCGTGTTTCACAAATTGCTTTTCTGGCTTCAACAGCTTGCCTGGGTTATACTTTTTTTTCAATCAGCAATACGGGAAGGCTTGACCAGGTTCCGGTGTATTGTGCCCTGGGTGGGTATGTTGTGAGTTTTGGATTTTATGTTGCCAAGTGGAGAATGGCGCAAAGAGCCTATTCAAAGTATACGGGGTATATGTTTTATTGAGTGTGGGATTTTCAATTATCAATGTTCAATTGTCAATTAGTAGTTAGATTTTTATCAATGCGTTTGGTTGCTTTAATTATAAAAAAACAAATATCTTTATAACATACTTTTTTACATGAAATTTTTTAAACTATTGCTGCTTGTAGCGTTGTTGCATTCGTTGGCATTTGCACAAGGCCCCATTCCGCAAGGTCCATTTGTTAAACTAACAAATGATTCGCTTTTATATGGTTCAAACCTTAGTTTTGAACCCCATTTTTTTTCTTCAAGTAAAATAACGCTTGATGGAAGGGTCATTCATTCACGAGACGTAAATATGTTTTGTGACAACTCCGGTAACTTTTATGCACGACTTATGGGACAGGGATTGCAGCCAAGTGTTCATAGTGATGGGGATATTCATGTTTACAGGGTAATAAAAACATCAGCAACAACAATGGGCCGCGGCTGGACATCTTCACCCGGAGGAGGCATGCGCTTTAACCAGGGAACCACCACCTACTCAACAAACACATTGTATTTTTATAGTTTGGGTCTTCAAAATGCAAAAAAATTAAATTTCAGAAACCTTAAGCTGGATTTTTCGCATGACGTGGTTGTTGCAGCAAGCATAAAAAAAGGTCGTGCCATGATGGTTGGTTCATTCTTGACAGGGGCAGGGTGTCTTGGCTTTGGGCTTCTTGCTATTAAAGCCAGTTCGTCAGACCGTGACATGATGGTTCCCTATATAGCAGGAGCAGTAACCTGTTGTATAATCAGTACAATTTTTTATTTCCAGGAAAACAAAATGCTTAAAACAGCAGCCAGGCGTGCACTCAATTATGATTTTTAAGTGATGAATAGCCGCTACAAAAGTTGATCTTAATCATTAATCATTGACACAAACCATCCCAGTTTCAACCTGTCTAAATTCGTTAATTTGGGTTTATCACTCAATAAATTTTCCTTGAGCAAATCCTGGTCACGTAAATAAAACCGTTTCACCAAAAAGCCCATTCCCGTTTTTTTGATCTTGTTGTAAAAATTAATGAGGCGTATTTCATTCCCCACCAATCCCTGCTTGTACAATTCGGCCAGGTTTTTTATAGCATTGTATTGTTTGGCCAGAAACAGGGTGTTTACCTCAAGACCGTCATGCTGCAACGGATTTTCCATGTGTAAAATAGTAAAACCATTTCGCTCCAGGTCTTTTGCAAACAAGGTGTCTTCATGTCCATAGCCTTTGAGCGACTCATTAAACTGCATGCGCTCAAAAATGCTTTTGTGTGCAAAAAAATTATTGGTTTTGAATGTCCCAAAGGGATTGGCTTTGCGTTTTGCAATGGGCACTATTTCACGCTGGCTACCGTAAAACCAATGCAGGTAAAGTTCTTTATTGGTTGGCTTACTTCCATAACTGGTACCACCGTAGCAAACTTGTTTTGTATTGTTGATTTGCAGCAGGTAATTTTTTAAATAAAGCCCCTCGCTTACACTTGAGTCGCCATCAACAAACAGCAACCAATTATGAGTTGCGCTTTTTGCCAACAGGTTCCTGATTTTGCTCCTGCCAATATTTTCATCCAGTTCAAGATAGGTTACACCTTCCAAAGCGGATAGTTGGCGGTTAAGTACTTTTATTTCTTCCAGCGGAGAACAATCGTCAATGCACAATACTTCGCCTTCAACTGCATTGGTTTGCAATTGCTCAAGTAACTCTTTGATGAAAGAGCGCACATCGGTGTTGTATATGGGTACTAATATGGAAACCATACAATTTTAAACACGTTAGTACACTTGAGAACACATGAGAAAAGGTTGTGACAGAGACTAAAATATGTTTGTTGGACTAACGTGTTCTAATGTGTCCTTAAGTGTTTCAATTTATTGTCAAGTAGTCTAAAGTGCACTTACGTGTGTTAACCTACTTAAGCGGATTAAAATGCGCAGCAGGATCAACTTCGGTTAACCTTCCATGTTCACAACGCAAGGTTTTAAACGGAAATTTTTCCATAATCGTATAATCATGCGTGGCCATTAATACAGCCGTTCCTGTTTTGCTTATCTCAAACAATAAGTTCAGGATTTCGCTTGATGTTTCGGGGTCCAGGTTACCGGTAGGTTCATCGGCCAAAATGGCTTCGGGTTTGTTAAGCAGTGCACGGGCTATAGACACGCGCTGTTGCTCACCACCTGAAAGTTGATGCGGATTTTTATCGCCTTTACCCTCAAGACCAAGTTGATTTAACAATTCTTCACAACGGGCCATCATTTGTTTTTTATTTTTCCAACCTGTGGCACGTAACACAAATTTTAAATTATCGTATACGCTCCTGTCGTTAAGAAGTTGAAAGTCCTGGAAAACAATACCCAGTTTTCGTCTCAAATAGGGAATTTTTCTTCTTTTTAATTTCACCAGGTCATACCCCGCTACACGTGCAAGCCCGTTTTTTAATGCTAAATCACCGTAAAGTGTTTTTAACAAACTGCTTTTACCACTGCCGGTTTTGCCAACAAGATACCTGAACTCCCCCTTGTTGATTGTAAAATTCACGTCAGCCAAGACAAGGTGATCGCCTTGAAGAATATTGGCTTGCCTGATTTCTATTACCGGTTGAGGCGTATTTTCCATCATAGCAAATATGCACAGCATATGGGTAAATGTTTTGGAAAACCGCTGTATGTGTTAACAGTTTGGCGTTGAAAACTACACGGTGATTAACAATAGGATAGCTAAGTCTAAAATACCTTTAAAGAATGCGATATACTGTCATAATCCTTTTACTTGTTGCGCAGGCTGGTGTTTTCAGCCCTTATGCTAAGGCCCAAAAAACTGCGGCTTACCGCGACATTGAGCTAACGTACCGCACGGCCATTGATTTGTTTAACAAGAAACAATATTCGGCTGCGGCAAAACATTTTGAGGACGTGGTGACCAACCAAAAAGGTTCAGGTTCCGAAATGGTCATTAATTCAAAGTACCATGTGGCCCTTTCACATTTATACCTGTTCAGGAAAGATGCTGAACATTTACTGGCCACATTTTTACGCGAGCACCCACAGGCCTCTCAATGCAAAACCATTTATTTTTTATTGGCCAAACATTACTATGGCCAAAAACAATACAAAAAATCAGTTGAGTACTTCCAAAAAGTTGACAAGTTTGATTTGAATGAAGACCAATTGGCCGAGTATTATTTTAAGTGGGGCCATGCCAATTTCCAGTTAGGGAAACGTGAGCCTGCCATACTTGCCTTTAACGAAATTCGCAATACCGAGAATACGTATCAAAAGCCGGCCATTTATTATTATGCGCACTTGAGCTATGAAGATAAAAAATACGCGGCTGCACTCGAGAATTTTTTGAAAATTGAAAAGGAACCAGGTTATAGTTCAATTGTGCCGTATTACATCACGCAAATTTATTATTTCCAGGGCGATTATAACAAGGTAATTGACTACGGTGTTCCTTTGCTGGATTCGGTGGTGCCAAAACGTGAGGCGGAGTTAAACCTGATAATTGGGTCATCCTACTACAACTTAAAAAAATACGACCAGGCGTACCCTTACCTGGAAAAATATGCAACTGCAGGAGCTCCCGGTCGTGATGAAAGCTACCGCATTGGTTTTTGTGCATTGGAAACAAAACAATACACCAAAGCCATTACCTGGTTTAACAAATGTGTGAATGAGAACGATGAATTGGCACAAACAGCCTGGTACCACATGGCCATGGCTTACTTAAAGGCAGGTAAAAAAGAAGAAGCGCGCACCACGTTTAACCGTTGCATGAAACTGGAATTTAATCCCACAATTCTTGAAGACGCACATTACAATTACGTAAAACTTAACTATGAATTGTCGTTTAATCCGTATCACGATGCCATCGCCTCAGTAAAAACATACCTTGAAAAATATCCTGAATCAACTAAAACCGAAGAACTGAAAACCTACCTGGTAAGTATGTTCCTGGTTGGAAAAAATTATGAGTCGGCATACAACACATTGATTGAATTAAAAAACAAAGACCTAGGGTTGCAACGTTCATTTCAGCTGGTGGTGTATAATTTAGGGACTGATTATTTCAATAAATCAGAGTACGAAAAAGCCCGAAAGTATTTTTCAGAGGTAAAAAAGTATCCAATTGATAAAAACCTGAATACCGAAGGTTATTTTTGGATTGGGGAAAGCAATTACCTGGAAGAAAAATGGGATGATGCCATACAAGGGTACACCCGGTTTTTGGAAGAGCCTGGAGCGGTAAGCAATCAGTATTATAACCGGGCACAATACAATTTGGGGTATTGCTGGATGCAAAAGGGATATTTGGCAGGCGATAATGCGCGCAGGAATTCAAGTTCACAAACGGCCGATGAAATGTACGCGCAAAGCCTGGTTCATTTCCGCACATTTACGACATACAAAAGTGAATCGGATAATTTGCGGTTGAATGATGCGTATTTGCGCATGGGCGATATTTATTATATACGTGCCGATAATCCAACAGCATTAACGTATTATGACAAGGCGTATACATCGGGAATGACCTCAAGCAAAGATTATGCGTTGTTCCAAAAAGCCATGTGTGCAGGTTTTACCAGCAAACGAGAAGAAAAAATCACCATGCTTAAAAATTTATTAAGCAGTTATAAAAACTCGCGTTACGTTGGTGATGCCAAATTTGAAATTGCTGACACCTACCGTTTGCTTGAAAAGAAAGACGAAGCGCTTGAATGGTATACAAAAGTGATGAAAGAGCATCCCGATAATTATTTAAGGGTAAAAGAGGCTCGTTTTGAAATAGCCCTTATCCTATACAGGAACAAACAATACGAAAAAGCCATTGCAGCGTATAAGGAAATTTTGAAAGAGTACAAGGAACCCAAAGATGTGGAAAAAGCCCTTGAAAGGATGAAACCTGTTTATGCCGATATGGGGAAAATGGATGATTACGTAGCCCTGATCAAGCAATACGATAAGTTTGAAGGAGAGAAATTGAGCACAGACACCAGTTATTTTAATTCGGCAGATAATTACCGCCTGGCAAAAAACTACACCAGGGCCATTGAAATGTACAATAATTACCTGGTGCAATTTGCTCCGGCTGTATTTGAACTTCAGGCAACATTTTATTTGGGAGAGAGTCTTGAACAGTCAGGTAAAAAAGAGGAAGCAGTTCCTTTTTACGAGAAAGTGGCCAATATGCCGGCAAATAAATTTACGAATCACACCTTGCGTAAGCTTGCTTATTACTATGTAGATAAAAAAGACTGGGCCAAAGCCATTGAATACGAACACCGCCTCGAGTCCAATTTGTCAGATCAAGCTGATTTGTTGTACGCTTACCAGATACAAATGCGCGGTCATTATAACCTGAAAAACAGTTCTGACATGTTTACGTATGCGAAAAAAGTAATGGATTCGCCCAAGGCAAGCAGTGACGATAAAGCCGAAGCGTATTATTACCGTGCCAAAACGGCTTTTGAACAAAACAATTATAACGATGCAGAAAGTGATTTTAAAGAAGTTGAAAAATTAACCAGTAAGGAATGGAAAGCTGAGGCTACCTATACGCGTTGCCTGATGAAGTTTAACAAAGGTGATAATGTTAAAGCGGAAAAAGAATTATTTGCTTTCTTCAAACAAAAACCAAGTTACAATTACTGGTCAGCTAAAGGTTATATTTTATTGGCCAAAAATTATTGTCAGTTGGATGATACAGCCCAGGCAAAGGCAACACTAAAAAGTGTGATTGATGGGTATACCATTAAAACGGATGGCATTATTGCGGAAGCAACCGAAGAGTTAACCAAAATAAGCGATGCTGAAACCAGGATGCAGCAGAAAAAAACAGAATTGATAAAGGGTAACGAGGAGAATGGAGAAAAACCTGAAAACGAATAACAACTATGAAAAGAATTAGCATATATAGTCTTTTATTCCTTGGTTGTTTCGCCATGGAGAACAGTGCTTTTGCGCAAACGCAAAATACCGAAATTGAAGTAAGCGAAAGTGCCAGGCGTAAAGTTGAAAAGGCAGTAAAAATTGCCGATAAACCGCAATACAAAGATTCGGTTATGTCGCCCATAGCCGTTAAATACAGCGGTGTTTCGGCACAGGCCAATACAAGCATAGCTCCTGAGCCGTTAAAGGCGGCCAATGTTATACCAAAAGAAATGCTGGATAAATTGTACCGATTTTATGTAAAAGGTGGTTTTGGAACATATACCAGTATTCTGGGTGAAGCCTATTATAACAGCGAGCGCCACGCAACAAACGATTTTGGGATCCATTACAAGCATTTTTCATCGCTTGGCGGTATAAATGATTTTGCGTTTAACGGTTTCAGTACAAATGAAGCAAATGTTTACGGAAGCAAAATATTCAAATCGTACCGTTTAAATGCCGAGGCCAAATACAAACGCGATGCCTTTCATTATTATGGGTTTAATCCTGATTCGATTGATCTTGATAAATCAACCACACAACAGGTTTATAATGGTTTGTTGTTCCGTTTGTCGGGAAACACAACCTATGCAAACGACACTTCAAAAATCACGCACCAGGAAATTTTACAGTATCGTCCTTATTTTGACAACCGTGGTGCTTTTGATCATAACATTATGTTGGACCTAAGCGGTGGTAAAAAATATGGCAAGGAATATTATGCTTTGGGTTTCATGGTTGACTATAACCAAATGAACGATGACAGTTGTGATTGTTTAAAGGCTTTTAAAGAACCTCAGACATATACCTGTTACCAGCAGCAGTATAATATGATTATGGGTTTAAATCCAACGGTAACAACGTACACAGGAAAATTAAAGATCAAAGTAGGCTTATTGGTGAATGCTGATATTTACGATAAAGGAAAATTTTACTTCTTCCCCGATCTTGATTTCAGTTATAGTTTGTTTAATGACATGTTTGTGCCCTATGCCGGAACCAACAGGAGCATTGTCCGGAATTCATTGTATACAATTACCCAGCAAAATCCTTTTATAGTCACCAATACCGAATACATAAACCAAAACCAAAAATTAAATGTATACGGTGGTATACGCGGTACATGGAGTGCAAACCTATCATTCAACAGCAAGCTAAGTTATTCGCGTAACGAAAACGTTGCTTTGTTTGTTGAAGACACTTTGTTCTCTTATGAAAATCGCTTCAGAATTTTGTATGAAAACCTGGATGTGCTTACTGCCGATGCGCATATTTTGTACCGTGCATCAACCAAATGGCATGTATTGTTTGGCGGAACCTATTATAAATACTCAACAAATACCGAACAGTTTGCATGGAATTTACCTGAATTCAGGGTGTATTCAACCTTGAATTATAACCTGAAAGATAAAATTGTGATACGCTACAACCTGGAAGTGCTTGGTAAACGCTACGGCTACTCATTAACGCCATTAAGTGGTGTAACCATGCAGCCTGACGGAAAATACATTTACGAGCTAAAACCATATATTGATACCGATATTCAACTGGAATACCGTTACACAAAACGTTTCTCGGTGTTTGCCAATTTCAATAACCTGGCAGGTCGTTACCAGCGTTGGAGGAATTATCCTGTGCAAAGCTTTAATGCGGTTGGCGGGGTTACGTATATGTTTTAGATAGATTTAAGACACAAGACATAAGACACAAGGCACAAGGCACAAGGCACAAGGTGGGTAAAGACTATGAAACTGTTTTGAATCCAGAGGGAATAGCATCTTAATAGAGCAAATAGTTAAACTACCCCTATCAGCGTAAATCTGCAGGATCTGCGTGAGATAAATGAAGCACAGTATGATCATTCAGCAAATAGAAATTTACAAGCTCCCGGTAAAGCTTAAAAAGCCATTTATTATTTCACTTGGTCCGCTTTATTATGCTGAAAATGTTCTTGTACTCATTCGCACCAACAATGGAATTACCGGTTACGGTGAATGTAGTCCGTTCATGACCATTAACGGTGAAAACATGGAAACCGGTTTTGTGGTAGGTCAGTATTTAGCGAAAACATTAATTGCAAAAAATCCGTTGGAAATTGAAGCCTGTGTGAATGCTATGGATAAAGTTATTTACGCCAATGCAAGCATTAAAAGCGCCTTTGACATGGCCTTGTATGATATTGCTGCGCAACATGCCGGAAAACCGTTGTATGCGTTACTGGGTGGTGAAAATAAAAAGCAATTGATAACTGATTATACCGTGAGTTTTGATACGGTTGAAAAAATGGTTGAAGAGGCACGTAGTATTGTTGCGAACGGGTTTCAAATCATTAAGGTAAAATTAGGTGGATCGGGTCACGAGGACGTAGCGCGTATCAAAGGTATACGCGAAGTTGTAGGAATGGAAATACCTGTTCGTATTGATGCTAACCAGGGGTGGACGGCCGAGACAACACCTGACATTCTTGAAAAGTTAAAACCATTCAATATTCAGCATTGCGAAGAGCCAATTCCCCGTTGGGATTTTATGAACCTTCCAGCCATCCGGAAACAAAGTCCAATTCCAATAATGGCCGATGAATCGTGCTGTGATCACCATGATGCAAAACGGTTAATTGATCTAAAGGCTTGCGATTTGCTCAATGTAAAATTAGGAAAGAGCGGGGGTATATTTAAGGCGTTAAAAATAATTTCCCTGGCTGAAAAAGCAAACATGAAAATTCAGCTGGGTGGATTTTTGGAATCAAGGTTGGCCTTTACTGCAGCAGCGCATTTAGCC
>DATGXI010000064.1:0-60442 GCA_035299065.1 Flavobacteriales bacterium
ATAATTTGGCAAAACCCAGTTTTTCAAAAAAGGATATGGTTGCATCAAGGTTTTTTACGGGGTGAGCAAATTCACCAAACATACCAATTGTTGTATTGGGATATTTAGCTGGTGTAAAATAATCTTCCTGCAACATTTTTAACATGGTGGGACCAGCAGGTTGAACAAATGTCTCAACCCATGTTACAAGGGCAATGTTTAATCCATCTGGCGAAACCATAACATTTCGTTTGATGCCACCCATGTCTTTTTTATCGGCAAATTTTATGCCTGTAGTTTCAAGTTCATCCACAACACGGTCAAGGTCTTTGGCATAATAGGTAAGTGCAATAGCTGGTGTTTCGGCTTTACGCAGCATAACCAATAAAGCGCCATCACTTACCTGTATCCATGGAAATGGGAAATCATACCGGGCAACTTCTTTAAACCCGAGTTTGGTATAAAATGCCAATGATTTATCAAGGTCATTTGTTGTAATTGTGATGGCGGTTACATGGCCTAATTTGGGTTGTGGCATATTCGGCATAGGTAAAATTTTCCCCGAAAAGTATAAAATAATTACCGAAAAGTATTTCTTTATTTTGGGTAACTGTTACATTAAAACAGGGTAATGGCTTAGTCATCTTCTCTTAATTTTTATTTTATAGCGCCTTTTCCGAAGAGTAGTTAAAGATTATTTTTTTCCAAAATCCAGGACTAATATCCGGATTTAGGGCTCTTATTTTTCGAAAGGCTTGTTTTTTCTGCGTAATGGTAAGCGTATTTTCATTCAGGAGTATATCCAATGAGCCCTCAAAAGCAAAAAGCGAATTGGCAATGTAATTCGAGTCCCAACCAAATTCCTTTTCATAGGTGCAAAGAGATACGGTTAACTCCTCATCGTCTATTAATCCTACTGTTATGAATTCATTTTGACTTATATATCCAAGCAAGACCTCTGCATCTTCTTTGTCCTCTTCCCAAAAGGAATCTGAAAAATCCACGCAAACATTATTTACGATTATGCTTTGTCCTTTTTCATGGAAGGGGCTTTTAAACGTTTCAAAAAATTGAATTTTAAAGTCACCAATAACAAACTCATTAAACGTATTCAGAAAACGGGAAATTTTTTCGTGAACGGGCATGGTTTTAAACCAATCTGGCGGTTCCAAACCACTATCATTTATTGGAAATGTTATTTCTTCATATATTGTTTGAAGGGTTTTGAAATGATCTTTGAAATAGTTAGCAAACAGCGCATACCTGGGATCAAACTGACGAAACTTCTTTTTTGTTTTGGATTTAATGCTTTCCCGGATTGCTTTTGACAATGCATCCTCGTCAAATCCTGTCCATTCACCGGCAAGGTTTAAGAGATTTCCACACAGAACAGGAAACACCTCGATTTTGTTAATCTCTTTTATTTCTTCAAGGTCATACGGACTCTCATAGAAATCACACGCTATAGAATACAAATCACTTTCACTAAGTTCGGTGTCCAGGTAAAGTTTGGATAATGCAACCCAAACAGGTTTGCGATTTTCAATATTCATAATTAAAAAGAGGTGAAATTAGAATAATTTATATGTACAAAAAAGCCCCGGTAAACTTACCAGGGCCTTTTTTCAAGTCAACTAATATAATCGTAAATGCCTATTTTTTAATGAACCTCACCGTTTGTACTTCGTTGCTGTTATTTTTTACTTTCACGAAATACATGCCACGGTTAAATGCCTCAACATTGATGCTGCTGTTATAGGTTCCGCTTGCAACTGTTTTGCCAATGGCATCAGTAATCACATACGTCATTCCACCGCCATTTTCAATGTAAATTAAATCGGTAGCAGGGTTAGGATAAATTTTAATTCCAACAGGAGCAACTTCAGCTACACCTGAGCCAATACAGGCAGGCAATGTAGTTGTATACGGTAATTGGTTGTAACCAGTAACGGTTAAGGTAACCGACCCCGTAACTGCACCTGAAATAGGGAAGGTAGCTGTACCACCTGCAATAACATCAGATCCTACAATGTTTCCGTTTTGTGTTACAGCAACATCAGCTCCTGCAATACCACCGGTAACGGTTAAATTCGAACCTTCAGTATAACAGCTAGGAGCCGTTATGCTTAATGTCGAAGGAACTTTACTCCTCATCATTACACTTGGGTCACCAAACATAATCCATGTTTCCATTACTTCACGTCCGGTACTGCTTGGGTAGTCTTCCAACATACTGTACTGGCCATTGTAAAACAATCCGCCAAGTGTGTATTTTAAATTGCCACCTGTTGCAACACCACTTAATATTTTTGAAATCTCATCTTCCGTTTCCATAGGTTCGGCCCAGGCCATTAAAATAGATGAACCACATGCACCAATAGCTCCTGTTGTTCCGCTTGCGTTTTTAGCACGCAGGAAAACTTCCGTTAAACATTCACCACCCGGAAAAGTTCCGTTGTTACATGCTACTGAAATTACAAAAGGATATTTTCCATTGTTTGTAGCAGCGTTAATATCAGTTGTGCTGTAATTACTGGTTACACAGGTTGTCATTGAACCGTGACCGCAATACATAAATAAACTTGCGCCTGAATTTACAGCTGTTGCAACCATGGTATTGTTTGGATCGCCAGCAGCATCGGCACCACCGTGGCTGCCATCGTAAAACTCGTCAACAGTTGTGTAGCCAAAGCTCATCAACTCGGTGCGTATAGCACGCATGTGCTGCCAGTCAGCCTGACCTTCGTCACCAATACCTGCACCTTCATCAGAACCAATTCCAATTGAACGGGTGTACCAGGTGCCGCTTAAAGGCGTTTTTTCGTATTCCAGGGTTTTGTTCACCATGTCAGTACACTGGGCAGCAGTTTTTGCTGGCAAGCGTCCTACAAGCACTTCAGGATACCAGTCACTGCCGGTAATCATTCCGTATTTTGAATCGCTCCATTTGGTTTCACTCCCGGTTGAACCTGCATTGAATGCTGTAAGCTGTTCATGGTCGCCAATCAATAAAACAAACATCAGGTTTGAATGTGTACCGTAATATGAACTAATGTATGAGGCAATAGCACTTTGTGTTGTGCCGGTTGTTGTGGTGGTCACAATTTCAGTCTCAATACCACGTTGCTCTTTCCAGTCAGCCAATGGTTGAATAGCTGTTGTGCATGAAGGAGGAGTAATGATCAACATGGCGCCTTTTTCATTTATAGGGCTGTAACGCAAAGCACTTTTTACCTGCTTATAGTTAATGAACAAATGATCGTAAACGGGGTCCATTCCTGTTTCAAACTGGTTGTTTGACATCAATGGATTAATGCCAGCCTCTGACATGTCATTCGTAATGGTAACTTTTAGTGTGTTGTAAACACGTAAAACATGGGTTGATGCATTATAGGCATATGGAAAAATATGCACACTGGCACCGCGTACGTTGCGTAAATTAAACGGCTCATTGATCAAAGCACGTTGTTTTGGGTAAAAACCAAGATCGGTAAATGCGTTATCGGCAAACTCGTTGGCATACATTTCACCATAAAATGGAGCAACGTCTTTTGGATTAACATTGCGTTTTAAACTTCCTTTTGAAGGTGCAATAAAAACATCTTTATATTCCGTATAGGTTCCTTCTTCAACACTCACAACCGGTTTGCCAAATGAAGGCAAAACAATGGTGTAGGCATATTTTCCCAAATCAGGTGCGCCTTTTTCAAGAATAGGCGTTGTTTCAGCATCAATAATTTTGACATTTTGCTCAAACGCTTTTCCACCTGTTGTCAGGTTTTGAATAATATGCGTTCCGGTGGTAAAATCAATTACCGTTGTATTTCCATCCTGGGTAACGCTGGTTTGTGCGTTTGCAGCCAGGGCAAGTCCAGTTAAGGCAAGTGTTGAGAGGGTAAAACTTTTTAGCATAACAACGTATTTGGGTTTGTGTAAATATAATGAATTATAGAGATTCCAATGTTACCGGAACCTTTAAAAATGTGAGCAACTCTTGAACTCCTGTGGCAAACGGTATTAAATACTGATTTAACGGTTTGTAAGTTGTTAGCCGTTGAGTGTTAGTTGTTGCCCGGCCATAACCAGAAGGTTAAATTCCGCCCAAAGGTGTTGCCCGCTCAAACGTGCCGGGGTACAGGGCAATAAAAAAAAGCCGCCCTTTCGAACAGCTTTTTCTTAAATCTCAGACCTTAAATTTTAAATCTTAAATCTTAAATTTTAAATCTTAAATCTTAAATTAAAGATTGTCTCCACCAAAATACTTCTCCTCAATAATATCAGCATTGTTACCTACTTCGTAAACAATTTTTTCTAAAAGTTCAGGTGGCGTATGCGCAATTAGCGGGGCGCTTTGAACATAAAGTGTTTCAACAGGGCGTCCTTCTTTGTCCTTTTCAGGAATAACACAAAGTGTGGAATAATTAAGATAATTTCCCTCTTTAATAATGTTGTAAAGGTTTACAGTAGGGTTGTAAAAACCACAACGACTTTGCACCAGTATACGCGTTGGTACACCTTCTTTGTTGTTTTCAATTTTTGCAAAAACAATCTGGTAACGGTTAGTGGTGTCGTTAATTTTTAAGGTTACATCAAGACTGTGGTAACCATTGCCGTAGTCTTTATACGGGTAATTGTACTTGGCGCTAATGGCCTCCATTGTTGCTTTTAAATCCATGGGTTAATTTTTTTGTGAACTTATCATTTTATTTAATTCACTGGCCATTTCTTGATTAATTTTCGCCAAATTTGGTAGGTATGAGTAAAATAGCCCTAATAACAGGTGCAACAGCTGGATTTGGTGAAGCTACGGCACGTATTTTTGCGCAAAATGGTATAAACCTTATCATTACAGGCCGCAGGCTTGAGCGTTTACAGGCCCTTGAAAAGGACTTGAGCACAACTTGTAACGTTAAAGTTCTTTCCTTGAGTTTTGATGTACGCAACCAGCCCGAAGTTGAAAAAGCCCTGGGTAATTTACCAGCTGAATGGAGTAAAATTGACATCCTTATAAATAACGCAGGGTTGGCCGCAGGATTTAGCACCATTGACAATGGTAACCTGGATGACTGGGAAACCATGATTGATACAAATATCAAAGGCCTGTTGTATGTATCACGCATTATTTTACCGGGAATGAAAGAACGCAGAAGTGGGCATGTGGTAAATATTGGTTCAGTAGCAGGTAAAGAAACATACCGCTTTGGCAATGTGTATTGTGCCACAAAACATGCAGTTGACTCCCTTACAAAGGCCATGCGCATTGACCTTTTACCATTTAAAATTAAGGTTACCGGTATATGCCCTGGTGCTGCTGAAACTGAGTTTTCACTGGTACGCTACAAGGGCGATGCTGACAAGGCAAACAGTGTGTATAAAGGGTTTGACCCCCTGGTTGCGCAGGACATTGCTGAAATTATTTGGTTCGCTGTAAATCGCCCGTGGCATGTTAATTTGAATGATATTGTTGTGACACCAACAGCCCAGGCCAATACATTTTATATTGAAAAGGAGAATTCATAAAGTGGCAGTATGTCGAACCACTTTAAAGGCGCAGGCTTTTATTTTTAGCGAAAGTGTTCAGCAGGTTACAAGTAAAACAAATTATACAAATTGAATAAAATCCGAAACATCTGCAATAATCTGAGTAATCTGTTGCTGGCAATGCACCGCAAATTTTTATATTTCTTTTTGGGTGCCTCAGGCGCTTCTGTATTTCTATGTGGTTAAATAGATAAAAAAATGAAAAAATCATCCATGCGCTCTGCGCCTCTGCGCCTCTGCGCGACATTTCTCTTTTGTCTGCTTTTAAATAGCTGTGCTCACAAATTTGAATCAGCTGACATCATCATACACAACGCCATTATTTACACATTTGACAATGAAATGACCGTTACCGAAGCGGTGGCAATCAAGGACGGTAAGATTATTGAAACAGGCAAGGAGCGCCACATCATGAATAAATACTCGGCCAATGAATATGTGGATGCCAAGGGCCGTGCAGTTTACCCTGGTTTTTTTGATGCGCATTGCCATATTTTAAACTATGGTAAAACATTTATTGAAGTTGATTTGCGCAACTGTAAGTCGTGGGAGGAATGTGTTCAGAAAACAAAAGAATTTGCTGCAAAAAATAAAAGTGCATGGATAAGGGGAAGGGGATGGGACCAGAATGAATGGGCTGTAAAAGAATTTCCGACCAATGAATTGCTGAATGCGGCTTTCCCAAATACACCTGTTTACCTTACACGTGTTGATGGTCACGCGGCTATCGTAAATCAAATTGCGCTTGATAAAGCAGGAATAACCGTGCTTACCAGCGTAAGTGGTGGAACCGTTATAACCAAAGGTGACAATCCAACGGGCGTTCTTATTGACAACGCCATGGAACTGGTGAAATCAAAAATGCCAAATTTATCAAAGGCTGAAATTGAAAAAGCCTTGTCGTTTGCAGGAGCCAATACAACTTCTTACGGATTAACCACCCTGTGCGATGCTGGCAGCGAAATAGGCGTGTTTAAGATCATGGAACAAATGCAGGCAAAAAACATGTTTATGCCAAAAGTGTACGGCATGCTGGTGCCCGATAAGGATGGGTTTGCTTTTGCAGCTAAAAATGGTATTTACGAGACAGAAAAAATGATCATTCGTTCCTTTAAAATAGTGAGCGATGGAGCGCTGGGATCACGCGGTGCCTGCTTAAAAGAGCCTTACAGCGATGCGCACGAGGTTATGGGTAAATTACTGCTTACCGAAAAAGGATTGGATTCACTGATTGCTAAAATGTATGATTTGGGCTACCAGGTAAACACGCATTGCATTGGCGATTCGTCCAACGCACTTATGTTGCGTTTGTATGCAAAATACCTTGAAAAAACCAATGACTATCGCTGGCGAATTGAGCATGCCCAAATTATGGATGTAAAAGATATGGGGAATTTTGCCAAATATTCAATCATTCCCAGCGTACAACCAACCCATGCAGTTAGTGATATGCCCTGGGCTTTGGACAGGGTGGGGAATAAACGCATTAAGGGTGCGTATTTATTTAAAACGTTATTAAACCAAAATGGTATGATTGCGCTGGGTACTGATTTTCCAGTGGAAGAAATAAATCCGTTTAAAACATTTTATGCGGCCATTAGCCGTAAATATTACGATGGCAAACCTATTACAGGGCTTCAGAACGAAGTGCTGACACGTGAAGAAGCTTTTATGGGAATGAGTAAATGGGCAGCCATGGCGGCTTTTATGCTTGAAAAAACAGGTACACTTGAAAAAGGGAAGGCGGCCGATATAATGATTCTTGACCGCGACATCATGAAGGTTGATGAAAAGGATATTCTTTCAACCATGGTTATAGCTACGTTTATAAACGGCAAACGGGTGCATTCGTTAGAATGAACACCCGTTTCCGCAAACACCAAATAAAGCATGAAAGTTAAGCGTGTGTGAGGAGAGCTTTTATTATCTTTTTTAGAACGATGGACAGCTAATTGTCCTGAAGGTTCTTTTCTTCTTCTTACAGTTAAAGTTCAATCCCATACTCAACTCGTGTGATCCGCCTGAACCAGTACCCAGTTTTGACAAGGTAAGGTCATAGCTGTAACCAAGTTTAAAGTGAGGCGTGGTAATACCAATACTTGTGATAAAGGCATCTTTGTTACGGTACCATACACCACCACATAAACCGTTTTTTGAAACATATAAACCAAGGTTTAGCTGGGTAAATGTTCCTTGTTGACGGAATAGGATGTTAGGTGATACCTTCGCATCGTTGGTAGTATACTTACTTTTTGTAATTGGAATAACAGCACCAGCGTGACCGGTAAATTTCATTGGCATAGGGCTTTTACCTTTAATTACCGACTCATCAGGCTGTGTTAAGTGATGCGCTGCAAATCCAATGAAGAACTGCTCGCTGTAACCCAATACACCTGCACCAAAGTCAACGTTACCCACAGTACCACCACGTGGCACGTCATTGGTTTGGTAAACAAATCCCCTGCGTGGGTCAATCATATCGCCAAAGGTTAATTTGTTCCAGTCAAGTGAGCGCTGGAAATAACCAGCCTGGAAACCAAAACGCACTGAAAATTTACGGCTAACGGTTAAGTTATACGAGTAAACAGCGTTAATGGTCGTTGTTTTTAATGTTGCCTCACCGGCTTCGTCATTGGTTACAATGATACCAAGTCCCCCGTAAATTGACTCCAAATGTTGGTCATACGAGAATGCCTGGGTAACAAAGGTACCTGACAGTGCAGGCCACTGGTTTCGGTAGTTCATGCAAATACGCGGACAACGTGCTGTTCCTGCAAAAGCAGGGTTCAGGTAAATTGGTGCCGCATAAAATTGCGTGAATTCCGGATCCTGTGCTAGTGCGTCAACTGCCAACCCTGCAACCAACGCCACTGATAAGTATACTTTTTTCATATTCATAGCCCCTTTTTTTATTTTTCATCATCAAGGTAACGCGAAGGCTTCTTCGACAATCCCTTAAGATTAATATGTGTAGTTAAGTAATGCCCTGTTAAGTTTCCAAATGTACCAGGTTCTAACTTGTCAAAGTTAAAACGATATTGGATACCAATGTTCCTGTGTTTAAATCCGGCAAATGTATTTATAGCTCCTTTTGTTGAAACGCCCACACCGGCTGCAAACAGTTTGTAACGAACTACTGCGCCTCCTGTGGCAACAGGCTCCATATTGCGCATTTCAATGATTACCTGCGGGCTCATACTAAGCTCACGGTATTTTTGAGAGATAAAATCAGTACCGGCTATCAACTGCACATTAGCCGTATGGGTTGCTGTGTTTGAGTTGAAATTATTTTCGCCCTGGTACTTGAATTTAGGTTGCGCAAGGCCGTTAAATGACAAACCTAAATAGTACTTTTTAGCATGGTATACAATGCCCGCGCTTACATTCACATGGCTTGCCGATTTGTATTTTAAATATTCAGCTTTACCGGTTAATTCAGAACCAAAATATGTTTTTGGTGTAAATGGTGGTATGCAATTCCAGGCAAGTGGTTGTGGTGTGAACAGGTATTGCTCAAAGCTCAATCCAATTGATGGACGTATGAAGTTGTAACGGTCAAGTTTAATGCTTTTTGCTGCCTGCAGACCTACACCGGTGTTACGGTAAAGATTGGTATTTGTAAAGTGACCGAATGCATTAAATGTTGTATTTGATTTGCGCAGGGTAGTGCTGTAACCTGCAATAATACTTTGCATAGATTCACCTGTACCACTTACGGTGCGGTAATTAGCCCCAACATATCCATCAGTTTGATAATGCTGCGTAATGAATGATGGTCCTGTCTCAAATTCGTTGTTTATACCTTGTAAAAGTATTACGTTTTTTAGGTTTGAGAAAAGAATCCCGTTTTCAACTTTAATGTCTTTTTTCTCTTTACTTATAACAACATCGTCATCTTTTAACGGATCACCCGTGTTTTTTGCCAATAACAAATCAGGATTTACCTCGTGAGGGTGCTCTCCATAATTTGTGGTGGTGGTTAAACCATTTTTATTGTCAGTTGCCAGTGTAATTTCCTCAGTGGCGGCTGTATTTGACTCAACCATTTCGTTGCTGGAAACCTCAATTGGTTTAACATCATTTATGGTTAAAGGAGTGCCTGAGTTGATTGAAACCACGTTGGTTGGCAAATTGGCTTGACCAATACCGCCATTGTTGTTCATCAAAGCAGGAAACGTATTTTGTACCGCTGTGTTCTCAACAATGGTAGCCGATTCTATTTGTGTGCTTGTATTATTTGTAACCAGGTTAATGCTATTTGGGTTTTGGTTTGGCGCTACATACGGTGATTGTTGATAATTGGTTACAGCAGAACTTGAAGAAATGGTGTTTAAGTTACTGTATATCTGAATATTTATAGGTTTATTAACCTGACTGTTAGTAACCTTAGCATTGTTAATAACCGAGGCATTTGACTGGTTTATAGCCACATTATTCATAGTACCGGATGTACGGTTAACTATACTTGTATTATATGTATTGGTCTTGTTTGATGCCGTGTGATTAAAGTTCAGGCTTGGGTTGGTATTGCCTGAATGGTTATTCATAACAACAGGGGAGGTGTTCCTGTTAGACTGTGAGTATACGTTTGTGTGACCAACAGCATTGCTCATGTTTGAATTGCGTGCGGTTGATGTATTTGTATAAGTGTTGTGCGAAACAACTGTATTTGCAGAAGTGCGGCTACCGTTACCACCTTTATCAGATGTGCCGGCAACGTTAGCAGAATTAGAAGAGGTTGTTGTAAGGTAAAGAGCCGAGAAACTTCCAAGAAACAGAATAAGGAAAGAGATAAGGGCAAAACGTTTGCGGTCCGATTTGCTAACGTCTTTTATAAGGGCTGTAGTGTCAAATGCGGGAACCGACTCTTCAACAAAAGAATCTTTCCATGCATTGGCATCTTCGTAATACTCCGGATTTTTTTTCAGGAACGACTCAAGTTGCCTTACTTCCGCAGGAGAAAGGGCTCCTTCGTAGTAATTGAACAACCATTGGTCAATGTTTTTGTCGCTTATACTCATGATAAAACGGTAAGGTCTTTAAGTTGATTTTTAATCTTGAGTCGTGCCCTGAAAAGGTAAACTTTCACCTGGCTTTCCGAAAGATTTAAAATCTTTCCGATTTCCAAATAATCATACCCTTCAAGATCACGCAGCAAAAGAACCGATTTTTGAATTGGTGGCAATGACTCAAGACATGAATTAATCAACTGTCTTGTTTCATATCCATCCGAATAACCATTCCTGGTGTCTGGCACATCTTCGTAAAAATCAATTCGCGCACGTTTTTTCAGGAAATTAACCAACCCATTGTGAGCAGTGGTAAATAACCATGATTTTGCACACTCAAATTCTACTTTTTCGAAATTTAGCCAAAGCTTCTCGAATGAATCCTGTACAATATCTTTACTATCATCCTGGTCCCCAAGGCATTTGTACACGTACCTGTACAGCCTGGCCGAGAATGCATTAACAGCGATATTGTATTCTTCCTTTTTCAAACGGTTTTTGCTTGCCTCTTAATCCTGTAACAAACTGGTTTAGCCAAAAGTTACAGGGACTAAAAATTAATTTAATAACCCGCGTTTTACAACCCATAAATATACGTAAAAAGGTGCCGGTGGTGACGCTAAACATCAAAAAAATAACATTTTAGCGCAAAAACTATCATTTTCGTGACTATATTTGGGTAAACACCCTACAGCTATGGATTTCAACCAGGTAAAACGTATTTTTGAACTTCCTGCCTTCCAGTTAAAGCATAATCCGCTAACTAACTGTTTAACAACTAAATATGATGGTCAGTGGGTGCCTATGTCAACTGCCGATTTTATAACCAACATTGAAAAAGCCAGCTATGGACTAATAAAAATGGGTGTAAAGCCGGGTGATAAAATTGCTACCATTACCACCACATGCCGTTACGAATGGAACGTAATGGACATGGCCATTTTACAGGTTGGTGCCATCAACGTGCCTTTGTATCCAACCATTACCTCGGCCGACTACCAATACATCATGACCGAAGCGGAGGTTACTTACGCCATTGTTTCCGATAAATTACTTGCCGAAAAAGTAGCTGCAGTTAAAGCAAATATTCCCACCCTTATTGATATTTATACATTCAATAAAGTTGCAGGGTATAAAAACTGGGACGAAATTTTAAATGCGGGCGATAGTAGTTTTAAGAGTGAACTTGAGACCCGAAAAGCAAACGTAAATGAGAACGATCTTGCCACAATAATTTACACAAGTGGAACAACAGGTGTTCCAAAGGGAGTAATGCTTTCGCATAAAAATATATTAAGCAATGCCATAGCGTGTACTGAACGCATTCCCTACGGCCCGGGATTTCGGGCATTGAGTTTTTTACCGGTTTGTCACATTTACGAACGCATGCTGCAATACCTGTACATGTTAACAGGCATCGCCATTTATTATGCCGAATCAATGGATACCATTGGCGATAATATTAAAGAAGTAAAACCGCACATTTTTACGGCTGTTCCGCGTTTACTGGAAAAAGTTTTTGATAAAATAATGGCTAAGGGCCACGAGCAAAAAGGCATTAAAAAAATCCTGTTTTTCTGGTCGGTTCGCGTAGCTGAAAAATACGATCCGCACAACGGTATTTTTTACAAAATTAAACTGGCCATTGCCCGTGCACTTGTGTTTAAAAAATGGAAGGCCGGTTTGGGTGGAAATATTGAGGCTGTTGCATCGGGAAGTGCAGCATTGCAACCCCGTTTGGCGCGTATATTTTTAGGCGCAGGAATCAATGTTTGGGAAGGATATGGGCTTACCGAAACATCGCCCGTAATTGCGGTAAATTGCGCTAAAAACGATGGAATACGAATTGGAACTGTGGGCCGTTTAATTAGTGGGGTACAGGTCAAAATTGCTTCTGATGGAGAAATTTGCACCAAAGGCCCCAACCTCATGATGGGTTACTACAAAAAACCGGAACTAACCAAAGAAGTAATTGATGCCGAAGGGTGGTTTCATACAGGTGACATTGGTGAATTTGTTGACAGTGATTTTTTAAAGATCACTGACCGGAAAAAGGAAATGTTTAAAACCTCGGGTGGAAAATACATAGCCCCACAGGTTATTGAAAATTTGTTAAAAGGTTCAGTCTATATCGAGCAGGTTGCCATAGTAGGTAACGGACAAAAATTTCCGGGTGCGTTGATTGTACCAAAATTTGCCCAGGCCCGTAAAATGGTAGAGGAAAAAGGCGTGAAAGACGCATCCAATGCCGACATTTGCAACGATCCTGATTTTAAAGCCCTGATAAGGCAGGAAATTGATAATGTGAACAAAGGACTGGGTGACTGGGAAAAAGTTAAAAAGTTTGAACTGCTTGATGCTGAGTTCACCGTTGATGGTGGCGAGCTAACCCCAACCCTTAAGCTCAAGCGCAAGTTCATTGACCAGAAATACCAGAAATTAATTGACAAAATTTACGGATAGCCAATTGGCACAGTTTTTATTGTATACCTTTGAACTAATATTAAACTCATGAACAAAATCATTATTTCGCTTCTTGCAATTGCATTCGTGTCGGTTGCGCAAGCACAAAACACCGTTAACATGACAAGTACTACCAATGCAAGCTCAGTGAATCTTAAAAACGCAAAAGATTCGGTTAGTTATTCCCTGGGAATTCTTATCGCTAAAAATTTAAAGCAACAAGGATTTACAGACATTAATATTGAAGCCATGAAAGTGGCTATGGAAGAAGTGTTGAAAGGCGCTCCTACAGCTTGTACCGATGCGCAGGCGCAGGCCAATGTTCAGCAATTTGCACAAAAGGCCCAGGCTGAAAAAGCTGCAAAAAACGTTGCTGAAGGAAAAGCGTTTTTGGAAAAAAACAAAGCAAAAAAAGGTGTAAAAGTTACTCCAAGCGGTTTGCAGTATGAAGTATTGAAAGACGGTGGTGCGGGTGCAAAACCAGGTCCAAATTCACAGGTTACGGCACATTACCATGGTACATTGATTGATGGAACTGTTTTTGACAGTTCAGTACAACGCAACCAACCATTCAAAACAGGAGTGGGCCAGGTAATTAAGGCATGGCAGGAAGCCCTACAATTAATGACACCAGGTACCAAGTTGCGCATTGTTTGTCCTCCTGATATTGCTTATGGCGAACGTGGAGCTGGTCAAATGATTGGACCAAACTCTGTATTGGTTTTTGAAATGGAATTGATTTCAATTGACGTTCCTTAATCTATTTTAAACAATTCATGTCATCCAGGTTACTGCTCGGGTTATATATTGGCCTGCTTTTATTTTCGTGCAATTCGGGCGAAAAAATGGCGTCTAAAAAAGACCTTAGCAAGGATGAACGCATAGCTATTGAAACAGAAGAACTGGGAGCTTTACTGGAAGCCGGCTTTGAGCAGGACTCAGTAAAGCTCTCCGGCTTTTGGATCACAACTGGAACCGAGTTGGGTAAATTCTATACCCAAAACAATGGTAAGCTATTTTGGTTTGAAGATGGTAAGCCAAAAGAACACACCAAATCATTTTTAAAGTTCCTTGGCAAGTCAGAATATTATGGACTTGACTCCAATTTCTATCATTACAACCAGGTTAAAAAAGGACTGGATTCATTAGGTAAAACGAAAAATTTTTACGCTGTAGCCAAATGCGAGGCTGTAAACGATGTGTTGCTTACCAATGCATGGATGCTGGCCGCAGTTCATTTGAACAAAGGCTTGCTTGATCCTGAAAATTTACGCGTGATTTGGAAACGCGATTCCCTGGAAAATAAAAATCTTGCCGGTGTATTGGCAAAGTCAAACGACACTTCAATTTTAACTAAATTACTGGCATACCAACCAAACTTTATTGAATACCGTATGCTGAAACTGGGAATGAAAAATTTCCTAGACAGCAATATACTTGACACCGTTTCATTTAAACTGGTTGATCCCAAAAAAGATTCAAGTGCATGCTGGAACGAAATCAATAAAGCACTTATTCACTGGAAATATATTACCATTGATACACTTCAACGTGACAGTATAGTAAAACTGGCTAAAAAATTTCAGGCCGACAATGGGTTGGACCCCGATGCTATAATTGGTCCACTATCACGCAAGGCATTTGCCACATCAAATGTTCAGCGTTTTCATGCAGCAGCGTTGGCTTTTGAAAAATGGCGCTGGAAAAAACCACGTGATGGTAAATTGGAATTTCACGTAAATATTCCAGCTTATGAATTGCATGCGTTGCGAAACGACAGCATCATACGCAGGCACCGGGTGGTAACAGGTGCACCTGATACTCGTTCACCTACATTTACAGCAAAAATTAAATACATAACCTTATTTCCATACTGGCATGTACCTCATAGCATAGCTTCAAAAGAAATTTCGGTGTTTTTAAGGCGCGATAGTTCATACCTGCGTAAAGGCGGATATACATTGCTGAACCGCGAAAATGAGCCCATTGATTTAAGTACGGTAAAATGGAAATCGCTGAACGAAAATTATTTTCCTTATAAAGTGCGTCAAACCGGAGGTTATGGAAATAGCCTTGGCTTGGTGGTTTTTCAATTCCCGAATAAACACGATGTGTATTTGCATGACACTCCTTCAAAACGTTTCTTCAATAAATCAGTAAGGTGCTTTAGTCACGGCTGTATTCGTTTGCAAAATCCGCTTGATATGGCAACATTTGTAATTAGCCAGGACAAGAAATGGAAAAAAGATGAGTTTAACAAAGACACATTAATGGCCTGGATTGGTAAGCACTATGAACAACGGTATAACCTGAAAAAGTACATTCCAATTGAAATAGATTACATAACAGTAACAGCTGACTCGATAGGAAACATGACATTTCACCCGGACGTTTATGATAAAGATGTAGAGTTATTAAAAGTAATGAATCCATTGCTGCATTATAAGCCGAAGAAAAAACCGGAGAAGAAGAAGGAAGAAGCTGAAGAAAAAATAAAGGCTACTGCATATCTAAACAGCAGAAAAAAAATAGTTGTATAATTTCGCAGTCAAAAAAAACCACAGGATCATTTTATTTCACATCCCGTTTTCTGTTTCGTTTAATTAATTTTTCACCTGTTATTTTTTTATTGCCGATTGTTTGAATAATGTCGGCTACGTGTTCATAAAATACGTTAAAATCAATGTTATAGAAATGTTAATACGCGCCTGAGCAGTAGGCGAGTAAGCCTTTTACTGACGGTAATTTAACCAACCGTGTTTTAAACATAATACCTATTTTTCAAAACCCAATTTTTACCACCGCGTATTAGTTCGCATATCTTTTAAAAACCTTTATGGCCCACAAAAAAGAGATTACCTTAAGGCTCGAAGAGCTCTTAAAAAAATCATCTGTTTTTCAGCAAGAATTAAAAAACCTGAGCGATTACATATTGTACTCAGGTGTACTTGATGAAAAAAACAATCAACCCGAACAGGATGTGATTTTGCCTGTGACCCAAAACAATTTAAAGCCAACACCGGTTATTGAACCTGTACAGGAAATTAAACCACCTGTAGAGGAAATCAAGCCAGTAATTGAGCAGGAAAAAATTATACCTGTTCAACCTGTTATAGAATCAATTCCTAAAAAGGAATTTGATTACATAGCAGAAAAGAAAAAGGAATCAGCGCCACCACCAAAAGTGGTATTATCGCCTGTTAAACCAAAGAAAAAAACGTTTTTTGAAAAGAATCCTGATCTTGAAAAATTTATTGGCGAACGACTCATTACATTTATTGGTATTGCCGTATTATTTACCGGGATTGCTTTTTTTGTAAAATATGCCATTGACAAGGACTGGATAAATGAAACAGGCCGCTCATGCATAGGCATTCTTTCTGGTGGTATATTGATTGCGATTGCTCATCGCCTGCGCAAAAATTTCCGCACATTCAGTTCTGTGTTAATTGGGGGTGGTATTGCGGTAGAGTACTTTACCATTTCATACTCCCATCACGTTTACCACATGTTCCCGAGTTCACTGGTAGCACTTGCCGTGCTTGTTGCCATTACAGTGTTTACTGTTCTTTTATCGGTTTTGTATGACAGGCAGGAACTGGCTATAATTGCGGTAATAGGTGGTTTTTTAACGCCCTTAATGGTAAGTGATGGATCGGGCACAGTAACCCAGCTTGGAGCGTATGTGTTAATGTTGAACCTGGGCATGCTTGTGCTGGCCTATTACAAGCGCTGGATGCCGGTTAATTATATATCATACTTTTTTACCGTTGTTTTATTTGGGGGAGCATTGGTGCGTGAATTTGCCAATAACCCAAACCCGCCTTATGCAGCAGCGCTTGCTTATACAACGGCTTTCTACCTCGTGTTTTTCCTGATGAATATTGTAAATAACATAAAGCAAGGATTAAAGTTCAGTGCGGGCGATATCATTGTATTGTTGTCAAATACCATGTTGTATTATGCAGCCGGTTATTATATTTTGAATCACCTTGGCGAAAAACCATACCATGGGGTATTTACACTGGGTGTAGCGGTGTTTAATTTTGTTTTTGCTTTCTTGTTGTATAAACGTCAAAACATTGACCGTAACCTGGTTTATTTATTAATAGGATTGGTAATATCCTTCATTAGCCTGGCCGGCCCTGTTCAGTTGGATGGAAATAACATAACCTTGTTTTGGGCTACTGAAACTGTATTGTTGCTGTGGTTATTCCAACGGTCAGGCATACAGTTACTGGCTTATGCATCCATTATCATTAACGGGCTTATGCTTGGCAGTCTTGTACTTGCCAATTGGGCACAAAGTAATTTTGGAACTTATTTCAACATGAGCGATGTGCTTGCGCCTGACCAACCGTTTATGTCAAATCGTTTTTTTATCACCAGTTTGTTTTCGGTACTTTCACTCATGGCAACTCATTTTCTTTTAACGCGCCAACAGTCTGCCGAATTTGTAAATGGTATAAAAATGCATGCCTATAAGCGTTTTATTGGGTTAATGGTGTTAATCATTTCGTATTTCTCATTCTTTATGGAGTTCCTCACGCAAATGAACATGAACCATTATACCGATCCGCAAAAAATTGTGGCGCTTGCAACCTATACGGCCTTGTTTACCGTTGTATTTATGACCATAATACGTTTCCGCAAATTTGAACACATGAAGGCTATTGCACTGGTAATGGGCATGGGCATGTTGGTTGGATATGTATTGTATTTTAATACAGCAACTGTTTTTGTACGAAATTTTGCAGTTACTACAGGCGGTTCCATGGGTGTGTTTTTTATGCATTATGCGCTTTCAGTATTTATTATAGCCATTGCCGTTTATTTGTACATGGCCATTAAGCAATCAAAGCAGTATGGGAGTTTTATTGATGGTTACCTGTGGTGCCTTGCAATTTTAGGCGTGTTTATGATCAGTGCTGAAATTGATCATTTAATGGTTGTAAGCGGGTATACCAATTTAGACAGTATTGCTGTTATGCGAAGTTTAAGTGGTAATATTGCTTACCCAATTGCCTGGGGAATTTGTTCGTTTGTGATGATGGTTATTGGCATGCGAAAACAAATGCGCCAGTTACGCATCATTTCACTCAGTTTATTTGCCATAAGCATATTGAAATTGATTTGGCTGGGTGTAAATGGCGGATCAGAGGCCGGTAAAATCATTGCCTTTATAAGCTCTGGTATTGTGCTTATGGTGGTGGCATTTATGTACCAGAAATTAAAGAAACTAATAACCGAAGACGAAAAACCAAACAATATATGAGTATAAGAATAAGTGTTTTGGTCTTGTGTTTTCCATTTGTTGCAACTGCGCAACATTTTAAATGGGAAACCAAACTGGAGAATGTAAAAACAAGCGGGTACCAGAAAATATTGCTGGTACCCGATGTTACCGCGCAATTGCGTAACGACTTTACCGACATACGTATTTACGACAAGGATTTTTATGAAACGCCTTATTTGCTGTATAAAGACGAAGCCAAGCAAGGCCTTGATCGTTTTGTGACCTACCAGGTGACCGATGTGCAATACAGCAATGGTTGTTGTTCCTATATAAAAGTAAAAAACTCAACGGGTAATCCCATTGACCACATTGTGCTGGAGGTTAACAATGCCGATGCACAACGCGCAATGAACCTTTCGGGTAGTTATGATGGCAACAGGTGGTTTACTGTGCGTGACCAGTTTGTGGTTGAAACATTTAATACCATGGTAAAAGGAGAAAAGAAAACAACCAGCCTTTTACGTTTTAATTTTCCTTTAACCGATTACAAGTTTTATAAATTTGAATTTGATGATTGGCATTACTGGTGGCGCGATTATAAATACCCGGTTTTTGTTGTTCGTGCAGGTCATGTTGAACCAACCTTTGTACCAGAACGATGCCTTGAATTGCCAAAACCGGTATTTGAGCAAAAAGACACGTTAAAACAAACGCTTGTTTATTTTGGGTTTGCCGAGGATGAGTATGTTGACCATATTAAATTTAGCCTGCACCAGGTCAAAAACAAGGATTACTACAGATCAGCTTCACTTTACGAAGTAATGCCTGCATTAAAGGGGAAAACCGAAGAAAGGTTTATCGCCTCAACAGTTTTATCGTCACTTAACGACAATGAAATTACGCTTGGAGGAAGAAAAGGGGGGAGTTTTGTACTCAAAATAAATAACGAAGACGACAGGGCACTTGTTTTAGACGATATAAGAGCTCTGCAGGTGAAACATTACCTGGTGGCGGATTTGGAGGCAGGAAATGCCTATACCATACGTTTTGGTAACGATACATTACCAGCTCCTGTATATGATTTGCAATATTTCAAAAGTAAAATTCCCGATTCGCTTGAGGTGGTTAATGTGCTGGACCGTATTGACATTTCAAAATCGGAACAAAAAGTAAACCTGGTTGCAAATAATGCCAGTACTGAAAATACAAAAGGAACATTTTTTACCAACAAGACCATGATTTGGTTTGCCATTGGTGGAGTAGGAATTTTGCTGCTGTTCATGGCAAGCAGAATGTTGAGGGATATGAAAGAAAAATAAGAAATGTAAAAGAGGAAAGCGGGAAGGAGTAAATCAGAACCATTTTTGTTTTCTGTCTTCTGGTGTGAGTTTTTTTTGCTAATCAAGATGTGGCTTTGAATCCATGGCCTTATGAAAGAAAACATACCCAATGCCCAGGGTTGTGCCCAGGGTTATATTGTGTGTGGGTTTCCTTTCTTCGGTTATTCTAGCTGATCGCAGCCATGGTTCATTTATATCTTTTTTATAATTGGTGTTTTCAATTCCTGAGAGGCTTGCATCAGCCCGCACCGCTAAATCAATAACAATATTACCTGCAAAAACCTGTATGCCCAGGTATGTTGCTGCAGCTATGTCAAGGCTGTTGTATCCCTTTTGATGGTTAAAATCCAGTACGGTGCCACTTCTGTCAACCAAGGATGCTTTTCTAAGCACACCAAATTGCGGCCCTGCTTTACTTACAAAATGTATATCCTGGCTAATTGGAAACCGTAAGGTAAACATGATTGGCATTTTATAATACTCTAATTCGCGGCAACGGCCAACGTCATTTGTTTTGTACCATTGCCCCTGGCGTGAGTAAAGGGCGTGAATGGCAACTCCCAAATGACGATTGAATGAATACGCGGTTGATAAGCCAATTGAAGAACCAGGCGTTATGTAGTATGAAAAATTGTTGTTTTTCACGTCATCCTCATTGTATAACCAGCTTAAATGTGGGGTTACTTCAAATCCAACCTGGAAAGGTTGCTGGGCATTGGTTGTGGTATAGCAGCATACGGTAAGTGCTGCCAGTAAAATGGAATAGAAATAATTTTTCATCATTGTCCTCCTTCATCCTCGCTATTTTATTTTTTTACGTATTTTTTGATTGAATTGTTTATAGGGGTTATGAACATAGCTCATGTTAACTCCATTATGTTAGTGTTTGATTTTCAGGCAGTGTACTGGCTCTTTTCATGTGTATTATTTGTATTTAAATTCTTGGTTTAAGGTAAATCACATTAACTTAGCTGGTGTTACATTAATTGAATGAAATGTTCATGTTTACATAAATTATAAATTACATGAAACATTGCTGTATGACCTTTAAAAATAGATTTATATATGAATTATTGGTTGGTTAAGTCAGAGCCGTTTACATTTTCCTGGGAGAAGTTTGTAAAGGATGGTAAAGCAATTTGGGACGGTGTACGTAGCTATCCCGGTCGCAAAAACCTGCGTGCCATGAAAAAAGGCGATAAGGTTTTGTTTTACCATAGCATGGAGGGAACTGAAGTTGTTGGAATTGCCAAGGTGGTTAAAGAAGCGTACCAGGATCCAACTACGCAAGATGATTGGAGCGCAGTTGACCTTGAACCTGTAAAGGCCTTGAAAAAAAAGGTAACGCTGGCACAAATTAAAGAGCAAAAAAAATTACAAAAAATATACCTGGTGGTACAGCCGCGCCTGTCGGTTATGCCACTTGAAAAAGATGAATTTGAACTAATCGTAAAAATGGGATCATAATATGGCACACGAACGCGACCGAAAGAAATCGCCAGAGGAAATGGCGCAAATCATGAATGAATTAAAAAATCAGAAAGACATTCAAAAAAGTAAGGATGATATTAAAAAGGTTAAGAATGGCCAGATTATTATTTTTTTATTGGCAGGCTTAATGGTCCTGTCATCACTTGTAGAATATTACCAACTGGGAGAAGAACCATTTGTATTTTACATTTACGCACCCATTGTAGCCATTTTTCTATTACTAGGGTTCCTTTATTTCAAAGATCCTGTCGCGGTTCCAACCATTGCCCTGGTGCTTTATTGCATATTAATAGTGATTGCGGGAGCAGGCGACCCTGTTAATATTGTAAAAGGGATAGTCATAAAGGCATTAATTATTGTGGGTTTGGTACGCGCCATTAAATACGGTAAAGACTACAAGGTTGCCCGGGTTGCTTTGGAAAGCGATCCGCTTGATCAGGGCTTATTTGAACAAAAGTAATTTTTAAAGCATGTCAAACCGCGACCGAAAAAAATCACCCGAAGAAATGGCCGCACTTATGGCGCAATTAAAGCGCGATAAGGAAAAAAAGAAACGCCAGGACGCTATTAAAAACGTACGCAATGGTATGTTTATTCTGTTTGTTTGCGCCTTGCTTTGCGGTGGACTGGCATGGCTGGTTTGGTCGCAAACGTATAATACCAGTGCAACGGGTATGATTGGCGGTTGTTCTGGTGCTTTTATTTTGCTGGGTATCTTTTACAAAAAAGACCCCATGGTTGTACCTGTAATTGGCTTATGTCTGTATTGTTTTATTGCCCTGCTCACGCTTTCGGTTCTTACGTTCTTTATTCATTTCATGGTGATTTTTGGTTTGGCAAGCTGTATAAAATACGGCAACGATTACAAAGCGGCAGTGAAATTCAAGGAAACAGATCCGCTGGACCAGGGAGTTTTTGAGGAGAAGTAAGAAGTTTGAGTTGGTATACGTTCGGGATTGATCGAGCGTCTTGAATGATTATATCACACTTAATTCATAAAGTAATTCATCTTGCCCGATTTCAGGTAATGATACTCACGTGTGATATAGGAAATCATTTTAGTGAAAATGGTAAATGCTGTATTGGTTTCATCGGTAATGTCCTTTTTTTGCAGCCTGAGCAATAGTTTCATGTAAAGGGCATTCATGCATATTTCCACTTCATTGACCCCTGCATAACGGCTTTTTTCAGCAAATTCCGAAATGTATGGCTGGGCTTCAAAAAAGAACTCTTCGTAGTTTTTATCGCCAATGTTAAGCAGCGATGTGTGTACCATGTACAGCTCTTTTACAATCTCATTGAGTTCATGCAAGTGACCGCCTTCTTCAAGCGATTGAATGCGCATTTTTTCAATAAGCTGTGCGTACCAGTTTTTAAGTTTTTTTTCTTTGTGGGGTTCCAACCCGGCAGGTTGAATCACGTTAAAGTAAATGTCTTCAAGGTTTAAATGAAACCCACGAATAAGGTCTTCAACCTGCCACATGTAAAGCAGGTATTCGGCAATATTGGTCTTGAATTTTTCTTCGGCAACAAACACAATTCAAACAGCGTTATTATTTTTTATACTCGGCATTTAAACCACGGGCAACATCGGCTGTAATGTCATAAACGGGATTTCCATAAAACAGGGCGCCCACCATGCCATCACGCAATACGTAATCAATTTTATTTTCTTCACAATACCCCGACAGAAATTTTTTCAATGCAGCATCGCCTTTTATAAGGTTATCATTACGCATTTTGTCAAGCATGGTCATTTGTTCTTCTTTGTATTTACCATATTGCATTTCCAAACCCTGCATGGTTTGCTGGGCTTGCTGTTGCTCGCTTAACGTCATTGTGTTGTAATTTTTCTCAACGTTTTTTGCGTATGACATAAGGTAAGTTTCCTTTTTCTGAAGTTGGGTTT
Organism: Flavobacteriales bacterium; assembly: GCA_035299065.1. Classification (GTDB taxonomy): domain Bacteria; phylum Bacteroidota; class Bacteroidia; order Flavobacteriales_D; family UBA2798; genus DASPJQ01. The sequence continues at coordinate 22,969 of DATGXI010000064.1, forward strand.
GTACCTCGGTTGACAGTTTATTTAAAGCCGCTTCTGCATCTTTGAACAACTGGTAGCTTGCCGATAATGAATCGGAATTGATAAAGGCAACACGTAATTCACCTGTGCTTTTATTGCCTTTAAAAACCGTACTGGTCATAGGCGTTTTTTTAACTGGATCGGTTTTTACCGTTTCTTCAGTTTTACCAGCATCACCCGAAGGCCTTGTAAAAAACAGGTAGGCAACGGCAGCTGCCAGCACAATGTTAAACCCGATCAAAACTTTGTTCATATAACAGTTTTACTTTTTTAAATTAACTTTTTCAAATTCTTCCTTCATCTCCTTGCTCATGTCAAGAAAACGCTGGTATACTTTTGTAATAAAATCGTTATTAATGATTTTCTTTACATCTCCCAATCCCATAACATCCTGCTCGTTTACCTTATAAGATTGTTCAAGTGTTGCGGTTTCAAATTTCACAATATACTTTCCGTTCCACTGAAAAATAGTGATCTTGCAGGCAGGGTGTGCTATTTCTTCAATTACACGCATGTTGGTTTGTTATCCGTACTTGGTTTAGGCCTTATTGCAGGTATGACTTTCTAATTAACGAGTAAGGCGGGTTTTTATTTTTGATTTACGATTTGTAAAGCTTGACTTAATCATAACTGTTCAAATCATTCCTCAAAAACAGCCCTTATCCTTTTGTCCTCTCAAACTCTTTCATTACATCAACCAGTACCTGCACACTTTCAAGTGGCAAGGCATTGTAAAGCGATGCGCGGTAACCGCCAACATCCCTGTGACCACGAATCCCACTGATGTTAGCCGCTTTCCACATTTTGTCAAATTCAGGTTCAAGGGCTGCATCTTTCATAAGGAAGCATACATTCATTTGCGACCTGTCTTGAACAGTGGTAGTTCCGTAAAACTGGCTGTTGCGGTCTATTTCATTGTAAAGTGTGTTTGCTTTTTCGGTGTTTACTTTTGCAATCCAGTTCAAACCACCGTTCTTTTTCAACCAACGCAGGGTTAGCATGGTTACGTATATTGGGAAAACAGGAGGTGTGTTATACATTGATCCCGCTTTAATATGCACCTGGTAATCCAGCATCGACAACATTTTACGTTCGGTTTTCCCCAGTAAATCAGTTTTTACCATAACCATTGTTGCTCCGGCAGGACCCATGTTTTTTTGAGCACCTGCATAAATCAGCCCGAATTTGTTTCCATCAACCGGTTTGCTGAAAATATCACTTGACATGTCACAAACCAATGGAACCGGTGAGTGAAAAGGGAAATCATGCATTTGTGTTCCGTAAATGGTGTTGTTTGATGTGATGTGGAAATAATCAGCATCGCTTGGAATGGTATATCCTTTTGGGATGTAGGTAAACTTTTTATCTTCACTTGAAGCAACTACCTCGGTGTTTCCAATAAGTTTAGCTTCTTTAATGGCTTTTGTTGCCCATACGCCTGTATTGAGGTAAGCTGCTTTACCGTTAGTGCGCAACAGGTTATATGGCACCATGGCAAACTGCGTGCTTGCGCCACCGCCCAGGTAAATAACTTCATAACCGTTTCCAACTCCAAATAATTCTTTTACCAGCTCACGTGCTTCGTCCATTACCGCTTCGTAATCTTTACTACGATGTGAAATTTCAAGCAACGACAAATTAATGCCATTGAAATTAATGCAGGCATCGGCAGCCTGTTGCAATACGTCAGCCGGTAGAATGCCGGGACCAGCGCTGAAATTGTGGACTTTAGTCATTGTTAGGGTTGTCATTGTTGTGGTTATTTTGCGTTTAAAGATAGCTATCCAACCAATATGGGAATGCAAATAAATGGTAATTTTTCAAACTTGTTACTGGTTGCGAAATAGTGTTTTACGGGCTTAGAATCGCCAGTTATACCCTAAACTTAAGGAAGTTTCATAAAAAAAGAAGTATTGTTTTGCCTTGTATTTATTGATTTCGCAAAGCACATCGGGTAAATGAATATACCCGCCTTTGTTATTCCATAACACAAACAGGTTTTTAAGGATGTTGAAACGCAAGCCTGCATGCAAAGCCGCGCCCCAGCCTGCTACGTGAAAGACATTTGTGCCTTCAACATTAAATATGTCCACATCACTTCGGGGATAAAGTACAGCCAGTGAAAGTCCCTGTACCACTGTTAACTTGCAAGGACCTTTTTTAGCGTCCCATAAAACACTGTAATGCTCAAGGGTTGTGTTCACGTAATTAAGCCCGTTTGTATGTTCGTACCGAAGGAAATCGGGGGTTAATTTTATGCTTTTATTGACGTATATGCCGGCAAAATTGTGTCCTTCGGGGGTGTCTTCAATGGTCCCGTTTATGGTGGAATACTGGTCTGCAACCATTACATACTTCATATGATCGGTACCCAGTGAAATGCTCCAATTGTCCCTGAAAAAGTAACCGCCATAACCAATAAACTGGGGTATGGTAACCGAAACAAAATATTCTTTGAAACCAAACGGGGTAGGCCTGTCCCTGGCCACCACATCGCTCAGGGTAAAATCAATGCCGGGGCCTATAAAACTAATATCGCTTTTGCTGAAAAGGGCCCTGTTATATCCCCAATGGAAAAAAAACTCACCTTTTTTGAACTGGCCAGCTTTTGCCTCCTTCATATCCTTACACTCTGTACACTTGTTTTTACGTTGGCCAAATACGTTGGTACATGAAAACAAGGTAGCTGCTGTCAACAGCCCAATGGCAATAAATCTCATAAAATGCAACAATGCTTTTTTGTAAATTTATATCTTCGGCACGAGTTGGGAAAGCCTAAAACTATAAAAATATTAATAATTGCAGCGCACCGGTTTAACCGCTCTCCTAGTCAGCGATTTAGGTTTGAACAATATTTTTCCCACTTTGACAAAAATGGCATTGAATATGATTTAAGTCATATTATCTCTGAAAAAGACGATAGGTATTTTTATTCTGAAGGCTTTTTTCTTCGCAAATTATGGATCCTGTTCAAAGCATATATGAAGCGATGGAAGAATGTATTTACCTGTAAAAAATACGATGCTGTTTTTGTTCAGCGCGAGGCCATCATGACACGAACAACGTTATTTGAGCGCATGCTGGCAAAACGCAGGCCCCTTATTTTTGATTTTGATGATGCCATTTGGAAAATGGATGTTTCATCAGCCAACAGGAACCTGAAGTGGATGAAAAATCCGAAGAAAACCGCACGCATCATAAAACATGCAAAACTGGTTATTGCCGGTAACAATTACCTGGCCAATTATGCACGGCAATTTAATGCCAATGTCAGGGTAATTCCAACTACTGTTGATACCGGTTTGTTTAAACCCATTGCAAAACAGAATGAAAAAGTGGTAATTGGGTGGAGTGGAAGTAAGACCACTATTAAACATTTTGAATTGGCTATTCCAACCCTGAAAAAAATAAAAGCGACTTTTGGTGACAGTGTTGAATTTAGGGTGATAGGTGAACCTACCTATAAAAATGATGAATTGGCTATAACGGGTAAAGCCTGGAAAGCCGAAACCGAGGTAAGTGACCTGAATGCTTTTGATATTGGCATTATGCCTTTGCCAAATGACGAATGGTCAAAAGGAAAATGCGGTTTAAAAGGACTTACCTATATGTCACTGGAAATTCCCACCATTATGTATAATATTGGGGTAAACAGCGAAATTATTAAGCATGGCGAAAATGGTTTCCTGTATGAAAACGAAAACGAACTCACAGAATTGTTGACCAAGCTGGTTACGGATAAAGATCTAAGAGAACGTGTAGGAAAAAATGGACGTAAGACGGTTGAAGAAAATTTTTCAGTTACAGCCAATGCATCAGGCTACCTGGATGCGATTCGCAGTGTAATCTAACCACAGGATTAAATATACTGATTGTTTTTTGTCTTTCTGATTTATAAATCAAACAAAAAAGGGAACTGCATCTACTCAGTTCCCTTTTTTTATCCAATGGTTAACCACTGGTGTTGATTCACAGTGTTTGTTTAAAATACCATGCTCAACGTTTTGTCTTTGTCATATTTAATGGCGTAACCAAAAGTTATTTTTTCACTTCCTGCCGGTTTCAATTTTGTTCTCCATGTCAGGAATCCGTTATACACATTCAGGTTTGCTTTTCCTTTGTCAAGTATCTCAACTTTTACATCCTGTAAATTACTAACGGGTACCTGGTCTTCAATAATCAAATCAACCGCGTAGGCATGTGAATTACGTATGTTTATTTCGTAGGCAACTTCCTTTACTTTACTGTCGCCAATTATTTTTTCCTTGTCTTTTTCCTTTAATTTTTTGCGTATGGCGCTAATGTTATTATCACGACCAAGTGCTAGTTTTAAGGTGTCTTCCATGGCCGATGGGTCTATATAACTTTTGCCCACAAAAGTACCGTCATAGTAAAGGTTGGCAGTTGCCGGCAATAAATCCAGGCCTTCCCAATCCAGTATATCGGCAATCATAAATGCATTTTTGTCAAGTTTAGGAACCAAAGCCAGGTAATACTTGGCTTTTAACTCTTCTTTGGCAATGGAAACCAAATGCGGTTTGTTGTTTGAATGGATGGTATACGGCAATTTAATCTCAAACTCGGCACTTACCATGGTTTGTGTTTTTACGGTAAAGTCCTGTGCATATCCAGCTGGTTTTTGCGATGACAGGTTTTCCTGCATTTCGCCAAGCGCACTTGCGGGAGCAGCTGCACGTTCGTAATCCATGTCTTCAGCTACTTTTTTGTCATAATAACCAGCCTGGTTTTTGCGCAGATAAGGTTCCTGTACATAATAAGAAGTGATGTACCATGGAGTCATTTCCGGTTTGGTTTGATTGATGTATGGATTATTGCTGGAAAGTGTTAACGGAACTTTTGTCCATTCCTCACCTGAGTTTTGGTATACGTTGGCTTTGTAATTTAACTCAACAGGTGAGTTTACATCTTTTGCGCGAATGTCATACGAAGGCACCCAACCAGCCTGGCTTACCAGGTAACCAACTTCAATTTTTCCACGTACAGGCGCTTCGGCATTTACCGTCACAACCAATTTATAAATGGGGCCTTTTACGGGAGCAACAACCATATTATTATTTGCCTGCCAGTTTCGCAAAAGCGTAAGACGGTTATTCATGCCATTGTATACTTTTGTCAGCCCGTCTTCTTTGCGTTTCATATTGTACAGATCCATGTTTATCTCTGTCATTTTTACATGAAAATAATCCATGGCGCTTTTTAATAATTGGATGGAGTCATTTACTTTGCCAACACCTTTAACGGTACCGTTGTTCAACAACATTTGACGTTCCATGTTGCGCACTTCTTTTTTTGTGCGAATTTCTTCCAGTTGGTATGAAACGTTTTCAATTGAATCGCCAAGCAGGCGCATTTTTTTCAATACATCGGCCGGAATTTTATTCGGATCGGTTTCTACAGGGTCTGGTTGCGGATATTCAACATCAAATTTTACATCCATAATGGTAAAATCGCCAATACCGCGGGCCTGTAAACTGTTGGGATCAACATAGGGCGAAACACCGCTCATGGATAATTCACTAACGCCAGGTTGAATCATAAATGTGCCTTCGCGCACAACCTGTGCACCGGCTAAAAAAACGGTTACTTTCTGAATTTTTGAATCGGCAATGTCAACTGCCTGTGGGGGTAGTATACTGGTGGTAACCGCATGTAATATACCGTATGCAATAATGGATTTCATATAGTTGTTTTTTTGGTTGTGTGGAGCCATTCAGGCTCCTTTAATTTTATTTCTTAAATCTCAGATTCAATAACCGGTAACCGCTGGATAAAAAAAAGTTCAACCATGAAATTGATTTTTGTGCGTTTTTAAACTAAAAACCGCGTGTATCAAGGTGTTCAAAAAATGAATTAACAAAAATTTAAGAATTGAAAACGTTGAAATCATGAATGTTGGAACATGCCAAACAGCTGAACATATATATATAACGTAGCTAAATGCGGAAACTTCTTTTTTTATATATTTAGAAAATGAAAACAATTTTATTATCGCTGTTTACTGTTTTGTGTTTTTCATCAATGGCCCAAACTACCGTTAATGATAGTTTTGTGCACGATGGAATTTACCGTAATTACCGTGTGTATATTCCGGCCATTTACGATGGCTCTGAACCAGTGCCTTTGCTTTTTAACCTGCATGGGTATACCAGCAACGCCATTGAACAGGAATTTTATGGCGATTTTCGTCCGATAGCTGACACCGCAAATTTTATTGTGGTGCATCCAAATGGAACAGGTCCTGCAGGAGGTCAATTCTGGAACGGTTATACCTTAAGCGCACCCAACGATGTTGGATTTATTGAAGCACTTATTGATTCGTTGTCGGTTCAATACAACATTAATGCAAACCGTGTTTACAGTTGTGGTATGAGCAATGGCGGCATCATGTCTTATTTTTTAGCCGATCACCTGAACCATAAAATTACCGCCATAGGTTCGGTTACCGGGTCAATGACACATGCGGTTTTGGCAAGTTCAACCCCGGCCGATAACATTCCAACAATTGAAATTCACGGTACGGCTGATGGGGTAGTTCCCTATAACGGTGATGCAACATTTGCTCCCATTGATTCCATTGTTGATTTTTGGGCCGACTTTAACGGCTGTAATCCCGCACCCCTTGTAATACCTTATCCAAATACAGCTACTGGCGATGGGTGTACTGCAACCGAATATGCGTACTCAGGTGGTGTAGATGGAAGTGAAGTGGTGCTGGTAAAAATAACGGGAGGGGGACATACGTGGCCTGGAGCACCGGTTACCATTGGTGTGACCAACCAGGATTTTGATGCCAGTGTTCGTTTATGGCAATTTTTTATGAAGTTTGATAAAGGGCAGTTTATTGGTGTACCTGAACAAATGGGCAAAACACAGTTCACACACATTTATCCAAACCCCGCAAATGCATACATTAACATTGATGGCTTAATGCAGGGCAATCATGTGATGTTGGTGAATTCACTTGGAAAAACGGTTTTGAACCTTGTGGCAAATGAATTGCCAATGAAAATTGATATGAGAGCGTATAACCCGGGAATTTACATTCTTGTTGCAGGAAACGAAAAGCACGTATTGGTTATAAGTAAATAAGCAGAGATCAGCGCTGGCTTTCGTTCTCCATAATGAATTTTGTGTTTTGCATTTCGGTTTCCTTAACACTTACGAAAAAAGGCGTATTGGATAATTTCCACCCATTGGTTGTTAAATGACAGTTCACGCACATAAGCACAAATTGTTTGTTGCGGGCTGCCGTTACTATGCGAACTTCGCCCTTGCGGCCATCAGCACGAATTTTTGTCACATAGTTGACCAGCTCGGTCTCCTGCCAAATGGCGCCTTCTGATTTTGGGCAGTCCTGGAGTTTTTTAAATTCATCAACAAAAATCTGTTTGGTTGAAAAGGTATCGTATTCACAAAGTTTTTGATGAATGATTTTTTTGTCGACTTCACTTTTTACAAGAAACTCCCTTAGTTCCTCTTTTGTAAGACAATAAGAATAAAATTTATCAAAGTCGTTTTGCTTTACAGAGGCGTAAACATTCCCGGCAAAATCTTCAAACGCCTTTTTTCCGGGATCGTCAGTGATAAATGAAAAAGTAAATAGTGCGACAAGTAAAAACGCTATGCTGTGCAACGCTTTTACCATAGCTTTTAACCTGCCAATGCCTCATTGATGTTTGGCAGTTGTATCTTACCAAACTTCTGGAGGGCACTTATGTGTGATTTCAAGGCTTGCCCAAGTGTTTCATTTTCCAGGTACGGAACATTGAATTCTGCGGCAGTGCTTTTAACAATTTCAGAAATGGCAGGGTAGTGTACATGGGAAATGTACGGGAACAAGTGGTGCTCAACCTGGTAATTAAGCCCGCCAACATACCATGAAATCAATTTGTTTTTGCGGGAAAAATTAACCGTGGTATTCATTTGGTGCATGGCCCAATCGTTTTCAATAACACCGCTTTCATTTGGTAATGGGTGGGTGGTGCCTTCAACAGTGTGCGCCAGCTGGAACGTAATGGTAAGAATATTGCCTGCTACAAAATGCATCAGCAACCATCCCAATACATAAGGCAATGGCTCAAAACCCAGGTAATAAAAAGGAACAAAGAACACCACAAAATAATAAACCAGTTTTGAAAGTATAATGCGCGTCATGGTCCATACATTTTGCATTGGTGTATTTTCATTCACGCCCTGTTTGGTGTATTTTACAAACTGTACAAAATCTTTTAATACTACCCAATACAACGTAAGAATACCGTAAAACAAAAAAGCGTAAATCCATTGCATTTTATGGTACCATTTAACTTTTGTATGCGGATTAAAGCGTAAAACCAGTTTATCGTCCACATCATCGTCCATTTCGGCAATGTTGGTGTAGGTATGATGCATTACGTTGTGCTGCAATTTCCAGTTAAAGATTGAGCCGCCCAATAAATTTAGTGATGATCCAAGCAAAAAATTGGTTGTTTTACTGGTTGAGTACGCCCCGTGATTAGCATCGTGCATAATACTCATTCCAACACCAGCCAAACCAATGCCCATAAGTACCCAAAGGCAAAGTTGTGACCACAATGGCATAGGCACTAACAAAATCAATATAAAAGGAACCAGGTACAATGCCAACAGTGTAATGGTTTTTAAAACCATTTGACCGTTTGCGTTTTTTGAAATATTGTTTTCTTTGAAATAACCATCAACACGTTTTTTTAAAGTAGGAAAAAAAAGTGTTTTGTCCTTGTTGATGAATCTTACTTTGCCTTTGATGCTCATTTCATGTTAAATTAAAGTCCCTACAGGTTTATCCTGGTCTTTCCAAAATCATTCACTATTCAGCCTGTAAAAATGCGTTGGCCAAAGATACGAATTAAAATAAAAACAGTGTAGCAGATTTGTATCACCATAAGTTAAATAAACAAATGTGAATCAGTTTGTTAACGTGCAATACAGAGCTTACGGGATTTATTCACACCGTTTTGTGTAACAGTAACCTCGTAAAATCCATTTGGAAGTTGGCTTAAATCAATACGTTCCTGTAAAAGTGAAGTATTATAACGCTGTATTAACTGGCCTGTAACTGCAGTAAGTACAATTTCTTTTTCTCCATCTGGTAACTGCATGATGGTGATAAAATCTTCGGCAGGATTTGGCCACAGGTTCCAAACCGGGGTTGATTTTTCATGTTCATTTACACCAATATATTTAACCCAGCCCATGTCCTGCAGCATTCCCATAGTCATTGGGCCAACGCTGTGGTGCGCATTTCCGGTAGTGATAAAAGGCGTCATTAATTCTTCGGCATGTCCCACCGGATAAGTTCCTTCATTTAAATGAAGAATACTTGTTCCCAATTGAAAACTTCCTGGTGCGTATAGGCGCGCACGGTTACCTCCGTTAGCTGCAAGCGTGTACGGGCCATCAAAATACTGGCCGTTGTTTGTTAACTGGGTTCCCAACGCAGTTGAAGGATTTGCATGGCTCAACAATGCTGCACCGGGATTGTTCTCAATAAACTGGTCCATGATTCCCGGTAAGGTGTCCTGGTCAGGCCATGGGAATGATGTAACAACCGGAGCAAAATCACTCATTTGCAAACAACCAATTGAGCCCATGGTGGAATCTTTTTTTGCAAGCGAAGTAAATCCTAAACCATGACCAATTTCGTGCATGATAACCGAAACAAAATCGTATTGCCCGGCAGGTGTAGCACCATCCGTACCATAATACCAACTGAAGGCACCATTTACATAAATGTCCATGTCCACTTCACCTGGATTTTGTTCAACCCCTGTCATGGCATTGGCCAGTGAAGTGGGGTACCAGGTGCTGTCATACGGTGCACCTGCAAAATCTTTACGCCCATTGGAAAACGTAATGGCAAGCGGGCCTCCGGGATAGGTAAAGTAAACGGTATTTATTTTTATGGGTATGGTTGAATTCAGGTAATAGGTCCATATACCGGCAGCATAATTAAATGCGGTCATTTGCGGTGTTGTGTAAGAGGTATAAGTTATGTCAAAACTGCAACCCTGGGCGTTTGAAACAAGTGGGGCTAAACCAACTATAAACAAGGTTACAGACGTGCAAAAATTTTTCATGGAATAAAATGTCTTTTGCGAATATAGGTAAAATGGCAACGAATTTGAACCGGGTACCAGCACTTTTTTTACAATTCATCCCTGAACCCTATTTCTTGTATATTTAAGCCTTCATGAGGTTGTTGAAAAACGCGTTGTTTTGTTTGTTTTTGGGATTTTTCTCCCTGCATACCAAGGCGCAACTTTCTTCCGATTCACTTTTACAATCCTACAAAAACAAATTGTTGCACGATACAATAAGGTTGCAATCGCTCATGCTGCTGGTAGAAGAACTTCCTGATGGCGAATGGGAGGCATACAATAAGATAATGTATGATTTTGCCACAAGGAAATTGAATTTAAAGTGTAGTGTAGGTGAACATAAACGCTATGCTTATTACAAAGGAGTGGCCTGTTTCAATTACGGGGTTGATTTTGCCCAGAAAATGAAAATCGAAACGAGTAACCGATATTACCTGCAATCAATAAAACTTTTTAAGCAATGCGGATCAAGTGATTATATTGCTTTTGCGCAATTGGATATTGCAAAAAATTATTCAGAAATGCGCAATTTCACCGAAGCCGGCATACTTCTTTATAAAGCATTAAACTATTTCGAATCCATTCATGATGCAGGTGGTCTTGGCGATGTATATTATACCCTGGCTACTATTCATCTTAAACAACTTGAATATAAAAAGGCTGTGCCATTACTTGAAAAAGCGTTTAAGGCATATAAAAGCATTGGTTTTAAATATGGTATGGTCTTGTCCATTGGAGCATTATCAAACGCGCAAGCGTATGGAGGTGATCATAAATCGCAAATTGAAACCTTGAAAAAAGGTATAGCAATGATAGGTGAAACAAAAGACGCGGACTTGCTTATGTATGTGAATTGGTTTAAAGGGCAAATGTACCTTGAACAAAACAATATTGACAGTGCAATGATTTATTTAAAAAGCAGCTATGAGCTTGTTGTAAAACTTGGCAAACGCAAATTGATTGCCCCGCGCTGCAGGTTTCTGTCATTTGCCTACCTGGCTAAAAAAGATTTTAGAAACGCTCTTTACTATGCGCAAATGGCTTATGACATAAGTTTACAGGACAATGACCTCAAAGAAAATTGTGGGGGAGCGCTGCGTCTTTTTGACGCGTACAAAAAAATGGGTAACTACAAAAAGGCTCTTGAAATGCACGAGCGGTATAAATTGTTAAATGACTCACTAAGGCGAAAAGAGGATTCAGAAAAACTGATTGAGCAGGAGTATAAGTACAAATTTGAAAAACGCAGGATACAGGATAAAGTTAATGAGAAATTACGAATAAGCAATTTAAAGGCCTCTCATCAAAACCAAACGAACCAAAAAAACATACAAATCATTGTGCTTGTTTTTTTGGCGCTTATTTTGTTGGCAGGAGGCTTTACAATTTACAGGTTTTACAGGCAACGCAGCCTTATAAACGAACAAAAAAGTGCAATCATAAAGCAAAAATTATTGGTTTCTCAGCTAAATCCTCATTTTGTTTTTAATTCATTAAATGTCATTCAAAATTATATTTTCAAGCAGGACAGCCTGCAGGCAGGCGCTTATCTTGCGCAATTTGCACAACTCATGCGCATGATACTTGAATACTCGCGAAAGGAATATGTGACGGTGAACGAGGAGTTCGATCTTATGAAAAATTACCTGGAGCTTCAGCAATTGCGCTTTGATCAAAAATTTGATTTCATACTTGAGCATGATCCCAAACTGGATGCTGAATCAGTTGTAATACCACCCATGCTTGCCCAGCCTTTTATTGAAAACGCCATTGAGCACGGCTTATTTTTCAAGGAAGGTAAGGGACATGTTTGGATAAGGCTAAAACACCATGAAACCGGTTTGATGTACGAAATAGAAGATGATGGCGTTGGTATTGAAAAAGCCATGCATATGCGCGGGCAGCAAACGTATAAACACAAGTCACTGGCTACGGTTATAACCCGTGAACGCATTGATGAGCTCAATCAGAATTCTTCGTTTAAAGCGTCTGTTGAAATAACCGATAAAAACGCCAATGGGACAGGATCGGGAGTTATTGTTAAGTTTACACTTCCATTTAAGCATATTTAAGTATGATCAAAATTCTTGCAGTTGACGATGAACCGAATAACCTCGAATTAATTGGCAATTTGATTTCGGGTTATTGCCCGGCAGCCACACTTGTTGCTACCGCACATTCGGTAAACACAGCATTTGAAGCCATTCAACAGCATCATCCTGATTTGGTTTTGCTTGATATACAATTGCAGGATGGCACAGGCTTTGACTTGTTGGAACGCATTGGTAAAATTGATTTCCAGGTAATATTCATTACAGCTTACGAGGAATTTGCGGTACGTGCCTTTAAATTCAGTGCTGTTGATTTCGTGCTGAAACCTGTTTCGCCCAGGGACCTGATTGCAGCTGTTAACAAAGCCGGGCAGCTGATTGAGAAGGAAGACGCGTATTTAAAATACAATGCCCTGCTTGCAAATGTTGCAACAGGAAATGGGAAAGAACAATACCTTGTTCTTAAAACCCAGGATAAGATATTCAGAATTGAATTGGATGACATTGCCCGTTTTGAATCAGACGGAAGTTATACAACGGCTTACCTGTGCAATGGTGAAAAAGTACTTGTTTCACGTCTTATTAAAGAGTTTGAAGTATTGCTGGCCGAAAACGGGTTTATTCGCATTCATCAATCGCATCTGATTAACATTAAGCAATTTTATTGTTTTGATAAAAACGAAAATCACATTATACTTCATAACAAGGATGTGGTTCCTGTTTCAACACGTAAAAAGGAAATTCTTTTGCAACTTATCAATAAAATGGGATAAGCGGTTTTAAACCAATAGGCCACGTATTTCAATATAGATGGCTCGTATATAAAGATACCCACCTCCATTTCTGTGCTTTTTTCATTTTTGAACCTAAATCGAAACGGAATGAAAAAAAGTTGGTTAATGCTGGTTTGTTTCCTGGCTGTAGTAATGAGTGTGCAGGCCCAACCTGGTTTAAAAAAAATCAAGGACAAGGCAAAGGAAAAAATAAATGATAAAACTGATTCACAAAACTCTGAATCAGGAGGTTCCAATAAATCACAGGGTAAATCATCCGCTGCTGTAGAAAAAAGTCCGGCTAAACAAACCATTCAAACTTTCAGGAGTGATTTATCCTTTGCAAGAAGTGCGGTAAAAAAGGATCCTCTTTCGGCTGAAGATGAAATGGAGGGGTTAAAAAAATTATTGGACAAAATTAAAAAAGAAGATCCCGATTTTGAAGAATATGACAAAGATGAAAAGGCGTACCTGGACCTTAAACAGGAATATGATTTGGCAATAGGAAAGCTTGAACGGGGAAATAAACTATTTGACATGTATAATTGGTCAACCATGATTGGTAAAGAGCCGTGGCGATACACCGAGCTTGATTATGCCCAAAAATTAGCACGCCCTAATTTTGAAAAAATCAAATCATATTACGAAGGAGAAACATTAACTGACAGGGAAAAAAAGCAATTTGACGCCATTGAAGATTTTTATGTCACGACCTGCCCAAAAATCAAGCAAATAGCCATGAAAGAAATAAAGGAGAAATTGGATGGTATTTCATTTTGGCGTGCCGAGAACCGATCGAAACCCGATTATATGGAACGTTTTGAACTTAACCTTGATCCAAAACGAACCCTGAATACCATTGCATCAACACAAAAAACATGTGAAACAACACAGCTGTTGATACAAGGTGATGCTGAACTGGAAGCCGCTAAAAAGGACTTAGACAAATTAAAAACTGAAATAGAACAGTATGTTTCCAGCGGACAATTTGAAAAGGACTGTGAAACAAAAAAAGCCATGATTATTGAGGCACGCAGGCTTCTTAAACCGTTAACCATTGATGCCAGTATGGATGCCATTATTAAACGTGATTTAAGTCCTCAAACCGGCACCATTCAGCGCATAAGCATAATTACGCGTGATTGGGTTGTTGTGAAAAACGAATTCGATTTACCCTTGCGTAAGGTAAAAGATGTTGAAATTGCCGTGAAAAAAGAGGGGCGTTGTTTTATTGAAAGAGGTCAATTGGTAAGTGTATATGAAGGTGCCGGAAAATATGGAAAAGTTACCTATCAATCGGCTTTCTATGAGCTTCAGGAAATGAATTGCGCCAATGTAAATAAATAATAAATTAATACTTTATAAAATATGCAAAAGATTTGTGTTTTATTAATGGCTACGTTTTTTTATAACGTTACTGCCTTTTCACAATTTACCTATTATAAGGTGACCAATGGTGTAAAGCAACAGGTGCAAACACTTGATAAACTTGGTGTAACTGATGACGGCTCTATAGTTGACAATGTTCTGATTGAAATTAATCTCAAAGAGTTTCAAAAAAAATACAACTATGATAATTTTAAAGTTGAATATGCAAAATATTATGAAGATGGGAAAAGCTTCCAGCTATCGTATATTCATTTTACGTTTAAAGATCCCTATGTCATGAAGAAGTTTGAAGGAGTTGACATTCTGAAGGTTTATTTGTATGAAACCCCTGAAGTCAAAAAAGATCCAAAGGCATTAGCCCTTACCGATGAGAAAGTTAGTGCAGGAATGGCAGGTGCTAATTATGGTTTACAGGTTGCGGGCAGGTATAAGGTAAAAGTGGAAGAATATTATGAAAATGGTACCTGGAAAAAGCGTGACATTTTTGATACCCCTGTGGCAATTACAGATCCCTTAAAGTTTATGTACGACATTCCAAAAGAAATATTAGTCAATCAAGATTATCAAAACTACGTAGAGCCCGGAGGGGGCGGGTTGGGAAAGATCAGCAATGAATTATACACTTACCTGAGTTTATTAAATACGGGAAAAGCCTACATACCGGCCGGCAACAAAGAAATTGTACGAACCATTGGTCTTGTTGATGATTACAAAAAAAAGACGATTAGGGAAGAAAAGGATAAACAAAAAGCAATTGATATGGTAAAGGTTTATTTAAAGGAAGCCGAAAGTATGAAACCAGCGAAAGAGGATACCAAACTTATTAAGTCATTGAACAAAGCCTTAAAAGGCAAAACTGATCCTGATGAAATTATTGGTATTTATACGAAGCTAAATCCGAAATAATTGTAAGGGTACACGCATATACCCAACATTTACGCCCACGCTTATAAGTGAACTTGGATATTGAATGTGCGTTAAATAGCAAATAAATTAAACAGCAAACAAACAAACCAATAGCAGCCCAATTCCCTGGTATATGCCAGGGTTTTGTGTTTTACACTTGGTCTAAAAGCAGCTATAGTCCGTCAGCACGAGCATAATTTTCTTAAAATAAATAATTTTAACCGTTCATTTAATAAAACGAATACCTGTTTTTTATAAGCATAATTTTGCACTATTGTTTTTTTTATGAAATTTTTCCGATTCCTCATTTTGTTAATTCCAGGAGTTTGTTTTGGGCAAATTCCTCCAGTAGAGTGGAGCAAATGCTACGGTACTTTGCAAAACGATCATTTCAGAGCGGTTGCGTCCACCTTAGACTCTGGGTTTATTGCAGTTGGAGATTCTGACACTTCTCTAAGCATGGATGTTTTGGTTGTTAAAACCGATGCAAATGGAAACCAGGAGTGGTTACAAGTATTGGGTGATGTATCTTCTGCTCCTGTATATCCCAACCTGGAATTGGCATATGGTGTAATTTCTACATACGACTCGTGCTACGTAATAGTGGGAGAACAAAAGCTTCGTGACTCTACTTTAACTATTCTTCCATCAAATGTATGGATAGCTAAGCTAGATGCCAATGGAAATACATTATGGATTAAAAGCTACGGTGGTTCTTCAGGTGAATATGCTACCTGCGTTATTGAAAGTAAATATGGCGGCTACTATATTGGGGGGAGGACGGAATCAGTTGATGGAGACATTAATAACCCCTCGTTTCCTGGACAATTTTGGCTAATCAAAATTGACGTAAATGGAAATATGGAATGGAATAAAAAATTGGGAGGAACAGGCTTTGATGACGGTTTACGATCAATTTTGGAAAACCAGGATGGGACTTTAATGCTGCTTGGTGCATCTACATCAAGCGATTTTGATATCAGTGCTAACTATGGGGAGTCTGATTATGTATTGCTTAAAGTAGATTCTACGGGAACCGTTTTATGGAATAAACATTATGGAGGTTCTCAAACAGATTATCCAAATAAACTGATTGCTTCAGGTGATGGAGGGTTTGTACTTGCAGGCATAACCGTTTCAAATGATTTTGATGTGGCAGGAGGAACGCATTTGGGTACTCAGGATTTTTTTGTTGTAAAGGTAGATAGCATTGGAACAATTGCCTGGAAAAAAGTATATGGTGGGAATTGGAATGAAGATCTACCGCATGTTGACAAAACAAATGATGGAGGTTTTGTGATTGCTGGCTCCACGAGTTCTACAGATATTATATCGAACAAAGGACATACTGATTTCTGGATAATCAAAACAAATAACACCGGTAATATTCAATGGCATAATAATTATGGAGGATCTGATGGTGATGATTTGTTTAGTTTGATATCAACCATTGATGGTGGTTTTCTAATGGTTGGTTCAACAGCTTCGGGTACAATGTCCTATACCGATGGCGATGTAGTAGGGAATAATTATTACGGGGGGTATGGCGGTTGGATGATTAAGTTGAAAAATACGATAGGAGTTGCGGACTATATGCTTAATGAAATTTATTTAAGCTTGTTTCCGAATCCGGTTTCCGATAGAATTAATATTCAATTATCGGAATTCACTTCTGGTTTAACCTTTGGCTTGTTTAACGCATTGGGTGAATCTGTTTTTTCTATCCCAATCGACAGGAGCCTGACTTCGCTTTCAATGGAAAATATACCTGCTGGTTTTTATTCATGGTGTATTTATTCCAATTCTGATATGCAACTGGCAACAGGAAGAATAGTGGTTAGTCACTAATGCTTTTTGTAACGTTTCACTTGATATTTATATTTCGGTAAATACTGAATAATAATGGAAAGGTTTAACCAAAAACCAAAATATTTTTCTTCACTCACGATCGTTTTTCGAGACAAAGATGTTGTATACCTGGTAAGAATATAACCCGGTATATTTCCTGGTGACAGAATGGGTAAAAAAAAATAAACTTCCTCAGTATTTATATGTTACTTAGGATGTATTAATCTGAAACAGGAAAAAACAAAAAACACCAGACTATTAATCCAGGGCTGTATAATTTAGCTTAATTCCCAGTTATCATACCAGGGTTTTGTGTTTTAAAGCATTATTCAAAAAACGAAATTTTCATAACATACCTGAATCCCACAGTAGCATAGGCTTTTTTGGGATCGGCAAAACATTTGGCGTTTATGCCTTCAATTTCGGAGGTACGCTCATCAAACCAGTTGCCACCACGAACTAATTGTGTTCCGGAGGTGGTTTGTTCGTAATGCATTTTTTCGGTTTGTGCCAGTAAATACAATTCACGGCTCTTATAACTTTCAAGGATTTCCCAACGCAGGTTAAGGAGTTTTTGATAACCAGAATCAATGGTTGAAGACGTCCATTCCGATACATTGTTATAAAGCCCGCAAATTTCATTTGGTTCGGAATACTTTCCGCGGTTATAATTTTTTTCGCGGTAAGTATTAATTGTCCATAAATCAAAAACCTGGTTGCTTTGCATGTTTATTGCTGCAGCATAGTTAGGTTCAATATATCCTCTTATTTTTTTTGTATTTCCCGGAGATGTTTCTTCTTCTTTTAAAATAATTAGTGCAGGATTGGAATTTAAATGCAGGTTGTAGGTATAAGAAAAGTCAGCCATACCGGTCAGGTATTTTCCAAAATCAGGTCTTTTACCAAGTTGAAACTGGCAGGCAGCAAGCTCCCAATGCATTTCGTTTGGGAGTTCGTATGATACTGTATAGTTTAATTTTTTACGATGATTTTCCAGGTTGTGCATCTTGGTTTTCCAATGCAAATACGCCTGAACCTGTTGTATAGTTAACCCAATAACAGGAAACTGATCATAGGCCGGATGCCAGAAATACATGTTGGCTTTTGGGTTGTTGTCATACGTACTGTAATAATCGTAAGGCGAATCCCATCCATTTGTTTGTGGATTGTCATTTATATAATCTTCCTGATGGGTTAATCCGTTAAAACCGTGTACCCAGGCCAGCGTGTCAGGATAAACAGCTACAAGGTCGGTGCTATCATTTACAAGGCCGTAATCATAAATAAGTTTTCGTGTATCTATTTCCTTACGCCTGTAATAACGTTGGTTTTCGGGTAAATAAAGTGAAGCAAGTATGGGCCTTAACGCATCATCATTCCACCGTAACCTGGCTTTCCAATTGATGCGAATAACCTGTTGGCCGTTTTCTGCCGTAGTGATTATGGCCCAGTCTTCAGGACTTTGTGCTGCACGCATCAATAAGGTTCGGGCAATTGAATCGCGAACCCATTGCACAAATTCCCTGTACTCGGCATTGGTAACTTCTGTTTTTTTTATGTAAAAAGGCGTGAGAAAATCGGCTAAAAAAGGAGTTACCTCGGCTGAAATGCTTTTTATGTGGCCGGTATCTATAACCTGGGGTTTTTGTAAATGAAATTTTAAAAAGCCGGGATACATATTTTCAGATATGAACGGCCGCTGCGGTAACAAACGCTCAAAAAAATCATGGCAGTTTTCCATTTTCTTTTTATAACGTGTTCTTTCGGTTGGATCCTGGTATTTGTATTTAGGATCTTTTATTGCCTTTTTTCTTTCTTCCAGGCGAAGGGAACGTATTTTCTTTGCAGTAGTGCTGTCTTCGTTAATTACATTTTTTGCTAAACCAATGGTGTAATCAACCATGTCAAGTTCCTTAAAGGAAGGATAAATAACATTGTTGGTAGTTATTTTTTTTGAAAGAATGTCTTTGAAATAAACATCGTCTTTAAACGTATAGCCCAATGTTATTGGATAAACCGGAAAAAGTGTTCTTTCGGAATGATACTTCACATAAACCCCATCCAACACGTCCTGCGACTTTGCAAAAAAGCCATGCAAAACCAATAGTATAAAAAGCAGGTTTTTTAATTTCATAGGTAAATAATTAACGCGAAATTAAAGGGAAGTTACTTAAAATTCTACTTGAATTCGCATTAACCGCGCATATCCTTTGGGCTCACTTAGGAAAAAGGCAGGATTTCAGAACAAAAAAAAAGCCCCGGATTTTCCATCCAGGGCTGTATAATTTACTAGGGTTCCTTTTAAGCTTTGATCAAAAGACGCTGCTAAATGAGTTCCGTATCTCACATCTCACATCTCACATCTATTCCCCCGTATTCTCTTCTTTTTTCTTGCTGCTTTTTGAGGATTTACCGCCTGCACCAGCTTTTACCACGCTTAGCTCAATATCGGTTTTATCCTTATTCATAGCTACACTAATGGTATCGCCTTCAGCAAGACTCGATTTAATAATTTCTTCGGCAATTGGATCCTCCAGCATTTTTTGGATGGCACGTTTTAACGGACGTGCACCAAATTTTTCGTCAAATCCTTTATCGGCTACAAAATCTTTTGCCTCAGGTGTCAATTCAATTTTAAAGCCAAGGTCATGCACGCGTGAAAATAAATTTTTCAACTCAATGTCAATGATCAGGTGTATGTCTTCACGTTTTAATTTGTTGAACAATACCATGTCATCAATACGGTTTAAGAATTCAGGGGCAAATGCTTTGCGCAATGCCGATTCAATCACACCTTTTGAGTCTTCTTTCACCTGGTCTTCTTTGGCTTTTGTGCCAAAACCTACACCGGTTCCAAAATCGGCCAACTGGCGTGCACCAATATTGGATGTCATAATAATGATGGCATTCCTGAAATCAATTTTACGGCCAAGGCTGTCAGTTAACATACCATCGTCCAATGCCTGCAACAATAAGTTGAACACATCAGGATGCGCTTTTTCAATTTCATCAAGCAATACAATGGAGTAGGGACGCCTGCGTACTTTTTCGGTAAGCTGGCCACCTTCTTCATAACCTACGTATCCCGGAGGTGCACCAATCAAACGTGAAACAGCAAATTTCTCCATGTATTCGCTCATGTCAATACGAATAAGGGCTTCTTCGCTGTCAAATAAGTATTTTGCAAGTTCTTTGGCAAGCTGTGTTTTTCCTACGCCTGTTGGTCCCATGAATATAAATGAGCCAATTGGTTTGTTGGGGTCTTTTAAGCCGGCACGGTTACGCTGTATGGCTTTTACAACCTTTAATACAGCTTCGTCCTGGCCAATAACTTTGCCCTTTAATTGTTCGGCCATCAACATAAGGCGACCGCTTTCTTTTTGGGCAATACGTTGTACGGGAATACCGGTCATTTGCGCGACCACTTCGGCAACGTTTTCATCGGTTACCTGTATGCGGTGTGTTTTTGACTCTTCTTCCCATTTCTTTTTGGCGGTTTCCAATTGCTCCTGCAACTGGCGTTCGGTATCACGTAAACGGGCAGCTTCCTCGTATTTTTGAGAGCGAACCACGTTGTTTTTCTCTTCTTTAATGTCCTCGATCTTCTTTTCAATGTCAAGAATTTCTTTTGGAACATTAATGTTTGAAATGTGTACGCGTGAACCTACCTCGTCCATAGCATCAATTGCTTTATCGGGCAAATGACGGTCGGTAATGTAACGTGCCGTTAATTTTACACAGGCATCAATGGCTTCCTTGGTAAACGTAACGTTGTGGTGGTCTTCGTATTTTTCTTTAATGTTGCTAAGGATCTGGATAGTTTCATCAATGGTAGTAGGGTCAACCAATACCTTTTGGAACCTGCGCTCAAGGGCACCGTCTTTCTCAATATACTGGCGGTACTCATCTAACGTAGTAGCACCTATACATTGAATTTCGCCACGGGCAAGTGCTGGTTTAAACATATTGGATGCATCCAGTGAACCGGAAGCACCACCTGCACCAATAATGGTGTGAATTTCGTCAATGAAAAGAATAACATCGGGAGATTTTTCCAATTCATTCATGACAGCTTTCATGCGTTCTTCAAACTGGCCACGGTATTTGGTACCGGCAACCAATGAAGCAAGGTCCAATGACACAACGCGTTTATTGAAAAGCAGGCGTGAAACTTTGCGTTTTACAATTCGCAGGGCAAGGCCTTCGGCAATGGCCGATTTTCCAACACCGGGTTCACCAATAAGGATAGGGTTGTTCTTTTTCCTGCGGCTTAATATCTGGCAAACGCGTTCAATTTCGCTGTCGCGGCCCACAATGGGATCAAGTTTACCTTCTTCCGCCATTTTGGTCAGATCGCGTCCGAAATTATCAAGAACGGGAGTTTTTGATTTGCTGTCGGCTTTGCGTGCGCCACTACCTGAGAATGATTCACCACCGCCATCTTCATCGTCATCGGCAGGGTTATTTGGTAGTTCAGCACGTGGGGTTTTACGGGGTAATTCGTTTTCTTCCTGCATCATGTTGATAAATTCGGTTTTTATGATTTCATAGTCTACATTCATTTTTTTGAGCACCTGGGTAGCCACATTGTCGTCTTCCTTCAAAATGGCCAGTAAAAGGTGTTCGGTACCTATCATTTCACTTTTAAAAATCTTGGCTTCAAGCAGCGTGTACTTTAGCACTTTTTCTGATTGCTTTAAGAGTGGGAGGGTACCTAAATTAAGGGTTTTTGATTTCCCGGGGGTCAATGATTTTTCAATCACGCGCCTTAGTTCCTTCAAATCAAGCCCCAGGTTGCGCATCGCTTTAATGGCTTTTCCTTCACCTTCGCGAATCAATCCCAAAAGAAGGTGCTCAACACCAATATAATCGTGCCCCAAACGCAAGGCTTCTTCCCTGCTAAACGTTATTACGTCCTTCACGCGTGGCGAAAACTTATCCATACAAAATATACCTTTTATAAAGTTAGTTAATTAATATCAAATATAAAACTATTGACCGTTTGAAAGCGCTTTTTACAAGTAGGTTTTCACCATATTTTGTTAATAAAAACGAAGTAAAATTTGCTTTTAAAGCCCGTTCATTTTGACTACTTTCGGGCATTGTTACAAATATCATACTATAATTATTTTTAGACACTATGGCAGACGGAGAAAAGATCATTAACATTAACATTGAGGATGAAATGAAAACAGCCTACATCGATTATTCGATGTCGGTTATTGTATCGCGTGCATTACCTGACGCGCGTGACGGTTTAAAGCCGGTACATCGCAGGGTTTTGTTTGGAATGCTTGATTTGGGCGTACTTAGCAACAGGCCGCACAAAAAATCTGCCCGTATCGTGGGTGAGGTTTTGGGTAAATACCATCCACATGGCGACTCGTCTGTTTATGATACCATGGTGCGTATGGCGCAGCCCTGGAGCCTTCGTTATCCGTTGGTTGACGGCCAGGGTAACTTTGGTTCAGTTGACGGTGACAGCCCGGCTGCCATGCGTTATACCGAGGCTCGTTTGAAGAAAATTGCCGAGGAACTTTTGTCAGACATTGACAAAGAGACGGTAGATTTCAGACCAAATTTTGACGATTCATTAGAAGAGCCAACCGTTCTTCCAACCCGTATACCCAACCTGTTGGTAAATGGCTCAAGCGGTATTGCCGTAGGTATGGCCACCAACATGGCACCGCACAACCTTATTGAGGTTGTAAACGGAATTATTGCTTATATAGACAACAACGATATTACCATTGACGAGCTGATGAAGTTTGTGACCGCACCCGATTTTCCAACGGGCGGTACAATTTACGGGTACGATGGTGTAAGAAGTGCTTTTGAAACAGGACGCGGACGTGTTGTAATGCGTGCCAAAGCTGTTATTGAAGAAATTGACGGACGCGATGCCATTATTGTGACGGAGATCCCGTACATGGTGAACAAAGCCGAAATGATCAAGAAAACGGCTGACCTGGTTGAGGAGAAAAAAATTGAAGGAATTTCAGATATACGCGATGAAAGCGACCGTTCAGGTATGCGTGTTGTGTATGAACTTAAACGTGACGCCATTTCAAACGTTGTATTGAATTTACTTTACAAATACACCGATTTACAAACGTCTTTTTCAGTAAACAACATTGCGCTTGTTGAAGGGCGTCCAAAGGTGTTGAACCTGAAAGACCTTATTACTGTTTTTGTAAAACACCGTCATGAAGTTGTTATTCGCAGGGCGCAGTATGAATTGCGCAAGGCTGAAGAAAGGGCCCATATTTTAGAAGGCTTGATCATTGCCAGCGATAACATTGACGAAGTAATTAAAATTATACGCGCAGCATCCAATCCGCAACTTGCAAAAGAAGGATTGATTGAGCGTTTTGCGTTATCAGAAATACAGGCTAACGCCATTGTTGAAATGCGTTTACGCCAGTTGACCGGCCTGGAGCAGGATAAACTGCGTGGTGAGTATGCTGAAGTAATGGCCCTGATTGAAAAATTAAAGTCATTGTTGAACGATGAGGGCATGCGTATGCAACTTATTAAAGACGAGTTGATTGAAGTGCGTGATAAGTATGGTGATGAGCGCAGGACGGCAATTGAATATTCAGCCGAAGATATGCGCATGGAAGATATGATAGCCGATGAAGAGGTGGTGGTAACCATTTCACACATGGGTTATATCAAACGCACACCATTAACCGACTACCGTACACAAAACCGTGGTGGAGTAGGTTCAAAAGGAAGTGCTACGCGTGACGAGGACTTTGTTGAGCATTTATTTACAGCAAGCAACCACAATTACTTATTGGTGTTTACTGAAAAAGGAAAATGTTTCTGGATGAAAGTGTACGAAATTCCTGAGGGAACAAAAACAACCAAAGGCCGTGCTATCCAGAACCTGATCAATATTGAACCAGATGATAAGGTGAAAACCTATTTGAGGGTAACCGATCTTGAAAGTGAAGAATACCTGAACAACAATTACATTATACTTTGTACAAAAAATGGTGTGATCAAGAAAACAACGCTTGAAGCGTATTCAAGGCCACGCGCAAACGGTATAAATGCAATAACCATACGCGAGGGTGATACCTTGCTTGAAGCAGCGTTAACTGACGGTAAGAATGAAATTATGTTGGCTACGTTATTTGGTAAAGTTTGCCGTTTTAACGAGTCTAAAGTGCGCCCAATGGGCCGTAATGCATCAGGTGTTCGTGGTATTAACCTGGATAACGGAGATGCTCCTGATACCGATGTTCCTGAAAACGATTCGGAAGCTGAAGCAACACCAATTGTAAGCAACGGTAACGAAGTAATAGGTATGATTTGCATCAATAATCCTGAGGCAAACGTACTGGTTGTATCGGAAAAAGGGTATGGTAAACGTTCAGAAATTGATGAGTACCGTGTAACCAACCGTGGCGGAAAAGGTGTGAAGACCATTAATATTACCGAGAAAACGGGCAATTTGATAGCCATTAAACAGGTAACCGATAACAATGATTTAATGATCATTACCAAGTCGGGTATTGCCATACGTTTGGATGCATCAACCTTAAGGGTAATGGGCCGTGCAACGCAAGGTGTACGCTTAATTAACCTGAAAGACGGTGAGGAAATAGGTGGTGTTGCGGTAGTTATAAAGTCAGAGGACGAGGAAGCCACAAGTGCCGTAAACCCTGAAAACACAACCGGTCCTGAAAATGGCACAGAAATTGACAATCCTGTTGTGGAATAACAAAACCCATTGAATCATTAACATAAAAGTTGATATGAAAAGAATAATCTTAAGTGCAGCCCTCCTTTTAAGCGGAGCAACCGTATTTGGCCAGGGTAATGACCGCACCAATGCAATTATGGCGTTTAAAGACTATATGACGGCCATAGGTGATGATAATTTTGACAAGGCTGAAAAGTCGTTGAAAGAAGCAAAGGAATACATTGACAAAGCTTATGCAGCTGCGCCAACCGACCACAAAACCCTTTATTATAAAGGAGCAATTTATGGAGGTATGGCAAGTACTTATCTTGATCCTTCAGCGGCAAAAGCACAAATGGACCCGAATGCCTGCTCAACAGGTAAGCCAAAATACAAAGCAGGTATTGATCCAAAAGTGGCCGAAGCCGAAATGGAGAAATACGGAAACGAAGCCCTTGCAGCATTAAAAGATGCCATGAAATATCCAAGTAAAAAGGATGATTTTTCAGGACAAATTAAAATGTTGTCAAGCATGCAATCGGCAAAATCATTTAACTGCGGATCAAAAGCGTTTAATGAAAAAAGGTATGCTGATGCAGTTGAACATTTCAGCGAGTCGGCTATGATGCGTGATGTAATTGGTGAAGTAGATTCAGCCAGCTATTATTACTCAGCACTTGCCTATGAGCGTTTAAAGGACAATGAAAACGCATATAAAATGTGGCAAAAGTGTGCTGAAATTAAATTTGGCGGAGCTGATTCATACAGCGGCCTGGCCAACGCAGCCATTGCCTTGCAAAAAGATGCTGAAGCCTTAAAAGCTATACAGGCAGGACGTGCAGCATACCCAAAAGACCAGGGATTGATTATTGCCGAAGTAAACTATCATTTAGGTAAAGGTGACAACGCATCGGCTGAAAAAGCCATTGGCGAAGCCATTAAAAACGACCCAAAAAACGCCACACTTTATTTTGCTTTGGGAAGTGTTTATGACAACCTGAAAAATTATGCAAAAGCCGAAGAGAGCTACAAAAAAGCCATTGAAGTAGACCCTATGTATTTTGATGCCTTGTTTAACCTTGGCGCCATGAAATACAATGAAGGTGCTGAGTTGATGAACAAGATCAAGGACATTGCTGACGATGCTGAGTACACCCGTGAAAAAGCAAAAGCTGACGAGATGTTTAAGCAGGCGCTTCCATACAATGAAAAAGCAAGGGAAATTAACCCTAAGGACAGGGATAACTTAACCATGTTGATGAACATTTATGCACGTACGGGGCAAATGGACAAAGCAAATGAATTGAAGAAGATGTTGCAGAATTAGTTTATAGACGCTAGACACAAGACACAAGACACAAGAAATATTAAAAGGGGAGGCAATTGCTTCCCTTTTTTTTTTCATAAGCAGCATATTATAAAATCACAAATTTTTGTCTGTTTTAAATAAGTCCTGGGTTAAGGTGGGGTAACAGTCCATGAAAAACAAGCAAGATGCTAAACTTTTGGGTTCGTTTTTCAGGTCGGAATATTGTCATAGGCTAAATACGGGTAACGGTTTTGGGCTTGGAGTAGTGGCGGATTTTGGAGCACAAAACTGTCAATACACAACAAAAGTTGCTGCGAGGTAGAATGTTCAATTAACCACGCCACCCGCCATTGAGCCAAACGCCTGTTAGCGGTTCGGGCTTTTTGTTCTCCGTCAATGTCCATTTTTTTCAACTTTTTTTGTCATTTTAATTGTCTCTAATTTTACGAAGTTTGTCTGTATATTCTTTCATTTTTGGCATAGCAACCTCAAAATCTAAATAATATTTGTCAAACATTACTTTAGAGTAAGCATATTCATAGGTAAAAGTTCTTTTAGAAAGTGAATTCGTTAAAAGCATCGTTAAGTAATTTGATAGAGAAAAATAATCAAGCATAAAATCCAGCGTTAATTTACCCTCTTTCCAAACGCTAAATACCCCATCATTCGTTCGCATTTCACCTTCAATAAGTAAATTTTGTATTTCGTGTATATTGCGAACCGGATACTTGAATATATTGCCATTAAAAAGTCTATTACTTAAAACGATGCAGGATACTATTCGTTTTATTCCGTTAGTTTTGACTTTAAGTTTATATTCTAATTTTTTTAATAACTGTCCATTATTAAAATTTTGATTAATCTTGTCAAGCTGAGTTTCTGCTTTTTTGATGTAGTCATAAGTAGTTCTTAAATCAAAGGGGCTAACAGGATGTAATGCTTGTTTACATTCAAAAACAAATAAAGTATCTTCATAAAAAGCACAAACATCAATATCTGTAATATCAATATTTGTCTCTGGGAAGGCAGGAATATTTATCTTTTTAAATGTATTAATCAAAGCTAAAACCAAATTTTCACCTGTATTAAGTAATGAATTGTTAGCTTGTTTGTATTGAGAAGCGTATAAGTTTCTTATTGTGTTTGAATTGGCAAAAATAGATAAAGGGATAATGAAATGTTTTCTTAAACAAAGTATTGGATGATATTGTAAATCAAAAACAAAATCTAATCCAGGTTCCCAACATACAATATCTAAGAAAGATTCTATTTTGTCTGTTGGAAATAATTTTTCCATTAATTGAAAAAATTGCTCTTCTGGTTGCATTGGAATTAAAGAACGTAGCAATAAATCAGTGTCCACTTTTTCTATCTTATATATTTCTTTTGCAAACATCATATAAAACAAAAGAAATACACGTCTTATTTTAATGAAATCGAAGAGACTTAAATCTTCAATTATTTTTATTTTTTCTAAATCCTTCGGATTGAGTAATTGTTCTTTAAAAACACTTGACAGATATATTATTTCCTCTTTAAATAAAGCATCTGGTTTCATAAAATGCTCAATTATGTAGTCATAAACAGGTTCTGGAACTTCTAGTCTATATCTTGGATAATCATAGGTTTCAGTCTTTGTGAAAAACTTAAATACATCTTGCTTATTAAGTTCATCGATTAATTGCTCGAGTGAGGCTGTATCATCAGCATTGAACCTGTCGTTTATACTTTGTATTTCGGTCTTGATATAACCAGCACGAATTGATTTTTCAAAATCGTCAAAAGGTGGTTTTATGTATAGTTTATCTCCTGCTTTATTACAAGAATATTGAAAACTATCAATCATTATTTCAAATTCTCTAAAATCTAAATAATAACAAGCAGGAATAATTAATTTACCAATTTCACCCTTCCTTATGTATTCTTCGTTTACACGTGAAACGTCAATGTTTTTATTTTTTATTCTATCTGTATATAGATGGATTAAGAATGAAACTGCTGAGGAGATTTCTTCTTTACTTCTATTTGAAAGTGCGGATAAATCATTTACAGTTTTGGGATAATAACCTGATATAAACAAATAGTCGGTCGCAGACAATAGCGTTTTTATTATGGATTTATCTTTGTTTGTTTTCTCAAAATCTCTAAATTCTCTTATTATTATTTGTTCAATTGCAGTGTAAGAATCATGGATGCTAGCAAAGTTTATTATGCTTTCAAGATAAGCAAATGCTTGTTGCGAAAAATTGCCAAAGTCTTTTCCTATGTCTATCAATTCTAAAGCAAGTGATTTTACAATACATTTTTTACCTACATATTTTGAGTACCTAAAAAGTCCCTTTCTACGAATAAAATCAAAAGTTTCTTCTGGTTCGTAAAACAAAGTCACTAATAAGATATTTCTTGAAACTAAATAATCTCCGTTTAAAATTGATAACTCTGCACTTTTCAAAAGGTCTTTGAAAACTTTTTTGGTCGGTCTATTGGTTGTAGGATTTTGCAAGTCTGCTTTAAGAACGTTCTTGTCAATTTTTTTATAATTTATTTTTTCAAAACTCATTTAAAATGTTTTGTGTCTGATAGTTGAGTGTCTTCTTAGCCTGACCGCTAACTTGTTTATACACGCTAATTTTTAGCGCCTATACATCCAACACGGCTGTATAGGCCAGGTTTTATAGTGCTTACCCAAATATAGGTTATTTTCTGAAAAAAAACGGCAGTTAAGAGGCCAAGGTACCTTGATACTGGCAGATAAAAAACGCCCCGGATAGAGCCGATACCCCGCAGCCGGTATGATTAATTTTAAGTTAAACCCCTTGCGAGGAGTTAAGGCGATAGCCGGATAAGGCGCACAATAAAAACGTTGCCCGTAATTTGTTTACCATTCTTTGTGGGTGAAGAGCAAGATAAAAAGCTCGTGTTAAAAATGGGGTGTGGATTAAAGCCAGGAACTTAAGGATTGCCACGATTGCTTACGTTGCAAAAAAAAAGGTCGCCTTTACCGGGCGACCTCGCAATAGCGTCTCACTTCTTAAACGCCTTTTAAAAATATTACCGGAGCCTTAAGGATCGCTTCGCTATTTTAGTTTATATCTTATACTGATTTTAAAGCAGCCGCTCACGATAAGGTTGTTTGGGTCTACACTTTTACGCCAATCACACACACGTCATCGATCTGCTCAAATGTACCGCGCCATGCTTCAAATGACTGGTCCAGTATTTCTTTTTGTTTTTCCATTGGAAGGCTTGCGTTTTTCAACAACAATTCCTCAAGTTGTTTGTACTTGAATTTTTTACCTTTTGGTCCGCCAAACTGGTCGGCATACCCATCAGTAAACGTATAAATAATATCGCCTTTTTGAAGTTTAATTGTTTGGGTGCGGAAAGATTTCATCTCCTCACTGTACTTGCCTACGGGCATTTTGTCAGCCTGGTACTCGGTTACTTTACCGTCACGCACCAGCCACAGCGGGTTATTTGCCAACGCAATTTCAAGGTTCATGTTGTCAAAATCATACACGCAAAGCGCACAGTCCATACCGTCCTTACTTTCCTCTTCACTACCTTCAGGGTTCAATGAGGTGATGATGCTTTTACGCACATCATCCAACACCTCACCGGGGTGAAAAAAGTTACGCTCAATAATTGATTCGTTCAAACAACTAATGCCCATCATGCTCATGAGTGCACCTGGAACACCGTGGCCTGTACAGTCAGCCGTACACAGAAAAAACAATTCATGCGCATGGTTTTGTGGCTTATGCGCAAGGGCATAATAAAAATCGCCACTTACAATGTCCTTTGGTTTGTATAGAATGAAAAAATTACGTGTTTCTGTTGCAGTTTCCATAGTGGCTAATTTATATTTTTTTATTTAAGTAGGTTAGGCTCCTGTCAATATATTTTTCAGGTGGTTTGTATTTTGTGCGGGGCGTGTGCGGCACAGTAAATTATTGGTTTAGGGTTTCCTTATTTCGAAAAAATAATGTATTCAGGCCTCAATATCAGCTTTTTGCCGGGTATTGCGGGTTTGCATGGTGTGCATAAGCCAATTGATTTTTTTGGCCACAGTTATTTTTTAACATGCACACACATGGTGTTAGCCCTTGTTTTTAAAACCTGAAATGGCTTTTTGAATGTATTTTTGTGACGGTAACAGGGCTTGCTGAATGCGTTGGGCGTACTTAATGCTGTCAATAATCTCTTTTTGTTTCTCTTCAACCATTAGTTTTTGCTCTTCAATATACGCTTTTTGTTTGCGGGTTGATTTCAGGGAGCGGAATACGATGACGGTAATTACACCAATTACAATGGCAATAAAGGCAACAAGCAAAAGCAGTAGAAATTGTTTTTTACGTGCAGTAGCTGCAACAGCTGCCTTGCGTTCATTTTTAGCGCGAATGGACGCTTCCTTTTTTTCAAAAGCATAATTGAGCCCCTGGCGTGTTATTTCATTTTGCTTGTCCTGGTTAAAAACCGAATCTTTATACTGTGCATGCAATTTAAAATACGCCAGTGATTTTTCATAATTGCCTATGCGGTTATGAATGTTTCCATATACCTGGTAGGCATCCATAAGAAAAAAAACATTGTTCATTTTTTTTGAAAGCACCAGGCATTGGTCAAGGTAATCAAACGCTTTGGTAAAATTGCCTAAATTGGCGTGTATTGAACCCATGTTGCGCAGGTAAATGGCCATGTAATGAAAATCACTGCGCTCCTGCGCCAGTTGCAGGGCATTGCCGTAGTATGTTAAAGCATCTTTAAAAAACACCTCAAAGGCCAGTTTTTTGTTTCCCGCTTTCAAGGCGGAATCACCTTGCTCCTCGTATATGGTGCCAATGTTGTTGTAGGTTGATGCAAGGCCGTTTTTATCGTTGTTTTTGATGTCAATGGCTACCGACTCAAAAAAGTATTTAAGGGCAAGGGCATTGCGGTGCATGGCTGAGTATACATTGCCTATATTGGATAATTGTGCTGAAACAAGAAATGTTTTGCCCGATTTTTTGGCCAGCGGAAGTGATTTGCCATACCATTCAAGCGCCTTTGCATAATTTTGCTGCTCGTAATAAAATATACCCAAATTGCCGTACGAGGCAGCGCGTGATGCAGCGCTCCCGTATTTTTCCTCAATTTTAATGCTGGCAAATAAATAATTAAACGCTTTTGGGTATTGCCCGCGCGCACGGTACCAGCTTGCCAGCGCTTCATACGTACTGGCGGTGTTTACCATGTCTTTTATTTGCTTAAAACCACTGAGCGCTTTTTTGTAAAAATAAATGGACTGCTCATCGTTTGCAGCATCATCATGCAAATAACCCTGGTACAGGTAACTCATGTACATGCCTTTTTTATACCCTAATTTTTTGGCCATTTGAAAAGCGGCAAGGGTGTATGTTTTGGCTACAGGTGGATTTTCAAATTCATAAAAAAGGCATAACCTGTTTAGGGCTGTGACTGAATTTTTGGAAGGTTTTGCGTTGAGTATTTTTAATGAATCAAGCGGGTTGGTGCCAGCCGCGGTAAGGTTTAATGATATACTGATCAATACCAATACCAGCAGGGTTGTTTTGTTTGACAGGCGTTCAATGTTTTTTGCAATGTATTTTTGGTGTGGCAATAAAGCGGTTTGAATGCGTTTGGCGTATTGAATGCTGTCAATGATTTCTTTTTGTTTTTCATCAACCAGGTGTTTTTGTTCCTGTATAATTGTTTTTTGTTTGCGTGCGGTACGCAAGGCCCTGTAAACTATAAAAGCAACTATAATTATGCCCAGGGCAATGGCGGCAACCAATAACAGAAAAACAAATTGCCGCTGTTTGTCGGCAGCTTCAACAGCTTCTTTTTTTAGCTGGTTGGCCTTAATTTTATTTTCTTTTTTTTCAAATTCATAATTCATTTGGCTGCGTGTAAGCTCATCGTTTTTTTCAAGGTTGAACAATGAGTCACGCAGGTTCAGGTGCAGGGTATAATGGTATACGGCATTTTGAAAATTACCGGTTAGGCGCATTAATTCACTATAAGCATATTCAAACGATGTTTTTTCTTTGAGCAGGCCAAGGCTGTCACACAAGGCCAGGGCTTCGGTTAATCCTGCCTGGGCTTTTTTGTAGTTTTTAAGGTGAATGTAGGCTGCGCTTAGGTTGCCATGGTGACGCACTATGTTTGCTGTATTGCCCAATTGGCGTTCAATGGCCAGTGCCTGCTCATAATAGGCAATGGCTTTTTGAAAATAGTTTTTTTGTTTTACCGGGTTGTTTTTTGCCGAGTCGGCCAGCACGTAATACACAATGCCAACATTGCCCAGTTGGTTGGCTATACGTGTTTGGTTGTTCAATCCGTTTTCGGCTTCAAGGGCTTTCAGGTAATAGGCCAGCGAACTGTCCAGCTTACCTTCCTGGTAGTATAAAACGCCAATGTTACCCAGGTTTTTTGCAATGGCAGGTTTGTTGTCAATTTGCAGGGCTATGTCAAGGGCCTGGTGCATGTACAGTTTTGCTTTGGCTGTGTTACCGGTATTCCAGTTAATAATTCCAATGTTGCTGAGTGAGCCTGCCTGGCCGGCACGGTCATTTATTTTTTCACGCAGGGCCAGTGCAGCCAGGTGATGTTTAAGTGCCTCAGGAAAAAGGCCTTTTACCCAATGGTAAACCCCCAGGTTGTTGTGTGAGGTGGCTACGTGAAAAGTGTCCTTTAATTTTTTTGAAAGTTGCAGGGCTTGTTTACCAAGCACAATGGCGGTATCAGGGTTGCGGTACATAAGTTCCCACCCAAGTTTGTTGAGCATGGAAACTTTTGCCGTATCATTTTTACCTGATTTAATAAGCGGTTTGA
The DNA here is from genome assembly GCA_035299065.1 of Flavobacteriales bacterium. Taxonomy (GTDB): domain Bacteria; phylum Bacteroidota; class Bacteroidia; order Flavobacteriales_D; family UBA2798; genus DASPJQ01. The sequence continues at coordinate 55,929 of DATGXI010000064.1, forward strand.
GTGAATTGGCAAGGGGAGTTTGGGCATTGCCAGTGGCGGCAAATAAAAAAAGCGCTACAACTATTAACCGGTTTTTAGCTATATAAATCACCTTGTGATAATACAAAATTTAGCAATGCTGCCGATGTATGTGTGTAATTATAGTAAGTAGCTGCAGCAGGGGTAAGCAATGGAGGTGCAGTGCTATTTAACAGGCTTTTTTTGAACGTTTTTAAAGGATTGTGCACGTGCATAAGCCTGCACGTTTACGTTGTAGCAACAATGGTTTGCGTGTTTTTTGCAGTAAAATTGTGCAAGGGATGGAGCCGGTACCCCGCACCCTGAAGTATAAAAAGCGCCTTGTTTTTTTGGATCATACCGGATGTATGGTGGCTTTTTATATTTCAGGGGAGGAGTAAAGGCGAGAGCCCGGTGCCGAGGCTATTCATAATTCAATATGCATAGTTGAATGGTTGAAAGCCGAGGCATGCACCCAACCAATGAGCCAAAATGCTAATTTGACAATTTGCTAACTATCTTTTCCTCTTTTAATTTCTTTGAGTTCCACTTGCATTTGCCTTAGCATATTCATGATACTGCCCATGTTCAAATCGTCTTCCTGGTAAGTGCCGGTATTAATGCTGCAAACGTATTCCCAAATTTCAAGTACATCAAAAATGGGTACGTGGTAAGGGTCATAGTTTTTATTGTCGCTTGAAAGCATTAAGGCTTTGCTTTGTTTAATGTGGTTGTATACGCGTTTGTAAACGATACCGTCATTGCGTGTAAGTAAAACATAGGTGTTACCGTCTTTCACCTGGCGTATGTCCTCCAAAAATTTACCAATTACAAAACTACCGTTGCTTAATGGCGGCATTGAGTCACCTTTAATGGGAAAAGCGCGGTGTTTGCCTGTGGGTAAAAAGGGCAATTTCATGAGTTGTAAATTTTCAATAAACTCAGGGTCGGCATAGCCATTTAAATACCCGGCACTTGCTTTTACGCTTACCACTTCAATGGTGTCCTCATTGTCCTGGTCAATCATTATAGGAAACAAAACCCGGTGCCTGCCAATGTCAATAAATGACTTGTCACCCGCCTTGCATAAATCATAACGTACAAGCGCGTCAATAGGCAGCCTGAAGAATGATGACAGTTGTATGAGTACATCAATGGGTGGGTCTGACCGGCCCTCTTCATATGATCCCAAACGTGATTTTTTAATGCCAAGGTGGTCGGCCATTTGTTCCTGTGTAATGCCTTTGACTTTACGCAGGTGTGAAATGTTGTGTGCTACTTTGCTCATATGCAACAAATTTACAAAAAACTACAAATTGTAGTTTGAATGACTACAAATAATAGTTAAATTTGTTTTGTTAATATATGACATGTTGAAAATGAGTCAATTATTTGAAATAAAAATACATGGGTGTAGCAAAGGATGGGGGTTGACGCCAGTTTTGGTCCAAACAAGTCCTTTGCCGGCATCCGCCAACGATCAGTTGACAGTAGTTAGTTGTCAGTTGTTCGGGGGGTATGGTGTGAACTTATGAATATGTTAAGTGAGTGTGGCTGGACTCAACCATAAATTAAGAATAAGCAGTTCATAAAATAAAAAGATAGAAAGTACTTAGATAGAGAGTTAAATATAGAAAAGATGAAATCATTTGAAGAATTAGAATGCTGGAAAGCGGCACGGGAACTTAGGAAAGAGGTAAGCAAACTTACAAAAACATTTCCGGAAGAAGAAAAATATAAATTGAAAGATCAAATGTTAAGATGTTCAAGGTCCGTTACAAATAATATAGCGGAGGGATTTGGGAGATTTTATGCAAAAGACAATATTCGCTTTTGTAGAAACAGTAAAGGGTCTTTATATGAATTAACGGATCACTTTATTGTAGCGTTTGATGAAAATTATATAACAGAGCAAGAATTAAAAATCAATAGAGAGGCGGTAGAAAACTGCTTAAGAATTTTAAATGGATATATAAACTACCTAAACAGGCAACAAAGCGGATTGAAATAAACTACTATCGGGGTAACGTGGAGGACACACACATATTTTTTACCACACCCACACCACTGACAACTGGCTCCGACATCTGACAACTAAATTATTAATTATTAACCATAAAAACTACAATTATGAAAGTACAATGTGCAAAGCCTAAAGCCCAAATTATTTTGGTAAAACCAAGCGCACAAGGCAGCTGGTATAATGAAGATGGAAGTATGAGTAATCTTCAACCCGTTAGGAGCAGGCTAAAAAAAGGGTATAATCAAATAGCGTTACCGTTGTTTTAAGTCTAAAAAATGCGTAGTGTAAACTTACAAAATTGAACTGGTCGCAAAATGCGACCAGTTCAATTAACTAAGTTAAGTCATGAATATATCACACCCACCCACACACACACACATAATATGAATGCACAAAATCAAGAAACAATTCCCGATGAGATTGTAATGAATAAAATTTTTTTAATCAGGGGACAAAAAGTAATGTTGGATAAAGACCTTGCTGACCTATATAATGTAACCACAGGAAACCTGAATAAAGCAGTAAACAGAAACATCAAAAGGTTTCCGCCAGACTTTATGTTTCAGCTTAATAATCAAGAGCTTAAAAACTTGATATTCCAAAATGGAATATCAAGATGGGGAGGTAATAGAAAACTTCCTTATGTATTTACAGAACAAGGTGTAGCCATGTTATCAGGCGTGTTAAGTAGTGATAGGGCCATACAGGTAAACATACAAATCATGCGTGTATTTACCCGAATCAGGCAAATGTTGATTGATCATACAGAGTTGCGCCTGGAAATAGAAAAAATAAAATCAAAAGTTGACAATCAAAGTAAAAATATTGAATTGGTTTTTCAATACTTAGATGAATTGATTGAGAAGCGAGAGAAAAAAGAGCCGAGAAAAAAAGTCGGTTTTATCATACCTGAAAATTAACTTAAATAAAAATAAGGTTTCGAAACACACCCTCACACACACTTAATTTAATTCAAAACTTAAATTAATCTCCTTCATGCTCACTCCCACTAGAGACCAGTGACTAGCGACTATGTTATTTACCGGAGATACACTTTCACACGTTGACTTAGATTCTTTCTTTGTTGCGGTTGAACGACAAAACAATCCAAAACTTAACGGAAAACCTGTGCTTGTTGGCGGGTCAAGTGACCGTGGAGTAGTGGCGGCATGCAGTTATGAGGCGCGTGAATTTGGAATCCACTCAGCCATGCCTATGCGCACCGCAAAAATGTTGTGTCCCGAGGCTATTATTGTGCGTGGTGATCATGAGCAATACAGCAAATATTCTGATGTTGTTACCAATATTATTGCCGAAGCAGTTCCGGTTTATGAAAAAACATCTATTGATGAATTTTACATGGACCTTACCGGGCTTGACCGTTTTTTTGGTTGTTATAAAATGATTAGTGAATTGCGGCAACGCATCATGAAAGAAACAAACCTGCCCATATCAATGGCCATGGCTAGTAATAAAACCGTAGCAAAGGTAGGTACGGGTGAGGCTAAACCAAACGGGCAAATGCAAATTCCACATGGCACTGAGAAACCTTTTTTAGCTCCGCTTTCCATTCGTAAAATTCCCGGGGTAGGTGATAAGACCTATTTCATGCTGCGTAATATGGGTGTTGAACAAATAAAAACGCTGCAGGAAATGCCGGTTGAATTGTTGCACCGCGTTTTGGGTGAAAACGGACTTTCCATCTGGAAAAAAGCACAAGGCATTGATAATAGTCCGCTGGTACCCTATAGCGAACGTAAGTCTATTTCAAGTGAACAAACATTTGAAAAGGACACCATTGATGTTAAGGGATTAAAAGCCATAATGATTGGGATGACCGAAAAATTAGCCTACCAATTGCGTAATGAGCAAAAACTTACAGGTTGTGTAACAGTTAAAATACGGTATTCTGATTTCAATACATATACCCACCAGTTGCGTGTGCCTTATACCTCACTTGATCATATACTTATTGAAAAGGTAAAGGAGTTGTTTGATAAGCTATATGAAAAACGCATGCTGGTACGCCTCATAGGTGTAAAATTCAGTCATCTTATACAAGGTACACACCAGTTTAGTTTGTTTGAAGACTCGTTAAAGCAAGTACAACTTTATCACGCACTTGATAAAATGAAAAAACGGTTTGGTGAAGATGCGGTATTTAGAGCCGTATCAATGGATGTTGATCTCAGAGAATTTAATCCGTTTAACGGCATCAGGCATGACAGCAAGGCAAAAGATAAGTTGGTGAGGCCAGGAGAAAAATCATCCATAATGAAACCAGCGGATTTTGAGTAATAGACTTAATAGACACTAGACGCTGGACACTAGACGCTAGACACAAGACATAAGACACAAGACACAAGACACAAGACATAAGACACAAGACACAAGACATAAGACATAAGACACAAGACATAAGACACAAGACACAAGACATAAGACACAAGACATAAGACACAAGACATAAGACACAAGACATAAGACATAAGAC
>DATGXI010000065.1:0-6931 GCA_035299065.1 Flavobacteriales bacterium
TTAAAATGACAGACGCACCAGCTTTATACAGCAATGTGAATGTTGAAATTACCGGTGCCGAAGTGTACAGACAAAACCGGGGTTGGGTTGCCTTGCACATTAACCAGGGAATTTACGATTTGCTTACATTGCAAAACAACGTAACAGCAGTGCTTGCAACAGGCGAGAAAATTCCAACGGGCAGAATTTCGCAATTGCGCCTGATACTTGGAAGTAATAATACGGTTACAACACTTGACGGCTCAGTTTACCCTATGAAAGTTCCAAGTGGTTCTCAGTCGGGGTTAAAAGTCAACATTGACCGCGACATTCACACCAACGATTACATTGAAGTAATACTTGACTTTGATGCAAACGCTTCGGTAGTGTTAAATGGAAATGGCGAATACCACCTTAAGCCGGTTATAAAAGTGCAATCGGTTACACAAATGGAATAACAACTTATGATTAAACCGAAAACCATGTTTTTCACGAAACGTGGTTTTTGGCTTTATAAACCATTTGAATGAATACATTTATTTGGCTGCATTTCTTAATCAAGCAGGCCTCACTCAACAGGGTGTGCCTGAACAAATTTCTTTAAAAAACGTATACCATGTTTAATGTGATGAATTGCCAGGCTATGACTGAGCTTTGATAATCAGCAAAATACATAAATCACACATAGTCAATCGTTAAAACCATTCCGTATTCTGAAAAATCGCTTACTTTTGGCTCCCCTTTCTTATTAAAACAATGAAAAAACGCATTTTTATCACTTTCGGTTTTTTGCTGATTGCCCTAACCGCCCTTACCTTTTTAACCAATCGCACACACACCAGTGAGAAGGAAAAAGAACAAAAAGCAGGCGTAAATGATTCTGCTACGGTTAAAGAAGAAATTGCCGAAACTGTTACTTCAACAGGACCTGCTTTACGCATTAACGACACCCTTACCGACATTGCCAATTTTATTGCAGGCAAAAAAGAGTTTAAAACACAAATCTTAAAAGACCTGGTTAAAGACAGTACCTGGATTAAATATGCAGGAAAAACAAACCAAAACTGGCTTAAACTTGATACCAACCGCCATTTAGCTGTCAATAACTGGGTAACTAAACAACTTGGTGATATAAGTTCTGAAAGCTATAATTTGTTCTATCCATTTTCAGGACCTGATTTTTTAAATGCCGATTTATTTTTTCCGGCTGCTGATACGGTTACCATGTTTGGTTTAGAACCCGTGGGTAGCTTGCCTCCGGTTGAAGAAGACTGGTTCAAGGATTCCTTATACCGTTATTTATCGGGCATAAAAGTTTCGCTTAACGATATATTAAACCTGAGTTTTTTCAAAACCAAAGACATGTTTAGTGACTTGCGTGCAAAGGAATTAAACGGTACTACGCACCTTCTGCTTTGGTTTGCCGCCCGCAGGGGTTATTCAGTTTCGCACGTAAAACACATTGCGCTTGGCCATGATGGTAAAATTGTATGGAAAGCAAAAGGCGATACGGCTTACGCAAAATCAGCCATTCGTGGAATTGAAATTGCCGTTGTTAAAGGTGATCAAAATAAAATTGTGCGTTATTTCTCGGCCGATATCAGTAACCACGGCTTTAAAAAGAATAAACGCCTTGACTTGTTCCTGAACCAATACAATTTCACCAACACGATGGTTAAAAGCGCTTCGTACTTAATGCACGCTGCAAACTTTACCGATATAAGGAACGTGATTCTGAAACGCACCGTTAACCTTTTACAGGACGACACTGGAATTCCATACAGGTGTATTGATGATTCAAATGAGTGGGATTTAACCTTGTTTGGAACCTATGAAAAGCCAATCAATTTATTTCACATGAATTACCAGGACGATTTGCGCAAAGCATACGATTCGCTGGAAACAAAACCGCTTACTTTTGGCATTGGTTATAAATACCGAAAAGATGAGTCAACCTGGATGTTGGTTTCAAAAGCCGAGAAAAAACTGACGGCTAACAATAAATAACTTACCATTCGCCAATTTACAGGTGGGGACCTGGTTCAACCAGCTTTAAATCTAAATGCCTAAGGCAATACAATTGACTTTGTTGAACGTGGTGCAGCAGCAAAAAATCCAAGGGCACCGTTGCTTATATTGCTTGGCGGGTTTGATGGAATTGGATCAAATGGCCCACCCGATGCCTGTACCTGTGCGCTTAGCGAGAGTAAAAACATATAATATGGTTTTGTAATGCTCAATATTTCAATACGGCAGGTATCACCCGTTTGATAAACATAAGGTGTAAATGCTGTTATGTAATTTCCATCGCTAAACTGATCATCAACCACAAAATACTTAAACGGGTCGGTTTGAAGTGTATCATTTTTGTAAAAACTGAAACGGTAACGGTTGGCGTATCCTGCAACATCCTGTGCGTTTAATGCTGTAATATAACCCTCTTCCTGGAACGCACTTGCTTCCTGGTACACGTATGAAATGGTATCCAAATTTACTTTTACAGGCATTGTTTCAGTGGACGTATAGTTCACTCCATTCCAATTCACCAACAAATTATACGTATTACCAACTACGCCCTGCCTGTTGGTGATGGTTGAGTATACACCGTTTGCAATATATGTAAGCGTATCAACATTACCCACATTATCCGAAATTACCACCGTTGCGTTGGTAACATATACTTCGCCCTGGCTAAAATAAGGTGCTGTTTCGGTCAATTTAACTTTATATGGTTCTACATTATCGGTTACAATGGATTCAACAACCAATTTTGGCTCTGCAGTATCAAGGTCTATCACAATTTCTTTTGTACAAGACCACATAAAAAGTGGTAATGCCAAACAAAAAAACAAATGTACTTTCTTCATAACTTAAAATTTAAAATTCCAGGTAATGGAAGGAATTAATTTGAACAAGGTAACCTGCTTGGCAACCGTTTTTCCTGTTGGGTTACCATTATCATCCTTTTTTTCTTCAAATACAATGGCAAATGCATTTTCACGCATGTAGACATTGTACACCGAGAAGTTCCAACTGCTAACGAGCCTGTTCTTTTTTTCAACCTTCACTTTGACTTCACCCACCAGTTTTTCTTCATACTTTTTCTTACCATCAATTGTCAATGAAAGGTCCATTCGGTTATACGGAGGCATGCGGTATGAATTACGTGCCGGGTAATACTCTACCGTTTCTCCGTCAAAATTATATTTTCCACCAGGAAAAGTTATGGCATTGCCCGTAGCAAAAACAAACGTTGAGGCAAGGGTTACCCGTTCTCCAAACTGGTATGAAGCTACCAGGTTTAAATTGTGGCGCCTGTCATTCTTCACATGATACGGTTCACCGTTGTTAATGCCGTCAATTTGTCTCCATGCCCAGGCCAGTGTATACGATATCCAACCGGTAAATTTACCTGAGTTTTTTGCCACCATAAATTCACTGCCATACGTCCAACCCTTTCCATACAAAAGCTCAGCATCTACTTTTTCGTTAAATAAAATATTGGCATTGTCCCTGAAGTCAATTTGGTTGCGCAACCACCTACGGTATAATTCAACTGAAAAATCAACCTGTTTTACGCGGTGAAAATAACCAATGGCCACCTGGTCATTTATTTGTGGTTTTACATTTAAACTGCTTGGTATCCACAAATCAGTTGGCAATGTTGTTGCTGAATTTGACACCTGGTGCAAAAACTGGTAGGTGTGGTCATAGGTTGCCTTAACCGATATGTTTTCATTTACCGAAAACGATGCTGCAAATCGTGGTTCAAGTCCAAAATACGTTTTTACTACCTGGCCACTTTCATATTTCAGGGTGTCAGTAACAATTAAGTTGAACTGGTCGGCCCAGTAGTATTCATATTCGGTTGTTTTACCCAATTGGTTAAACATGGTACCACGAACTCCGTAACGTATGTTAAAACGTGGCGAAACAATCCATTTATGGTCAATATACGTGCTTGACTCAAGGGCATATTTATTGGGCAATTCCGATTTGTCAAAAATAGATGTTTCACGCAAGGGCTCAAATTTACCCATGCTGAATTTATGATAAACTGAATTTACGCCAAAATACACGGTGTGGTTGTTTGCCGGGAAGTACGAATAGTCGGCTTTTATGCCAATATCATCAATGCCACTTGAAACCTTGAAATTTTGTGTTTCACTCAGGTCAATTTTAATTCCATAATCAAAATTACTATAAATAAGAGTGAGGTTACTGAACAGTTTTGGATTGTACACATGGTTCCACCTAAGTGTACCTGTTGCATTTCCCCAATCAAAACCAAACAAACCTGCCAACGCAAGCACATCTCGGCCAAAATACCCTGATACAAAAATACGGTCTCTTTCACTTAACTGGTAATTGGCTTTTGCATTGAGGTCATAAAAATAAAGCCGGGTGTCTTTTAAGTCTTCCTGTTTTGAAAATTTCAAAAACAAGTCGGCATAGGTTCTGCGGCCAGAGATAATAAACGAGCTTTTTTCTTTTTGGATAGGACCTTCAAAAGTGAGGCGGCTTGCAATTAAACCCAACCCACCGCTTCCGCTGAATTTTTTGGTGTTACCATCTTTCATGCGAACATCCAGTAAGGAAGATAACCGGCCGCCATAACGGGCAGGTATACCACCCTTGTAAACATCTATATCTTTTATAGCATCGCTGTTAAATACCGAGAAAAATCCAAATAAATGCGAGGCATTGTAAACGGTTGCTTCATCAAGCAAAATAAGGTTTTGATCACCTGCTCCACCCCGCACATAAAATCCTGAGTTCCCTTCACCGGCTGATTGAATACCGGGCAAAAGTGAAATGGACTTAAGCACATCCACCTCGCCAAAAATTGCCGGAAGTTTTTTTATTTTTTTCATATCAACCGTAAGCATGCTCATGGGCTTTTCCTGCACGGTTTGATTTTCATTCGTGGTGGTTATTTCCACTTCTTCAAGCTGATTACTTTCTGGTTCAAGTTCGGTGGTGAGTGACTGGTCTTTGTCAAGGGTTACCTTTACTTCGGTCTTTTTAGTGCCAAATGAACTTATAACAATGGTGTATTCGCCTGCAGGCAAGGTGAGTGAGAAAAAGCCATACTCGTTGGTTGACACGCCTTTTTGCTGGCCTTTAACCTGCACAATGGCATCAATAATAAATTCACCGGTGTTTTTTTCTTTTACATAGCCCGAAAGCGTGAACTTTTGCTGGGCCATTGAATAGGTTGTAAGAAGAAAAAGAGATAAAAATGAGATAAGTTTAATCATAAAACCTGGTTGTTCAGGTAAAATTACACAGCGTTAGCAAGTGGACAGGAGATTGTGATAAGTGGTTAAAAACCATTACCAGCAACAATGCATTGAATCCTTCCACTTTTGCTTTTCCTCGTCACTCATACTTTCCCACTTATCATTCCACTTGCTTTTCCAGTGGCGGTGGCGGCCACCTTTGCAGCCGCCTCCACAACCACCGCGTCCTTTTCCAAACGCCACCCAGCCGAACATACAAACCAATAACATGAGGCCGGCAGTTTGCCAAAAGGTAATAACAGGTCCTTTAAATATGAGCGGAACAAGCCAGTTCCATAAACTCATGGTAGCAAAAATATAGAGCGCGCCTAAAGCGGTACCACCTACTATGCCTAATAAAATCCACAATGCTATGTTCTTTTTCATAATTAATGCCTTCTTTTTTTTTTGCCAGCAGATTTACCTGATTACACAGATTAATTCGGCTAAATAATTAATATTTAAAATTCTATTTATCCTTTAAATATGTCGTTAGCGCTTCAGTTTTATACCTAATTCGCTTAATTTTTATATTCTTTATACACTTCTTTTAATTTCTTTTGAAGCGCTTTTACTGCATAATGTTTACGTGACAAGAGGGTTTTCAAGGGCACCCCGGTTTCTTCTTCCATTTCCTTAAAACTTTTGTCTTCCAGCTCGTGCTGAACAAAAACCCATTGCTGCTCTTCGGGTAGTTCCTCAATGGCTTTTTCCAATTCATCCTTTATAAATGAGTTGAACATGTCAGCATCCACCAACCCTTTTGTATCGGGTAAAATTTCGTGCAGGAACAAAGGCGCCTCATCTTCGGTATTGCCCGCGTTTACATTAATTTCATCGGAGGCAAATTTCACATCCTTGCGAATGCTTTCGCGCACTTTATTACGTGTTACCCCTACCAGCCATGCCGAAACGTTTTGAATGGGGTTATTTGCAATAAGGTTTTCGTATAATACGCCAAAAACTTCCTGTACTACATCAGCAACGCGACTCTTATCGCGAATTTTCTGACGCGCCAGGTTGGTTACTTTAAGCTTATTTTCTTCGTAAACCTTGTCAAATTCTATGGTCACTGTATTCACTTGTTATGGTTGTATACCGGTAAGTGCAGGCCGGACTTTAAATATTTTAATGAATGTAAAATTTCTTTTATTGGCCAATCCTTAAAATTTGGTAAAATGGCCGTAATTAAACACTTATACATGTACCGGTCAAGGCATTAAAATAAAAATCCCCCCGTTACGTAACGGAGGGATTCCTTAAAATTTCGTTGAAAAAGCGTATTAGTTTACTTTTTCTGCCAATTCAGCACCGGCTTTGAATTTTACCACTTTTTTGGCAGCAATTTTAATTTCCTTACCTGTTTGCGGGTTACGACCTTTGCGGGCCGCACGGTCTGAAACGGAGAAAGACCCGAAACCTACCAATGCAACGCGATCACCTTTTTTAAGTGATTTAGACATTACATCAATGGTGGAGTCAAGCGCCCTTTTTGCGTCAGCCTTTGACAGGCCTGATTCAGCAGCAACAGCGTCAATTAATTCAGCTTTGTTCATGTTTATTGGTTTTAAGTTTTATGAGACAAATATATTGGAGCGTTTCCAATGAATCAGGTTTTACATGGAGTATTTCGTGTATTTGTTGAAAATTCAGGATTTTTGTTGAAAAGC
>DATGXI010000066.1:0-74353 GCA_035299065.1 Flavobacteriales bacterium
AAACGCATTCAGCAAGCCGTATTGCCGGGCGATAACGAGTTTAAAAACAATTTCAGGGATTCATTTGTATTGTTTAAGCCAAAAGACATTGTGAGTGGCGATTTTTACTGGTTCACAAAAATAAAACCAACATTGAGCGGAAGGCGTGCCGACACATCGCGTACAGTGGAGGAAGGCGATAAGGAATATATTATTTATGCCACGGCCGATTGCACGGGCCACGGTGTACCGGGTGGATTCATGAGCATGTTGGGCACATCATTTTTAAACGAAATAATAAATGAAGGAAAAGTAGTTGACCCTTCAAAAGCACTGAACCAGTTGCGCGATAAAATTATTAGCGGGTTAAAACAAACCGGTGCAACGGGTGAGAGTAAAGATGGTATGGACATTGTGTTAACTGTATATGACCTGGATTCAAATACCATGAACTACTCGGCTGCCAATAATGGGTTTTATTTGATACGCAACGGTGAATTAATTGAGCACAATGCCGATAAACAACCCATAGGTTACTATGGCGATGCCATGAAGCCGTTTACACTCAATAAAATTGAATTGCAGCCAGGCGATTGTATTTATACGTTTACCGATGGGTATGCCGACCAGTTTGGTGGACCGCGCGGAAAAAAATTAAAATACAAAACCATGGAACAAAAGCTGCTGGAGATTCACCAATTGCCTATGAGCGAGCAGCACGTGATCATGGACAAACTAATCATGGACTGGATGGGCGACATTGAGCAAAACGATGATATTTGTTTAATTGGTGTCCGGATTTAATGCGGTGTATATTTTTCATATTATTTTTTTTAGGTACCGGCTTTTTGCCGGCACAGGAAAACCTGAAGTTTGATCCGCAAAAAATTGATGCGGAAATAAACCAGCTTGACGATAAAGCAAAGCGTAAAAAGCTTAACGAGGTATTGAAAAAATACAAGGATGCCGATTTGGTAACAAGGGAAAAGCTGTATAGTTACGCAATTCGTTTCTCACAAATTCATGGGTATGCTGAGGCGTTCAAGGCGTCATTGTATGTTAACCGTGCAAAGGTTTACAGGGATTTGCGAAAATCATCGCTTGCAATGGCCGATCTTTTAAAGGCGGAAGATTATTACATTTCAAAAAATGATATTGAAGGACTTGAAGATGTATGCATTACGTTTGCCAATCTTTACATACAGGTAAACGATAATGTAAAGGCCATTAAATTTGCCTTGCGCGCAAAACGTTATGCAGAAGAGTTAAAGGTTGACGAAACCACAGCCGATGTTTATAATACACTGGCCAACCTGTATAAGGCACAGGGTCAGGTTGAAAATTCAATAGATTATTATCTTAAGTCAATGGCCATTTTTAAAAAAATGGGGAACAGGGAAAAGGAAGCCCTTTTACTTGATAATATATCCATGGCCTGGTGGGATGTTACAGGTAGGGAACCACAAATTGACACAGCATGGTATTACAATCAGCAGGCAATAAAAATTGCACGTGAATTAAAAAACCGGTTCCTTGAATTGGAATTATTGGCAAATTCAAGTGCATTGGCTGAAAAAAAAGGCGATTTTAAAAATCAACTTTTACTTGCAAAAGAGTCAGTTCACATTGCCGACAGTTTGCACATTGATGCCTATTTAATTTATTCAAAAATGAACTATGGCGCTGCTTTAAATAACAATGGTCGCGCTAAAGAATCTATTCCCATATTTATTGAGGTTATAAAACAATTGCGCGCCTTTGACGACAAACTTGCCCTGGCAACAGCCTATTATGAATTGTCAAGAGGATATGAACTAACCGGGCGCCATGACCAGGCTTTGGAGAATTTTAAATTGCATAAAAAGGTTGAAGATACCCTGGCAATTATACGGGGACGCGATAAGGTTAATGAAGTGTTGGCAAAAGTTGAACTTGACCAACGCGAAGAAAAAATACAAGGTCTTAAAAAATTAAACACAGCTTATAAAGAGAAAGTAAAACTGAATGCGGAAAAAGACAGGCTTAAATCGGTTATTCTTTATGGGGCCATTATTCTTTTACTGGTCATTGTCATTTTACTTGTAATTACGTTTAAACGATTTAAGGACAATAAAAAACTAAGTGCAGAAATTCTTCTTAAGAACAAAGTGCTTGTAACTAAAAACAACGAGATAACCGACAGTATAAATTATGCCAAACGCATACAGCAGGCTTTGCTGCCAGCTGCCAATGAATTGTCCAATACATTTGCCGATTCATTTATTTTATACAAGCCAAAGGACATTGTGAGTGGTGATTTTTACTGGGTACACAAGGAAAAGGAATTGTTGTTTTTTGCCGTAGGTGATTGCACAGGGCATGGTGTGCCTGGAGGATTTATGAGCATGTTAGGGCATAGTTTTTTGAATGAAGTAGTAAATGAACGCGGAGTGCGTGAACCTGCGGAAATATTAAACCAATTGCGCGATAAGGTAATTACCTCGCTCAGGCAAAAAGGCGCCACCGGTGAAAATAAAGACGGTATGGACATTACTTTTTTGGTGATTGATGGTGCAAAAAACCATTTGCACTATGCAGCAGCCAACAATTCATTTTACATTGTACGCAATGGGGCCGCAACCGAATACAAGGCCGATAAGCAGCCCATAGGATACTATAACAACGTGGTGCGTTCATTTACACAACACACGGTTGAGCTTGTTAAGGGCGATTGCATTTATTTGTTTACGGATGGATATCCCGACCAGTTTGGTGGAGCTAAAGGAAAAAAGTTCAAATATAGTAGCCTTCAAAAAATGTTTGAGCAAAATGCTGGTTTACCCATGGGCAAGCAACAGGAAATTTTTGTTGAAACATTTGAGAGCTGGCGTGGGCATTATGAGCAAACCGATGATGTTTGCATGGCAGGAATCAGGATTTGAAAACGCATGCCAGGTAAAGGGTACAGCTTAAAGAGTGGACAACTAAGTGGACAAACTACATTTCCTTCTTTAACACTACGTAAAGAAACTGATTTCGGATTTAACGTGAGTATCATTTTTTTAGCCCGAAAAAAGGATTCCGCATTCTTAAAATGAGAAAATGTTTGCAACTATTGTATAGAAAATAGTTAAATTTTATACGCACTGTTAAAATATCAGTAATACCCCGCACTTTAAAACCATTTAGTAAGGGGTTAATCTAAATTTTCGTCTATTTCAGAATTTCGATCCTTATAATTGTGCTATATTTAAACATGATCAAACGCACCACAATTAACGACCTTGCAAAAGCTTTAGAGCTCTCGCCCACACTGATCTCAATGGTTCTGAATGGCAAAGGCGATAAGAACAAGATCAGCAAGCAAACACAAAAACGCGTTTTTGACATTGCACGCAAAATGAACTACACGCCAAATCAAAATGCGCGTGCCTTGCGTACAGGAAAAACAAATGTTATTGGTCTAATTGTTCCTGATATTTCAAATCCATTTTATTCACGCATATCACGCGACCTGGAAGATTTGCTGGGTGAGGGCGGTTACCGATTAATATTGGGAAGCACCGATGAGGATCCTGAAAAAGAAAAAAAACTAATCAAGCTTTTTCTGGATCAAAACGTAGATGGCATTATTTCGGCCAGCACGCTTAACAGTGATAAAGCATACCTTGACGTAATAGGCGTTGGTAAAGTTGTAATTCTGTTTGATCGTATATTTCCTAAATCAACCATTTCGTCTGTCTCGGTTCAAAATGCGCAGGGTGCTTACATGGCGGTTGAAAACCTGGCAAAAAAAGGAAAGAAAAACATTGGTTACCTGGCGTTGACCCCGCAGCATATAAGTCCGCTTACCGACCGTAAAGCAGGATTTAGTGAGGCCATGAAAAAATTGAAATTAAAATTTTCGGCAGCCAATATTTGCGAAATACGTTTTGACGAGGTGGATGCTGATTTTGAAAAGACCTACGGTGCCTGGATTAAAAAGAACCCGCAGGTTGATGCGCTTGTTGTAGCCAACAACAGCCTGGCTGTTCAATTGCTCAAATACTACAAAGACGCCAAATCAAAACGCCCGGCCATTATTTCATTTGATGACCACGTAGCTTTTGAAATTGCCTCGCCTTCGGTTACGGCCATTACACAACCTGTTGATGAAATTGCGGCAAAAACAGTGGCTGTATTGCTTGAAACACTCGAGGACAAGACCATTAAACCCAGGCAAATTGTGCTTCCGGTTGGGCTTGAATTGCGTGAATCGCATAAATAATACCGATCAATTACAACATTGTCTGCCCAAATCAACGTTTAGTCGTTTTTTCGGCCTACTAAATCGTCATAATGCTTAATATTATAAGCATTCGTTTTTTTTCATGGTTCGCATAGTTTTTATTTTGCTGATGTGCCTTTATTTGCATGTTCCTGCGCAGGCAGAAGCAGCAAACAAGCACGGTTTTGCCAAAAAAATCACCAATGAAAATGTTAAATCGCAACTTGAACGCACCCGCAAATTAATTAACCAGGGCAGCATTGACGATATTGTTGTACAGGAACATCTTGAAAAAATCATTGACTGGTGCAAAAAGAACAACCGTTCACGTGAGAAAGGTGAGGCGTATTTGTTGCTTGGAAATAACGAAGAACGCCAGGGAAATTATGACATTGCCTTAAAATACTACAACACCTCAATGGGCATTTATGAAGCCATTGAAGACAAACACGGTATTGCTACCAATGAAAATGCCATTGGTGTTATTTACTGGTACCTTGAATACCATCAAAAAGCAATTGACTGTTTCGAAAAAGCTGCAAAATTAAATGCAGAAATTAAAAACAAGGAAGGCCTTGCTTCAAATGTAGGCAACCTGGCCATTTTGTACGAAGAAATGGGCAAGTATGATCAGGCAATGGAGGCATACAACCGCGCGCTCAAAATCTTTATTGAACTTGATGATAAATATTCCATAGCATCATGCTATGACAACATTGGTTTATTGTACAAAACCAGGCGTGACCTGGTAAATGCACAGGAATATTTAATGCAGGCCATGATCATACGCCAGCAATTGAACGATGATCCCGGTATTTGTGCAAGCTACATCAACATGGGCGAGTTAAACATTGTAAAAGAACAGTACAACGATGCCCTGCACTGGACCAACATGGCGCTTACCTATGCCGTAAAAATCAAATCGCCCGTTGATGTGCGTTATGCTTACTACAACCTTTCACGCATCTACAAAGGCATGAACAAAGCTGACCAGGCTTTGTATTTTCACGAGAAATACGCAAAATTAAAAGACAGCATTTCAGGCATTGATAAAGCCAAACAAATTGCTGAACTTGAAACAAAATACCGAACCGCCAAGCGCGAAAAGGAATTGGTGGTGATAAAAGAAGCACGTGAAAAGGAAAGGGAAAAACACGCACTGGACAAACAAAGGCAAAACACCATTATCATCATACTGGTTGTATCGGTTGGATTTGTAGGTATAATTTTGTTCCTGATATATCGCCAGTACAATGAAAAAAAGAAAACCAACATATTGCTGGAAAGGCGAAATGCCGAGATTGAAGAACAAAAAGAATTGATTGAAATAAAAAGCCTTGAATTGTTTGAGAAAAACAAAGAAATTACCGACAGTATTCGCTACGCTCGAAGAATACAGGAAGCCATTTTACCAACCGAATCGGAAATAAAAGCACGCCTCAAGGAATCGTTTATTTTTTTCAGGCCAAAGGACATTGTAAGTGGAGATTTCTATTTTTTTGAAACAAACGGTGAGTATACATACATTGCAGTTGGCGATTGTACCGGTCACGGGGTGCCTGGCGCATTCATGAGCCTTGTAAGTTACAACCTGGTAAAACATGCCATATTTGAACACGGCAAATCGTTGCCAAGCGACATTCTTGTACAGGCCAACCATGATTTATCGGTTACGTTGCGTCAGCAGCACCATGAACATACGGTGAATGATGGTATGGATATATCGCTTGTGCGCATTCATCAAAAAACCGGGAAAATTGATTATGCATGTGCCAACCATCATTTGTACGTAGCGTGTGACGGGGAAGTACTAAAATACAAAGGTACAAACCGACCAGTTGGCGCGTACATGAACGATAAGGGGAATCCGTTTCAAACATTTGAACTGGATGCAAAACCAGGCAGCATTATTTATTTGCTAAGCGATGGATTTGCCGATCAGTTTGGCGGGGCTAAAGGAAAAAAATTCAAGTACAAACCGTTTGAGGGTTTATTGAAACGTATTTCGGCATACGATTTAAACCAGCAACACGACTTCTTAAAAGAAACACTGGATTTTTGGATGGGTGATTTGGAGCAGAACGATGATATTTGTATAGTTGGGATAAGGGTTTAAAATGCAAAAATCTAAAAAAAAATGGTTTAGTAAAAAACCCGGAAATGATTTAAAAATTAGCCACTTCGACTGTAGATTCTTTTTTGTAATCTTAATTCATCTAATAGTAAAGAAAACTTACAAGAAAAAAGTTTTTGCCAGTGTAAAAAAACACTATTTATATTTCCAAATAACCTGTCCCCAACAAAAGAATAGCCACCAACTCGTTGATTCCGTTCCAATTCCCGTATGGGGATTTCTTTCGAATAGATGATCTAAGCCCTAAATTTACAAATCACAGGAGCAAAGGGTATAACCGCTCCCGTGATTTTTAATTTCTTTATTTAATTCTGTTTTTTATACCTGTATACACTCACATTTCCACCCGACTCCTGCTGAAGCGCCATGCTGTTTTCACAATTATTTAATAACGTATAGGCATTGTAGGTTGACCCGTTTACTTCCGAGCTCAGGGCAATTGTTTTGGGCGACTCATGGTCAATTTTCTGAATGCTCCATGTACCCTGGTCCTGCACGGTTGGTGTGGTGGTTTCAGTAGTTGTTCCCTCACCGGTAGTGCGTTTGGTGGTTCCATAAATAGTATAGGTTTTATCCTGGTTAAGCTCAAGTGTGTAATCGCTGCCATTGGTTTCGGTAAAAGTTGTTGTGGCATCGGTTCCGTTGGTGGTTACCGATTCAATGGCCCATCGTCCTTCAAGGTTTAATTTTTCCTTTACACGCTCAAGTGGCGTTACTTCTTCTTTGCTGCACGATGTCATGCCTGCTATGGCCAGTGCGGCCACAAAAACTACTGTTTTCATATGTATATGTATTAAAGAGTTAAGTAAGCCTGTTTCATATCAATCACTTTTTGCGTTTGTTTGATATGTAGACGATTTAACCCAAAAATACCCTACGCGTAATGTGGTTTTTATGGATTAACAGGTTCGTGTCGATGATGAAAACAGCTAAAAGCAGGACAGGGATTAGATCATGAACAGGGCCATTATCACCAGTTGGGAAAGAAAAACCCAAAGCGATACCCAAAGGGCCAGGTGAAAGGCAAACAAGCCATATAACCAGATCCATGAAATGAAAAAAGTCAGGACACCAAAAAACAAAGCGGGCCCAAAGAAAAAAATCAGGATGGCAGCTATAATTTCGCCATCGCTTGGGTGGTGCCAACAAATTTTTGGCGAAGGCATTGCGGGTTTTGTAGCTTGTTCCTTATTGGCTCGAATGGCAACACACGTATCAGTAAGCTCACAAGTTTCTTTTATGGGTGTAAATTTTTTTTGAGACTCATGCCGTTCAGGTTGCTGCAAAGGCTCAATGCTGGCTGTAACCAACGAATCAGTATGTAATGCAAGTGCCTGTTCTTTTAATGTATCAGGAATTGAAACATTAAAATCGTTTCTTACATCGGTATTCTTTGAACATGGTTCAGCACTTCCTGCATGAATGCGTTTGTTGGCGTAAAATTTTCCCATGTTGCAGGATGACATAAGGCTTGCAAGTAAAATGCAAGAAGAGAGGTAGCGTTTCACTGGTTTAAATTTCTGTTGCAGTTGAACGTGTTAAAACACCAAATGTTCCTGTAACAAAAATTGAAAGTCACGTTACAAAGTTCGGAAGCAGCGCATTAATCCACAGGATATGTTTTTTACACGCAAAGAGGTATTTTGATAATGAATGAATTGTAAATGACTAAATTTAAACAAATGACACGAATAATTTTCTTTTTCTTACCAGGCATCTTCCTTTGCGCTTGCAATCCCAGCAATATAAAAGAAGAAATAAAAACAATGCCTGCCAATTTTAAAGCCCTGCAAAATAAATCAATTTCTCCCGACAGTGTTATTTCATTGGTGAATGGGCTGGATTCAACTTATATTGAAGACAACTTATTTTGGGAAAATATACTTAGCGATACTTCTTATAACATTACCAACCGCAGGATATGCGCAGTGAAATACATTGAACGTTTTGTAAAACCGGGAACCAGACTTGAAGATTTTCCAACCATTTCAAACTTGCTTGATACCCTTGAACAAAAGTACATGTTCGTTTTTGAATTGGATACGCTTTTAAGAAGAAAGGTCATAAGAGGCGGTAGTTGGAAAGACATTGCCTATTACCTGGGTTTTGGGCAACTTGATAACGATACTGTTTTCAAATCATTTAAAATGAAAATGCGCAGGAAAGGATATAAATTGTTTTATGTGAAACTGCAGGAACATCACACAACTGATTTTCGCGGAATGATGGACGGGTTTTCAATTGGGTTTGCTATTGCCATCAAAGGAAATGTAAAGGTAGAAGACATGGATGCTTTTTTCAGGGGACAAAAATCAAATCTTTATATCAAAAACACTGTTCAAGGCATTTATGGTGTTGCAAAAAGAAAACCGGCAACGTATTTGGGACGTTCAGGTAAGGATCATGATTTATAAAGCGGTTATTTATATTTAGACCGTGAGAATGTTGAAAATTATATGCACGGGAATTACCAGTAATCACAAAACAGATTTTTCCTGGCTAAGCGGTTTGTATGCAAGAATTTTGTGTTGATGCGCAATACTAACGGCCTCAGCCCGGCCTTTAACCAACAGCTTTGAGTAGATTCGCCTTAGATGGGTTTTTACTGTGGCACGGGAAAGAAATAATTTGTCGGCAATTTCCTGGTCGGTCCAGCCCAAAGCCAAATGGGATAATACTTCTGTTTCGCGTTCTGATAAAGACAAAAGTGTTGAAGGCAATTCCTGTGATTTTCCTGAGGCATAAAAAGTTCGCAGAAGTTGCTCTTTTTCTTTTAAGGTTAGTGTTAATGATTGGGTTTGTTCTTCAAATGCTGTTATCAGTTCTTCTTTTTGCTGAACACTCATAAAAAGAAGTTTGTTTTGGATTTCCTGTTGTTCGTGGCGTTCTTTTATAAGAATAAGCTGTGCATTCAGCATTGTTTTTTTTCGCTTTCCACTATAATACATCGCGGTTGTGAACACCGTTATGATTATGAATATTGCGCACGCACCTATCCACGCAATGAGTTTTGCCTGCTGTGTTTTAATGCGTTCATTTTTTTGTGCAACAAGCGTGTTTTTTTCACTTATGGTTCGTTTGAGCTTTTCATATTGATACCGGGATTCGAATTCAGCAATGGATTTGATATTGTCTTCATTGATCAACGAATCGCTGTATAAGCTAACAGTGTCTTTGTAAAAGAGGGCTCTTTCAAATTTTTTGTTCACTTTTTCAATGTCGGCCATAGTTGCGTAAACATCTTTCAGTAAAGCGTAAGCACGAATGCTTTTACCTTGTGCAAAAGCCTGTTTGTTGTAAAATAATGCGCTGTCAGCCCTGTTTTTTGCCAACCACAATTTTGCCAGGTTGTTTTGGGTTGTGGCTATGTCTTTAACGTTTTTGTATTTTAATCGTATGGGCAAAGCTTTGGAAAAATAGGTATGGGCCTTATCCACCTGGTTGGATTTTAAACTTACCAAACCAAGGTTATTGTATGATCGGGCAATTGATTCTTCCCGCTTTAATTTAAGGTTAAGGACAAGGGCTTTTTTGTGAAAGGTGGCCGATTTTTCAAGGTCATTCAAATTATAATAAGTTATTCCAATGTTGTTATAACCAGCAGCCAAACCAGCTGAATCGCGCAGAGCCAATTTTACTTTAACCGACTGCTCATAATATTGAACGGCTTTGAAATAATTTTTTTGCAGGTCATATACAATACCAATGTTGTTTAAGGCAAAAGCAGTGCCTTGTTTATGCCCCGCTTTTTCCATGCATTTAAGGGCTTCAATAAAATTTTTTGCGGAATTTTTGTAGTCACCTTTACCGGCATAAGCTTTTCCAATAATGGTATAGCACTCTCCGGTAAGCAACCAGTTTTGCAGCGGTTTTGATGTTAATGCCGCTTGCCCCGCTACCGCAATAGCCTCATCGTATTCTCCACGAATGCGTAAAAACTCAGCCTTTTTATTCTGGAACAATACCTGGAGTTCTGTTTTATGTTGTTGTTTAGCATCGTTAATTTGGGTATTAACCCAGGGCATAAATTTTTTTTCGTGATGTTCAATCAGGCTATCGGCCATGTGATTAAGAACTGGCGGTAATACGGGATCTTGCGTATACACAAGATTGGTTTTGAGCGCCATTAAAATGATAACGGTGTAGTTTTTCATGTACTTCTTTTGGAGGACAACAGGCATCAAATATACAATTAACTAAAAATTCATCCTTTTGAACGACAAGAAAGATTATTGATACCCATAGTTTTGCGTCAAAATTAACAACATGAAAAAACAACTTACAATTTTAAGTTTAGCCCTTGCAATGGTTGCATGTGGCTCAAAGCCAAGCGAAAGCTCAGAAACTGCCCAGGAAACAAAGGGAGGCGATAATTGGCAGGATTTTACAAAAGACAATATTGCCGGCAATTGGGAGGTAATCAGTTTTGAATCGGAGGTAGACGATACCCAGGCACTTAAAAACAAGGAGTTTAATTTTAACGGTGATACCCTCAAGCTTACCTATTTCTTTAAGGGAACTAAGGCTGAAACAAAATCGTGTTTTTATGAACTTACCCAGGAGGGTACTATTAAAATTACTGTACCCATGGAAAATGGTGAAAAGTGGATTGAATTCAGCGGGGGTATTGATAATGGTGATTTGAGTTTAAATCATAACGGAAAGTTCATTAAGCTTAAAAAAGCAAATTAAAAACGAATAAGTGCTTTTCACATGAAAGAAAAATTATCGGCACGCGAAGTGCAGGTGATGGAATGCTTGCAAAAAGGCATGTCAAATGATGAAATTGCACGGAAATTAAGTTTGTCAGTAACCACAGTTAAAACGCATTTAAGGCGTATTTTTATAAAATTGAATGCGGACTCGCGCCTGCAGGCTGTATATAAGTATCAATCCAACACAAAGAAATGAATTATGAAAAAAATGAAATTAATTGTTATACTAAGCGCCTTCCTCATTGGTATAACCAACGATTCCTATGCGTTTAAAGGCGATTTGACCCAATTGGTAAAACGCCCGGGCAAAAATGAACTTTACGTTTGCGGAGAATTTAAAACCGTTTTTGTGCTTGATGCCAAAACAGGTGAAACCATACGAACGTTTTCGGTTGATGAGGCGGGCATAACAAGCCTGCAATTTACACCTGATGGATCAATTTTACTTGCGGCAAACTACAACACCGTTCACTTGCTGGATCCCAATACAGGATCGAAACTAAAATCAATAAAAGGTGCTAATTTTATTTTGTCACAGGCAGGTAAATATATTATTAATATGGATCGTTGGGGAAAAAAGGTTCAATTGCTCAACAGTTCTGATGGCACAATTATCAATACCATTGCATGCGATTTTGAACCGGTTTATGCTTCGTTGTCGCCTGAAAGTGATAAATTATACATAATGGGCAATGCACAGGAAATTAAGAACGAAAAGTCTTTGCTGACGCAAGAGGTAAAGGCAGTAGCAGGCTACAACACCTACAACAAAGCCTTTATGGATCAACAGGCCGACAAGAAAGGTGCAGCGTTTTTGGAGGTGGATGTTAATTCGTTTAAAGCAAAACCCGTGGTCATGATTCCGTATACACCAGGTATGAGTACGTTTGGCAAATTAATCTCAGCATACAACACCAACATATACATCATGTCATTTGAAATGTTTATCAAAGTTGATAAGTCAGGAAAAGCATACCCTATGGAAACGGACCTTTCAAATTTTGCTTACGCTGCCGAAAACACATCAACAGGACGCTATATTGTAAATGCTTCCGGCTTAAAAGGGTTTATTTATGATTGTGAAACGAATAAGTATGCTTCCTACAATGCTGCTGATTTCATGAGTTCTGTTTATGCAATGGATATATGTACATCAAACGACACTATTTATCTATTAGGTTCCGATTACACAATTCTAACAATGGATACAAAAGGAAATGTGTATAAGAAATTCAGGTTAAGTAACCCGGGTGAGGGTATAAAGTTTGGAACATATTATACCAATGGATACACTACAAAAGAGCTACGAGACAAGGAAGCATTAATTGTAAATACATTGTTAAAGGAAAAATCGTTGCCTGAAATTGATTTGGAAACAAGTTTGTCCAACGGAGACAAGGAACCCCTTATTGGTGCGTTTAGTACCTATGAAGAAGCCAGTGATTTCGTAAAGGAATTAAAGGAAAGAAAATTGAATTACGTTGTAAAAATTTATCCGGTCAGTGTAAAATAAATGGTAAGCCAGACATAAATCTCCTTTGATTTTGTATAGCTAACTTTTAATGTAACAAGCCCCAAGGGAAATATTTATTTATAAATGTACCGGGGATAACGTTTTACTTTAGTACGATTTACCTGTTGCCTGGCCGGTTATGGTCATCATCAACCCCATATACCATCCACTGCAGCAAAAAAACAAGAAATAAAATGGCAGCCGATGCCCAGGTCCATACAATAGCAAGTTGCAACGAAACGGCAGCCGTATTGTTGATGAGCGAAAACAGGAAGGCTAAAATCCCAATTTCAACAACTATGATGGCTGTCAATATAAGTATGTAGCCAAGTACCTGTGCATTTTTTTTCGCGTTGGACACAGGTTCTTTTTTTGCAGGTGCGGCATTCGTGCTGTCAGGTGAGCTTGTTATTTCCTCAACAGGATCTTTGTCAAAAGTTTGATATCTATCTGAAATAATTTTCGCTTCAAAAGTTGTTTCGGAAACAGGAAAAGAAGCTGAAGTAGGCACTATTGGAGAAATAACCGGATCTGTTTTTTGAATAAACAGGGTATCGGTCTGAAATTTTTTTACCAGGTTAGTTTCCAGTGTTAATTCTACGCCACCAATGCGCTTACCGGCATAGAACTTAGCCATGTTGCAGGATTGTAACCCGCTAACAACGACCAGGACAGTACACGCAAAAATGAATTTCATAGGTTGGTGAACGAAGGTATGTTTTATATCCTGCACAATCAACCCAAAACACCGTTAACAAAACCAAAAAAACCGCAGGCTTTTTATTTTTTTAACAGGTCATATTTTCAATCCCATACCTTTCATTGCCAGCAGCGCTTCAGCATTTCCTTTGGCATCGTTTACAGGATTATGATCGTGTTTGGTTTTACGGAATAGTTTTTTCCATTCATTGTTTACGCCCGCATCCATTTTCATGCCGCAATATAAATCGCCAATCCTGCGCGCTGAAAACCCAAACGGATTTTTACCCAGGTAAGAATGGAAATAATAATTGATCCATTGCCAGTCAAAGGCTGGGTTATCGCTTATGAAAATGGCACGGCCTTTTGTATGCTGTGAAATCCATTCAGCAAAGTTGCCCATCACAATTTTAGGATCGTCAAATTGCTCATGTTGTTCGCGCGTAATTCCGCTCACAGCAAGGGCATCGGGAATCCATTCAGTTGAAATGGGTTTTGTTTTACCATAAAAGGTTTTGCTTAAGGTGGGTTCTACAACCACTGCCCCAAAGCATACCATTGAATATTTATGTGGAATGGGACCATCGGCCTCAACATCCACGACTATGTAACTCATATTCGTTTTAAGTTTTTTTGCCACAGATTTCACTGATAGGCACACATTTTATTTACCTGTGAAAATCTGTGTTATCTGTGGCTGTTTTTATTTGTATTTAATCTTCCTTACTTCCATCATCGGCCATACGCACCATTTTTGGTGTAAATTTTGCCAATACATCAACAAGTTCAGTTTGTGCTGCCATAACGGTATGGATATCTTTATACGCCATTGGCGCTTCATCCAAACCTGCACCAATCAATGTTACGCCATGATCGTTTAAAATCTTTTGCATATCACCTTTTGAAATGTTTTTAATGGCAGCTGTACGGCTCATTTGACGTCCTGCACCATGCGATGCTGAATTCACCGAAGTTGTTTCACCTTTTCCACGCACCAAGAATCCTGGCGCTGTCATTGATCCCGGAATAATTCCCATCACTCCTTTTGCAGCAGGTGTTGCTCCTTTACGGTGTACAATCACATCCTGTCCATTGAATTTTTCCTTCCAGGCAAAGTTATGGTGGTTCTCCACACGTGCCAATAATGTTCCGCCAATGGCTTTGGTCAGTTTATCGTGAATTACCTGGTGACATGCCGAAGCATAATCTCCTGCTAAATTCATGGCTAACCAATATTCTTGTCCTTCAGCAGAATTCAAGTCTAAGTACGCTAAATTTTTTGCCGCATCCGGTAGTTTACAGATTTCTTTTGCCAACTGGGTATAATGACCTGCAATGGTTGCACCAAATCCACGCGAACCTGAATGCGTCAGCAAAGCCAAATACTTTCCTTTCGGAATGTTTAACTCCTTGTCATCGTTCAGCATTTCAATAATTCCCCATTCCACAAAGTGATTTCCACCACCTGATGTTCCCAACTGCGCAACAGCTTTATCCTGTAATTTTTTGATGAACGGATTTGTGTTGAATTCTGAACGGTCTAAAACCTCGTGGTTCACCTGTTCATTTTTTTTCCACTCCTGTCCCGCACCAAATTTTGAATGCGCAATCAATTCACGTTTGAATTTTGACTGGTTATCCAAAAATGCGTTTTCGGTTATATCGTAAATGGACAAACACATACGGCATCCAATATCAACACCAACTCCGTAAGGAATCACCGCATTGTTTGCAGCCAGTACACCACCAATAGGCAATCCATATCCCTGGTGCGCATCAGGCATCAATGCGCCTGCAACGGTCACCGGTAATTTCATGGCAATGTTCATTTGGTCCAATGCACCCTGTTCAATATGGCCAGCACCAAAAATGGCATAGGCATCACCTTTTTCCTTCAGCGCAATTTCCGGAACGTATCCTTCAGGCTTTGGTTTCTCTACCAGTTCTTTTGCTACACCTGCCAGTTGAGCGTGGTCCAGGTAATGTGCGGGTTGCGCCAATACATCGGCCAATAATTTCAACACATCTTCTTTTGTATGGTTGCTGAAATATTTTTCCATTAACTGGATGGCGTTTCCAATGGCACGTCCCTGAGGGAAACCAATGTTTTTTAAGTCATCGCCTGTAATTGTTGTTTTCATCGTTTATTTTTTTTGGCCACAGATAACACAGGTGGTTACAGATAATTTTTTTGAATCAGTGTATATCTGTGAAATCTGTGGCGATTTCAAGGTCTCATTTATTTCACGATACAAAGGAATAACGTCACTACGCAACCAAATTGCGTAGTAAAAATTATTTTCAAAATTTTCGCAATAGCCCTGTAAAACAGGCTGATAGATCAAAAAAATAACACTTTAATGGGAAATCTGGGTTACTAATTGAACCAATTGGTATTAAAGATGTAGAACCTGTAACCAAGTTAATTCTATGATTAAGACGCGCGTTTTGTTTGTATGCACCCTGGGATTTATTTTCACCGCATACGGTATTTTCAACATTGGTTTAAAAGAGCCGGTTATTTATAATGAAAAGCAGGTTTCAGAAGCCGCTGCCGAAAGCAACGACACTGTTGACGAGACACCTCCCGCAATGCCGCAATTGCTGGTAAAGCGCAAAGAGGATTCGGAAAAAAGCGAACCGCTCGAATTAAAATCGGTAAAACTGAACGTAACTACGGTTGGTAACATTGCCCAAACAACTATGGAATTGGTTTTTTACAATGACCTTGACCGCGATTTGGAAGGCGAGTTCTTTTTTCCATTAGCAGACGGTCAAAGCGTTTCAGGTTATGCGTTGGAGATAAATGGTGTGATGCGCAAAGGTGTTGTACTGGAAAAACAAAAAGCACGTAAAGTGTTTGAAGAAGTCATTCGCCAGGGAATTGATCCCGGTCTTGCCGAATGGAGCAAAGGAAATAATTTTCACACACGCATTTTTCCCATTCCCGCAAAAGGAACAAAACGCGTAAGTGTAACACTTGACCAGGAATTGATTTCTGAAGACAGTGTGTTCAATTACATTATGCCCATGGATTTTGATACAGCAGTGGAGCAGTTTGGTTTTAACATCAAAGTTATTCAGCAAACACAGCAACCCTATTTTGACGATGGTACCGAACAGGTGGAATTCCAGGGGAGAAATGAATCGTGGACAGCAAGTTTAACCAAAACAAATTATTTGCCCGATAAAGGTATAAAGTTTTCCATCCCCAAAGTAAAAGGCATGCCAAACGTGTTCGTGGAAAAATCTGAGAAGTACAGCGGGAAATATGCTTTTTATTATTGTACTGATCCGAAAAAAGACAGCACAAATACAAAAAAAACAAATGAAACAGCATACGAAGGCATTAAAAAAATGCCTGCAAAAATCTGCATCCTGTGGGACGCTTCCGGATCGGCACTCAAACGCAACCTTGAAAAAGAACTGCGTGTTATTGGCGCATATTTAAGTAAAATAGGCAATGTAAATGTTCAGGTAATCCCGTTTAACAACACTATATTACCAGCAAAGGATTTCCAAATAAGCAACGGAGATGTTACCGAATTAACCAGCTACTTAAACAATATATTTTATGATGGAGGAACACAACTTGGTTTACTCAATTTGAAAAAATATCTTTGTGATGAATTCATATTCGTTTCAGATGGTATTTCAAGCTTTGGTTTGAGCGATGTAGAACTTGCAACAACTCCCGTTATTGCACTTTCAAGCTCCCCGCAAGCTGATTATTCGGTTTTGAAAAGAATTGCCAATGAAACAGGAGGGCAGTACATCAATATGCTTAAATTATCGGAACAGGAAGTTGTGGGATTGATTTCCACACCGGCATTGCATTACCTGGGCTATGATGTGTTGAGTGGAAATGTGAACGAAGTGTACCCTTCAATGCCTGTAGAGGTTGACAAAACATTTTCACTGGGTGGTATAATTGAAGGTTCACAGGCTGAAATCATGCTTAATTTTGGTTATGGCAAGGAAATTACACACAGGCAAAATGTCATTATAAAGAATAAAGGCATTGAAACCGAAGGCATGGTGGAACACATTTGGGCCCTGAAAAAATTAAATGAACTGGATGTTGATTTTGAAAAAAACAAATTTCCCATAACCCAACATGGTTTAAAGCACGGTTTGGTAACGCGGTATACATCGTTGCTAGTGTTGGACCGCATTGAAGATTATGTGCGCCATAAAATTGTCCCGGCTGATCCATCGCAAAAAAAAGAATATTATGCGTTGCTAAAGGAAAAGGAAGAGCAGGAAAGAGAAGCCGCTGCCGAAGAGCGCAAAACAAAAGCGCAACACATGGATCAGGTAGTGGCGCAATTTAACGAACGCATTGCCTGGTGGAATACCGATTTCCACCCGGAAACATTAAAAAAACTGAAAAGAGAAAAAGGTAAAAAAACAGAAGACATGGTTGGGTCGGCCGATATGGCAATGGCTGACTCAACGGCCGCCACAACGGAAGAAGCTGCTGAGGAAGCTCCGGTTGAAGAAGAAGGCAGTGACCTTGATTTAGGCCAACGCAATAGGGTAGGCAACAACAATGCAGTTCGTTTTGTTCCACCTGGCACGGTAGCACCACCACCACCGCCTCCGCCACCGGGTACTGATGACCTTGAACGCAAGGCTGACATGAAAATTGCCAATTACGAACCGGAAACACCGTATTTAAAAGAATTAAAAAATGCATCACCCGCTGACTACAATGCCGTGTACAGGAAATTGCGTGCGAAAAATGCAAAGTCGGCCATATTTTTTCTTGACGTAAGCAATTTCTTTTTCAAAAAAGGCGATAAGCAAAAAGCAATAACCATTTTATCCAACCTTGCTGAATTGCATCCTGAAGACCATTGCGTGTTGCGCGTTATGGCGCATAAGCTGGAGCAGGAGGAAGTGTATAATCTTTCAATTTTAACTTTTAAACAGCTGTTGGAAATACGCGATGAGGAACCGCAATCGTACCGTGACCTTGGTTTGGCCTATGCAGGCGCAAAACGTTACCAGGAAGCAATTGATTTGTTGTGCAAGGTAGTAAACGGCCAGTGGAACGGGCGTTTCCCGGGAATTGAAGTAATAGCCGCAACAGAAATCAATGCAATTATTGCTGAAAGCGGTGGTGGGTTAAAACTCGATTCGCTTGACAAACGGTTGATCAAACACATGCCCGTTGATGTGCGTGTGGTGATTAACTGGGACAATGATAATTGCGACATGGATTTGTGGGTTGAAGATCCGTTGAATGAAACCTGCATGTATAATCATAATTTAACCCGCGCAGGCGGAAGAATATCAAATGATTTTACCGGTGGGTACGGACCTGAAGAGTTCATGGTAAAAAAAGCGGTAAAAGGCGGGTATAAAATACGCGTGAATTATTATGGATCGCGTCAAACAACCGTAATGGGCCCCACCACCGTGCAGGCAGAATGCTATACCAATTACGGACGCAAAAGCCAAAAGAAAAAAACAATTACCTTAAGACTGGAGGAGCGCAACGATGTGTTTGACATTGGTGAATTGATGTTTGGAAATTAAGAATTGATTTTTGACAGACTATTCATTTCAAGGTCATGCAGATTTACTGTATTGCTCTATTCAAAATTTCTCTTATTCTTTCTTGCGAGTGCTGAATGTAAATTTTTGTTAAAGTGGTTAAAACCTATCCGAAAGGTTAACAAAACCCAAATTTGTTAAACAGTACACTATCTTTTTTCAAGGTGTGCGTCACTTACTGACCAACCTTAAGTTAACCTGTTATGCAAAAATCTACTTTACTCCTTTCATGCACACTGCTTTTTATATTGGCAGCAGCTGTTGTATTCATTACCCCTTCGCAGAAAAAAAATGCGCTAACCATAAAGGTAAATGGTGAATTGGCCGAAGAGGTGGATACGTCAACGTATTTTCCGGCAGCCCCAACCAATTTTCCGGCCCTGCTTGTAAAAGAAAACGAGGCTGATACATCAAGCGAACCCTTGCGTATCATTAGCCTTAAAATGGATGTTAAAGTCATGGGTAACCTGGCGCAAACAACCATGGAAATGACATTTTACAACCATTGCAACAGGCAACTTGAAGGCGAATTTTGTTTCCCGCTTGGTGAAGGGCAAACCATATCAGGCTACGCCATCGAAACAAATCATGTCATGCACAAAGGTGTAGTGGTAGAAAAAGCAAAAGGCCGCCAGGTTTTTGAATCCATAACACGTCAACGCGTTGACCCTGGATTGCTTGAATGGACCAAAGGAAATAATTTCAAAACACGTATTTTTCCAATACCTGAAAAAGGAACCAAAACAATATCCATTACGATTGACCAGGAGCTGGTATCAGCTTACAATGCTTATGTCTATTTCCTGCCCATGATGTTTAAACAACCTATACCTGAATTTAAATTGCATGCTGAAGTAATTAAACAATCTGCACGGCCTGTTGTTAAAGGAAGCAACAATTCAACCATTCAATTTAATACATGGAGAGATTCGTGGGTAGCCGATTACGAGGCCAAAAATTTTAAAGGAGACAACCCTTTGCGTTTTGATATGCCTAAGGAAAATGGAGCACAAACATTGTTTGTTGAAAAAAATGGGAAAGGCAACCAGCATACATTTTATTATGCGCTTGATCCAAAAAAATTCGCGCGGGATAAAAAATTACCATCAAAAGTTTGTCTTTTGTGGGACTGTTCAGCATCGTCACTCACAAAAAATACCGACCTTGAGTTGAAATCCCTTGAAGCCTACTTCAAAAAAATAGGAAATTTAAGCATTGAAGTAGTAAAGTTCAATAACCGCGTTGACTTACCGGTTAAGTTTCAAATTACCAATGGAAATTGCAATGAACTTAAGGCCTTTTTAAAAGCCAGTATTTACGATGGTGGTACACAGCTTGGCAACCTGGACCTGGAGAATTATACTTGCGATGAATTTATTTTGTGCAGCGATGGTCTTTCCACATATGGTCGTGAAAAAGTAAAAATTTCAAAAACGCCAGTTCTTGTTGTTTCATCATCGCAGCAAGCCGATTTTGCCAACTTAACGGTTTTGGCAAATTCATCAGGTGGTCGCTACATCAATTGCATGGCCCATACGCAAACTGAAATTGAAAAAATGATGACAACCGTTCCGTACAGGTTTATTAATGCAGTAAAATCTTCCGGTGAAATTTCGCAGGTGTATCCATCAACACCCACCGATTTTTCACGCACATTTTCCATTGCCGGCCTTTATGAGGGCGAGGCGGCTGAACTAACCCTTAATTTTGGTTTTGGAAATGAAATTGTTCATTCGCAAAAACTAAGCATGTTGTATGAGTCAACAAATGAACATGCAATGGTTAAAAAAGTGTGGGCACAAAAAAAGGTAACCGAACTGGATCGTGATTACGAAAAAAATAAAAAGGAAATTACCAGGCTTGGAAAAAAATTCGAACTGGTTACGCGAAATACATCATTAATTGTGTTGGACAGGGTAGAGGATTATATTGCTTATGAGATTGCACCTCCTGATCCTGCCATGCGCAATGCATACATGCTGGGAATGGCTGCAAAAAATCTTCAGAAAGATACAGTGGACCATAAACGTGAGCACCTTAAAAAAGTTATAGCCGATTTTAATGAGCGGTTAACCTGGTGGAAAACCGATGTGGACCATGAAAAATTAAAAAAACGATTGTATGATATGGAACATTCAGGTGGACCAGTCAGGGATACGAGCCTTGCACTTGATTCATCACGAAATTTCAGGGGAAATGTGATGTCAATAGGCAGTAGTGTAATCCTGAACGGAAGTGTTGACGCATCGTTAAATGTCACAAGCCCATATTCGTATGCATTTAGTACCTCGGGTGGAACCGGGAACCTGTCGGGACTCACAAGCGGCACTTTTTATTGTACAGTAACGGATGCTAACGGCTGTAGCACATGGGATTTTGGAGATGGAAGCACTACAGGTAACTCGGCAAGCGTGTCTTCTTCAAAAATCGCTATGAAAGAGTTTGACCCATCAACACCTTACATTAAAAAACTAAAAACAGTTAAAAGAGAAAATTTGTATGATGAATATCTGGCCATGCGCGATGCGTATAAAAACACTCCATCTTTTTTCCTCGATGTAAGTGATTATTTTATAAAACAGGGAGAAAAAGAAACGGGGATGACCATTTTGTCAAACCTTGCGGAAATTCAGTCAGAGAACCACCAGCTCATGCGCATTCTTGCCCACCGCCTGCAACAGCTCAATGAAACAAGTTTAGCCATTGAAACATTCAAACAGGTTTTAAACATACGGGAAGAAGAACCACAATCATACCGCGACCTGGGGTTGGCTTATGCACAAAAAGGCCAGTACCAAAAAGCGGTTGATTATTTATGCAAAATAGTAAACCGTCAGTGGGATGCGCGATTCCCCTCAGTTGAAACCATTGTTTTGGGAGAGATCAACAATATAATAGCACAATGTCCGCATAAATTAAACCTTGATTCGCTTGACAAACGGTTAATTCATCACATGCCGGCTGATGTGCGCGTGGTGATTAACTGGGACAATGACAATTGTGACATGGACCTTTGGGTAACCGATCCGTTAAAAGAAGTGTGCATGTACAGCCATAACCGGACTGAAGCGGGCGGGGCCATTTCAAAAGATTTTACAGGTGGATATGGCCCCGAGGAATTTTTATTGAAGAAAGCACTGGACGGAAAATATAAGATACAGGTAAATTATTTTGCCAGCCATCAAACAACCATTAGTGGTCCAACAACGGTGCAGGCTGAATGTTACACCAACTGGGGAAAAAAGAACCAAAAGAAGAAAACAATCACGTTGCGTTTGGATGACGCAAAAGATGTAATTGATATAGGAGAGCTGGAATTTGAGGGATAAAGAATTTAAAGGAATGACATTTTGGAAAGAGACACGCTTTATAGTTTGTTTCAATCGGGGCATTTCATTCTTTAGAATTCCCCCTTACGCACCCACCTGTCCTGGACGCACCTCTTTATTGACAGGTGGGTAGCGTACTGAAAATGTTAAAAGGGCTATAGACGAAAAAAGGATTAATTTTCATTTACAGTGAAGTAACTTTTTTCAACGGCACCTTTTTTAAAAGGCAATGAACTGGCAGGCTCATTTGGTTTTAAATCGAAGAACTCCTGCCATACGGCACTTTTATTTTAAGTAAGAAAACGGGCAAAAAGCGATAAGCGAACGTTTTTGGAGTCCTGTCCATTAGACGATGAGGCAATTTAAATTGTTTTGCTGTTGCCTCAGTGGGATTCGAACCCACATTTCCCGATTAAGAGTCGAAGTAACGCTAATCTACGGCACCGTTTGTAATTTTTACCAGTATTTTCAAAGAACAATCGGAATTTAAAATTCTTTTATTTCACCTTTAAATTCACTTGCAATAACCTTTCCATAAATGGTTTTTGTCCATCCGTTTTCCCATCCATGGTTATTGGCAATTAAAAAACCTTTATTCGGATCGGTTTTAATTATTTTATGTGCATCAATAAAACGTCCTTTTACTTTGCAAAAAACAATGTCGCCAATTTCATATGTTTCACTTTTTTTAAAGGTCAATAACGACCCGCTTTTTAGAATTGGCAACATGGAGTTTCCAAAACCTTTCATTTTTCCGGAACCAATTGTTTCGAGTTCCTCTTTTAATTGTAAATATTTATTCATGTGTTATATTATTTGACCTTTAGTGGTCACATGGAGTATCCGTGTATTTTGTATTTAATGAAACGGATATTTCATTTATTTAATTTATTGTAGTCTTTATGAGATTCGAATGCTGACGGGGCTACCGCCTGTCAACATCCTGACAAGCCTCGCTTCATCAGGACCCCTTTTTTAAAATGAGCAACAGGCAACAAGAATAGTGGGGGATCGAACCCCGGGCCTTTCGGCCTTCGAACCAAAACGAAGTATTTCTTATTTACGGCATCATTTTTAACTGGAGCAATTTTCGATACAGAGATTGGGGATTCGCATTGAGGATTTGCACCTCTTCTTATTTGCATAAGACCCTTCCCCATTCATGGCGCGAAGTATCCCTGGTTCTACGGCATCCTGTATGTTTAATTTTTTATAATCTCCTCTCCCTTTAATGAGAGAGGAGAATTTTTCAAAGAACTTCCTGTTTGATTTTTTCAATTGCATTCGCACCGTTTTCGATGGCTTGCAATACATCAAACACTTTATCTGACCATCCTGCCAACAGGAATACATCGTTACGCTCAGTACGTATTGGTGCATTTCCATGGCCTGCAAGGTCAAACAAATACAGTTTCGCATTTGGTGCAATGTTTTTGTAAGCTTTCCACGATTTCTCAAAGCTGTTCACAAAACCTTTGCTGTTCCAAAGCTGGCAATCGGTAAACAACATGACCTTATCCATAACTACGTTACGTTTGATCAGGTCTTCAATTACCAGGTAGCCGTTTGTTGAATAACCTACTTCGCCTTCGCGCTTATAGTATTCATTCACATTGGCCAATACTGAACGGCCAGGCATGTTAATCACTTTCCAGGTATCACCAAACATTCCGGTTACTACATATTGGCATTTTGATTGCAGCAACATTCCAAGCATCAAACCAATATCGTAATACATGATTTTGCTTTTGGCCGACACGTTGTGTTGCATTGAACCCGAAACATCGCAGGCAATCAATACGCGTGTTGAAACATCAAATCCTTTCATGTTTTTTACACTTATCATTACGGCATCTTCCAGGGCGTTCATGACCATGGTTGCATAACCGTGTTTAATTGCTTTTATCTCGCGCCACGCAGCCAGGAAACGGAAAGGCAATTGTTTGGCATTCAATACAGCTTTTTCATCGGCCAGTAAGGCGCAAACTTTACGTATATGCATTGCAGAAACTTCTGCTTCAATGATGTTACGCAGGTTTCGCATTAACGCCATATATCCAAGTTTTCCGCTATCAATCAACTCTTCCCATTTTGCTTTAAATGCCGCAACTTTTTCATTGGCATGTGCAAAACGTTGTTGTCCCAGCGCTGACAATTCAGTTTCCCATGTATAGGGTACAGCCAGTTCGTTTGCAGCAATTTTATTGAATACAACTTGCTGTGCTTCGCTTTTTGCTTTTGGATGTACCAGGAACAAAGCATCACGCAGTTTTACCTCGGTAGCACGGTTGTATTTTGCAAACTGGTATTCATCAAATGTGTTAAATGCAGTGCTCAATCCTTTTTGTACCTGTTTCGACAAACCGTTTAATTTTTTGGTTTTTGTACGCTTGTTGGCCAATTGGTAATAAGCAAGCAATTCAGTAATCTCATCGGCACGTTTTACCACACCTTTTACGGTTTGGCTTACCAATGGCGTTCCCGAGTGTTTTGCTGCAAGCTCAACAGCAAGTACCAGCGGAACACTACGCATATGCATGTGTGTTCGGGTATACACGGCAAGTTTTGCCACAAATTCAGGATCATTTTTCAAAATGAGTTCACGTATACGTACAAGGCGCTTATCGCCTTTTTCGTAAAAGTTGTCATTCAATCCCGAAGTAACAACAGCAGCATACAATTCCATTTCGGCATTTAAAGCATACGCTTTTGCCCCCTGGTAGTTGATTAGCTCTTTTTCTTTTCGTTTAAATACGTTGAATTTCATTTTTTCCTTTTTTGTGGTTCAACAATTGGTTTATTTTGTGTCGCCCACGTGTTGTTGTGTTTGACAATACAAAGTACCTCAGTCACTACGCAAACGAGTTGCGCAGTAAAAATATTTTTCAATTTTTCTTTAAAAGCCCCAATTGGCGCGGGTTTCAGAGCAAATTAATCCCCATAAACCGGTCAACTACGCAAAATAATTGCGTAGTAAAAAGAAATTCTTTTATCTTTATTCCCTGTTAATGTCCTGCACATCTTAAATATTGAATCTTAAATTTCTTTTCCATGCCTATTAATAAACTTGCCCTGGTACGTTACAAAACAATTGATAACTGTTTGCAAAACCGTTTTCGCAAATGGACACTTGAAGATTTGGTTGAAGCATGCAGTGAAGCTTTATACGAATACGAGGGTATTACCAAAGGTGTAAGTTTGCGTACGGTTCAACTTGACCTTCAAAACATGCGCAGCGAGAAGCTGGGATACAATGCGCCCATTGTTGTTGTAGACAAAAAATTCTATACCTATGAAGATAAAAACTATAGCATTACCAATATTCCACTTACCCGCCAGGACCTGTCAACGCTTTCAGAGGTAGTAGATGTTCTTAAACAATTCAAAGGTTTTGGTTATTTTGACGAGTTGACGGGTATGGTCAGTCGCCTTGAAGACAAGATTTACAAACAAACCCATAAGGGTAAGTCGTATATTCATTTTGAGCGAAACGATTTGTTGAAAGGACTCGAGTTTATTGACCCCGTTCACAAAGCTATTTTAAATAAACGTACTCTTGAAATATCCTACCAGTCGTTCAAGGCGCGTGAGGCTTCCAGCATAATCTTTTACGCGTATCTTTTAAAAGAATACCGGAACCGCTGGTTTGTAATTGGTATGAAAAAAGATGAAACTTTTTTAACCCTGGCACTTGACCGCATTGTAGAAGTAAAGGAGATTGAAAAAGAGAAATATGTTAAAAACACGGTTTTCAATACAGAAACCTTTTACAACAACGCCATAGGCGTAACCAAAAGTTTAAACCAGCGCGAAGTTCCGGTAGTATTTAAACTTGAACGTGCGCATGTTCCATATGTGGAAACAAAGCCGATTCATGCATCACAGCAATTGTTGGAGAAGCACGATGACGGTTGTGTTTTTAAGATGGATGTTGTGTGGAATTACGAACTGGAGCGTGAAATTCTGGGATTTGGTGATTCCATTGAAGTTCTTTCTCCTAAAAATTTGCGCAGGCGCATTCACCAGCGCTTAAACCAGGCGCTGAAAAAATACCACGAATAGATTTTATTCTTTCAAAGAACATAATCCCATGATCTTTTTGTGGGAGTGGTGAGGTTAGCTACGCTGATCCTTTTTGGGTGGGCCCTGCAATCAAAATTCCGTCCGCTTTGCGTCCGGCACACGAATTAAAAATCATCCCTTGTAAAAGCCGTGCTTTTAACGGGTCGATTTTAATTCGTGTGACTGTTTTTTCGAAACAGATTTTGCTTGTGGGAGTGGTAGGATTCGAACCTACTCAACCTTGCGGTACCAGATTTACAGTCTGGCCTGGCTCTCCAACTCCAGCGCACTCCCTTAAGTGAACAAGAATGGAATCGAACCACTTTATTCCGGTCTTCAGCCGGGCGCATACACCAGTTATGCTTCTTGTTCAATTTTAAAAAATGCAAACTCGAATGCTGACGAGGCTACCGCCTGTCAGCATCATGACAAGCTACGCTTCGTCATGACCAACATCATCGGATTTTCAATCCGCAGCATTGACCATCTTTGCTACATTTCCATTTTTTGGGCGAAATAGGGGACTCGAACCCGCTAACAACAGATTCACATTCTGTCGTGTTACCTTTACACCAATTTCACCATTTAGAGTCCCAGGTTGGATTCGAACCAATCATCTTATCTCTTCACACACTTGAAGAGCTGCTCTACCACATTGAGCTACCAGAACTAATTTGTTGGGAAGAAAGGAATCGAACCCTTGATCGGATGCGTATAAGACATCTGCTCGCACCATTGAGCTACTTCCCAATTTATTTTAAATTTTTTTGTAGGGAAGACAGGACTCGAACCTGCACACTGATGCTTCCAAAGCACCGAATCTAACATTGAAATACTTCCCTATATATTGGAGCCGAAAGAGGGAGTCGAACCCCCGATCTTCTGATTACAAATCAGCTGCTCTGCCTGCTGAGCTATTTCGGCATTTTGTCCCAAAGCAGTCGGTTATACTTCACATCGCTTAAGGACAACAACAAAGTGAAAACAGGATAAATTCTTTGTTTTCTTTTTTGTCGTTGTATGGAGAGCAGGACTCGAATGCTGACGAAACTTTGTTTGTCAGCATCCTGACATCGTGTACCCACGATCGTCAGGACCCACATCCTCGTGCGTCCAAGGCACGTAATCTAACCAATTGATATATCTCCATTTTTTTTATTAACGAAGTTTGAATTCGCTAACAAGTATTTTTTCAAAGAACCGTTGGCGGAAAAGGATTCGAACCTCTGTTTCAGGAGTCAAAGTCCCGCGTCCTGCCGGTTAGACGACCCGCCAATTTTCAGACATAGTTTTCCCATGTCAATTTTGCATTAACAACTTTTCATTCTTAAAAATGCGGCAGTTTGATCAGCTCTGCCGCTAGGGACCGACCGGTTTTTTTAGCGCTTAATACCGAAATCTTTTTTCCTTAATTTACACATGCGGCCATCAGATGTATGATGGAAAACAATTCCTTCAATATTATTTGCAGAATTGCTTAAGTAGTTTTTCAACTCTTCAAATTCCAATGAAGGTAATTCCAACACTTCACTTCCATGTTTCACCAATTTGTGTATGTCCAATTTTTCAGGATTTCCCTGTACTTTTGGCCCGCACAATTCGTAAGTTCCGTCTTCTTTGGTTTCCAATTTATCAAATGCCTCAAAAAAGTATTTGTCTTCAGGCGTGCCCGGCACACATTTTAACCAGTGTGGGTGATGTCCGCTTTTTTCATCCGGTTCCTGGCAGGCAATGGCACCCGCGGGAACTTCCCTGCCTTTTTTTACATCGTAGCGTTTAAACAATTCACCACCAATAATAGCTACTGAAGTACCGTCAAATTTACGCGTGGCAATTCCTTCGCCATGCAATACCCAGGCGTTTTCAGGATTCACTTCATTGATTATCCTTGCCAAATTGGTTGGGTCTTTTTTAAATAATGTACTAATCTTCTTCATGGTTCAATAGTTTAATTTCAACAATAATTTTATTTGCATCAAGACATAGCATTACCATTTAACTACGTAAGTTCTATTAACGTTAGTTAGTAAAAATAAAAAACCCGGTTCTTTTGAGGGACCGGGTTCTGTAATTCAGTAATTTATTTCAGTTACTGCATAACATGCCTCTCCCTATTCGCACTGGTGGGTTGCGGTTGATAAAATGGTATCGTATGTTGTATAGTCATATTCATTTTGTATAGTACATAAAAATAAAAAACCCCGCTTGTGACGGGGTTTCTATGTTAAAGTTGGTTTCTCTTTTCTTTTAACAATACACTCCCGTGACCATATTATAGGTCGGATAACCCGTATAAAAGGGCGTTTGCTGAGCGTGTATGGAATTAATTTTATTCATTTGTTGTACAAAGATATGTTATTTATTTTTATGTTAGACGGGGAATTGAAAAAAAAGTTGCCTGCCCGGTAAAAAAAATGATCGGGCGGGCTTTTTAAAAATAAAATGGAGATACACGCAACAATAAATGCAAAGTTGACTGAAATAGCGGAGCGTAAAAACATCCGTATTTTACTTGCATGCGAAACCGGTAGCAGGGGTTGGGGATTCCCCTCTCCTGACAGTGACTATGATGTACGTTTTATATATGTGCACGAACCTGATTGGTATATAAGTGTAGGAGAACGAAAAGATTTTATTGATGTGGCCATTACCGATGAGCTGGATATAACCGGTTGGGAATTGCGAAAGTCGCTGCAGTTACTCATAAAACACAATGTAGCATTAATGGAGCGGTTGCAGTCGCCAATCATATATACTGAACATCCGGGTTTCAGAGAAGCTTTTCTCCAATTGGCAAAAAATAATTTTTCCCCTGTCTCAGTCATACATCATTACTTAAGTATGGCCAAATCATATTTTGAAAAATGCACTGAATCAAACCAGGTAAAACTAAAAAGTTTGTTTTATTGTATACGTACAACCATTGCATGTGACTGGATTCGTACCTATCAAACCATGCCAAACATGCAATTGGTGCAGCTTATGCCGGTAATTGAATCTAAACCGGCTTTGGTAAAACGCATATGGGAATTGGTTGAATTAAAAAAAGGTGAAAGTGAAGGATATCATCATTCACATGAACCACTTATAATGGAATACCTGGCAGAAACCATTGCCCAATGTTCAGAACAGGTTAAAACGTTACCGGGGAATAAATATCCTGCTTCATCACTAAATGATTTTTTACGTTTTTATATTAAATGACTATACAGGAATTAAAAGAAAAAAATTGTGTACTGTTTGAATGTATTAGCGGTAGCCAGGCTTATGGTTTGGCCACCGCGAAATCAGATGTAGACATAAAAGGTGTATTTATATTGCCTAAAAAGGATTTTTATTCTCTTAATTATATTGACCAGGTAAACGAAGACAACAATAATAAAGCCTATTTTGAGCTAAAAAAATTCATTGACCTGCTATCGAAAAATAACCCCAATATGCTGGAGATGCTGAATATGCCGGCTGATTACATTTTGTATAAGCATTCATTGTTTAACAAAATTAGACCCGAGGATTTTTTATCAAAGTTGAGCAAGGATGCTTTTGCAGGTTATGCCATGACGCAATTGCAAAAAGCAAGGGGCCTAAATAAAAAAATTCTGAACCCGTTAAACGAGCAAAAAAAATCCATACTTGATTTTTGTTATGTAATACAAGGCCAGGGATCAATACCCGTCATGGCTTTTTTAAAGAGCAAAAGCATTTCCCAGGAAAAATGCGGACTGGTTGCCATTGCACACATGCGTGAAGTGTACGGATTGTATTACAAAGAGAATGGAAATTACAAGGGAATTGTACGTAACGAGGGATCAATGGACATTGCACTGAGTTCTGTTGATAAGGGGGAACAACCCATTGCTGTCATGTCGTTTAATAAAGATGGATATTCGAAGTACTGTAAGGATTACAACGATTATTTTACGTGGGTGAAAAAGCGGAACGAAGTTCGGTATGAAAATACCGTTGAGCATGGTAAAAATTATGATGCCAAAAATATGATGCACACGTTTCGTTTGCTGGAAATGGCCGAAGAAATTGGCAGCACAGGTGAAATTAATGTACGAAGAAGTAACCGCGAATTTTTACTTTCTATAAAAAAGGGTGATTTTTCTTACGAAGAATTGGTGGAGCGTGCAAACAAAAAACTACTGAGCGTTAATGCAGTCTATGAAAAAAGTACCCTGAAAGACATGCCTGATTTGATCAAAATAAACGAGCTCCTCGTAAATATTCGATCAGCTTTTTACGAAGAGGCATAATTGAATTTTTCTTTTTTTTCTTCAGGGGTTTTATAAGCTGTCATTTTGCGGGCGAACGAATTGATGGCTTTTATGTCAAGTTGGTGTACGTCTTTTTTATAACCGCCAATCCACCTGGCAAGCAATCGGGTAACGAAATTCATTTTTCCCAGCAGTAATTCTCCACCAAACCTGCTTTTAATCACTGCATGGTTTAGTAATTCACCAGGAAACGAATTTTCAAACAGGTCGTTTACATTTTCCTTGTCCATACAGCACAAAAACAGGCCAACTTGTTTTTTTAAAAGCAATTCAAGGTGGCTACCACAAAACTGTGTAATTTTTGTCTGAACAAATCCCATGTGAATGGAACCACCAATCATTATATGGGTGTACTCATCCAGGTTTTTCACCTGCTCGCATTCAAGGTTCACAGTTGTAACATCGTGCCCGTACAATAAATGTTGAAGGTGTTTGACGGCTTTATTGGTGGTGCCATGTTTACTCATGTAAACGATTAAAATTTTCATAGCAATTGCTTTATAGACCAAAAGTAAAGGCAGCTGTTGTGTTGAAATATGACACTTGCGGGGACAAAACATGATTTTAATCATATACCTGTCAAACAAACCTCAGTTTTAGTAAAGTAACTGGTCGTCATCTTTGCCCTAATTATTAAAACTATGTCCCCACTTGAAAGTTTACACTATGCCATTGGCGAATTGGCTTATGCAGTTGCCCGGGCCGATGGAAAATTGCAAAAAGAGGAGAACGATAAGTTCGCTGAAATTGTAAAAAAGGAATTGCAGGAGCAACATTACGAATTTGAAGTAGCCGACATTACCTACAAAGTAATGGCCCGCGACAAGTCCGATATGGATACTACGTATTATTGGGCCTTGCACGAAATGCGTATTTACAGCCATTATTTAAGTCCGGCTCTCAAGCAAAAGTTTATACAGATTCTTGAAACAATTGCAGAAGCCTTTCCACCTGCCACCTTTGAAGAAAAGGGGTTGATAGAGCGTTTTAAAATGGACATTGAACCCTTAAAAGGCGATCCTGTATTTTATAATTTGAACAGGTAATAGAAAGATATTGGAAAATTAACCATACATTGGTTGGGAAAAACACAGCTAAACAATACCCGTGTGAGTAAAAAAATTCCAATCATGATTTTGTATGTGGCTGATCAAGGCCGCAGCAGGGATTTCTATAAAAAAGTATTCCAGGCCGAACCTGTGTTGGATGTGGAGGGCATGACAGAGTTTATGGTGAATGATGGGTTTAAGCTGGGAATTATGCCTGAAAAAAACATTGCCAGGTTGTTGTTTCCAAAAACCAAACACCCCGAATTGGGCCAGGGGATACCCCGTTGTGAACTGTACCTGATTGTTGACGATCCGGTTGCTGCATTAAAACGAGCCGTAGATGCAGGTGCGCTTGAAGTAAGCAAGGCACAAATGCGTGACTGGAATGATGTTGTTGGATATTGTTGTGATTTTGACGGACACATTATTGCTTTTGCAAGTTAATGCCTAAGCGGTTTAATTAAGCACCGTAAGGCTGTCAAATTTTTCTGCCTCATCAGCACTCAGCATATAATCTTTTACGGATAAGATAAGTGCTTTGCAGGATGAGTATACCTCACGGTTAACATTCAGGAGGGTTGATAATTCCAATTCGGTAAACGTTTTTTTCTCCGATTCCTTGTAAATTTCATTGGTCCCATTTTCGTAATCCCTTCGAATTTGTTTCATCAGGTTTTCCATGTCATGGAATTGTACAGGTGTACGCCCGGGCTCCAGCAATTTATACAAAGTGGTATAAAAATCGCCCAGCTGTTTTTGTAAAAACTGGTAGTGCCTGTAACTGGCATCGTTTGCCGATTCGCCCAGGTCTTTGTGGTTATGCACAATGTCTTTTATACCCTTGCCGGCATACATGGCATGACGCACCGAATTAATTAGTTGTGCAATGCGTGTGTACTCTTCTTTTCCGGTTCTTTCATTTCCAAGGTTACCGTATAAAATCAGTATTTCGCCCTCAGCTTTTTTTATGTTTTCGTATTTTCCGGCATGTGTGTTAAAGTCTTCATCTTTTTCCTTAATGTCTTTACGGGCATTAAATGCTGAATCGGGTAAATGAAAGGCCTGGGCATTCAACGCAATTACCCGCTGAATAAATAAATGTGTTTCTTTTTCCAACAGTTCAATGGAAAGTTCGGGTGCTTTGCGGCTCACATCCTGTATATAAAAAGTTGACGTCTTTTCCTTCCCCTTGAAACGCTTTTCAAGAAATTTACTGAAGGAATTCAGGAAAGGTAAAAACAACACGATGCCACAAATATTAATAATTGACTGGAACAACACCAGTCCAATAAGCGGTTCGTTTTTTCCAAGTATGGCGTACACCAGCCAAATAATGGGATACATAAGAAAGTAACCAATGAGGGTAATGGTTATATTAAAAATAATATTACCAACCGCTACACGTCTTTTTGCACCAATTCCGCCAATTGAACCCAATAATATCTTCATGGCACTTCCCAATTCAGATCCCGTTATAACGGCAACGGCCGCTTCAAACGGAATGATTTTGGAATGAAGGGCAGTAAGTGTTATAACCATGGTTGCCGAGCTGGATTGAATAATGGCAGTAATGGTAAAACCAATGAGCAAAAATGTAATGAGTGGATTATTGGCATAACGTGAAAAATCAAAATTATGCACCATGTCCTCCACACTGGTTTTCATAAATGAAAGCCCTAAGAACAAAAGCCCGAAACCCAGCATAAAGCGTGCAAACCCATGCAATTTTTTACGCTGTTCAAAAGCAATTACACAAATACCTGACAAGGCAATAATGGGTAGGGCAAAACTTTCAATATTTAATTTAAAACCCAATGTAGCCACTACCCATGCATCAATGGTTGTTCCCAGGTTTGAACCAAACACAACGGCCAGAGCATTCGACATGGGTAAAACCCCGGCACCCACAAATCCCAAAACAATTAAT
This sequence comes from Flavobacteriales bacterium, assembly GCA_035299065.1. Classification (GTDB taxonomy): domain Bacteria; phylum Bacteroidota; class Bacteroidia; order Flavobacteriales_D; family UBA2798; genus DASPJQ01. The sequence goes on from DATGXI010000066.1 coordinate 33,496, forward strand.
GTTACAACCGAACTGCTTTGAAGAATGGCTGTAACAACAGTTCCGCTTGCAAGCGCACTGAATTTATTGTTGGTGTTTTTTTGAAGAAAAAGCTTAAACGTACGTCCCGCAAGTTGTTTAATGGAATCTTCCAGCAGCCACATTCCGTATAGGAAAAGGCTGAGACCTGCGAGTAGTTGCCAGAGATCGGTGAGCTTCATTTTTTCTAAAGAAAATGCAAGTACATGTTTTGTACCTTTTTTTAAAACGCTGTAAATGGTGTTAACTTGCCCTTCAGGCAATTCTTAAAACAAAAAAAAATCCTTGTTTTGATAAAAACCAGGGTCCATACCGGCTTTAAAAATACATGCACTTAGGCTTATTGATAATTATGTATAAACGTGCTCATTTTTTACAACGACATAAAACAATCGGCAATGCGCTTCACTGTTTCATTGTTTTGATTTAACGTGTAAAAAGTTAACTGGCCTTCAGTAGTACGCTCAACCAATTTGCTGTTTTTAAGTATACCCAGGTGGCGTGAAATAATGGGTTGCGCCATTTTTAATTCAAGATAGATATCTTTCACGCTCATTTTTTTATCAGCCTTTTTACAAATAAGGTACATAATGGCCATGCGTGAGGGGTGCGAAATAGCTTTCACCATATCGGAAAGCTCGTGTAAGTTTGTTTGGCCTAATTTCAAGGTCTTTGATTGCATCTATATTTTCGAAATTTTCATTTAAAACTAAACAGAATTCAGCATCAGAAAGAACCTTAGTTAAAAGATTGTCAGCACGTTATATAAGTATATAGATAGCTATATACCTGTATAATTTAAATTTTCAGCACGGTTGGGGTGTTTTTTCTAAAACTGAATTCAAGATTCATGCTCATCCATAAAGGACCTCCAATCCTTCACAATCAAATGTATGCTTAACAATTCAGGAAAAATATGACGAAGATCATGTCATCCTTTTTCAAATGCAATTTACCGGGCAGGACGTTAAAAATCATAATTAAATATTTTATAATCAAAATATTATATGTTGTTAAAGCCAACTAAAAAAACCTGATTAAAATCAGTACACATACTGACAATGATCATATATACAAATATCTATATACCTGAATTTTGTTTTTATAAAGGCTTACACTTTCTAAACGAAACAGTAGTATATGAATTATAAAAAACACCAATTGGAGGAGCTGTTAAAACAGTATGAAAAGAGGTTTCAGGATTTTTTTGAAAATGCGCCTGAAGGAATAGCCATATATGATGTGACTACGGGTAAGTTCATTCAATGCAATTCAAAGGCATCGGAATTATTAAAATTTTCGCACAAAGAACTTTTGCAACTAGGCCCAAAAGACCTTAGTCCTAAATATCAGCCTGACGGAAAATGTTCTGATGAAAAATCAGCTGAATTTGTTGCCAGAGCCCTTGCCGGTGAAAAAATGATATTTGAATGGGTTGCTTTGAATGGGTTGGGCGAAACTTTTTTTTGTGAGGTAAGGTTAGCTTTAATTGAACAAAGCGAAAGCCCGCTGTTATATGCAAGTTTTGTTGACATTACCGATCGCAAAGAGACCGAGGAGCAGATACGCCAGCAAAACATGCGCCTTGCTGAAATCGCCTACATTCAATCGCATATGTTGCGCAAACCCATTGCCAGCATTCTTGGATTAATTAACCTATTTAATTTTGAAAACCCAAAAAGCAGGCACAACGTTGAATTAATGATAAAGATAAAAACGGCAAGCGAATTATCCGATAACATTTTAAAGGAAATTGCAACCAAAACCACTCCATTTCACAAACGAAAAAATTAAGTGATACCCTTGGCATTTATAAATCTTCACGCGGCAGTAATGCATAGGTCATGCAAACCCTGAAACCAACATCACACCTGCCTTGCATAACATCAAGTTTCCTGCGCGAGGAAACCATTAGATAATATGGTATATCTAAAAACCCACCGCCTTTTATGATACGCTTATCCAAATGTTCGGTTTTTACAGAATCGTATTCTACAAACCGTGAACGTTGCCATGCCGGACTTAAATCATTGCTAAAATAGTACGTTCGTTCCCGGTATACATCCATTACCCATTCGTTTACATTTCCACTCATGTTGTATAAACCAAACCCATTGGGAGCAAATGATTTTACAGGAGCGGTGGTGTAATAACCATCTTCATACAATTGCTTTACTCCTAAACCTTTTTCATCTTTGATCAGGCCAAAATTTGCATTGTATGCGCCTGGTTTTTTCTTGTCAAACAGGCTTGTGCCAAATGAATACAAAGCGCGTGATAAACCACCATAGGCCGCATATTCCCATTCCATTTCGGTTGGCAGCCTCAACTGTGGCATGGCATACTTGTCAAACGAACCCTCATGACTTTTTACAATGTCCATCACTTTATTGTTTAACCACGTGCAATAGGCATTGGCTTGCTCCCAGCTTACGCCCGTTACAGGGTAATCATTGTATGCGGTGTGCATAAAATACAGCGAATCTGAAAACGTGGTTTCCAGGTCGGGCATATACAAGGCCCCCTGAGACTGCTTTGGCAAAAATGCTCGCGCTTTTTCTTTGCCCAATTCTTTCACTTTGCTTTCATAAAATTCACGGTATTGTTTATTGGTAACTTCTTTTGACGACATGTAAAATGCCGATACACTAATCAACATTTCTTTGCTGCTTGTGTCGGTTGGATCATCGCCCGAGGTAAATGAACCTGCAGGAATATACACCATGTCCTGGTAAAAAATTTTGAGCTCTTTTGGGAGTGATTTAAGCATATCGGGTTTTTTTTTGACCCCAGTCAATTCACCCGTTTTTTGGCTATATGCCTCAAAACCCATTAATGCCGGTAGTAAAATACCTATAAGAAAGTTGAACCTCATACAATTGCAATTTTAACCAAGATAACGGTTAAAACAGTCATACGTTACTCCGTATTACCACGTATTTAGCCCTTTACAAGCAAAAAACCCTTAAATTTGCACCCTGTTTTAGAATTATGTCAAACAAGTACAACGAATACAAGAACCTTGATCTCCCAAAACTGGCCGATGAAATTTTAGCCAAATGGGATGCCGAACACACATTTGAAAAAAGCGTAAGTATTCGTGAGGGTAAAACACCTTTTGTTTTTTTTGAAGGTCCACCCAGTGCCAACGGTATGCCTGGTATTCACCACGCCATGGCACGCAGCATTAAAGATATTTTTTGCCGTTATAAAACTTTAAAAGGCTACCAGGTAAAACGCAAGGCCGGTTGGGATACACATGGACTACCAATCGAACTTGGTGTGGAAAAGGAATTGGGCATAACCAAAGAAGACATTGGTAAAAAAATAAGTGTTGATGAATACAATGCCGCCTGCCGTAAAGCAGTAATGAAGTATACCGATGTGTGGAATGATTTAACACGCAAAATAGGATACTGGGTTGACATGGATAATCCCTATGTGACCTATGAAAACAAATACATTGAAAGTGTTTGGTGGTTGCTTAAAAACATTTACGATAAAAATTTACTGTATAAGGGTTACAGCATTCAACCCTATTCACCGGCAGCTGGAACCGGATTAAGTGCCAATGAAATCAATCAGCCCGGGTGTTACAGGAATGTAAAGGATAGCAGTGCCATTGCTATGTTCAAATCGGTTGGTCATTCATTTCTTGAAGGTGGTCAACCTGATGTTTACTTTTTAGCATGGACAACAACACCCTGGACGCTTCCTTCAAATACAGCGCTTGCAGTTGGCAACAACATTGATTACGTTTTGGTGAATACCTTCAATAGTTATTCTGGCAAAAATGTTTGGGTAATACTTGCGCAAAACCTGGTTTCGAAATATTTTGATCCGAAAGGACTGGAGGCCGATTTTAGTGCATACAAATCGGGTGATAAACTTATTCCTTATCGTATTGCGAATACGTTTAAAGGAAAAGACCTTGTAGGTATAAAATACGAACAGCTTCTGCCTTACGCATTGCCGCATGAAAATGCCGATAAAGCATTTCGTGTTATTGCTGGCGATTTTGTGACCACTGAAGATGGAACCGGAATCGTTCACATAGCCCCTACATTTGGTGCTGATGACATGAAAGTGGCTAAGGACGCTGGCGTTCCGCCTATGTTGGTTGTGGATGAAAATGGAAAAGCAGTTCCATTGGTTGACCTGCGCGGGCGTTTTCGCCATGAGCTGGACGATAAAACATTTGGCCTGGGAGGAGAATACGTAAAAGAAGCCTACTTAACCGATGCCGAAAAAGCAGAAGAACTAAAAAAACAGAAAGCGTTACTTGAGTCGGCAGGCATTATCAAAGACCTGAAAGCGTATTTAAGTGTTGATGACCGCATCATTCTTAAATTACAAAATGAAAACAAACTTTTCAAAAAAGAAAAGTACGAACATACGTACCCGCATTGCTGGCGTACCGATAAACCGGTATTGTATTACCCGCTTGATTCATGGTTTATAAAAATAACCAATGTAAGCCAGCGCATGGCCGAGCTCAACAACACCATTAATTGGAAACCTGAAAGCACAGGAACAGGGCGTTTTGGAAACTGGTTGGCCAATGCCAATGACTGGAATCTTTCACGTTCACGTTACTGGGGCGTTCCACTTCCTATATGGCGCAGCGAAACCAATGAAGAAATTTTTATTGGCAGCATGGAGCAGCTAAAAGCTGAATGCGAAAAATCGGTGAAAGCAGGACTCATGTCAAAAAATCCGTTGGAAAATTTTGTTCCCGGAAATTTTGACGAAAAAAACTACAATGTGTTTGACCTGCACCGCCCGTATGTTGACGATATTGTGCTTGTTTCGCCATCAGGTAAACCCATGAAACGCGAACTTGACCTGATTGACGTTTGGTTTGACAGCGGTTCAATGCCGTATGCACAATGGCATTATCCGTTTGAAAATAAGGACAAGATTGATGGCCGTAAGGAATTCCCTTCCGATTTTATTGCCGAAGGTGTTGACCAGACACGCGGCTGGTTTTATACCCTGCACGCCATTGCCACCATGTGTTTTGATTCGGTAGCGTATAAAAATGTGGTGTCAAATGGATTGGTGCTTGACAAGAATGGTCAGAAAATGAGCAAGCGCCTGGGCAATGCCGTTGATCCTTTTGCGGTTTTACCAAAATATGGCCCTGATGCTATACGCTGGTACATGATCAGCAATGCACCACCCTGGGACAATTTGAAATTTAACGAGGAGTTGGTAGCCGAAACCCAACGCACCTTCTTCCGCGCCTTATACAACACGTATGCGTTTTTTGCTTTGTATGCCAACATTGACGGGTTCAATTTTGAACAGGCTGAAATACCGGTAAAAGATCGCCCTGAAATTGACCGCTGGATTTTATCCAAATTAAATTCACTGGTAAAAGATGTGGATGCATTTTATGCCGATTATGATCCAACCAATGCGGCCCGTCAGATTGAAAATTTTGTAATTGATAATTTGAGCAACTGGTATGTGCGTTTGTGCCGCAGGCGTTTTTGGAAAGGTGAATACACGCATGATAAAATTGCCGCTTACCAAACCTTGTATACCTGCTTGGAAACACTTTCCATACTGGCAGCACCCATAGCACCATTTTATGCCGAGCGTTTGTTTACTGACCTGAATACAACAACCGGCAGAATAAAAGCTGGGTCGGTTCACTTAACCGATTTTCCTGTTGCCAGTGAAAGCATAATTGACACCGACCTTGAGCAGCGCATGCAGTTGGCGCAGCGTGTTTCGTCAATGGTATTGAGCCTTCGCAGGAAAGAAAATCACCGCGTGCGTCAACCGCTTCAAAAAATAATGATTCCTGTTACCAGCGAAATCATGGAACGTCAATTGAAAGCCGTAAGCGATTTAATCCTGTCAGAAGTAAACATCAAGCAAATGGAATTGGTAAGCGCCAATAATCCATTGTTCAATAAAACAGCCAAAGCCAACTTTAAAACACTTGGTAAAAAATACGGCAAGCTTATGAAGGACCTTGCTGAGACGGTAAAAGCATTTGACAATGCCAGGATTGCTGAAATTGAAAGCAAGGGTGAAATCACCTTAACCATACAGGATACCGAAGTTCATTTGACGCTGGAAGATGTGGAAATAGCTACAAGTGACATACAGGGTTGGTCGGTATTGGCTGAAAGCGGGTTAACCGTGGCCCTTGACATTAATGTGTCGCCCGAGCTGAAGCAGGAGGGCATAGCCCGTGAGTTGGTGAACCGAATTCAGAACCTGCGCAAAGATTCGGGGCTGGACGTGACCGATAAAATTGACATCAAGCTTTTGAAATTTGCCGAGATAAACGAGGCCGTTACCAATAACATGAATTACATATGTGCCGAGGTGCTTGCCAATTCTTTGATTTTGGTAGACGAATTGGGAAATAATGCCCATGAATTGGACCTTGAAGACGGTATATTGACGCGTATAAGCCTCCAAAAGGCTTGATTTTTTTCAGAATAATCTGAATTTCAAATTTTTATGAATCAAAGTTTTATTTGCGAAATAACCGCAAACTCATTTTTATTTTGATATATTTGCGCGGTTTTCAAAGGACTTTTACACAACTGTACTTTGAAAACACTAATTAAATAAGGAGGACGTGAGACATGGCTTCAAAGAAAAAGACAGTTAAAAAAGCAGCTAAGCCGGCAAAAAAAGCCGCAAAAAAGCCAGCTAAACCAGCTAAAAAGGCCGCAAAACCGGCAAAAAAGCCAGCTAAAAAAGTAGCAAAACCAGCTAAAAAAGCTGCAAAACCTGCCAAAAAAGCTGCAAAACCGGTTAAAAAAGCCGCAAAACCTGCTAAAAAACCAGTTGCCAAAAAACCGGTTAAAAAAGTAGTGGCCAAAAAACCTGCTAAACCCGTAAAACCAGCAAAGCCGGCAAAACCAGCTAAAGTTGAAAAACCCGTTAAAGCTGAAAAACCAGCAAAAGCGGTTGAGGTAAAAGTTCCAAAAGCTGAGCCTATTAAAGCGGCTAAGCCAGCAAAACCTGAGAAAAAATCTTCAAAACCTCAGTACGAAAGCATGATGCGTAAAACGGTTGACGTAAAAAGTTTGCCTAAACCGCCAGTGCCACAAGGTAAACCAACTGTGTTTTATTCAAATCAAAAAGCATTGGATCATACCAAAGCCGGTAAGATTGATGAGCGCACGCGTTACAACGATGAGGAATTAAAAGAATTCAAAGAAATCATTCTTTCAAAATTGGCCGAGGCACGTAAGGACCTTGACATGTTACGCAGTTCCTTGACACATACCAGTGACAATGGTACCGATGACACATCGCCAACCTTCAAAATGATGGAAGACGGTAGTGAAACATTGAGCCGTGAGGAAACTGCACAGCTTGCAGGCCGCCAGGAAAAATTCATCCAGGCATTGGAAGCAGCATTGATTCGTATTGAGAACAAAACCTACGGTGTTTGCCGTGTAACAGGTCGTTTGATCAATAAGGAGCGTTTAAAATTGGTGCCTCACACAACGTTGAGCATTGAAGCAAAAAATATGCAGAACTAGTTTAGTGCTGTTTATATAAGACGGGCCCTGGTAAATACCAGGGCTTTTCTTTTTCTATAGATGTGAGTAGTTAGATATGAGTATTGAGAAACGGACCCCCTTAGCGCTAAGGGCAAATTGTAAAGGGTACGAGGAACTTAGACAGTCATTTTTAAATCCGTTTTTTAACTGCGCTTTGGAAAACTGCCCCAATGAACCATGTTTCGAAAAGGATAAAAGCCCTGTCTTCAATGGTTCCGTATCTCACATCTCACTACTCACATCTCACTACTCCTCTAAAAAATTCCTAAAATCACCAATAATCCCGTACAATCCTTAATTTAGCACACCATGCGTGCAGCGCTCATAACCATATTCAGCGTTTTACTGATTGATCAAATCGTAAAAATATACATCAAAACACATTTTTATTTAGGTGAGAGTTACGAGGTTTTTTCCTGGTTCAACATTCATTTTATTGAAAATCCCGGCATGGCTTTCGGTACCGAAATTGGTGGCGCAGGCAGTTCCTGGGGAAAGCTGGCCCTAAGTATTTTTCGCCTGGTTGCCATTGTTGGAATAGCCTGGTACATGCGCAAGCTCATTCGTGAAAAAGCACAAACACTGCTTATAGTTTGCATTGGGTTAATATTTGCAGGCGCATTCGGTAACATGATTGACAGTATGTTTTACGGTTTGTTTTTTGGTGAAAGCTATGAATTACAAATTGCGCAATTCATGCCAAAAGAGGGTGGGTATGCACCGTTTTTATTCGGAAACGTGGTTGACATGGTTTCTTTCTCCTTTTTCCCTCCCATATTCAACATTGCTGACAGTTCAATCAGCATTGGTGTTGCCATTCTTGTTCTTAAACAAAAATCATTTTTCGGTAAAAAGAAGGAAATGCCACCAGCTGCTGAAAATGCTGATATACCGCCTACCGATTCAAGCCAGTCAGCAGGTGATATAGTTTCGTAAATACGATTTCAATCAATACTATTACGTTTTTATTTTCGTTTTAAGTTTATGTTAAGGCCATTATTACTCCTTTTTTTCATGATGCCTGGTTCAGTTTTTGGACAAGATATCCTTGCAATAGGATTAGGAGCCGAATTAACAAAACAAGGTATTAATGATTCGGACTGTCCCAGTTGTTTGGTTTTTGAATACCCCGAAGCGTACACTGCTGTTAAAACGGATATAATTTATATTAAGAAGCATCTTATCTTGATGGGGGGTGTTAATGTTTCTGTGCAAAAATTAAATTCTCATCGCGTGCCTGATTTCCGCACCGCACCACCTATAGAATTTAGGCAATCCCCTTCAATAGCTATATCCTATGAAGAAAAGTATTTTGGATTAGGATTAAATTTAATGGCAGGGGTTAATTTTGGAAAAAAAAGCAGATTTTACCTGGGACCCGGTTTTAGTTCAGTTATTGGCAGGTTGCTTAGCGCTAATAAGATTCAACATTACACATATTTTCATTATGATTCTACTTCCAACAGCTTGGTAACTGATGCCAAAACCGAAGTGGTAACTAAGGGTGAAGGCACGAATCATGGAAGATTATTTTACAGAGATGTGCGAATACAAGCAGGTTTTGTGCAACCTATTTATAAAAACTTTATAACTCAATTTAATTTTTTTTATGCGCCTTTGGAATATGCGCGCTGGCGGTTTGGCATGAGCTTTAGTGTTCTTTATAATTTTACAAGGGAACAAGCAGGTAAACATCCGTCAAGAGAATAATTTTACCTTTGCACGATGCAACTTCTTAACCAGTTAACCATTTCACAACTTACTTGTTTTTGGACGGCATGGGTGTTTTTCATGTTTTCAATTATCTTTTTTCATTCTTATAAAGTTAAATTTGCTCTCTTATTCTTAGTCCTTGGTGCTTTTGTAGTAGGTTATTTCATGATCACCCTCGATCCGTTTTTAAACCTTTGGGACGAGCGCATACACGCACTGGTAGCCAAAAACATGGGCAATAATTTTTTTAAACCAACACTTTACGCCAACCCACTGCTTGAATACAACTATCAAAACTGGACCCACAACCACATTTGGGTACATAAACAACCCTTGTACTTATGGCAAATGGCTGCCAGCATAAAAATTTTTGGCAACAACATCATTGGTGTGCGCATGCCATCGGTCATCATGCATGCCATAATTCCGTATTTTATTTACCGCATGGGTAAAATCACAACGAATGATGCAGTTGGATTTTACGGTGGTTTGTTTTTTGCCGTAGCCATGTTCCCGCTTGAATTGTGCAGTGGTTTTTATTCAACCGACCACAATGACATGGCCTTTTTATTTTACATAACCGCCAGTTTTTGGGCCTGGTTTGAATTCCAGGCATCGCCTAAAAAACGCTGGATCATTTTAATTGGATTATTTTCAGGTTGCGCAATCCTGGTAAAATGGCTGGTTGGTCTTTTAATTTACGCCATATGGGGAATTACCGGTTTAATGGATCTGAAAAAAGCAAAATGGAATTTCATTGTGCTGTTGCCCATGGTGTATGCATTGCTGGTAACCGTCATTGTTGTTTTGCCCTGGCAGTTGTACATACGCGCAGCTTTTCCCATTGAAACCGCACATGAAATGCAGTATAACACCCGTCATTTTTTTGAACCTATTGAGGGGCATGACGGTGCGTGGTGGTACCATTTTGATGTGTTGAAGGAAATATATGGATCAGGATTTCTTATGCCGTTTGTTCTCGTGATCTCATTAATTGCTTTACTTATACTTGTCAAACAAATAAAATACCGCATAGCCATTGCTGGTTCCATAACCATTGTTTATGCGTTTTATTCATTGGCAGCAACCAAAATGGTATCCTTTGGTATTATTGTTTGTCCCTTTGTATTTATGGGTTATGCCGCACTTGTTTACCAGGCAACGCGTTACCGCAATTTAATACCCAATAAAGCCATGCAGGTAGTGTTACTTTCGGTTTTGGTATTGTCACCCTGTTACGCCATTCTTGATTTAAACAAGATCAAGCACCACCACAGTGATATTTCACCAGCTGTAAAATGGCAACGCCAAATGCACGAAAAAGAAATGCAGCTTGTCAATCACCTTATAAAAAACGAGAACAAATATCCATCCAAACAAAAAGTGTTGTTCAACGTAACAGGTTATGTTAATTCGCATATACCCGTAATGTTTTATACCAACTATGTGGCGTATGATTTTGTACCAACAATCCAACAAATAAAACAGGTACGCAGCAAGGGGTATACAACATTTATAGTTGACAATGGTAATTTGCCGGTTGAGGTAACCGATGCAGAAATGATTGTAATAAAACCTTAGTGATTTTTTACGAATGCAATAAAATGCGTTTACCGCATTTCCAATCTTAAATCTTAAATCTTAAATCTTAAATCTTAAATCTTAAATCTTAAATCTTAAATTCTTCCTTCTTCATCCCCAGCCATTCCAATGCCGATCCTGAAAGCAATATTTCTTTTTTCGCATCGTCATACGGCATGCTGTTTATGAGTTCGCCCGGTATTAATTCGCCTAATGGAAAGGGATAATCGGTTCCCATGCTTACACGGTTGGCGCCAATTAAATTCACTACGTATTCAAGCATAGGCGGATCATGCACCAGGGCATCAACCCAAAATTTACCAAGGTACTCGCGTGGTGAAACATTGTTGTCAATGGCGCATAAATCAGGACGTACATCAAACCCGTGTTGGATGCGGCCAATGGTTGCCGGAAAACTTCCACCACCGTGCGCAAACGAAACGCGTAATTTTGGCAAACGTTCAAACACACCGCCAAAAATCATGCTGCAAATAGCCAAACTTGACTCGGCAGGCATACCCACCAGCCAGGGTAACCAGTAACGCTGCATTTTGTCCTGCCCCATCATATCCCATGGATGCACAAATACACACATGTCCAATTTTTCACATGCTTCAAATATGGGAAACAAATTGGGGTGATCAAGGTTCCAGTTATTGATGTGTGAGCCTATTTGAATTCCTTTTAATCCAAGGCTTTTGCAGCGTTCCAATTCTTTAAGAGCTAAATCAGGTGCCTGCATGGGCAAGGTTCCCAGTCCTACAAAGCGTTTCGGGTAACGGTGCACCACTTCTGCAATATGGTCGTTCAGGTATTTTGAAGTTTCAAGTGCATGTTCGGCTTTTGCCCAGTAATAAAATAAAACCGGAACGGTTGAAATTACCTGCACATCAACGTGGTGATGATCGCATTCGCGCATACGTGTTTCTGGGCTCCAGCAATTGTCTTCAATTTCGCGAAAAAATTTATTGTCAATCATCATGCGCGCACAACAGGGCTTGTGGTGTTCCAGTGAAACAAACCCGCCATAACCAAATTTATCGCGCCAGTTCGGAAAATTCTCAGGGAGAATATGGGTGTGAACGTCTATTGTAAAAATCTTACTCATTTATTGTTGTATTTAACCACAGAGGGACCTGAGATAACCAGGGTTAGCAGAGAATTCCAAATCAATCATACAAAACGTTCATCAATTTCCATGGTGTGGCCGCACTTTTTGCAGGTGCGGTTGTCAACACTTGAATAAAACTCAGTGAACGTTGGTAAAAAATCTTTTTCAATGCTGCGCATGTAAAAACGTTTGTCAAATAATTTATGGTTGCATTTGTCGCAAAACCATAATAGGCCATCAAGTTCTTCACTCTTGCGTTTGCGCTCAATTACCAATCCAACCGTATTGGCCGGGCGGTTGGGCGAATGCGGTATATTGGGTGGTAAAAGAAAAATTTCACCTTCTTTTATGTGTACGTCAACGGCTTTTCCATCCTCCTGTATGCGCACAATAATGTCGCCTTCCAGCTGGTAAAAAAACTCTTCACTTTCGTTGAGGTGATAGTCCTTACGGGCATTTGGGCCACCAACAACCATGATAATAAATTCAGTGTCCTGGTAAATTACCTTGTTACCAATTGGTGGTTTAAGCAAATGGCGGTTTTCATCAATCCATTTTTTAAAATCGAACGGTCGTATAACTCCCATATTTTAACAATTGTATAGCATTAAAGATAGAAAATAAGTGAACACTTTAAGTAAAAAACATTAATTTAAGCATTCTAAATTATAGACCTATGAAGACTTCCATATTGATCGCAATAGCCTGTTTCACAGCATTTGCATTTGCTGACAACACCGAAATTAAAACCATTGAACTGGGTGCAAAATGCCCCATGCCCGAGGTGAAAATGAAAGGCGTTGACGATTCAATGAAGTCGCTGAACGAGTTTAAATCAACCAACGGACTGCTGGTAGTGTTCAGTTGCAATACATGTCCGTTTGTAATTGGCAATGGCAGTGACAGTGAGGGTTGGGACGGGCGTTACAACAGTGTGTACGATAAGGCAACAGCATCAAAAGTGGGAATGGTATTGGTTAATTCAAATCATGCCAAACGCGGTGGTGGCGATGGGTTGGCGGATATGAAGGAACGTGCAAAGGAAAAAGGATTTAAAATGCCGTATGTACTGGATGAAGAAAGTGCCCTGGCCAATGCGTTTGGAGCAAAAACAACACCGCACGTGTTTTTATTTGACAAAAACATGAAATTGGTTTACCGCGGTGCCATTGATGACAATGTAAAAAGCGCAAGCGCTGTAAAGGATAAATATTTGGAAATGGCGTTGGAGTCGGTTTCAAAAGGAAAAAAGATCAAAACAAAAGAAACAAAGCCGGTTGGGTGTAGCATTAAGCGGGTGGCAAAATAATTCATTATGAAACCGTCATATAAAACAGGTCTTTTTTTTGGTCTTGCCATCGCAAGTTTCATGATGGTGAATGACCTTTTAAGTGCTGATGAGCTTGATTCAAAAACCATGACAAAAATTTTTGTTGGGGGAATTTTGGCAGGAACAATTTCAGGCCTGTTATTTGGATTTATCATGACAAATTTCGCAATCTGGACTGCCCCTGGCATTGATGCAGCTTTTAAACAATTGCTGGAACCGGGTGAAGAACTTGTTTTTCATACACCAGCTAACCACAAAAAAGGTGTTGAAGCTGTTGGAGGAAAATTATTTTTGACGAACAAACGTCTTATTTTTGCTTCGCATAAAATCAATATTCAAAATCATTCAACGATTCTTAATCGCCATGAAATCATTTCTGTAGAAAAGTATAACCACACATTTGGAATTGTAAAAAATGGCTTGAAAATAAAAAAGCAAATAGGCGAAGAGAACTTTATCGTAGCTAAGGTGGATGAGTGGATTAATCACCTTGCTTTTGCCGGGCCTATAGAAATGTTGAATAAGGATGTTTTGGATAAATAGACCTAAGAATCTTGAAAACAAAATTTATTTTAGTAATTGGGTTTTTTATCTCCTTCAGTAGTGCAATTGCTCAATACGATGAGGTATTCAATTACCTTAAGCCAATGGATTCTTTCCAGGGCGAAAAAAATCTGCCTGCCGATGAAAAACGAAAATTGTTGTTCAAAGCTTTGCAAGATGTAGGCTGGGATTCTGATACCATGCCAATGGGTGAAAACATTGCCTATTACGAAGAAATGCTTACTTCAGGTGATTCAATGTATTTAGGCATGACACCACTTGATAGTTTAATTCATGTTGTAGATTTGAACGGAGACAACAAACAAGACATCGTTTTTCACGTCTTTAATTGGGGATTTGGTTTATACACGGGTGTTTTTATGAACCAGGGTAAAAAATTCACCAACTTCGATTTTCCGGCAACACTTTTTACAGGTACTACATGGGATAAAAATAAGTTGACCGGAGCTATGATGATGGAAATTGGGTGTTATATGTGTTTTAAGCAATTGAAAGTATGTTCCGTGAAGGAAGAAAAGGTTAATGTTATTCGCAATTATAATATTTATCCTTACGCCTGGGATCGCCTGGAGCTTGGAAAAAAGGGGACATACATAAAATGCAATTCTAAAAAGATTAGTTTATTGAAACATGATGTAGGTCCAAATGCAAACAACTTCCGTGGTGAGGAAGCAGATGAAGCAACCAATAAGACCAGAAATAAAATCACAATGAAGGAAGACGGCTATTACCTTGTTGAAACCTATGAAAATTATAAATTCATCATCTTTCGGGGAACGAGTGAAAATGATGACAAGACCTGTGATGAGAATTATTATTGTGGGTGGACGAAAGACCTCTAAAGGAATTTTAAATAATGAGATTTCAAATATAGAAATGTATTGAAATGGCTATTCAACATTCTGATTTTCAATATATAATTCAAATATCTCGCTATTTGAAATCTCAATATTTGAAACGTACCGTTACTTTTCAATCATTCCTGAGTTACACCTGAAAACCTGCCTATGACTCAACGTTTACACTATTATCCGGGCTTTAAATCACAGTTTGCAATTCCCGGCATAGCCTTGCTTGGTTTAGCCATAGCCTTGTGTTACACCCAACATGTTTGGTGGTTGAGTTTTCCCTGCTTTGTGGTTGCAGCCGTGCTCATACTTGCACCCGATGGAACCGAGATTGATTACAACGCACGAAAGCTAAAACACTACACCGATTTTTTTGTCTTCAAAAAGCAATCCGAAACAAACCTTGAAGGATTTGAAATGGTGAGTATTGTTTTTGAACGCAAGGTGAGCAAGGGCCTCTCGGCTTTTATGAGCAGTGGCGCTTCCTCCATGTACGGCTCGCGCGAAAAAATCACCCAACAAATTTGTTTTGAAATGTATTTGTACGGGTTTACGCGTGAAAAATTATTTTTAGGTGAGTTTGAAACGCATGCACAGGCACGAAAAGTAGCAGAACGAATGAAAGCCAGCATGGACCTGAAAGTGGAAGATACCATTTTGAAAACAATTGCGCTGTATAGGAGGAAACCACACTTGAGGAAATAGGAAATCGATTCTCAATTATCTTATAACGTCAGGTTCATTTATGTTCACTCTTTTTCTGATTTTCCGATAAACCGTTTGACATTTATTTCCTTTTCCACCTCAATTGCTTTTTCAATAAGGTTAATAAGTTGCTGTGCACACCAGGGCCCTAAACTAACACCTTTTGTTCCCATACCATTTAATACGTACATGTTTTTGTGTTCGTGGTGTTGGCCCACAACAGGCCTGCGGTCTTTCACAGCCGGGCGAATGCCTGCTTTATGCGATTTTACAGTCACTTCACCCAGGTAAAAATCGTGTATTTTAGCAAGCAATTCGTTTTTTCCGGCTTCGGTGGGAACTTCATCCAGGTTTGTCCAATCATATGTTCCACCAATTTTAAGCAACCCGTCATTTTGAGCAAGCATATACACACCGCCACTGTAAAGCGTTCCCTTTTCAAATGAATTATTTTCAATTTCAATAATTTCACCTTTAACGGGATATAACTGAATGTGATTAAACCAGGGATTTTTTGAAACCAAATGTCCTTCGCAAAAAGCAATTTTTTCAAAAGAACAATCGCCATAGGAAAATACAGGGCCGGTTTGTAAGGTTGAATGATTAAAATCTTCATCCATGCAATTTTCACTACCAATAAAATTGCGAACAGCACGAATAAATTCAACGGTAAGAATATACCCTGTATTTTTAATTTGCGCGTACCCGAATGGCGAAGAGCAATGCTTTAATTCGGTTGTGTGCACATTGTCATTTATAAAAATATCATAAACGGGCATCACCGACTTTCGAATCCATTCATTTTGTTCTTCAAAACTTGCAAAAATGCGGTATAAATTTGTTTGTACATGAAAGGCAGCGTTTGTTTCGCGCTCAACTTCGTTGTAAAAATCAATGCAGCTTAAAATAGTTTCCTTTGCTTTCCAGGCAAGGGTGGTACGTTTAAAAACAATGGGGTTATATACACCTGCGGCAATTCTTGAGGATGATGAAAGTTGTGGTTTGTCAATGAGTAAAACCGACTTACCGGCTTTTTTCAATTGAAATGCGAGTATGCTGCCTGTTAAACCAGCACCCACAACAGCTATATCATAGTTTTTTTTAGCCAAGGATTTACTCATTTCATGTTGGTCAGCATGGCCAACAGCGTGCTACGTATGCAGGAATCTCCCGAAAACACCCAGGGGCAATTTCTGTCCGGTTTTCGAATGCAAAAACAATTCACCGGTTTCCAGCTTGCGGTTATTACCCTTTAACATATTCTCAATTACCAGGGCCGAGAATCCGAGTGAGTAGGCATTTAAAATCAAAAAATGTTCTTCGGGATCCAACAAGTTAAGCACCATGTCCATCATCTCCATAATGTTTTCTTCCAGTTTCCACTTTTCACCGTTAGGTCCGTGACCGTATGAAGGTGGATCCAGGATAATTCCATGATATTTACTACCCCGTTTTATTTCGCGCTGTACAAATTTTACGGCATCTTCAACCACCCAGCGTATGTTGTCAAGGTTTGAATGCTTCATGTTTTCATTGGCCCATGTTACCACTTGTTTAATGGAGTCAACATGCACCACATCGGCTCCGGCAGCTTTTGCGGCCAGTGAGGCTGCACCGGTATAGGCAAACAGGTTTAAAAAACGCGGATTTTTTGTTTTGAAAGCCGTTAGGTTGTCATAAATATAATTCCAGTTAACAGCTTGTTCAGGAAATACGCCCACATGTTTAAAATTTGTGAGCCCAAGTCGCAGGGTTATGGATTTATCGCCCATTGGATACTGGATTTTCCATTGGTCGGGCATGTCTTTTAATTTTTTCCATTCACCGGCAGCACTGCTTTTTTGAATGAATTTTACATGCGCCTGTTTCATCCATTCCTTGGCTTCTAAGACCGGTTTCCATATAGCCTGTGGTTCGGGACGAATGGTAATGTACTTACCAAAACGCTCCAGTTTTTCAAAATTACCACTGTCCAGTAATTCATAATCGTTCCAATGGGCCGGGGTGAGTAAAAGCATGCCCAAAAGTACAATATATACCCTTTGCAAGGGGGGTCATACTCTGAAAAACCTGTTTTTTAATACAGAAATATGTGTTTTACGGTAGGGCCTGCCCCGTTAGAAACCCTTTAGGGGCGCGGACTGCAAAAGGATTTAGTCAAAAAGCTTGTACATATGTGCCTAAACCGTACCCTTTTGTGTACTATCATATGAAATTTATATATATTTGTTCAAAATAACCCCCCTATGATAAAGTTTAATTCCAACGAACAATGGAAGGAAATCAAGTTTAAGAAAGGCGCCTTGCGTTTAAGGTATGCTGTTTCCAACCATGGACGTTTAGCCAGTTTTAAGGACAAGATCAAAGACGGTACGCTTTTAAAAGGAAGTGCAATTGATGGTTATCCGATTTTGAATTTGCGTCCTGACGGCAAAAGCAAATCGTATTTTGTTCACCGTTTGGTAGCTGAAAATTTTGCAAAAAAATCAAAACCAAAAGCTACTTATGTTATTCATTTGGATTATAAAAAAAGCAATAATGCTACCAAAAACCTGCGTTGGGTAACCAAGGCAGAAATGGAAGAACACCAAAAGAAAAATCCGGCTGTAATCAAAGCGCGTAAAGAGCGCATGAAAAATAAGCCAACCGAAGGGTTAAAATTGAACCTTGCCAAGGTGAAAAAAATAAAAACCATGATTAGCGCTAAAAACCGCGGCATGAAAATGGCCGAAATTGCCGATAAATTTGGCATTAGCGAAATGCAGTTGTACCGCATTAAGCGTGGCGAGAATTGGAGCCATGTGAAAGCTTAATTAAGGATTTAAATCAAAAATTATGAATACAAGCCCGGTGTAAAAGCCGGGTTTTTTTATGTCAATTGATCCGACAAAATGCGCATTTCAATAACAGGTGTCATTTTTTCATACAGGATGCGGTAAACAGCATCAATAATGGGAGCCTGCACGTCCATGTTTTTTTTCAACTCGTAAATGCTTTTTACCGCATAATAACCTTCAGCAACCATTTGCATTTCCAGCTGAGCGGCATTTACAGAATAACCCTGGCCTATCATATAACCAAACGTACGGTTACGCGAAAATTTTGAATACGCGGTTACAAGCAAATCGCCCAGGTAGGCCGACTCTTTTACATCACGGTGGGTGACATGAAAGGCATCAATAAATGAACGCATTTCGCGCAGGCAATTGGATATAAATACAGCCTGGAAATTATCGCCATAACCCAAACCGCCAAAAATTCCTGAGCCAAGCGCGTAAATATTTTTAAGTACGGCTGCAAGTTCGGCACCATACACATCATTGCTTACATTGGTTTTGATGTAACGGCATTTTAACAGGGTAGCAACGTCTTCGGCAATTGAAACGGTGTTGCAGGCTACAGTCAGGTATGAAAGTCGTTCCAGGGCCACCTCTTCGGCATGGCAGGGACCACAAATAATGCCTGTATTTTTTTCAAGCGCACCTAATTTTTGCTGGAAGAAGTAAACAGGTATAATGTTTAAACCGGGTATCATTCCCTTGGTGGCGGTGAAAACAAATTTATCTTTAAGTGCATTTTCGCTGCAAACCGAAAAAGCTTCCTGTATAAAAGCAGCAGGTGTTGCAATAATGATCAAATCACTTTTTGAAAGCACTTCGTTCAGGTCGGAGCTTATATTGAGCAACTCCTTTTTGAAAAAAACCGATGTAAGGTATTTGGGATTATGCCCGTAGTCAATTAAATGTTTAACCGTTTCAGGTTTATGCGCCCACCAGTTAACGGTATGACCATTGTCAGTAAGAATTTTGGTGATAGCTGTTCCCCAGCTTCCTGCTCCTATAACGGCTGTCTGCATGATGTGAAAGTAGTAAAAAAAATGAAATTGAAACCGGGTTAATCAAGGGTTGTCCTTATCACTTTATGCACTGAGCGATAACCATGGTCGGTAATAACTACAAAATAAAGTTTAGGTGAACGGTGGGGCTGGCTTGACCAGCTATGCGGATTTGGTTCATGAAGTAAATTCCAAACATCAAAGCGAATATAAAATCCATTACTCGTTAATTCCTTTGTAAAACCAACAGGATTAAAATGTATGTCATAAACCTGTATATCTTTATCCCAGAATCCCTCAACAAAAAATCGGTCCATGAAAGGATTCGGATAAATATTCTGGCGACTAAAAGCAGCATTCTCTGTTATTCCATTGCTCACATCGCTGTATTTTACTTTTTTAAATCCAAGTGGATTACCAAAAACACTTAAAAAAGAAATTTCAAAAACCGGTTGTGATATCAATGAATCGTAAAAATAATAATACAGGTAATGTTCCTTTTCATCGTTCGTTCCCGGTTCGCGTATATAAACTTCTTTTTTTAAAACGTGCACGTTTGTATACGTTGTAAGTGGGGTTGTGAGTGTACCGTCAGCAATTACTTCAAACGTTGTTGCCTGGTTTCTGAACTCACCGGTGCCATATTGAAAATGGGCCGAATCATGGTATACCTGCCCGTAATTCATGTTGGTAAAAAGTTCAATGGCAGGTTTATCGTAAAAGGCATTGAAGGTACTTGCCGAAGAAGAATCGCTCAAACAATTGCCCAAAAAACGCAGTGTATCGGTTTCTTTTTTATAAAACCAGTCGGTATTGTTGAATTGCGCCTGTACTGCCGAAGTGGGAAACATACCTGTACACCAAAGTGAGTCGGTATATGTGGTAACTGTACTTGATGTGGAGGTGAGGCTTCCGTAACTCCACGTTTGCCCGTGACCGGCAACAGGTGAGGCAACACCGGTTGTGTCGCAGTTAAATTTTGTAACCACATAACCTACGATGGGAAAATTAAGCGCAGTAAAATACGTTTGGGAAATTCCTTTCACGGGAATGGCCAGGACAAAGAGTGCAATCCATTTTTTCATTACACGAATATAGAAAAAAATCAGGCAAGAATAAGCGCAGCCAGTTTATCAAGCGTTTTTTCATCGTATTGGTCAATGGGTACATGTTGTATAAGACTTTGATCGCGCTGGCTTAAGCCATAATCGTAGGTTTTATCGTAATAGTGCAAAATAATGCGGCAGGCGTCAAGCATACGATTTTCGCTGATTGCAGCACAAGCGGTTTTTGTTTCCAGCGGTCCAAGCCTGCGTTCAATGCGTTTGGTGGCTTCTATTAAATCATCCGGATCAAATTTTCCGTATTCGCTGGCCAGGTATTGAGCGCGTTTTTCAAAGTCAACGTCAAGGTACACAACGTGCGAAGAACGCAACTGGTCCCATATTCCAGCAGGAATTATTTTTTTGCCCACTTTGCGGCTTTCATCTTCAAACAGTATTTTTTTGGAAGCATCACAATTCAACAAAGCAAAGCCAAGCAGGTTCTCAAACATTTCCTGTGAGGGTTGGGCAGCTTCGCCCAGGTGGCCATAGGACGAACCTTTGTGATTGGCCATTGCTTCCAGGTCTATGCACTGCACATTTTTTTCTTTGAGCCATACAATTACTTTTGATTTTGAGCTGCCCGTTTTTCCACCAATCACATGCATCCTGTATTTTGCTTCAAAGCTCTCAAGGATTCTTCGCCTGAAAAATTTATAACCGCCTTTAAGTGTGTACACATTCAGGCCATATGTATTGAGCAACCATGCAACACTTCCGCTGCGCATACCACCGCGCCAGCAATGCACCAGCACCGTGTTTTCTTTTGCCAGTTTTTCACCCTCGGCTGCAATGGTTGATAGTTTTGGGCCAACCAGTTCAAGGCCTTTTAAAATAGCAGGTTGGCGTCCTTCCTGCTTGTACAGGGTGCCCACAACAACGCGTTCGTCATTGGTAAAAAGGGGAATGTTTACCGCTCCCGGAATATGGCCTTTTTCAAATTCAGCGGGTGTGCGCACGTCAATGATGGTAAACTGTTTACCAAGTGCAAGAAATTCATCAACGTTAACGGGTTTTACCATGCTGAACGAAAATACGGTTTTTTAATTCATTAATGATAAAAAATACTATTTTGCAAAAGGTTTATTCGAGGTGAATATAAAAAACATCATATTTGATTTTGGCGGGGTTTTCATTAACCTGGATTTTAATGCCATTGTGAGGTCATTTAAAGCAGCCGGTTTCGAGCATTTTGAGGAGCATTATGCCAAAGCAAAACAGGACTCACTGTTTGACGATTTTGAAGTGGGAAAAATTACGCCCGAACAATTTCGTGACCGCATACGCCAGTTCAGCAAAACACCCATGAGCGATGAAACCATTGACAAGGCTTGGAACAGTTTGCTGCTGGATTTTCCCAATGACAGGAAAGAATGGCTGTTTGCGTTAAAAAACAAATACCGCTTATTCCTGTTAAGCAACACCAACGAGATTCACATACGCTGTTTCGAAAAAATACTGGAGCGTGATCATGGCAAAAATTTTCTGCCCGATGTTTTTGAAAAAATTTATTATTCAAACCGCCTGGGCATGCGAAAGCCCCATGCTGAGATTTTTGACCATGTGTTAAAAGATAACGGACTGAGCCTACACGACACCATTTTTATTGACGATACCGAAAGGCATGTGAAAGGGGCAAAGGAATTTGGCATGCAGGCCTATTTGCTGGATCTTTCAAAACAGGATATACGTGAGCTTGGGAACGATATTGGGTTGTAGGTTAAAGGTTATGAGTTACGCGTTAACAGGCAAGATGTTAACCTAAGGCCGAAACAAGATGCTCACTAACACAACAGTGTTCAAACAATCCATTTTTCCATCCAAATCATTGGTCAATCAGGGCTTACTTTGGTATACGTGTTCAGGCGCATTCTCAATATCACCGTTTTACTTGCTTTTTTAGGAGCTGCTTCATGGGCTGGATACAAATTTTTCTTTGAAAACCGCGGCCCCAATCACGAGCCCATTAAAGCCACACCCGCCAATGCGGTTGCGTTTTTGACGGGGAACAACCTGGTTGAATTTTACCGTGAAACGGATAACACCTCGTTGTTGTGGCAGGACATAAAAGCGAGTGGTTACATAGCCCAGTTTGACAACCAGCTTGACATTTGGAACATCATTGATAAAAAAGGCGCCTTTAAAAACATGAAGGAAGCCCCGTTCATACTCTCGTTTCATCCTGCAGGCATTGGTAAAATGGAATACCTGCTCAGCGTAAGCCTGCCGGGTAAAACCCCCGAAATGATTGCTGACATGCTCAGGCAGGGAAACATGACCATGCGTGCATATAAAAACGGCATCCAAATCATCAAATCGCCAAATGCACTGGAGTGGTTTTATTACAATTTTGACAACCTGGTTGTTTTTTCACCTTCAGCTGATTTAATTCTTGCCTCAAAACGTGAATGTGAAGATGACTCACCGAAGCGAAAATTTGCAGGCTTTTACAAACTGCGCCCAACCATTGGCGACCATGTAAAATCAAGTTTTTTCATTCGCAACAACGAATACATCGGTTTGCTGGCGCCCCATTTTAATGCGGAACTTGAAACCATATTTACACAGTACAACACGGGCGAAGCCGGTTTGTATGATTTGGCCATGGAGCCCAATGCAATAGTCATGCGTGGATTCAACTGGGCACCCGATTCACTCAACACGAAACTAAATTTGCTGGAGGGGCAAAAACCGGTGAAACCTGAATTGGTAAAAATGCTTCCGGCCAACACGCAGTGGTTTTATTATTTAGGTCTCAGTGATTTCGAATTGTTTACCGATAAATTGCACAACGACCTGGAAATGTTAAGGCACATTGAAGATTTTAACGGTGCGTACGATGTAAACCTTCGCCAGCATTTATTGTCATGGGCCGAAGGACAAATGGTGTATTTCAACTCAATGGCTTACCCTAAAGAACGCCTGTTGATTGTTGAGGCCGATGAATCCAAACATCCCCTGCGTGAAATTGAATTTTTAGCAAACCGCCTGGATTCGTCCAATGCCGATGCGTTTGACTACAAAGGCAAAGTGGTAAGGCGGTTAAGGGAATCGAATTTGTTTGGTTTATTGCTGGGTGATATTTTTAAAAACCTGAACAATCCTTATTACATGCAATACGATAAGTACATTGTATTTGCAACTTCGCCTGACGCTTTGATTGATTATTTTACGCAGATATCGGGTGAACAATTCCTTGCGCGCGATGTACAGTTTTATGACAACCTGGAAAACCATTTCAGCACGGGTACAAATATTTTATTTCATACCGATTTCAAGGAAGGGAACGAAGCCTGGCGTATGCTTGACAGCGTGAAGGGAAATTTGCTCAGGGACATTCCGTTTATTAAAAACACATCGTCATTTACGTATTCGCTGGCCTGCAAGAGCAAGGAATTGTTTTATTCGCAGGCTGTGTTGAAATACAAAGGAAGTGCCAGCAGTACAACCAACACCATTTGGGATGTAAGCTTTGATACGCTTTTACAAAATACGCCACACATTATTGACAACCACATTACGGGCACAAAAAATATTGTAATACAAGACAGGGCAAATGTGCTGCACTCACTTTCGGCAACAGGTAAAACTGAATTCACAGTGCCTCTTGGCGAAAAAATAGTAGGTGAAATTGTAAATGTGGATATTCACAACAACGGTAAAAAGCAATTGTTATTTGTGACCCCTAAAAAACTGCACATCATTGACCTGAAAGGAAAATACTTGCCGGGGTTCCCGGTAAACATTGGAAAAGAGGCAACCTCTACACCGGCTGCATACGATTATGAAAGCGATGGTAATTACCGTATTTTAATTCCCTGCGGATCCAAAATTGCGAATTACAACAAAGAAGGAAAACCCGTGAGTGGATTTTTATTCAGCGGTTTACCAGCCAACATTACCCAGGCACCCGAATTCCAGCGCATTGACAACAAAGATTATTTATTCATTTGTGATGAAGCAGGAAATGTAAAGCTAACCGACCGTAAGGGCGTTGACCGTTATACCGTAACCTTTAAATTAAAGAATCGTGCTGCCAACAAAGTGCATTTTGAAAAGGGTGCAACTGTTGAAACAAGTAAAATTGTGTATTGCACCAACAACGGCCATATTTACAAGCAATTTTTGAATGGTATGCTTGATTCATTACCCGGAAAAACACACATTAAGAATGGGTATGCGTTTTTGGATACAGACGATGATGGGACAAATGAATTGGTGGTGGTTGATTCGTCAAAAATACGTTTCCTGGATTTTAAGGGAACAGTTATTCGGGAAGTAAGTCCGTTGTGCAGCGATTTCCAGTTACAGGCATACAAGGCTGGTCACGGGCTTTCGGTAATTGGAGGAACATGTAAGTCAGACGAGGTGATTACTGCTTTTGACAACATGGGTAATGATGTGGCCCGTATAAAACTCACAGCCGACTCGCCATTTCGTGTGGCTGATATAAACAATGACAATAAGTTCGAAATTATTTATTGTTATAAGAACCGTATATTTGTGTATACCTTGAGGTAATAGCGCGCAGATTTCGGAGATCCCGCAGATTTGCAAATTATAAAGTTTAATCCTTAAGTGGGTTTTGCAGAATTTATGTAAGTAATAATAGCGCGCAGATTTCGCAGATCCCGCAGATTTTCGGCATAAGGCATTTTCATTAATCTACGAAGCTTTAAACGAATTTCTTCCTACAAATTATTTACAATTCGGGTTATTCCGCGTGCCATATCTTCAGTGTTAAAATTCACCAACAGACCTAACTTTTTGTTTGTTAGCCGAAGATAGGTTAGTAATTGTTTTTTATGAACTGGTAAAAGTGACTCAACTGATTTAATTTCTAATATTACCATGTCATTTACGATGACGTCAAGTCTGAAGCCTAATTCCAATTTTATATTATCGTAAATCACTGGTACTGGCACCTGTGTTTTTGTTTTTAAACCATTTTTATGCAACTCGTGTTTAAGTGCCGCAACGTATACTGATTCTAACAATCCAGGGCCAAGATTATTATAAACCCTGAAAATTGCTCCCCGGAGAATGTATGAAATTTCGTTTTCTGTCATAATAGTAATTTATTGTTTCATCTTTAATCTGCGAGAGATCAGCGCGGTTTTATTTTTGTTTGTGTTATCATATCCTTTATTAAACCTTCGTATTACGGTGCTTTCTGCGAGATCTGTGAGATCAGCGCGATTTTATTTGGTTATTATCTGACTTTACTAAATCCGTATGTTCCGTTCTTTCTGCGAGATTTGCGGGATCTGCGCGGTTTTATTTTGTTATTATGTGACTTTACTAAATCCATATGTTCAGTTTTTTCTGCGCGATCTGCGCGGGTTTTTTCATTTACCTTAAATCAGTTAAATTTTTTTCACAGACCCCTCTTCCAGCACCGCTTTTATGTTCTCCATATTTTCTCTTAGTGCCTGTTGCACCCTGTACGCAGCTATGCTAGCTTTAAAATCATCCAGGAAGTCGGTTTCGGTTTTATCATAATACACCGTAAAACACAACTCACATTTATTGCCTTTCAGCGGCCTGTAAAATTGTTCGTGTATGAGTTTGCCAGGTTCAAAAGGAAAATCGCTAAAGTTTGTGAGCAATAATTTGCGTTTACGGTTTTTGTTTACATCAAGCAAAATGCCATCAAACTTTTGTCCAAGCTCATCGGCATTAAAGTAATACCGCTTGTGTGCACCTTTTTGGTCCTCCTGTTTACTTAACATTTTTATATGATCAACATAGGTTACCCAAGCCTGGGTGTATATGTGGTTTCCAATAAATTTAAACACCGTATCAGGTGGACGATTTATGATTACGCTGTTGCGCACCATTTTTTGGTTACTGCCAGCATAAGCCTGGTATGGACTGAAATAAACAAGCGCTGCACATCCTAAAATGAATACAATTACAGCCAATGCAATAACCTGCAGCATTTTTTTGGTCGTTGATTTTGTTTTCATGGGTTTTAATTGTTTTGTAAACCAAATCTATTACGTATAAAAGGCAGATACACAGGCGCTTTATAAAAACTGATGCTATACCGTTTGGAGAAATCCAGTATTTACGCATAAATGAACCCCGAAATTTTCAAAAAAACTGATTTTATTTAGTCCGTGTGTGCGATTTTGAACTGTTTCTAACGAGGTATAAAGCAGGTATTTGACCTGAGGGTTTGCGTAAAATCCGCAACGTTTATGGACAGGCGGATAAATTTGCGTTTTAGTGGAAGTTCATTTGTTAAGATTATGAAATTTATTCTAAATCACTCAGTTGATATGGTTTAAATTTGCACGTTTGCATAATTAAACAAGCGTTATACCTGATTGATATGAGGAGATTTTTACTTTCTGTTTTTTTACTGATTGCCGGTTTTACGGGTTTTACACAAACCACCGTAAAGGGAAAATTGGTGGATACACTTACCGATCAAAAAGTGCCCAAAGCACTCATTACATTGATTGACTACAAAGATTCCACGCTTATACAATTTACGCGTACAAATGCCGAAGGTGTTTATGAATTGAAAAACATTCCTGATGGCAAATACGTGATCATGATTTCGCACCCCATGTTTGCCGGATTTTCGGATGAACTGAATGTAAAAGGTGAACCTGTTATTGATATGGGCGACATGCAACTTCTATCAGAAGAAAACCTGTTGAAAGAACTTACGGTTTTATCATCAGATGCCATTAAAATAAAAGGCGATACCATTGAGTATACAGCTGATAGTTTCAAGGTAAAAGAGGGAGCAACCGTTGAAGACCTTTTCAAAAAATTACCGGGCATATCGGTAAATAAAAAAGGAGAGATCACCGCCCAGGGAAAACGGGTAGAGAAAGTGTTGGTTGACGGTGACGAGTTTTTTAGCGATGATCCAACCGTGGCTACCCAAAACCTGAAAGCCGAGTCGGTTGAAAAGGTACAGGTATTTGAAAAGAAAGATGAAACAAGCGGGGTTACCGACCAGGGTGCTCAAACCATTAATATTACGTTGAAAGAAGATGCTAAGAAAGGCTATTTTGGAAAACTGAAAGCAGGTGGTGGTATAAATGATGATGCCTCAACCGTTTTTTACAACAACGAGGCAATGATCAACAAGTTTTCATCCAAAACAAAAATATCAGCTTACATGTTGCACAACAATACCGGTAAAACCGGGTTGAACTGGGATGAAAGCCGTAAGTATGGAAACAATACAAGTACTGGTTGGATGGATGAGGATGGTGGATTTACATTTATGAGCATGAGCAGCGATGATGAATATGAATCATTTGGCAGCAAGTACCAGGGCCAGGGAATTCCAATGGCACTTAATGGTGGAGCCAATATGGACCATAAGTGGAACAAAGGAAAACATCATTTTAATGCATCGTACCAGTTTAAACAAATTGACAACGATGCAACCAGCGAAGTTCTGTCAGAGAACTTTTTGGCAGACACCGTTTTCAGGAAAACCGAAAATGCATTTACACATACGCTGAATAACAGGCATAACCTGAACATGCTTTACGAGGTAAAATTGGATTCAACTTCAGAGCTCAAATGGACCATGAAAGGAAATTATTCCGACAACCAGAAAGAAAACCTTTACAATGCCTTTACCCTGAATGAAGACAACGACACCGTAAATACCAACGACCGAACGGTAAATTCAGATTCAAAAGTAACCAATGTAAATACCACCCTGAATTATTTTAAGAAATTCAAAAAGCCAGATCGTAAATTAACCATTAGTGGTGATTATACCAATAAAGCAACCGATGTGGTGAGCGAATTGTTTTCGATTAACAAGTTGTTTATGGCCGATAATGTAACCTTGTTCAGCACCACAACCGACCAGCACAAAACCATTGACCGCGTTGAACAAACGCTTAAGGCAGGGGCTACGTTTAAAGAACCGGTATCAAAAACTTCGGCCATTGAATTCAGGTATACATTTAATCTTGCCAACCAGGACGCCAAGCGTTTTACTTATGACGACAATGGCGATGGAACCTATAACAACCGCATTGACTCACTAAGTTCACAGTATGTATATGATTTTTCAAGCCACAGGGCAGGTTTGAATTTCCAGTACAAAAAAAACAAAATCTCATTTAAAGTTGGTACTGATATTTCAAAGCAATTTTACAACCAGGATGATCAGTTAAATGATATAAAGATTACCCGTGATTTCCTGAACTTTTTTCCAACTACCAGTTTTGTTTACTCGTTCAGTAAAATGAAGCAATTCCGTTTAAATTATAACGGGTATACAACGCAACCATCCATTACTTACATACAACCCATTATTGACAATACCGATCCGTTCAACATCACATCAGGTAATCCAAACATCAAACCATCTTTTACCAATGACATAAGCATGTCGTTTAACAACAACCAGGTTTTGAAAGGCCGTTACTTTTTTATGTGGGCAAATTTTGGTTATGTAACAAACGATTTTGTTTCGCGCAGTATGGTTGATACGTATAACCGTAACGTAACCATGTATGACAACTACACAAAAGGAAATATGCACGCTTCAATTGCCTCAAACCAATACATTGACATTAAGAAGTATGACATGAATTTAAATTGGGGACTTAATGCCAATTACTACCAGAATGCCAACTACATCAACGACATTGAAAACGTAACCAAGAACTCAACGTTTTCAACAAACTGGAACATTGGCAAGGATATAGACGAGTGGTTTAACACCGGTATAAATTACGTTTTTGCCTACAACATTTCGGGCTCAAGTATACAGGAAAACGCAAGTATAAAATACTGGACCCAGGAAATTGGTGCCGATGTGGAGTTTATCATTAAAAAGCGCTTCACTATTGAGTCAGAGGTTTCATACAACCTGCGCCAGAAAACAGAAGTATTTAACCAAAATAACAATGTGTTAATTTGGAATGCAAACATTGATTTAAAAACGTTTAAAAACCGCAACGGTGTACTTAGCCTTGAGGTGCACGATATTTTAAACCAGAATTTAGGTTTTCAGCGTAACGCAAGTGCGTATTCAATTGTGCAAACACGGTACAATGTGATTAAACGTTATTTCATGCTTTCGTTCACGTGGAATTTCACCAACGAAAAAAATAAAAAACCAGCCCAAGAAGATGAGTGGTAAAAAATATACAATAATGCTGGCAATGGTTTTTGTTTCCATTGCAGCAAACGCACAAAAATCGGTGATAGAAAGTGGTACCATTGAGTACGAACGCAAAACAAATTTGCACAAATTAAACTCCGACAACGAATGGTTTTCGCGCATGAAAGACCAGGTAGGCAAATACCATATTAATTATTTTGACCTGAGCTTTACCAACGAAAAATCGATTTACAAACCCGGAAAGGAATTTACCAATACCAGCGGTTGGTTTGCACCAGCCTGTAATGACAATACGGTTTTTACCGATTTAAAAACACAAAAAGTAACCGCGTCAAAAAAATTACTGGAGGATTCGTTTATTTTGCAGGACAGCATTCACAACATTAAATGGAAGATCACCAACGACTACAGGAATTTTTTGGGATTTGAATGCCGCAAAGCAGTTGGAAAAATATTTGACAGTGTAGTAGTGGTGGCTTTTTATTGCGACCAGATTGCGCCAGGCATAGGTCCTGAAGGTTTTGGCGGATTGCCCGGTGCTATTTTGGGACTGGCTATACCACGCATGTACACCACCTGGTTTGCTACAAAATTCACAAAAATGGATTATACAAATCCACCCGTAATGGAAGCACCCAAAAAGGGAAAAATAGTAACGCCTACCAAACTTACGGCCGATTTAAAAACAGCCATGAAGGATTGGGGCAATTACGTGAACAAGATTCTTTGGTTTGTGTTGATATAGGCGCAAAACGTAAACCACAAGACTTAGTGGGCAGACAAAGGCTACAAGCCGTAGTATGGGTGAGTTTTCCTAAACAAAGCAGTAATTTTGCCAGCGCAAGCCCGTTTAATTTCATCAAATAAGTTAATTTTACCCCTGTTATGCGCATCTTATTTGTTGTCTTTTTAAATTTCTTTTGTTTTCCAATTCATGCTCAGGACTCAGAAAAAAAATCGAGCATTGAGCCTGAAAAAAAGGGCCATTTATTCTATTTAAAAACCGAGATACTCAACTCGGCTCTACGTTATTTGTTTGTAAAGCCTACATACGACCTTGATGTGCAACTTACAACAAGGTTGGCCAACCAGTTTCACTTAGTAGGAACATATGGGAAAACAACGTTTGATTTAGCAGACAGGGTTGAGTCTGCAGAACGCATGGGTGTTTGGATGTATACCGAGCAGAAAGGAACTGCTTATAACAGGTCAAGCCTAATGTTGCGTTATTACCCCTTTAAAAATTTTGACAATGTTTTGGACTATTGTTTTGTTGAATTAGGCATGCATTACCAGCGATACAAAGGATACACCTTAGGTGAAATTTATGATAGCACCAATATGGCATATGAAAGCAGTTACAGGCATGTACTGGACATGCATCGTTATGGGCCTCAATTAAACATCGGCATAAGTTATTTTTTTGAACCTGGTGAGGGGTGGAGTGTTGGTGAAAAAAACAAGATAATGATATCGCCTGAATTTTTTATTGGTGTGATGTACAATAACGTTACATACACGGTTAACGATTTTCAGGATATATATGGTACAACCATACACGAACCCTATTCAGAGCCGAAGTTCAAGCCAACATTCAGGGTAAAAATTGGGATAGGCATATTTTAATCCCATGCTACACGCACGCCAAACCCGCTTTGCATATAGGCATTGGCAACTGTACGCAACTCAGGAATGGCTGTAAAATTCATGCCAGGCCTTACTTCCAAAAACAAATGCACCTGTTTCCAGAATTCATTTTTTTTGCCGATTCGAAAATCAAGTCCCATTGGAATGTAAGCCGATCCACCAAAACCATTCTTCGTTTTTTGCTTTTCGTAATACGTGTATTCAGGCGGAAAATAGTATGAAGCAACTGTTGTGCTCCCATCCTGGTAATGATTTTCAACACGTATATTGTAGGTTGATAAAATGCGTGTTTCGGTTTGAAAGGTTACACCAGCGCTAATGCCAATTCCGGAATACAAGGACCAGCGTGCTGCCGGATTTGTGCGAAAAATAAGTGACCCATCAAAACGTATTTGCTCGGCTAAATGTGACATACTATAGCTGTGTGTGGTAACCGAATCCTGCAAAATTGTGGCACCCGTTGAGCCCGATGAAAGCGTATCGTAATCAGACCTGGTTTCTTTGTATAAATTGCTGCTTAAATTGTTTGCCGAAAAATAAAACAAGCCCAGGCGCAACAAAGGATTGGATTTGTACGCTTTTTTTTCCTTATCGCTAAATTGTAATCCCAATTGAACAGAAAAAGCGCGGTTACCGCTTGCGCTCCAACCGCTGTATGACTGGAATCCCTCCAAATTGCTGTTCAGTATAGACGAGTTCGGATTAATTTTTTTAAAATCGTCAACCGAACCGTCAACCTCGCTTTGTAAAAGAATGCCTGTTTGCACATTAAAATCACAAACATTTATGCGTTTAACGGGTTTAGCTGGTTTTTCGGGAGCTGCGTTACTTGCAGGGATATACCCGAGTTCCTGTGCTGAAAGTGAAAATGAGCTTGCCGAGGCAATAAGCACAGGGAGCAAATAAATGACTTTCATGGCTGTTGGTTTTAATTGGTTTTGGAAGCAAAACGGAATTTTAACGGGGTTATTGTGCCCTTACAATAAAGTCATGCCAAAGGTAAGCAGGTTATTGTCGGGGTCAAGTAGTGCAAATTCCCTTTGTCCCCAGGGTTTTGTTTCCAAATGGCCGTTGGGATGTATGGGTATGTTTTTAGCAAGAAACGACTGGTAAACTTCATCAATGTTATTGGTCCTGATGTATACCTGGCCATAATTCGCTGCTGGATCAATTTCTTTGAATTCAAAAAAATGGATTTGAATTTTATCTTTTTCCATGATTAAATAAACCAGGAACTCATCGCTGCCTACATAGGAAAAACCAAGGCGTTCATAATATTCCCGGGTAACAGCTCTGTTACGCATGGGAAGTTTAGGATGTATGTTTGTGAGCATAATTCTTTTTTTGTAATAAACCCGATATAGCTTTATTGTGTATTGTCAATTCCTTCTATTGCTCTTCAATAACGGATTCTCCTTTTGAAAGATCACCGGAGGTCCATTGCCACGATTCATGCAACCTGATTTTTCCGTTGTTTAAGATTTCAGGTTTTGATTTGCATACGCCCGTCATAATTTCATTGCTGGTATTGATTTGATGATAACGCATGTCTATACTTCCATCATCGTTAACCAGGCCAATTAAATGTCTTGAAACAATTTTTCCACCCGAATAGGTTGATGTGAGTATATTGCCGGACTGTTTGTAACTAAAAATTGTTTCGGCTGACGTTTCGCCATTTTCACTGGTGTGTAAGGGCTTAAAAATCTTGTTGTGGTAGTTTATCATTTTTTTGACGGTGCAGGTGACCTTAAAATTTTTTCCATGGCTTTTCCTTTGGCCAATTCATCAACCAGTTTATCCATGTAGCGTACTTTCTGCATGAGTTTGTTTTCAATGTCTTCAACGCGGTAGCCGCAAATTACGCCTGTTATGAGCGAAGCATTTTTGTTCAATTTTGGCGCCTCTTTAAAAAACGTTTCCAGGTCGGTTTTGTTGTCCAGTACTTTTTTCAGGCCTTTTTTGTCATAGCCGGTTAGCCAGTTTATCACTTCAAACAGTTCTTCCTGGGTGCGGCCTTTTTTTTCTACTTTGGTAATGTAGTGCGGGTATACACTTGCCAGTGGCATTTTAAATACCCTTGCATAATTTTTTTCGGATCCCATTGATGTCAATTTTTATTTTCAAGTTTGTTTTTCGGTGCCAGTGGTGGTTTACGCTTTTAATTTAAAAACTGCTACGGCTGAATTGTCTATTTTGCGGTGATGGATCTGGAAAAACTGCATGCCGTTTTGTTCACCATAATTCTCAATTGCCTCAAGCATGTTGGCAAAGTTATCCATGTCAAGTTGCGATTTCAATGCCATTTGTGTCCATCCTGGTATTATTTGTGCCAGTTCAGCAATGGGAATTGCTTTAAATTTTGCCATAACGTTTTTTATTGAGTTTAAATTTTTTAATTCCAGATTTCATTCATTTCAGTCAAAATAAGTGGA
Organism: Flavobacteriales bacterium; assembly: GCA_035299065.1. Lineage (GTDB taxonomy): Bacteria > Bacteroidota > Bacteroidia > Flavobacteriales_D > UBA2798 > DASPJQ01. Next base: position 67,045 of record DATGXI010000066.1, read on the forward strand.
TGACCGTCAGTAACAACAATGGTATGTTCATGCTGTGCCATGTATCCGCCTTTGTTGCCAACCATGGTCCATCCATCCTGCAGGGTCTCGGCATAGGTAGAGGTTGTTGAAATAAATGTTTCAATGGCTACCACCGAATTTTTCTTAAACCGTGTATGGTTAAACCTGTCCCTGTAATTGGCTATTTCGGCTGGCTCTTCGTGAAGGCTTTTTCCTATACCGTGGCCGGTGAGGTTTTTTATGACTTTGTATCCGCGTTTTTTTGCTTCGGTTTCAATTAAAAAACCAATGTCGGCTATGCGCACTCCGCCTTTTATGTGGTGAATGGCCTTGTGCAAAATTTGTTTGGAAGCATCTATTAGTTTTTGGTGGTGATGAATATCGGCACCAATTACAAATGAACCTCCGTTATCAGACCAGAATCCATCCAGTTCGGCCGAAACATCAATGTTTATCAAATCGCCTTCATGGAGTACGCGGTTTTCAGACGGAATGCCGTGGCAAAACTCATTGTTTACGCTTATGCACGTCCACCCCGGAAAACCGTAGGTAAGGTACGGTGCCGACTTTGCCCCAAAACCAGCCAGTATTTTAGCCCCATACAGGTCCAGTTCTTTGGTGGTGATACCAGGTTTGGCATAGGTTCTCATTTCCTTTAAGGTATGAGCAACGGCTTCACTTGCCTTTTGCATCCCGGTTAATTCTGCTTCGGTGGTAATTGACATGCTTGTTTACTTTACTGTTTGTTACGTTCTGACAGCGCTCAAAACGCAACGTTTTCAAAGTGAAATTAAGCAAAAATCAGCATGATTCGCAAGTGATAAGTAAATTTTGTTTAATGTATTGGCGAAACTAGTAGGCGCCTTCATACGCGGTTGAAAGTACATTTACCATACCGGTTTTGGTTATGCGTGTGTGCAGTATTATCCGGTTGTCGCCCGGGGTAAACAAATCAACATCAAATTCAATGGAGGTATCTTTTGGTACCAGCACAATATGGTAAGGTTTGTCAAGTATGCCTCTGCGGTAAAAACCATCGCTTACCGAATCTTTGAATGTTTTGTTGGTAAGCTTTATTTCCTGAATTTTACTTCCTGTTTCAACCTTAATTTTTATTTCCCTGTAATTGTACAAGGCAAGATTTTCATATTCTACCGTAAGGTCTTTTCCACCAACACTTGTTGTGGTATCCCAAAAATTTTGACGGGTGCAATAGGTTTGAACAGTAACATGCACATTTACATTTTCTTTTGAAAGCAGGGTGTCCTGTTCAGTGTCGCGTATAACGCAACCTACGGTATCAATGCGGGTGATTGGGCGTGGGGGAGTGGCCGCAACAGTTGAATCGGCCGTTATGGGTTCTTCGGTTTGCGTTGTGTCAGTGTTACAGGACAAACAAAGTACACACAAAAAAACACCTATGCTTAAAAACAGCTTGTGCATACTTATTTTTGCGATGCTGTAATTCCTGTGGGTTCCAGCAATGCCTTGTATTCTTTTCCGCATACGTTTCCCTGTTTACAGGACAGGACTAAGGTAGCTTTTTTTAAATTAATTTTCAGGCTTTGCCGGTTTGTTCAACCCCATCATGTATTGCATTTATAAGTGCCTGGGTGTTTATATCGGCCAGTGTTTTGAATTTAATGCAATACCCGCTTATACTGGCCTTACCCAGTTTTTCTCCATAGGTGTGCGCTAAATATTTCTTATCCCGAATGCCCATGACATACACGGAGATGCCGGTGGTGTTGGCGCTCAAGCCAATTTGATAAAATTCCCGTGTTTTACCATCCGCATATTTTATCGTGTAAGATCCATAGCCTATATTGGGGTTGGAAACAATTTTTCCTTTTTCGTCTTTCCCGTCCAGGAACCATAATTTGCATTTTGGCATTGCCTGCAAAATGGTTGTATGAAGCGCTTCCATGTCGCTGCGCTTTGGTTCAGCCTGGCTGGCAATGTATGCCTTGATTTGTGCCTGTACGCTCATACTAACAATTGATTTATTCAGGTACAAATCTACGCTAAATAGAATTTCATTGAAACCGGATTGCGACAATAAGAGGGGGTAAAAGCGAAACAGTTCAACATAAAATTTAGTTTATCAGGATTTATTCAGCACATCTGTGGCTGTTTTATGGCCCAGTTGTTCGGCTAATCCTACCAGAATGCCTTCGGGGCCGCGCATGTAACAAAGTTTGTATATGTTTTCATACGTCATAACCTCACCAACAAGCTGCGCACCGTTTTTGACAAGTTTTGCCACCAATGCGTCAAGATTTTCAACCGTGAACATAACACGCAAATAACCCAATGCATTCACCGGGGCGTTGCGGTGGTCTTCAATGGTAGCTGGTGCAATGAAGCGTGAAATTTCCAGCCGGTTGTGCCCGTCAGGTGTAACCATCATGGCAATTTCCACCGATTGATTCCCCAATCCTGTTACGCGGCCTGCCCATTCGCCTTCAACCATCATTCTTCCTTCAAGGGTCAATCCAATTTCTTCAAAAAAACTTATGGCTTTGTCAAGCGACTCTACAACAATGCCAACATTGTGCATGATGGGTAATTTGGTTTTTGTCATTTTAAAATTGAATAAGGTTTAGGGTTTTCATACCGTTTGTTGCAGGACATTGCTGCTTATTTCAATATACGGTCATACCCGGTATAGGGCCTTAACTCCATTACATTAAATTGAATGGCCCCTGATTTTACCAATGGCAAGGTGTCCAGTAATTTTATGGCTGCATGTTTATCGGCTGTTTCCAGTATCAAAACCGCATTTTTATTTTCGGTAAAATATATTTCACGCAGCGAACCTGAAAGGTATAAGTCATAAACGTGTTTGGCTTCATCGCTTAACACCTTTTCCATTGTGTCCCATTTTATACCTTCTACCTCATTTTCTATGGCAAGTATTTTCATATTTTTTAGGCTTTTAAAACTTTTTCAAATGCTTTTCGGGGGCTGCCGTTAAAATAAACTTCACCGCAATAAATATAGTTTAATTTTTCCAGTATGCGCAGCATGGCAGGGTTGTCAAAATTGGTGTCGACTTTTATGCTGTAAATGTTGTTTGCGCGCGCAAAATCTTCAACATGGGCAAACATGTTTTGCACCAGGCCTTTTCCTAAATGCGCCTCTGAAACAGCTACCCTGTGTACCACCACAAAATCACTTGTTGTGAGCCATTTCCCGTTAATTTCAAGGTAAGCGGGCTCATCGTTTACCAGCACAGCGCTATACGCAACAATTGTTTCACCATTAGCTAAAACAAACCCTACGCCTTTTGCAATGTCGTTTGCAATTGACTCCGGATTGGGATAACCATTTTGCCATTGGTTGCTGCCATCGTTTTTCCTGCGCTGAATGGCATCCTGCAAGATTTTCCAGATTTGTGGAATTTCAGCGGGTAACGCTTTTCGGAATTGTAGCGTCATGGCTGAATCTGATTTGGTGTCAACGTCCACAACCAGGCATCACCAATTTCATGGTCCTGCACAATTTCTGTAAACACAAATTGGTTTTTCTCTAAAATTTTTGTGGAAGCATTGTGAACAGGTGCTGTTTTTGCGGTAACAATTACATCAGGCTCGGCCTGTCGGGCTATTTTAACCAGTTCACTGCACGCAAATGAAGCTATACCCTGGCCTTCAAATTCACTAAACGTCCAGTAAGCAATCTCGACTTTATTGCCGGTTGGTTTTCCTGTAAAACCACATGAACCCAACACCTTATTTTCGTTTACAACAATATAAGCAACCCAGGGTAAATTGAAACCAATTTTGGGATAATATTCCTCCCACATTTGCAGCAGGGTTTGGCAGTTTTCAGATTGAAACAGATCTTTGGTTTTGTCTTCGTTTTGTTGGAGTATTCTTAATTCCATACAACAAATATACTAAGGGCCCGGCCATTGTCACATAATTATTTTCACCTCTGCGTTCTCTGCGCCTTCTTTGCGCCCTCTGCGGTTAAAAAAGATCGGGTATCTTGTCACACAATTATTTTCACCTCTGAGTCCTCTGCGTCTTCTTTGCGCCCTCTGCGGTTAAAAAAGAACAGCGCACCTCAATACTCCGACTTCACCAACTTCCCCTCAGCACTCACCGTTCCAACCCAGGGTAGCTTTGTTTTATCATCGCCAGCGTTCGGGTATATTTCTCCATACACTTTTACCGATCCATCATTTTGTACTTCCATGCCTTTGGTCATGTACGTTGCATTGGCAAGCGGCTGGTAGGTAAACTGCATATCGTAAATCACTTTTCCATTTCCGTCAATTTTCGCGAGCCTTCCAATGCCAAACGATTTTGGTTTATCGTAATACATAAAATAAACAACACATCCACCATCGGGTGTAATAATGTGCATGCCCTCTGAACTAAACGCGTCTTTTACCGTTTTTAATTTTGTTTCCCAAATTTTTTCTCCGCTGCGCGTTAATTTTGCAATCACCTCCTCGGCCGTAAAATCATCGCCCAGGCTGCGGCTCCCGGTTACAATCACTTTATTGTCGCTTGAAATACTTACCGATGTTGCTTTACCCATATCATATTGCCGCGGATTCAGGTCAATGTTATTTCGCTTCGCATAAATGGCACCATTGGCCAACGTTTCAGCCAGCTCCAGGCGTTTTGCCGCTGAACTTCCCGGTTCGGCTGGTTTTAAATTCTCGGGTAAGCGGTGTATGTAAATATCTCTTGGCCGTTTCAGCGAATCTTGTTTGCGTGAATGTGAATACAGCAAGCGGCCATCCATGCACGCGGTTATGTCGTGTGACATTCCACCCCTGGTGTCCAGGTCAGCCAGCAGTACCGATGTAATTAATTTCATATCGCTGCAGCTGCGGGCATCGTATACCTTGCGCGGGCATTTTTCTTCATCGTACTCAATTAAAAAATAATTGCCCGATGGGGCCAGGTAAAAATTACAAATGGTGTGGGTTGATTTTATTTTGCCAACCTGTGTGCCCAGGTCTAAATCTATTTTCACAATTTCGCCCGTTTCATAACTGCCCAACATCATGAATTTGCTATCAGGCGTAATAAAATGGCCGTAAGGCGTATCGGGAATGCGCACCGTCTTGTGTAATTTTTTGGTGCGTGTGTCAATTATGTAAGCCACCGGTTGCGCATCGGTGGGGTTATCCTTGCGCCAGGCCTTGTCACCGTATTCACTTAGTACCAGCCAGCGTCCGTCAGGGCTCAGCATGGTATGGTCCAAATGCAAATAATGCCCGCGTTTGGGTGCGTTAAGCGTAAACAGCGTATCAACCTTGCGTGTGTTTAAATCAAAGCGTGCAAGCTCGTATCTGGTAGGTTCACCAATGCGGGTTTTGTTGTCAAAGCGGTGCGCAATGGCGTAGTAATAATAATTTTCAGCGCGGTCAACACCCATGGGGTACCAGTAAATCATGTCGTGCATATCGCGTATTTTAACCAGCTCGCTCCATTGGCCGGTGGTGTGATCGTACTGGCAAATAAATTCACCCGTATTGTAATATTGGGGCCTGCGGTCAAATTTTATGGTTGATACTTTGCCGTTGTAGTGCAGTATATCACCGTTGTGCACCTGTTTCATGGCTAAGGCTTCCATGTGTGCTGCCGGAAATTTATCCATGGGCACAATCAGGTTGCTAACCTGCATGGTGGTATAATTAAGCATTTTGTACAGGTTATAGCCCTTGCCGTTTTCAAGCTGCATGGTAACCCGGCCCAGTTGGTGGTAATTGGGCGTTTTAACAGGGTCCATACCATAGCCGTAGTTGGGCTCGGTGCCTATGGCCTCGCCCTTAATTATCTCAATGTCCCAGGGTATTTGGGCTTTGGAAGCGAATGCTAATAAAAGGATTAGGAGTAGAGTAGGTGTTTTCATAGTATGGTATGGGTAAAGATAAGCAAAGATTTTGCCATATTTATTTGGCCGGCTCAATCCCTGGCGGGGTTTGGCAGTAAAAATCAGAACCCCTTGGCTCACGTTTAAAAAGAAAAAATAACCACAAACCGGACTTCATTTGAGATAAGAATGTGAGGTCCGTGTTTATTTTAAAGGAAAATTAAAAAAACTACAAATAATAGTCAAACCTTATTTCTGTCGATTTTATTTTTGTTATCCCAAGTAAGATTATGCTGAAAAGATTGAAACCGAACCTCATTTAAAATTAAAATAATGAGGTTTATAGTTTACCTTAAAAAAACAATTATGAATAAACTACAAAACAAGATTTATGAAATACGCAACATAAAAGTTATGCTTGACTTTGACCTTGCTGAATTGTATGGAGTCGAAACTAAAAATCTAAATAAAGCAGTGAAAAGGAATATTGACCGTTTCCCTTCCGATTTCATGTTTCAGCTTACCAGTCGTGAATGGGAAGATTTGAGGTTCCAAATTGGAACCTCAAATAAGCCGGGAGGAACCAGGTATTTACCGTATGCGTTTACCGAACAAGGTTTAGCAATGCTGAGTGGCATCCTTAATTCCAAAAAAGCCGTTCAGGTTAACATCTCTATAATGCGCGCGTTTGTTTTGCTTCGGCAATACGCGTTAAATCATAAGGACCTATCCGAAAAATTAAAAGAACTGGAGACTAAATACAATAAGCAATTTAAAGATGTTTATGAGGCTATAAATTATTTACTCCAAAAAGATAAAGTCAAAACACCGCAACCCGACCGAAAACGAATTGGATTTTAACCCTAGTGGGCAATCCCTGGGAGTTAGTGTTAAAGCTCAGTACAAATTCGGTTAACAATTAAATTACCTAAACACCCTTGCAATCACGTATACGCTTTTTTACGAAAAATTCCGGCCAGGGATAGAGGCAAATACCCCGCAGCCGCAGTTAGCTTATTTTTTTAAGAATAAAATGAGGCGAGGAGTATGGCCGATAGCCCGGTGCTTTAGCAGGCCGCCAAATTAGCCTTCAATTATGCCTTCAAAAAATCAAGACGTATAAAAAAATGAGCAGGTCCTTCAACCTCCACCGTATTCCATCAAATTTTTAATTTTTCAAAGTCGGTTTCAGGACCTGCTCATTTTTTTGAACAAGCTGCCTGATTTAAAACCGAAGGCCCGCTACCAATACATCATCGGTTTGATCGTACCCGGTTTTAAAGGTGTTGAAGTTCTCCAAAAGATAGGTCTCTTGTTCATTAAGCGCTTGCCCCGAAATGGACTCAAGCATGCCCTTAAATTTTTTGGTGGTGATTTTTTTATTTTTGGTTCCGCCAAACTGGTCGGCATACCCATCGGTTGACAAATACACCATATCACCCTCCTGTAACTGCAATTGCACCGTTTCAAA
>DATGXI010000067.1:0-23141 GCA_035299065.1 Flavobacteriales bacterium
TGGTTTCCTCTAAAATCTTAAAGGCTCCAGCCTGGGTTGAACTTTCGGCATACAACCTCAACACCGGCTCGGTGCCTGAGGGGCGTATTATGATCCACTCATCGTTCCCCAAAAAATATTTATATCCATCCAGGTCTTCAACACGTTCAACTGCGTAAGTACCAAATTTGTTATACGAACCTTCCTTACACGCTTTAATGATGTTTTGCTTGGTGTTTTCGGCAATGTGCAGGTCGTTGCGCTCAAATGCAAACGAACCCGTAATGGCATAAATTTCGGCAATTAAATCGTCTAGTTTTTTACCTGACTTTGCTAAAAATTCAGCAATTACTAACCCTATCCAAATTCCATCGCGTTCAGGAATATGGCCTTTCATGGCAATTCCTCCACTCTCTTCACCGCCAACCAACACATCCTCTTCAACCATAATTCCGGCAATGTATTTAAATCCAATTTTTACCGTTTCCAGTTCAAGCCCGTAATGCTTGCATATTTTTGCAATACGCGGTGTTGTACTAAATGCAGTTACCACTTTACCTTTTACATTTTTGTATTTACACAGGTAATGTATTAGCAATAAAATAATATGGTGAGAATCCACAAACTCTCCACGTGAATTGTACAACCCTATCCTGTCTGCATCACCATCGGTTGCTATACCGCAGTCAATATTTCCTTTTGATTTTATTAAATTTGAAAATTCAATCAGGTTTTTATGAATGGGTTCAGGTGCCTGCCCCATAAATGATGGGTTGTGCTCACAATGCAAAAAAGTAGTTTCAGGCAACACGCGTTTCATTACATTTTGTCCTGCACCGTACATGGCATCATATGCCAGTTTAATCCCCGATTTTTTTATTGCATCCAGGTCAAATGAGTGTTGAATGTGTTTTACGTAATCGTCTTCAAGCGGCACAATGCTTATTTTTCCTTCTTTAATTAAATCATCTATACCAGCCTCGGCCACTTTTACCGAACAAACTGCCGGAATTAAGTCTTCAACTTCCTGCACTTTTTCAGGGCTTAGCGGGCCGCCATGCTCACTTTTTAATTTATAGCCATTGTACGCTGGCGGGTTATGGCTGGCCGTAATAATTACACCCAATGAAGCACCCAGTTTTTTTGCACCAAATGATATCATTGGTGTTGACACAAATCCTTTTGCCAGGTATACGTTAACATTATGTGCAACCATTACTTTGGCAACAGCCTCCACAAACATTTCACCGGCAAAACGGCAGTCGTGACCCAGTACGATTGATGGTTTTTTATAATTTTTATTCAGCCAAATTGCAGTTCCTTCAGCAGCACGCGCCACATTTTCTTCGGTAAAATCGCGGGCTATGATAGCGCGCCACCCATCGGTTCCAAACTTAATTTTTGTCATAGTGCCAAATATAGAAAAAAATGATTTGCACTTTTGCCGCTAAAACACGGAAACACCAAAACCTACCAAAATTTCTGACCAACATGCCTAAATCAAATATTAAATTGCGCAAAAACAATTCCTGATTAATTATAATTAAATGATTTTGGTGGAATTTGGCGATTTGGGGCGTTGGTTGCTATTTATTGAGAAGCTTCGCAACGTATTTACCTACCACATCAAATTCAATATTGACGTTGGTTCCGGCTTTTATTGCCGAAAAATTGGTGTGTTCAAACGTATAGGGAATAATGCAAACTGAAAAGGTGTTTTTACCTGAGTCAACCACGGTTAAACTTGTGCCGTTAATGGTTACTGATCCCTTTTCAATGGTCACGTTGGTCTCATTTTCATCGTAAGAAAAATAAAACTTCCATGACCCGCCCAAATCCTCAACTTTGTCACAAACCGCTACACAATCAACATGGCCCTGTACAATGTGCCCGTCAAGTCTTCCGTTCATTTGCAAACAACGCTCAAGATTTACTTTAGTACCCTTTTTCCATTTGCCCAGTTCAGTTTTTGAAAGGGTTTCAGCAATGGCTACCACTTTGTGCCAGGTTGAATTTGACTCTACAACGGTTAAACAAACACCATTGTGTGCTATGCTTTGATCAACCTTAAGTTCTTTGCTAATGGGCGATGAAATGGTAACAATTAAATTTGTCTGATCAGGTTTAACCTCGTCAACCGTACCCATGCACTCAATAATACCTGTGAACATTTTTTTACCTACTTGTTTAACGGTTTATTGTCGTAAATCAAATGCACAAAACCATGCAACATTACAGGTTCAATACCTATTAAACGAATTGTATTGACTTTACACACATAATAATAAACGCCTTCAACCAGTAATTTATCGTTTTCACTTGAATACCCATCCCATTTAATATCCGGATCGGTTGTTTCAAACACAACGTTGCCCCAGCGGTTATAAATTTTTAATTCAATATCCTTAATGAATTTATATGGGAAAGGAATAAACAAATCATTTACATTATCACCATTTGGTGTAAACACGTTGGGTAACCAGTAATACGGGCAATTGTCAACACACACAATGTTTGATGAATCACTTTCATTGCCGTACTGGGCCGAGTCCACTGCCGTTACATAATAACAACCGGCAATTGATCCACTGTCATTGTGATTAAACACCGTGTCAGAGCTCACCGTTATTGTTTGTATTAATGAGTAAGGACTGTTTTCTGTTGGGGCATAATAAATGTTGTATGACATTACATCATCAGCACAGCTGTTGTTTGGATTGTTCCAGGTAAGGGTATTCATGATAAACTCACAATCGCCCACAATTTCAAGTACAGGTGCACAGGGCGGTGTCATGTCAACCGGTGTGGCACAGGCTTCCTGGCTCCAGTTAATAAGCGGACTCGGGATTTGCGGGGCTGTATAACCTCCAATGCTTTTTATACGGTAGCAGTAATTTATGCCATTTGTCAATCCGGTGTCATTATACGTGGTTAACGAGGTGGTGTCAATCAGCGCCCAGGTTCCTGAACCTGTCGGTGTTTCCCTGTAAATTTCATACAAAGTATTTGTCCAGGGCACTGCAACATTCCAGGAAAGGCTTACCTGGTTGTCATTGGGGGTTAGCGTTAAAAATATACTGCTTGCATTGGTTGACTGACCAACAAATGTAATGACCGATGTGGTTGACACATGGTAAAGTTTAACCTGGTAGGTATATTGTGTACCAGCAGTATTTAATCCCGTATCAAAATAAACATCGGTTAATGCCGGTAAACTGGATGAAATTACACTTGTAAAAATGAGGGTTGGGCCACCTGTTACACGGTACAATTCATAATAAAAATTACCCGAATTATAAGGAGCTACAGTTGTATCAAGTTCATATGGGTAGTACCATTCAACCGTGTCGGTACCAATGGCGCCATCGGTCACATCAATGCTAACGCGGGTCATGATGGGAAATTCAGCCTGCAACTGGTCACATGCCGGTGTTGATGGACAACTGACAGAACCATCGTTGTAAAACATCACAACAACGTAACAGTATTGCTGGCCAACTGCAAGGTTTGACGTGTTGTCAATAAATTCTGATGAACCTACACCCAGTACGGTTCCAACCAATGTATACCCCAAATCGGTTGGCGTGCTGCCATCACAACATGAATTTGTGTTGATGGTTGGTGTATTGCTGCGGTAAATCTTATACCCGTCAGCTCCCGGGCAACCTGTATTTGGAATCCAGTTTACCACAATGGTATTTCCAACATTGTTTGCGGTAACACCGGTTACAGGTGGAGGAATAACACGAATTAAAAACGATTCATAATCGGAGAGCGGAACCTGCAAAGGACCTGTATTGCCCTGGTCATCGTCATCAACTGAAATGGTAATTAAATAGTCGGTATTGTTTACATCATCACACGAAGTTTCCCAATGAAAAGTGCCGGTTAAATTGTTTCCGGTACCATTGCCTGGAACGGTGAATGTAGCCGAATCAGAAAACGGTGTTCCTGATGCATTCATGGTTAAATTGTCCAGCGGATCGGGATCGGTTGCTGTAATGGTAAAATCAAGTATGGTTCCTGCAACTATACAGGTATCCTTTACTTCACTTAATGTTGGTGCATTGTTTTCACACTGGCCCGAAACCGTGATCTGGTAATCGAGTGTCACATTCCCAATGGGAATAAACTCACCGGTGCCAAGTTTACGCCACTCATGCACAAGTATGGCAATGTTGTATTCACCTGCGGTTTCAGGACTGCTCCAGCAAAAACTTCCGCTGCGCGGGTCAAGTACTGCAGGACCTCCAAGTATGCCTCCACTGCCAGGAAATTGGTACACTGTTGGTACTGCCATAAACGGGCAGGTTTCATAACAACATACAAGCCTGTCACCAAAACATGTTTTTGCACCACGGCAGGGAACCAGTTCAAAAGATAAACTGTCGCCCGGATCAAGGTCAAATGCACCCGGATTAAAACAATACGGCTGAAAAGCGCAAGCATATTCAGGACAAGGACAGTAAGAAAAGTCCACCGACTGGTTGTCACCAATAAACGGGCTTATAATTACCTCGGATGTGATGCAAAAAGGCTGGTTAACGGCATCAAGAATATTCAAAACATTCTCGTTACGATTTGGGTCATACACCTCAATGGTAAATGCGCCCTGGTTACGGTATGGGTGACAATATTCGTATTTGTTTTGGCGCACATCAAAAGCCGGATCGTCAATGTACGATGTGCGGCTAACTGTATCACGCTCCCCGTCACCCCAACACACTTGCAATTCAGGCCTGTCGGCCGAGGTGGATGAAAGTTTAGTACATGTGGTAATGGTTATGCAAACAGTTTGGCCGGTAAGTTTATAGGTAATGTAACCAGCACGGTTATGTGTAGCAAAACCTGAGTAAGCGGTAAAGAAGGCAAGGAGTAATAAAAGACGTTTCATTCGCTATCAGTTAACTTCGTAATTAACTCTAAAAATACTCAATTATTTTTCTGTTTGTTTTAAATTTATGCAAAGGTTGGCTGTAACGGGCTTATTAATCGTTAAATTTGTCCAAATAGTTTATAACATGAGTGCAACAGCCGAAGAGCGCAGCAAGATAAAAATAGGAATTTCAATTGGCGATGTGAACGGAATTGGACCTGAAGTGGTTTTGAAAACATTAGCCAATAACGAGATAATCAACGAGTTCACCCCCATCATTTATGCCTCAAGCAAAGTGGTTTCGTATTACAAAAAGGCCTTAAACCTGAACGATCTTAACTGGAACGGGGTAAACACAGCCGATGAGGCGCGGCCAAAGCGCATAAACGTGGTGAATGTTTGGAACGATGAAGTGATTATTAACATTGGTCAAAGCAATGAAACCGGTGGTTCTTACGCTTTTAAATCGCTTGAGGCCGCTACAAAAGACCTTGCCTCGGGTAAAATTGATGTGCTGGTTACCGCCCCAATTAACAAACACAACATTCAAAGCAAAAATTTCAACTTTGCCGGACATACCGAATACCTGGCAAACATGGCCAATGCCGACACGGCTTTGATGACCATGGTAGCGGGCGATTTACGCATTGCAACCGTTACAGGACACGTTCCACTCAAAGATGTAGCCAAAAGCATTACCCGCGAAAATATTGGAAAATGTTTGGTTACCCTGAACAACTCGTTAAAACGTGATTTTAATATTGTCAGACCAAAAATTGCTGTGCTGGGATTAAACCCGCATGCTGGCGACAATGGCTTGCTGGGCGATGAAGAGCAAAACATTATTAAACCTGCAATAGAAAAAGCCAATAAGGACGGCATTTTTGTAATGGGACCTTATGGTGCCGATGGATTTTTTGCCAGTGATAACCACCGCAATTTTGATGCTGTTTTGGCTATGTACCACGACCAGGGTTTAACACCTTTTAAAACCATTGCCTTTGAAAATGGGGTGAATTATACAGCTGGGTTACCCATTGTTCGCACCTCACCCGACCATGGAACAGGCTATGATATTGCCGGGCAAAATAAAGCCAGCGAAGCATCTTTCAGGAGTGCCTGCTATTTGGCAAAAGATATTTTTTACAACCGCAAGGAGTATAAAGACATGATGGCAAATCCGCTGCAAAAGCAAAGGGTTGAGGATTGAGATTTGAGTATTGAGATACGGGACTTCAAAAAGAGCGGCTCTTTTGTAAACTACGAAATGTTTTTAAGTGGCCCTTTACTAACGTAATTAGTACATACGCATTTTTTTCCTGACACCCTAACCCGTATTAGCTCGCGCATAATTTGATTTTTAATGGAATTATTGAACGCCTGTTTAGAAGTCGTTCCCATTGCGCATTAATAATTGAACATTTTTAATTGTCCTTATTATTCTTAAACCACTTTATGAAAAGTTGCACCAGGCGTTTCGCCTCCTCATCATTCAGCTGCAGGCCAAAACGAATTTCGCGGCCCAAATAATCAAACCGTAAACGTTCACCGGCAACAACCCAAAATGATTTTTCAAGCTCGGCCCCAAATGAACGCTCAGGTAGGTCGCGCCTGTCCATACCCTTTATATTGCCAATTAAAAAGCTATATGTTTTACCGTAATTGTTTATGGCGCGTTTTATGGTTAGCTGCCCGTCATGTATGCGAATAAACTCACGGCCGCTTTTGCGCCAAAACCAGGCGTAACCTGTTTTGTATATGAACCAAACCCAAAAAGCAGTAAAGGCAAAAATGCCGGTTTTGGTGTAAAAATCATACCCGCCAACAAACAACTGGCTGGCCATCAACAGGCCGCACAACGTAAAAAGAACCAGCCAGGTGGTTAACAGGGTAAACTTTGCCCTGGATATACGCGGGCTTATTACCACCGTTATTTCATGTGGTAACTCACGGTAACTTACGCGTTTACTTATGTATTTAATATCGCTCAAAACTTAAAAGGTTATTCACAACCGCGTTACAAAAAAACCAATAAATTCAGTTCGACAATGGTTTAGGCATTATATTTGATTAACATTCTAACCGACAAACAAACTTGAATATGAAACTAGGTAAATTTTTAGTGATGGGGGCATTGCTGGTGAGCACTGCTTTTGCGCAGGAGTATGAAGATTTAAAGGCTTTATACATTGACGGCAAATACGATAAGCTTGTTGACAAGGCTGAAAAATATACGAAGAAGGAAAAAACGCAAAACGATCCCCTACCTTATTTATATATGGCAAAAGGGCTTTTTAAAATTAGCCTTGATGCAAAATGGGTGGCCGATGAACATGGAAAAGAGGTTTATGGCAATGCCGAAATGGATGCCCTGAACAAATTTGTAATGTATAAGAAAAAGGACAAGGGAAATGTTTACCGTGACATTGCCGACCCTTTTATGGCTGAGTTAAAAGGCCAGCTTTACGAAGAGACCCAGAATTATTATGAAACCAAGGTGCACAAAAAGGTGGTTGGTAACATGAAAAAAATTCAAAAAATTGAACCACAAAACCCGGGCGTATTGCTGCTAAAGGGCCTTTCAGAATATGGTGTTGCCAATAAAGCTGAAGGTAAAAAAAATGTAGCTGATGCGGTGAACATGATAAAGGCCATTAAATCAATTGAAGATTTTTCAAAAGAGGACCAGGGCCTGCTTGAATATTCACTTATGGCTTATACCAATTTTTTATTGGAGCAAAAGGACTTTAGCGGTGCAAAAAGCGCCATTGCATTGGGTTACCAATGGTTTAAAGGCGATGAGCACAAGGATTATGATGCACTTTATAACAAAGTAACCAACGGGTAATTTTACACCCAACGTCAATAACTAAAATCCCGGGAGCGTTGCTTACCGGGATTTTTTTTTCAAATCGTTTACTTGTAAACACTCGTCTACGGCCAATAACATTTTACCGCTTATTTTTTAATGCTCATACAAAAGCGTGTTGCATTTTACAATTCCTTGTTATATTCACGTCCTCAAAAAGCAACCTAAATGAAGAAATTATTGGTTATTCCCTTCCTGTTTGCAGGTTTATTGCAGGCACAGGACCGTATGACACCTGAACTTTTATGGAAAATTGGCCGTGTAAGCGGGTCACAACTTTCACCGGATGGCAAATGGATATTGTATGGTGTTACCAACTACAACCTTGAAGCCAACAAAGGTAACCGTGATCTTTTTGTGATTGCTGTTACGGGTGGTGAACCTAAAAAAATAACCACGCACAAGGGAAGCGAGTTTAATGAGTGCTGGAAACCTGACGGTAAAACCATTGGCTACCTTAGCGCTGACAATGGCAGCGTGCAGGTTTGGGAAGTTAACGCGGATGGCACTAACGCACATGCCGTTACCGCAATTGACGGAGGCATTAACAGCTTTTTGTACAATGCAAAAGGCGATGCAATTGTTTATACACAAGACGTAAAGATTGACAAAAGCATTGTTGAACAAAATGCCGATTTACCAAAAGCCCAGGCTTTTGCTACCGATGATTTAATGTACAGGCATTGGGATACCTGGCATGACAATGCTTACAGCCATGTATTTTATATGCCGTTGAATGGTAAAGGCATTGACTTAATGCCTACCGAACGTTTTGACGCACCGCTTGCACCATTTGGCGGAATTGAACAGGTGGCTATTAGTCCTGATGGAAAAACAATTGTGTATACCTGCAAGAAAAAATCTGGATATGAAAGCGCAAAAAGTACCAATTCAGATTTGTTTGCTTATAACATGGACACTAAAAATACCACCAACCTTACCGAAGGCATGATGGGCTATGATGTGAACCCTGTTTACAGCAGCGATGGAAAGTGGCTGGCTTTTTTAAGCATGAAGCGCGATGGATTTGAAGCCGACAAAAACGATGTTGTGCTAATGGAAGTAGCCACTGGCAAAAAACAAAACCTAACCGAAAAAGCTGATATCACCGTAAATTCATTTTCATGGAGCAAGGACAATAAACTAATTCACTGCATTATTCCTACTGAAGGAACCGAACAGGTATACGAAATAGTTGTTGCCACCGGTAAAATGAAAATGCTTACAAAAGGTGATGCCGATTACAGCGGTTACAGCATAAGCGGTACCACGTTAGTAGGCACAAAAACCACCATGAACAACCCGGCTGAACTGTATAAGTTAGACCTCAAAACCGGTAAGGAAACACAATTAACATTTACCAATAAAGAATTGTACAGCACCATTAAGACCGGTAAAATTGAAAAACGCTGGATAAAAACAACCGACAACAAAAAACTGCTTACCTGGGTTGTTTATCCGCCTGACTTTGATGCAACCAAAAAATACCCTACCCTGCTTTATTGCCAGGGTGGACCACAAAGCGTATTGAGCCAATTTTTTTCGTACAGGTGGAATATGCAATTAATGGCAGCCAACGGGTACATAGTAGTGGCGCCATGCCGCAGGGGAATGCCTTCATTTGGCCAAAAATGGAACGATGACATAAGCCAGGAATGGGGCGGACAGGTTATGCAGGATTATTTAAGCGCTATTGATTCATTGGCTAAAGAACCGTTTGTAAACAAAGACAAACTGGGTGCAGTTGGTGCAAGTTACGGAGGCTACTCGGTGTATTACCTTGCAGGAAACCACAACAACCGGTTTAAAGCATTTATTAGCCACTGTGGTTTGTTTAACCTTGAAAGCTGGTATGGCACAACTGAAGAATTATTTTTTGCTGACTGGGAAGTTGGCGGACCGTATTGGGCAAAAGACAAACCAAAAAGCTATGAAGCTTACTCACCACACAAATTTGTGCAGAATTGGAATACACCCATATTGGTTATTCACGATGAAAAAGATTTTCGTGTGCCGTTTAACCAGGGAATGGAAGCTTTTCAGGCAGCAAAAATTATGGGAGTACCCGCACGGTTTTTGTCATTTCCAAATGAAAACCACTGGATACTAAGCCCTCAAAATAGTATTTTGTGGCAACGTGAGTTTTTTGGCTGGTTGGATAAGTGGTTGAAGTGATTTAAGATTCAATATTTAAGATTTAAGATTTAAAAAGGTTCGCGAAAGCGGGCCTTTTTTTATTGGACAGGGTTTGTACTTATGGTTTAAAAAAAGTAAGTCTTTTTTAATGAGCAGTATCCTGCTTTGGAATATTCTCGCTTTTTGGTCCGCGCATGTGAATGATTAGTCCGTTTAAGAAATTGCGCAACAACTGGTCACCGCAAGGCATGTATTTTGGATGATCTTCATTCCTGAACAGGGCTCCAAGTTCACTTTTTGAAACCTCAAAACCGGCAAGTTTTAAAATGGCAACTATATCATCATCTTTGAGCGATAATGCTACGCGTAGTTTTTTCAGTATATCGTTATTTGTCATGTTACCTTGGTTTGATGTAAAGCTAGTTTTTTTAGCTCAAACCTGAATTGGCTAAATTGCAGTTCATTGAACTTCGTTTGGTGGGCAATAAGGCTCTATTTGTCTAAAAACAACTTAAGGACCACATCTTAAGGCGCTTTATATAATTTTATGGTTATATTTGAAAACACTAAAAACCAATTTTCCTGGGAAAAGAAAAAACCATCAAGCCTGAATGGAAGGTTGAGCTGGATAAAGCCGCACATAAATACCATGTACTTGTGGCATGGGTGGCTGTGGTTTTAAATCCTGTTTGGGGCATTGAAGATTTTTTCAATATACCCCTTCACTTCAATGATTTTTTTGTTTTCCGCATTAGTGTGGCTGCCGCTACCCTTGTAGGAATTTTATTGCGCAATAAATTAAAAGAACGCCCTGAAATCATTGCATTCATTCCATTCATTGGAATCTCCATTCAAAATGCATACATGTACAGTGTAATGAACGTAACCGAGATTGAGAAACATACGTTTGCTTATATAGCTTTGTTTATTGGTGCAGGCATGTTTGTGTTGTGGAAACCACTCTACTCCATTATTGTTGTGGCGCTGTCATTTGTTGCAAACATTGTTTTCTTTTCACTTAACAGCCAGTTGCAGGTAGGTGAAGTATTGATCAATGGAGGAATGCTTACCGCTTCGGTAGCTGTATTCACTATTTTGCTAATCAATACCCGCACCAACCTTACCAAAAAAGAAATTATTTCGCGCCTTGCACTGGCCAAATCAAATAAAGAGCTGGAGGAAAAAAACGATATTATTGAAGAAAAAAACAAAGATATACGTGACAGTATTAATTACGCCAAACGCATTCAACATGCCATTTTACCTTTACCACAGCATATAGCATCAGCCACAACCGATTATTTTGTGATGTACAAACCAAAAGACATTATTGCTGGCGATTTTTATTGGTTTGAGACCAAAGAAAAATTAAATGCTGACGGATCAAAGAACGTGGAGATGTTAATTGCGGCTGCTGATTGCACGGGCCACGGTGTACCCGGTGCTATGGTGAGCGTTGTATGCAGCAATGCCTTACACCGTGCCGTTGTTGAATACAACATTACCGAACCGGGAAAAGTACTGGATAAGGTAACTGACCTGGTGCTTGAAACGTTTGGAAGAAGCGTATCAGATGTAAAAGACGGTATGGACATTTCATTACTTGAATTGAAAGTACATGTGAAAAACGGTAAAAAACAAATACTTGAAGCTAACTGGGCCGGTGCAAACAACCCGTTGTGGTATTTGCAAAACGACACCATTACCGAAATAACAGCCGACAAACAACCCATTGGTAAAACCGATAACCGCAGGCCTTTTACAACGCATAAAATACCGTTTGACAACAATACCGTTTTTTATTTATTTACCGATGGGTATACCGACCAGTTTGGAGGTCCATTAGGAAAAAAATTCAAGCATAAACAATTACAGAAATTACTGCTTACCACCATTAACAACGGATTTGAATCGCAGCACAAAACACTTGATTTGGAGTTTGAGCGCTGGAAAGGTGCATTGGAACAGGTTGACGATGTTTGTGTGATTGGCCTGAAGGTGTAAGTCTTAACACTTTCACGCAAAATTTGTTGGGATTTCAAGGGCCTTTTTACCTTGCCTATTTTTTGTATATTTACCACATGGCCATGGATCACCACCACGATGAAATTCCTATTCACAATTTCAGTACGGATGACGCTTCCAGTATACCGTTCAGGTACATTCCGCTTGAACTGAAAACTGACTACGATACATCGGTCCCGCATCGCCATAACTATTATGAAATGTTTATTTTCACAAAAGGTGCCGGTTACCATGACATTGATTTTACCCGCTACACCATTTCTGAATGCGCCATTCATTTTGTGTCACCAGGGCAGGTTCACCAGGTAGAACGTGAACTTGGAACCTATGGGTATGTATTGTTATTCTCACGCGATTTTTTCGCCATGAATACTGAGAATAAGAACCTGTTATTTGATTTGCCTTTCCTCAATAATAACGGCCCGGATCCTGTTCTGGACCTTTCACAGGCTGAAATGAGTTTTTTCACCACCATTCTTTCAACTATGGAGGTGGAGTACAAAAACAAAAACAGCCTGAAAGAAGAAATGCTGCGGTCATACCTAAACCTTCTTTTACTGCAAAGCCACCGCCTTTATAATGAGAAACATCCTGTTGCCAAAGTAATAACAGGTTCTACCCTATACAAAGACTTTCGCATCCTCCTTGAAAAGAATTTTACCAAAGAACACAAGGTAATGGAGTATGCCGAAAAGCTGAATGTGACCGAAAAAACACTAAATGAGAACATCAAGAAAGTAACCGGTAAAACAGCCAGTGAACATATTTTTGACCGCATTATACTTGAAGCAAAACGTTTGTTGAAGCACTCCGATTTAACAACAAAAGAAATTGCCTACTTTTTAAATTACCAGGACCCGGCACACTTCAGTAAATTTTTCAAAACACAAACCGGGCAATCGCCAAGCGATTTCAGAGAAAATTAAGTGTTTTTCTACTGCATTACCAGTTTCATCTCAATAAAAATCGTAGGTAAGCTTATTGATCGTAATAATATCCGTACGCAATTCTTTTGACAAAATGGCATTTAGCAACATACTGCCTTTATCGTAAATAAGCTCCTTGTGGGTAATTTGTTCATCATCCACAAAATTATCATACTCCAGCAAATTACCTTGTTTGTCATACTCATAGGCCATTATTAGTTTTGGGCCTTCAACGGGACGTTCAATGCGTGAAATACAAAATCCCTGTTCATTGTATTCATATTTTATTTCCATTGTTTGCCTGCTGGTAATGGTATAAAACATTTTTTCATCCATCAGGTAATTCAGGGCATTGTATTCCGACTCCAGTTGCTGGTATTCTTTCCCGAAATTATTAAAATACCGTTTTATTTTTTTCCCTTCTTTGCTAATGTATTTAAACGTTTCCGAAATAATTTCATATTGGTTACCCAGCTTAAAATCATACTTTGAAGGCCCGCAATTTTCATCGCGGCAATAGGTTTCTTTTATGACATTACCAGCCGAATCATATTCATAATTGTACGAGTAAAAACTAAAATTATCGTTTTGCCTTTTTGTTTTCAGGTGCCCCTTTTCATCGTATATAAAAATAATGGTGGTTGTGTCGGTACGGTAACCAAATGAGTGGTGTGAGTACATTTGCTTCACAACCCTTCCCTCGGTATCAAATTCAAAATTCTGCACCAGGCCCAAATCACGTATAATATCGTGGGTGCGTTTACTGCTAAGGGTACCGTGAATTGAACGGATTTTATTGCGTTTTATAAACTCAGGATTAAAGTATGCCTGGTCAGTAAATGCCTGGCACTTGTCATTGAGAATTATTTGCGCTGCACCTTGCTTCAACGACACACAGGTCATTGCAAGAAAAAAACATGTAAAAAATCGCAAGGTCATCACGCTAAAAATACCTGTGGCAATTTACAGGCTTTATTTTTACAGGCGTAAATGGTAGTTTGATGTTTTAACAAGCGCCCTGTTAACAAGGGCAGCTTACTTTCACCGGGCGAAGCACACCAGATTGTCAGGGGTTCGTAATCACCGCGTGCTTCCCCTACAGCTTTTTTGTAATCATCGCCAACTATAACCATTTCTTCCTGCACCACAACTGACATTAACCAAACATTGAGCCAGTTTGCCATGGCCTGGGGTGCATTTTCAAAATAACGGCTTACGCCTGCCACCATTTTGTGCCCATGCGCTATGTATGAATCATTGCCACATAAAACACCTGTTTTATATAAAACGCCAGCTATAATTGAATTGGATGATGCTATTACATTGTCAAAAATCTCAATCCTTCGTACAATTAATTTCTCAGCTTTTGACGATGTATAGTAAAACATGCCTGTTTGTTCATCGAAGAAATCGCGTTTTAACAATTCAACAAGGTCAACTGCGTATTGAATGTACTTTTCATCGAACGTTAATTCATATAATGCCAAAACGGCATCGGCCAGTGCCCCCAGGTCTTCTGAAAACGCTTCAATGGTGGCTTTCCCGTTTTTGTAATTGCGCAACCAGGTACCGTCACTTTGCCTGAACCGCGTGTAAATTGCCTCACATAAATCAACCGCCTGTTTTACCTCACCGCCAGCATACATGGCATAATCACAAAGCCCTTTTAAGGCAAGGGCATTCCATGATAATAAACATTTATCATCAAGACCGGGTTTTACCCGTTTTGAACGTACGTTGCGTAATTTACGGTCAGTGATTTGCCGTAAAATTGGAATTTTATCGGGCGAAACATCCAGCTTTTTTGCAACAACCTGCTCATCATCGTGGCGCATCAGCACATAATTATCGTGCTCCCAATACCCAATTTCATTTATGGAATAATAAGCTGTGGCAAATTCAAGTTCTTTTGCTGTCAAAACCTGCTCCAGCTCTTCTTTTTTCCATACATAATATTTGCCTTCTTCGCCTTCACTGTCGGCATCCAGGGCCGAGTAATATAAGCCATCTGCCGAGAGCATTTCAAGTTCGTAATAATCGTTTATTTTTTTTGCGGTAAACTTAAAAAGCGGGTCTTTGTAATGGGCATATGCTTTTGCATATAAGCTCATCAACTGTCCATTGTCATATAACATTTTTTCAAAATGCGGCACCTTCCACATATCGTCAACCGAATAGCGCGCAAAGCCACCATCAATGTGATCAAAAATTCCGCCCCAGGCCATGCGGGTCAAGGTTAACTTTACATGATCCAGCACCAATGCATTTCCCTTTACTATACCGTAATTCAACAAAAATTCATAATTGCATGGCATGGGAAATTTCGGAGCCTTACGCGGGCCACCGTATACCGGATCAAATGATGATGCAAAAGCTGAAACAACATAAGACTCATCAAATTTTATTTCACCGGATTCCGCATGATTGGTTTTTACAATTTCAGCTTCGTGCAACCCATTTTGTAAATGCTCAGCATATTCCAACACTTTTTGTTTTTGATTGAGGTATAAATCGTTTATGCTTTGCAAAACACTAATCCATGCATCTTTTGGAAAATACGTTCCTCCGTAAATTGGTCTCCCGTCAGGCAGGGCTATGCAATTGAGTGGCCAACCACCACGGCCTGTCATGATTTGAACCGCTTCCATGTAAACACCATCAATGTCGGGTCGCTCTTCACGATCAACTTTAATGCTGACAAAAAATTCGTTCATAATGGCGGCTACATCGGCATCCTCAAAGCTCTGGTGTTCCATAACGTGGCACCAGTGGCAAGCCGAATAACCAATGCTAATGATTACGGGTTTATTTTCAGCACGGGCTTTTTCCCAGGCCTCGTTTCCCCATGGGTACCAGTCAACAGGATTATACGCATGCTGAAGGAGGTACGGACTTGTTTCCGTTGCCAGTTTATTGGGTTTTCCCGTTTTGCTCATTCTTTAATATTAAGGCACATTTGCATTAAATAGTTCTTAAATTTGGTGAACTTATTCAATGATCAACGTTAATACATTGACCCGGAAAGCACGTGAAATGCAGGCACAGCTTGTTGAATGGCGCAGGCATTTGCACATGCATCCCGAGCTTTCCTTTAACGAAATTCAAACCAGCGCGTTTGTTAAAAGCATTCTTGAAAAACATAAAATAAGTTATACTGATGGGTGGGTAAAAACCGGCATTGTTGCCACCATTGGTAAAATTGACAGCCAACAGGTGGTTGCCCTGCGTGGTGACATGGATGCATTGCCTATTCACGAGCAAAATAAATGCGATTACGTTTCAAAAAATGAAGGCGTAATGCATGCCTGCGGTCATGATGTACACACCACCTGCGCACTGGGGGCGGCTGTTTTATTAAAGGAAATAGAACAGGAACTGGAAGGCAAAATAATTATTGTTTTTCAACCGGGCGAGGAAGTTTTACCTGGCGGGGCAAGTTTGATGTTAAAAGAAGGCGCGCTTGGAAATCCACTCCCAAAAGCCATTTTTGGTTTGCATGTGTTTCCTGAAATGGAAGTGGGGAATTTGGGATTTCGTGAAGGCGAATACATGGCCTCGAGCGATGAAATTTATTTAACTGTTAAAGGCAAAGGCGGTCACGCAGCCATGCGTAAGCAGTATAACAACCCATTGCTAATTGCGTCAAAGATTTTAATTGCCCTTGAAAATGCTTTTTCAGAGGAAAATACAGCAAAACACACCACAAAACCAACCGTACTTGCCTTTGGTAAAATTGAAGGCAAAGGGGCAACCAACGTAATTCCCGATACGGTTGAAATAGCCGGCACATTCAGGGCCATTGATGAAAAATGGAGGGCACATGCCCACGAAATGATCAATGAAATTACACAGAAAATTGCCCGGGAAAATGCGGCTGAGGTAATTGTTGATATACGCAAGGGTTACCCGGCTTTAACTAACCATGTAGCCCTTACGCAGTTTGCCAAAAAAACTGCAAGTGAATTATGGGGAGCTAATTGTGTAAAGGAACTTGACTTACGCATGACGGCCGAGGATTTTGCCTATTACAGCCAGCAAATGCCTGCCTGTTTTTTCAGGTTGGGCACCCGGAATGAATCAAAAGGAATTACATCACCCGTGCATACAGCCACGTTTGATGTTGATGAGGAAGCGTTGGTGATTGGGGCAGGTACTATGGCCTGGTTGGCGTTTCAAAATTTAAGATCTAAGATTTAAGATTTGGCTGCCTGCCGCAATCACATTTCAAACTAATTTCTTTTCTCAATGCGGCACCGGGCTTTCGCTAATAGTCCTCGCCCTATTGAATTTGGAATCTTAAATCTTAAATTTTCAAAGGGCTGTGGGCTATCACGCTCAATCCCTGGCAGAATTTAATTCGCAAAATCTTCGCATTATACTGCCGTATTGAATAAACAGCCGTTATCGCAATTTGATTAAAGTTAATTCATTAATTTTTTACAACAAAAAATCTATGGCCTGTGATCATTTACCATTAAATAAAAAACCCCGGTATTGCTACCGGGGTCTAAATATGTTTTTAAAATTTTTTGACTTTATTATAAATCAAAAAAACCAAAAACGGGATTACGCTAGTTTAACGTTAACTGCGTTTGGCCCTTTTTTACCTTCTTCGATTTCAAATACCACGCTATCGTTCTCGCGAATTTGATCTTTTAAACCTGAAACATGAACGAAAATTTCTTTTCCGCTATCTGTCTTGATAAATCCGAATCCTTTTTCAGTGTTGAAAAATTTTACTGTACCGTTTTCCATTTTTTTGTTGTGTTTATTAATTAATTATTTTTTATAAGGACGTGAAATTAGTGATTTTTTGGATTCACGCATACGGATGTGCCGAAACCACCTCAATATTTTTTTGAATGAGCTTGGTTATGTCCTTTAAATAACTGGTTTCCTCTCTGTCACAAAAAGATAAGGCGGTACCTGATTCGCCTGCCCTACCCGTACGGCCAATGCGGTGTACATAGGTCTCGGCAACTTCGGGTAATTCATAGTTAATCACGTGACTAAGCTTGTCAACATCAATACCACGCGAGGCTATATCAGTTGCTACAAGTATACGTATTGACCTGTTTTTAAATCCGTTAAGTGCTCGTTCACGGGCATTTTGCGATTTATTACCGTGTATTGCCTCTGCTTTAATACCATCCTTATTCAATTCCTTTACAACCTTGTCGGCCCCACGTTTGGTACGCGTAAAAACAAGTGCATGTTCAATGTTTCCTGTCTTTAAAATGTGCTTAAGCAATCCACGTTTATCTTGTTTGTCAACATAATACACCTGTTGTTTCACCAATACAGCAGCTGACGAAACCGGAGTAACGTTAATGCGCACCGGGTTATGAAGCATGGCGTTAGCCAGTTTCATAATATCAGGTGATGCCGTGGCCGAAAAAAACATGGTTTGGCGTTGTTTTGGAATTTTAGCAATAATGCGTTTAATATCATGTATAAAACCCATGTCAAGCATGCGGTCAGCTTCATCCAGTACAAAATACTCAATGGCGTGCAGGCTTATTATTCCCTGCTGCATTAAATCCAATAAGCGGCCAGGTGTGGCAACCAAAATATCAATACCGTTTTTAATGGCTTTTACCTGGTGAAATTGCGATACACCACCAAAAATTACGGTATGTTTTATATCGGTGTTTATACTGTAATCGGTAAAGTTTTCGCTAATTTGTAAAGCAAGTTCACGTGTTGGGGCAAGCACCAATGCCTTAATGGCTTTGCGCTTAGGATCACCTTTTTTTGCATCAAGCATTTGTAAAATAGGCAAGGCAAATGCGGCAGTTTTACCTGTACCGGTTTGAGCGCAACCAAAAATATCATTCCCACCTAAAAGAACAGGAATGGCTTTTTGCTGAATGGGTGTTGGTGTTGTGTAACCTTTTTTACTTAACGCATCGGTTAATTGTGTTGTAAGGTTTAATTCTGAAAAATTCATTTTTCTTAAATAATATATAGTTCAGGCAATGCACTGTTGCATTCCTGTAGACTTGTTAGAAAACGGTTAAATGAATCATGCTGCTTAACGAGGTATTTGCAGCGGACTGAGATACTATCTTCCAAAGAAGTGATACAAAGATATATTAAAAATTAACAGGTTTTACAAATTGCCCGGCCGACCCATTCTCCAGCGCACCTAACAATCACTATATGAACCGGCTAACCTTCATTTATTTGACGCCCATGAAATCGGTTTGAAATGAATACATGAGTGAATCAGGAGGTTGGTGAAGAGGAATTTCAACAACGTTTATTCATTCAGTTTTTATTGAGATTGGTTTAATTAAAAAACCCCCGTTTGTGGCGGGGGTTTCAATGTTCTATTGCATAAAATGCAGTTTGGAATTATTTCTCCATTCGGCATCGTACTTGCTGTCTGAAAAATAAATCACAATGTCGGCATCGTATTTACTGTCGCAAAAATAAATTTTCTTTTTTGCATCATACTTGCTGTCCACAAAAAACCAAAGGCCTTTGTTATCGGTGGCATCGTATTTTGATGAGCATTTGTAAACCACTAGGTCAGCATCGTATTTTGAACTGGCCACGTAAACTTTTACATCAGCGTCATATTTTGAGTCGCATGAGTAAACGGTTTGTGCACTGCTACTGGCCGAAACGAGCAATACAAATCCGAACAGGGTTAATAGTTTTTTCATTGTTTTAAGGTTATTCGTTAATTGTTATTTGTTAATAGGCAAGCTGACTATAACGTGTGCTAAATTAGCATTTACAGTGCCAGCCTTAATTTCACCAGTAACTGCAAAAAACAAGCCAAACAAACTAAATTACTTCAACTTAAACGCCTTCTTAACCTTGTCAACGTAGTCAAGTTTCTCCCAGGTAAACAATTCCACTTTCATGGTTTTTGTTTTTCCGTCAGGTGACTTAAATGTTTTGGTTATGATCTCGTTTTTACGTCCCATATGGCCATACGCTGCGGTTTCGCTATACATAGGCGTACGCAATTTGAAACGCTGCTCAATAAAGTATGGACGCATATCAAATACCTTTTGCACTATTTTGGCAATCTCACCATCGGTCATTTTTACCTTAGCTGTACCATAGGTATCAATAAAAATACCCATTGGTTGTGCTACACCAATTGCATAGGACACCTGTACCAACACTTCAGAACAAACACCGGCTGCAACCAGGTTTTTTGCAATATGACGTGTTGCATAGGCTGCACTGCGGTCAACTTTTGAAGGATCTTTTCCTGAAAACGCTCCACCGCCATGCGCACCTTTTCCACCGTAGGTATCTACAATGATTTTACGGCCTGTTAAACCAGTGTCGCCATGCGGGCCACCAATTACAAATTTACCGGTTGGGTTAATGTGGTAATTGATCTTGTTGTTAAACAAGTGCGCATACTTTGCGTACTTCTTCTTTACGCGTGGTATTAAAATTTCAATTATATCTTTTTTGATCTTGGCCAGCATTTTGGCTTCTGAATCAAAATCGTCATGCTGGGTTGACACCACAATGGCATCAATGCGCACAGGCTCATTTTTGTCGTTATACTCCAATGTAACCTGGCTTTTTGCATCAGGACGCAGGTATTTAATTTCTTTATTCTCCCTGCGCAAAGCTGCAAGTTCCAATAAAATGCCATGGGCAAGGTCCAATGCAAGCGGCATGTAATTAGCCGTTTCGTTGGTTGCATATCCAAACATCATTCCCTGGTCACCAGCGCCCTGGTCTTCTTTTTTCTTACGGTCAACGCCCTGGTTAATGTCAGCGCTTTGCTCGTGTATAGCTGAAAGAATTCCACATGAATTTGCTTCAAACATGTATTCGCTTTTGGTATAACCAATTTTACGAATCACTTCGCGCGCAATTTCCTGCACATCCAAATACGCTTTTGACTTTACCTCACCGGCAAGCATTACCTGGCCCGTTGTTACCAGTGTTTCGCAGGCAACTTTTGAATTTGGGTCAAAAGCAAGAAAATTGTCAATTAAAGCATCTGAAATCTGGTCAGCTACTTTGTCGGGATGTCCTTCTGAAACCGACTCTGATGTAAATAAATAACCCATGGGTATTTTTAAATTTTAAATAATGAAATCCTGAAAATTTAGACTGCGAAAATAGTAAAATCGGCCAACATGCAAAACGCTAAATGAGAATAGAAAATAAAGTGTGAATAAGTTACCCGGCCCGGGCAAGGTTATTTCTTCGTGAATTTTTTGAAAACCTCCTCAAGGCTTTGCTGCTCTTTGCGCAGGGTTAACACAAGATTTTGATTATCAACACCAAATTGCGAAATCAGGGGCCTTATGTCTTCCTCAGAAGCCGACTCAAGCACCCAGGCATTGGTTCCAACCTCACGGGCTGTTTTAATTCCAGGTATTTTACTTAACTGGGTTTTGCTAACCGGTTTTTCAAATTCCACATAAATAACCTGTTTTTCGGCATTGGTTTGCTGCAGTACCTTTGCCTCATCGTTGGCTACAATATGCCCGCGGTTAATGATAATGATTCTGGAGCAAATGGCTTCAACCTCCTGCATAATGTGGGTTGAGAGCATAACCGTTTTTTCCTTGCCTATTTTTTTGATCAGGTTGCGTATTTCTTCCAATTGGTTAGGGTCAAGGCCGCTGGTTGGCTCATCTAAAATCAACACCTGCGGGTCGTGAATCATGGCTTGTGCCAATCCCACACGCTGGCGGTAACCTTTTGACAAAGCGCCTATTTTTTTATGTTCTTCAAGACCTAAACCAACTACATCAATCATATTCTCAACAGCCTTTTTGCGGTTTGGTAAGCGATGAATGCCCGCAATAAAATCAAGGTACTCTTTAATATACATGTCAAGGTACAATGGGTTGTGCTCAGGCAAATAACCAACCATGCGTTTTACCGCCAGTGGATCTTCTTCAACATTCACACCATTTACTTTTGCTTCACCAAAACTAGGGGGTATATAGCAGGTAAGTATTTTCATGGTGGTTGACTTACCGGCACCGTTTGGTCCTAAAAATCCAACAACCTCACCTGCTTTCACCTCAAATGAAATAGCATCAATGGCACGTTGTTCGCCATAAATTTTTGTGAGGTTATTTACAAGTATTGACACGGGGATTTAAGATTTAAGATTTAAGATTTAAGATTTAAGATTTAAGATTTAAGATTTAAGATTATTGATTTTTTACTCCCAGCCATTGTTCAACGGCATATTTTCCGCGGTCGGGTGAATTGCGTATAATTAATTCAGCCAAAAACCCGCCAATAAAAAACAAGGTTCCAATTATCATTACAAACATAGCAAGGAAAAACTCGGTACGCTGGGCCAACAATTTGCCCGCTGTATTAAAAAACAATTTGTCTATTCCCATCCACATCACCAGCACAAAACCAATAAAAAACATAATGGTACCAATGGCACCAAAAAAATGCATGGGTTTTTTGCCAAAGCGGCTTATGAACGTAATGGTAAACAAATCCAAAAATCCATTTATAAAACGTTCCAATCCAAATTTTGATTTACCGTATTTACGCGCCTGGTGCGCAACTGATTTTTCGCCAATTTTTTTAAATCCTGCCCACTTTGCAATTACCGGTATGTAACGGTGCATTTCACCAATCACTTCAATATTTTTAACCACTTTTGATTTGTAGGCTTTTAAACCGCAATTAAAATCGTGCAATTTAATTCCACTCATTCTGCGGGTTGCCCAATTAAACAATTTGGTAGGCAGCGTTTTTGTAATGGGGTCATACCTTTTCTCTTTCCAACCGCTTACCAGGTCAAAACCATCCACCATAACCATGTTGTACAAACCCGGTATTTCTTCAGGACTATCCTGCAAATCAGCATCCATGGTAATTACCACATTGCCTGTGCAAGCCTCAAAACCAACGTTTAGTGCAGCCGACTTGCCGTAATTGCGCCTGAATTTTATGCCTTTTACATTTGAATTTTCTTTTGACAGGCCTTCAACAATTTCCCAGCTTTTATCGGTGCTGCCATCATCAATAAGCAGTATTTCATAGGAGTAATTGTTGGCATCGCATACGCGTTTTATCCATGCACACAATTCAGGCAATGACTCCTCTTCGTTATAAAGGGGAATAACCAGCGATATGTCAACTGTTTGACTCAAAGTTTACGTTAGGTTTACCAAATAACGGCATAATAGTTTAAAGGTCACAGTGGCAAGGGTTAATATTTATTAAAAGGAGTATCGTTAATACTTATTGGTTAATGCTTATAAGGCGTCCTGCCCAACAAAAATTCTTCACACTCAAATATCCTGGCAAATGTTGGGCACCGGGCTGTGCGCTATACTCCTCGCCTTGCAAATTTAACCTG
>DATGXI010000068.1:0-14049 GCA_035299065.1 Flavobacteriales bacterium
AACATCACAAATCTTACGCAGTAAAGCGCCTTTGTTTATGCCATTGGCACCGCCAATATTCAGGAAAAAACGCTGGAATTCACCGTCAGCATCCTGGTGGCGACTACGTTGTTTTCCTTGACCATCGTTGTTATCACGGCTATCGCGGTTTTGTGGACGTGCATCGGCATTTAAATCACCAGCGCCACGGTAGTATTCCAAAAAGCGGTTAAACTCCGTTGATATAAATTTCTTGATTACTTCTTCTTTGGTAAGGCCTTCAAATTTTTCAAGGGCCGACTCAATGTATGGAGCAATTTCTTTTTCGTTTACAACCTGGTTGTTCAATTTATCCAATAAGCTCATCAATTGCTTGTCGCAAATTTCTGGTCCGTTTGGAATGCGACCAACTTCAAATTGTTTACTAATTATGCGTTCAATTTCACGAATACGGCCGGTTTCACGGGTATTCACCAAAACAAGGCTATACCCTTTTTTACCGGCACGGGCTGTACGGCCACTGCGGTGCGTATAGTTTTCTACATCATCAGGTAAATTATAATTAATTACGTGTGTAATGTCATTCACGTCAATTCCACGTGCAGCCACATCGGTAGCGCATAAAATTTGTATGGTGCGCTCACGAAATTTTTTCATTACCGTGTCACGTTGCGCCTGTGACAAGTCACCGTGCAACGATTCGCAGTTGTATCCATCTTTAATTAATTTTTCGGCTATTTCCTGCGTTTCACGCTTGGTGCGGCAAAAAATCAAACCAAAAATTTCAGGGTAAAAATCAATCAAACGTTTCAAACCGGCATAACGGTCTCTTTCCTTTACGGCAAAAAACTTATGCGTAATGTTTTCAGCACTCATGTTTTTCTTACCCATGGTTAATTCAACCGGGTTGGTAAGGTATTTACGAGAGATTTGTGCCACTTCTTTTGGCATGGTGGCTGAGAATAACCACACATGTTTTTCCTTTGGTGTATGACTTAAAATATCGTCAATGTCTTCCTGGAATCCCATGTTCAACATTTCATCGGCTTCATCAAGCACGACAAACTGAACCTCGCCTAATTTAATAACCCTGCGGTTAATCAAATCAAGCATACGGCCAGGCGTAGCTACTAAAATTTGCGCGCCACGTTTAATGTCGCGTTCCTGTTGTTGAATGCTTGCACCACCATACACTGCTACTACATTTACATCACGCATGTACTTTGAGTAGTTTTTAAGGTCATTGGTAATTTGCAGGCAAAGCTCGCGTGTAGGACAAACCACAATTCCCTGTGTAATGGAAATGCGCTCATCAATCAAATTAAGCAATGGTAAACCAAATGCTGCTGTTTTTCCTGTTCCTGTTTGAGCAAGACCAACTAAGTCGGCTGTACCTTGAATAATGGCTGGAATGGCCTCTTGTTGAATAGGAGTGGGTTCGGTAAAACCCAAATCATTTACGGCCTTAAGGATCTCATCCTTCAAGCCAAGTTCTGAAAATGTCATAAAATAAGTAAGTTTTGTAGTCCGCAACTTCCGACCCACTATGCTCTCCCCCGCGGATTACAAAATATGAGTACTCGATACGTACCGTGTTAAATTCGGTGCAAAGGTAAATCAAAAAATTGACACCCCATGCATATTTTGTTAATAACTTGTTAAAAGCTTAGTTTTCAATAATTTCCACGCTCCTGGAAATGAAATTGTCCAGCTTTTCGCCTTTTAACATGCCGTTTGACAGAAGTGCCAGGTCGGTTAGCTGGTTCACTATTTTTTCCTTTTTGGCCGAATCGGTTTCAGTAGTAAGTTTTGAAATAGCAGGATGGTTGGCATTAATCACCAAATTATACATCATGGGTAAGTTACCCCACATGCTTTGGCCGGTAACGGCTTCCTGTTCTTTCATACGCCTCATAAACTCAGTTTGCGTAATTAAAATAGGTTTGTCACTTGAATCCAGCGGCTCAAATTGTACGGTAAATTTGTCCTTTTCCGACACGTTTTCAAACAATGGCCTTAACTGGTCTTCCTGCTCTTTGGTAAGCTTTGAAATGTTTTCGTTTGTTTTTTTAATGAGCTTATGAATCACATCGGCATCAACACGTGCAAATGATGCTTTTTCCATTTTCGCCTCAAGTTTATTGAGCATGTGTGAAGCCAATGGCCCCTCCATCAGCAATACATCATACCCCTGGTCAGTTGCCGTTTTAATGAAACCGTATTGTTCATCTCTATTGCTTGCATATAAATACACAATGCGGTCGTCTTTATCGGTTTGAAGGGGTTTTATTTTATTGGTATATTCTTCAGTAGTAAAGTATTTTCCTTCCATGTTTTTCAACAGGAAGAATTTCTGGGCGCGTTCAGCAAATTTTTCATCGGTAATAAATCCAAATTCAATAAACACTTTAATATCGTCCCATTTTTGTTCAAAGTCCTCGCGGTTGTTCTTGAACATTTCCTCCAGTTTATCGGCTACTTTTTTGCTTATGTGGGCCGATATTTTTTTCACATTGGCATCACTTTGCAGGTACGAACGCGAAACGTTTAACGGAATGTCAGGTGAGTCCAATACACCATGCAACATGGTTAAAAAATCGGGTACAATTCCTTCCACATTTTCGGTCACAAAAACCTGGTTGCTGTAAAGTTGAATTTTGTTTTTCTGGAATTCAAATTTTTCGCGGTTTAGTTTTGGGAAATATAAAACACCTGTAAGATTAAACGGGTAGTCAACATTCAAATGAATATTGAAAAGCGGCTGTTCGGCATACGGATATAATTTCGCGTAAAAATCCTTGTAATCGTCTTCATTCAGTGTATTTGGTGCCTTCATCCAAATAGGATGGGTGTCATTCAAAACATCGGGAACATCGGTTTCAATGTCTTTTCCTTCGGTATCCTGCACACCTGTTTTTTCTTTGCGCGTTCCAAAAATGATTTCAACCGGTAAAAAGCTGCAATATTTTTTCAGGATGTCTTTGATACGGAATTCATCCAGAAACTCTTCACTGTCCTCGGCAATGTGCAAAATGATATCTGTTCCGCGACCCGCAGGACGTTCGGTTTCAGCTAAGGTATAATCTGTTGTTCCGTCACATTCCCAACGCACGGCTTTTGCCCCTTCTTTCCATGACTGTGAAACAATTTCTACCTTTTTTGACACCATGAAACTTGAGTAAAACCCAAGCCCAAAGTGGCCAATAATGCCTTGTGCTTTGTCTTTGTACTGATTCACAAACTCCTCGGCACCCGAAAAAGCCACCTGGTTAATGTATTTTTCTACTTCTTCGGCTGTCATACCAATACCGGCATCGCTAATGGTAATGGTTTTGGCCTCTTTATCCAATTTAACTTCCACGAAAAGTCTGCCAGTTTCGCCTTTAAACTCCCCTAAACTTGACAGGGTTTTGATTTTTTGGCAGGCATCCACCCCGTTTGAAACAAGCTCCCTGAGAAAAATCTCGTGGTCGCTGTACAAAAACTTCTTAATTATGGGGAAAATGTTCTCAGTATTAACTCTTATCGTTCCGGTAGCCATATTTTTTTAATTTTATAGGTATAATTTTGGCAAGAAATATGCCACCCACGCAAAAAATGACAATTTGACAAGTATGCTTAAGACTTTAACCGCACTGGCCCTTTTATTCAGTTTTTTTACCGCAAACGCGCAACGTATAAAAGAAATTATTGTTGAGGTGGATACCGCTGGCAGAATAATTACTTACGGTTCATCGGTCAATTTCAAATTTTACATTGTTACCAAAAAGAAACGCAAAGAAGTTACCTGGAACAGGGTTGATAAACTTATTTCGTTCACAGCCATGAATCCCGAGTGCAGTGCCGTATATGGTAAAATTGGTTTTCCTGCCAAAACAACAAACAAAAATCTTTCAGGTTGCCAGGTTAAAGTGAATTCATATAACAAGGACACTAAGTGCGATTACACGTTTGATATAAAAATGAATTTTAAGGAACCTATCTCAGCCATGTTCCAGGGCAATACGGGTATGCAGGGGGCCGCAGGAAGCAATGGTACCATGCCTATTTTATTTCGCAATGGCAAGGATGGTGAACCCGGTGGAATTGGAGGCGATGGATTTCCCGGAAAAAACATAACGGTAAAAATTAAAAAGGAATTTGATGCGCCTTTAAACAAAGAGATATTTTATATTTATGTGATTGAAGAAACAACCGGCATTCAGTATATTTACCACTGTCCGTATCCCGAAAAAGGTTTAACCATAAGCAGTATGGGCGGCCAGGGTGGTAATGGAGGAAATGGGGGCAGTGGTTCAAGCGGAAAAGATGCCAAAGAGGATAAATCGGCAGGCAATGGCGGAAACGGGGGGCCGGGAGGTGTTGGAGGCAAAGGTGGACCCGGTGGAAAAGTAACCGTAATTGTACACACCAACGCAAGTGAAATAATGAGTTACCTGAACATCATCAGTAGTGGTGGTCCCGGTGGTTATGGCGGTGTAGGTGGATCAGGTGGGAGCGGAGGCGCAGGTGGAGGAACCCAGGGTAGCCAGGGACGTGCAGGTGAGTCAGGTGTTGCTGGCGAACAAGGTCCTGCTTTTGAATTAAGAGTTGAAGAATTTTAAATTTTGATCAATTGATAACACTTGCACTTTTGTTTTTTTCTGTTTTTGGTTTGCATGGAATAAATGCAGGTGACAATTTAGTACCCTGTGTTCACCTGGACAAAGCCAACGGGAATTATTTAATTCTTAACGACACCAATTACATTCAGTTTAACCTACCGGTTTTAAGCAGGTACAACATCAGGGGAACAGGCGCCCGCATGATTCGTGCAAGTGATAATGTGTACAAAGTTATTACCAACCAGAAAAAAGACGTTGTGATTACCGTGATGGAAAAAGAAACCATGGTGATATTGTATAAGAAGAAATTTAAAGTGGTTAACTCAAAAGCTGAGGTGAAACCAACAGCCGTTACCAATTCACTGGACGGATGCTCATCCATAGTTCGGTGCGATGAGAATTATGTGTTGTCGGGGACAAAAAATAAATTTGTGTATTTCTGCAATGAAAAAGACATGAAAATTGAATGTGAAAACGGAACTGTTTCAGGTTTGTCAAAAAAAGGATTTGATGTAAAGCCGAATGATGGGGCCCAAAAAGTAAAGATTAAATTCATTTACCGGAAGGCTGAGATTGGAAATTGGGAGTATGCGGTCAGGAATTTTTAGTTTTTTGAAACACGTAAGGGTACGTAAGTTCACTTAAGAAAACCCGTAAAAAAATAATTCAATAAAAAATGAACCTTTTGTTTTTTTGGTTGTACAGGTTGTTATGAAAGCACTTTTAATCGTTGCATTTCTGTCTTGTGCAATGGTATCTTTTTCACAGGACAAATCAATAAAGGAAGGTGAGATATATCCGTGTGAAAAACAAGCTGAATTTCCAGGTGGAAAAGATGAGTTGAATAAATACATTCAGGAAAAGCTTAAATGGATTGATACGGCCGATTATATATCGCAGGGTAAGGTATATATAGAGTTTGAAATTGACACCAGCGGGAATGTAACGCATCCCAAAATCAAACGTGGATTAAGTACACAAGTTGATATGGCTGTAATGGATGCATTCAGGAAAATGCCAAAATGGATTCCAGCCTATAATTGTGGTAAACCCGTGTCGGTAAAATACGTATACCCGCTCACCATTCGCAAAACTTAATTTTTATTCATGAAAAAGAGTCTTCTCTTCTTTTTATTGTCAATAATGGTAAATTGTGTTCACGCTCAACGTAAGGAGCAGGAGTATGTTGACCCGGGTGTTTATGAAGTACGTGCTGAATTTCCTGGGGGCGATAAAGCAATGAAAGAGTTTATAAAGAAAAATTTTAGATATCCTCTATCAGGTAAAGACCTGGAATTTAAAATGTGGATCAAAATAGAAATAGATGAGAAAGGAAATGTTTCAAACGCTACCATAAAAAAAGGGTACAATAAAAAGTATGACGATGAAGCTATACGGGTTTTAAATAAAATGCCCAAATGGAGCCCTTCAACATATGCAGGAAAACCACAAAAATGCAAAATGATTATCCCTATTTTTTCAAATAGGATGTGATGAGATAAAATTCAGCGGATCTGGCAAAAAAAATCATTAGTTGTTAATCCTTTACAATCTGTGTGATTGAAGTGGTTTTACTGAAAAGGTGCATACATAATCAAAACCTTTGCGGTCCTCTGTGTATACCTTTGCGCCCTCTGCGGTTAAATAAGCGGATATTCAAAATAAAAATAGCCTGGTATTATGCTCAATCAAAACCTTTGCGGTTCTCTGCATATACCTCTGCGCCCTCTGCGGTTAAACATAAGCGGTTATTGAAACCAAAAATCGCCCGGTATTATCCCCACATTAAATTCTTTCAAAAATCCACCACCTGGTTTGTGAACCACAACGCGGCCATATTGCACATAATCCTTTGCATCGCTAACATAAACATGGCTGGTAACGGGATCAATACCCAGTCCGTAAAAATTACTTGTTCCGGCTGTAATGAATGATGACGCTCCTGAAGCTGTTATGGGAAACCGGTAAACATCGGTATTCAAAAAATAAAGCGTATCAGCCGTGCCGTTTGCACGCAGTTTTGAAGGGGCACCACTCAATTCGTAAACATGTTCAACATTATTTGTAGTGGGATTATACCTGTACAATGCGGGTAAAATTGACAAAGCCGCATCGCCCGAGCATAGCACCCATAATTTGCCATTGGCATCCTGTTGTAAGCTGCTGCAGCCTTTGGCCATGGGTATGCTGTCAGTAAGCAAATCGGTTGCGGCATCAAGCTCATACAATTTCCCATTGGTGTAATTGGTAATGTAAACTTTCCCGAAAATTTCTGTCATTTCCTCACACCAGCCATTTAAATGTACCGAGCCGCTTATGGTATTGGATGCAAGGTTAACAATCCATACTTTATTGGCATATAAATCGGTTACATAGGCTTTGTTGTTGCTAACGGGTAAAAAGTACCGTGGCGAAGTAAATCCCGTAATGGTAGCTGTATTGGCCAATGTTACCGGATCACAAACTTTAATGTACCCTGAATTGTTTACCACAAGATAAGCCCGCGCGTTAAAGACATACATGCTTTGTAAAATATCACCTGCACCCGTGCCATTGGTTTGTTCATACAGGTCAACAACGGTTGAATTTTCAGCCTTGTTGTAATAGCTCATTTTTGCGTTCCCGAAAAGGTAATTTCCCTCGTTGACCACAAAAACCCCACCGCTGTTACCCAAAGTAACATTTTCAGTGGGCTTTTCAGGAGGCACGTCCTTTTTACAGGATGATACCGTAACCAGCAAGCTAAATAAGACTATATGTATGTATTTAAATTTCATGCTTTTTTAGTTTAGTCACGGATTGCACGAATTTCACGGATTAGAGAGGGTAAATTAATCCGTTTAATTTGTGTATTCCGTGACCTTTTTTTAATTCGTTTTTATTACTTCACCAATTTTCCCGTTTTTCCATTCACGGTTAAAAAATAAATTCCCGGGGCAAAAGCCTCTGTATCTATTTTAACTGTGTTATTGCCATTTGCATTGACCATTACTTTGCCGCTGGCATCGCTCAACGTTGCATGAATGGTTCCGCTTACATGAATGTTAATTGTATTGCTGAACGGGTTTGGATAAACCGAAATTGGGTTGCCCGCATTTAAATCACCCACTGCACTGGGTGAATCAGCTGTGGTAAAATTATCAATGGCGTAGTAGAGTGGGGTATTGATGCCGAAGCTACCAACATCGGTTGAGCGTAGAATGAATTCAAGGCTGTCAGTATTTCCTAACGGAGTCAGGTCAACCCATGCCCAGCCATCTACAATATAATCACCGGCACTTGAAGGTGAAGTATAGTCAGCCAGGAAAAACACTACGCTGTCAGTTCCCATTACGCCAGCATAATAATTTTTAACCACCAGTTTAAAGTAATCAGGATCGGTACCGCTTGCACCACCAAATTTTTTGGCAAAGCTATCGCCTAATTTCATGCTGTTGTAGGCATAACTTGAATTGGTGATGTGAAAGCCGTTTACCACTTTACCCACAGCGGTGCCTGTTAAAACAATGCGGGAATACTGTGTGCCTATTGCAAAATTGGAGTCACTGGTTAGCGGGGC
Organism: Flavobacteriales bacterium; assembly: GCA_035299065.1. GTDB lineage: Bacteria > Bacteroidota > Bacteroidia > Flavobacteriales_D > UBA2798 > DASPJQ01. The sequence continues at coordinate 8,143 of DATGXI010000068.1, forward strand.
AATTTCACGCGCATTGTACAACTGGCTGAAAAAATCAGAAGGTTGTGTAACCGTGTCATAAATGTTGCTGATAACCCAGCCACTTGACCAGTAACCACCCCACGAGGTGTCATAATAATTTTCAAAAAATGCATTGCCACTGTTGTAGCCGCCACTTAAATCGCTGCCGTTATTATAACTGTTTGGCCCAAGTGCAACTTCTGAAAAAGTGGATATGGTTTGTGATTTCAGGTACGCACTCATTAAAAGAGCGGTTGAGAATAAAATTGTTTTGTAGATGTTGTTCATTTTATATATAAATTAATTATTTGCGTTTGTTTATTTTGCCACGGATTACACGAATCTGAGAGTGTAAAATTATTCCGTGTAATCCGTGGCTATTTTCTTAGTTTAGTGGTCTTAATAATCAACCCCACATTAAAATTACGTGGCAGTGCCGGCCGTTGCGCTACCCAGTAATAATTTACGTTGGCAATATTGTCTACTTCGGCATACACATTTAAATTAATTTTTGGATTTCCAACTGCGTACATGGCCCGTGCACCAAACAAATGAAAGGGTTCCAGGTATTCATAATTGTCACTTGAGGTGTACCGGTAACCATAGTATGCAAATGTTGCGCTGAATGAAAAGGCGCCCAACTTTATTCCGGCCTCGCCATTTACGTTGTACATGGGGGTGTAAATTAATTGCCGGCCAATTGAATTGTCATTTACAATATTGCTTTTTTGCAAGGTTGATACGGTATAATTAAACAACCATTTTGAAAGGTATTTTATTTTTTTGCCCAATTCAATATGTACTGTTGTTTCATTACCGCGGCTCCAAACTGCCAGTAAGTTTTGAGGGGTCCAATACCCATTGCGGGGCTGCCACATGATCCAGTCATACACATACCGTTCATAATGCGTGAAACCAACTTTAATAAAATTGTAATTTTTACCTATGTTTTGTTTTAAAACAAGGCCCGCATTTGCTGTATATCCTTTTTCGGGTTTAAGTTCAGGATTGCCGCCTGGTAACCAATAGCGGTCATTAAGTGTAGGGAACCTGTACACGGTGCCGGCATTTATTTTGTAATTGATAAATGTTGTTTGCTGGTGCCCAAAACGCCTGTATTGTTTTAAACGCAGTAAATGCCCTTCAACCCCTGTTTGTAGTATGGGTATGGATAAATTTTTGTCATTTAACTCTTGCTTTAACGCAAATGAAAGGCGGATTAGTTTTTTATTGGGTCGTGAAAGTTCAGCAAAGTATCCCAGGGAGCTGCGAAACAGTTTTTTTATGCCCTGTTCATAACCGGTATTTTCAGAAAATGCCAGTGAGCCGTTTACGGCAATGGAATGGCTAAAGCCTTCAATTTTCCACGATGAAACTGTTTCAGCTAAAAAATTGTGGGTGTTGTATCCCGAAGTTGTAAGAGGAGACTGTACAAAATCAAGTTGATCGTAAAAATATCCCAACCGGTTTTTGTAAAACAACCCGCGTGAAGTGCGCGCATGGTTAAGGGCAATTTTTAAGGATTTGTCATCCTGGGTTTGTACATTGGCAGCTTCAACAATGGCCAAAGGCATTTCCCTGTACGTTGACTGGGCCCAGGCATCAAGTGAAAAGTGATGTTTTTTCAGGTAAAATTCAATGGAGCCAAGTGCCCCGTAATTCAATACGCTGGCGTGATCCATTGTTTTTTTATTGCCGTCAAAATCGGTATAGGGAAAATTATTTTTTATGGCCGAATAATACGGTTTGAATGAAATAAGCGTTTTGTTGAATTTGTGATTATAGGACAGGTTACCGGCATAACGTCCAAAACTACCTGTATTGGCTGCTGCGGCAAGCGACCATTTTTCACCTTCAAAAATTTCATGTGCATTGTTTAAGGTAATGCCGCCTGAAACAACGCCATTGCCACCGGTGGCGCCTGCTGCACCCATTTCAAGCGTAACGGAATTAAAAACCGAAGCAGGTACCAGCGAAAAATCGGTTTGCCCAACCGAGAGGTTATTTAAGTTAAACCCTTTCCAAAGCAATTGTGTTTGTGAGGCGTTGCCACCACGCATGGTAATGGTTGAAAGTTGGCCAGGGCCGTACTGTTTTACATATACATGCCCGTCTTTCTGCAAAATATCGGCAATTGATTTTCCCTGGGCGTAAATAAACGCTTCGCGTGGTATAATCACTTCTTTAATACCGTTGGTGTGATCGAAATAAACAATTTCAACGGTTTTTAATTCGGGTGCGCGCGTTGTGTCAGGTGCTTTTTGCGCCTGTAAAATGGCAGGTAGCCATACAAAAATGGTATATGAAATTAGTTTTTTCATTTCCGCAGCGCTAATTTTCCCGTTAGCAATATTGGTTGTGCATGCGGCAGGTCTTCTGACTTTGGGCTCTGTTACCGCCTTCCCGTTCTATAACAGTGGCATAAGATGGCAACAGGTAGATGGCCCTTACAGCAGCGGGAACTGTTCACGATTTACGCGTGATTCCCTTTTAATCTTAACATTCAAAAAAAGAATGATAGAACCGTAATGCACCACAAAGGTATGAAATAATTTTTATAGAAAACGAATTACATTTTATTGTGCTGGTTACCATGTTGCTTACCTTGATTTTTAAGCCCGCCAGGGATAGAGCCGGTACCCCGCAGCTAAAATTAAAAAGGAGGCCAGATTTTTGTTTTTAAAAGAAGAGGCCGCTTCTTAATTTTAGCGAGGAGTAAAGGCGAAAGCCCGGCCCGAGTGAATTCAAGATTTGAAATTTAAGATTTAAGATAGTTCGCGAGGGAGGCGGCCAAAAAGCCGGTAATAAATACTAAGTTTAAATAAAAATTCATTTGCTAATTTGCTAATTCCCGAATTTGCTAATTAATTAAAATTCCACTCTCACGGTATCACCCAACCTCAAGCCAAGCAAACCGGCAGCTCCACCGCCATTGCCCTCAACACCTTTGTTAATGGCAATTTCCAAATGCCCGCTTGAGTCAAACAGGGCTACCACTTCACCTTCGGGAACTTCATTATAGGTTTTTCGGATAGAATCAATTTCATGACTACCGCCACGCAATACCAACTTATAGTCTTTACCAATGGTGTGTTTTTCAAAGTCGGTTTTGGTAATGTTAAAAATGGCGTTGCCGTACGAGTCAATGTAAATAACGGTACCAATAATTAAATTGCTGCTTATGGTTGGTGCAATAATGGTACGCTGGTTCAATTCATTTATTTTATGGCCAAATGCATCGGGGTTTTGGCCTGAGGCAATCATGGCTGCTGCGCGCGCAAATACGGTTTTTACCGGGAAAGTATGCTCCTCACCCTCCTTACCAAAATCAATTTCATATACTGCTGTTGGTGCCGACTCAAGAAAAAGAGAAAAAACACCATTGTCGGCCCCAATAAAATAATGCCCGTTATAATCAACTACTACGTGACGGGTTAGGGGGGCACCAGGCTGCATCAGCGGATTTGTTTTTTCACTGTTAATGCCTAAAATATGAATGCTGCCTTTTGGAAACGATTTATATACGTTTTTGATTACAAATGCGGCCTGGGCTATGTCAAATGGCCTTAAATGGTGGCTTATGTCCACTATTTGTGCCTGCGGGTAAAGGCCCAGTATGGCGGCTTTGACAGCTGCCACATAGTAGTCCTGTGTACCCATATCGCTTGTAAGTGTGATAATTCGCATAACTTAAGATTCAAAATAAACGAAATTTTATACATTTACGACATTGATTAACGATAAATATAAACTATACAATTGGGAGAACGTGTTTTTGAGATAGGGGCTATAAACCCGATAGAAATTTTTGGGGCAAACGATGTTAAATTGAACCAGATCCGCAGCTTTTATCCAAAGCTTAAAATAGTTTCAAGGGGAACCGAGTTAAAAGTTATTGGTGAAGAGGAAATAATTGGCGAATTTGAAAAGTCGCTTGAGCGCATTGTTGAACATTACAACAATTACCATTCACTAACCCGACAGGAAATTGAGGAACTGGTGCTTGGTGAAGACACAGCGTTTTCAAAACAAAAGGGTAATGAGGATGTGTTGCTTTACGGCAATGCCGGCATGCAAATCAAGGCACGCACCAAAAACCAGCGCAAATTGGTTGAGCATTGTGAAAAGCACAGCATGGTGTTTGCCATTGGGCCTGCAGGCACGGGTAAAACCTATACGGCTGTTGCCCTGGCCGTAAAGGCGTTTAAGAACAAAGAGGTAAAACGCATTATTTTAACAAGGCCTGCTGTTGAGGCAGGTGAGAACCTTGGTTTTTTACCGGGTGATTTAAAGGAGAAACTTGACCCGTATATGCAACCGCTTTACGATGCGTTGCGCGATATGCTGCCGCCTGAAAAATTAAAAGAATACATTGAAGGTGGTATAATACAAATTGCACCGTTGGCGTTTATGCGCGGGCGCACGCTTGACAAGGCCTTTGTGATTTTGGACGAGGCACAAAATGCGACTGAAAGCCAAATGCGCATGTTTTTAACGCGTATGGGCATGAATGCAAAGTTTATTATTACCGGTGATGTTACGCAGGTGGATTTACCAAGAAACCAGACCTCAGGGCTGTTGAGTGCGGTAAAAAAATTAAGCCATGTTGAAGGCATAGGTATAGTTTACCTTGACGGCCGTGACGTAGTGCGCCACCCGTTAGTGAAGAGCATTATTGAGGCTTTTGGGGATGATAAGAAACTGGTGAAGAGAAAAGAATAATATAGTTTACAGTTCACAGTTAGTTAATGCAGTTATTTAGTTTAAGCTAACGGCCAAACTCAACTAACTAACTGAAAACTGTGAATTGAAAATTGTAAACTAAAATGAACGACAACTTTGACGATTTCGAATACAATGACGAGGAAGCCGAAAGGGAATACCGCGAAGAAGAGAAACGTAAGCGGAATCACCCTTTATACATCCAGTCAAAAGAAATTATTCAGGTTGTAAAAGCCCTTGTTGAATCCTTTCGCGATGAGGGTATAAAGGAAATGTACGGTTCAACCATGACCGAGAGCGCCTACATAATTTCAGCTAAACTATCGGGAGCTTTGTCCATGAACTTTTATACCGGTTGCATGCAAAATGCCGCCATTATTCGTGAGCATGCCGAGTATTTACGGGTTGCTACCAGCGGGCTTCATATGCTGGCTGAATCCCATACCGAATACATTGTTGTTTTGCGCGAGGAAATGGAAAAATTTCGCGAATTGTTTAAACAATGGGTGAAAGAGATTCGTGAAATGGATGATTTGATGGATGACGAGTGGGGTTTATTTACACGTGAATAAAACTGGTTATACAATTTTCCCGATTGGACTTTAAAGGGAATGGGAGTCTTGTGCGGTTAAATCCAATGGGTTTATAAAATCACCTACACAGCATCCTTTCAATATGGCTCTGCCTAAAATTCCGCATCATGCTTTCCCAATCTGATATTGCTTTCTCCATTTAGTAATTCTTTTTGCAATATGCCCGCTGTAAATTAAGCCGTTGAGCCTTTGGCGGCCTTATTGCTTTTAATTAAGCCAAACAATAAAGGCATGAAAACACTCATTACTTTTTTGATCCTTTCGCTTCTTATGGCTGCCTTGTTTATGGTGGGATGTGGTGATAATACACGCGAAGAAAAAGAAAAGCAATACACCGAAGGTGAAGGTCCAAAAAGGATAAGTGTGGCAAATGGGGTTTGCCTTTCACCCGATGAATTTCATGGCATGAAATTGTTTATGCGGTATTGTAACAAATGCCACCCGGGCGGTGAAGAAGGAAAAGGACCTGAATTAAATGATAAAAATTTGCCGGATGTGATTGTAAGACTCCAGGTTCGTTTGGGTGGAGGCAAAATGCCAAAATTTAAAAAAGACCAGCTGCCGCGACCGGAACTTGACCGGATAGTAGAGT
>DATGXI010000069.1:0-14604 GCA_035299065.1 Flavobacteriales bacterium
AAAGAAAAATTTTCACAACCAGAACCGTGAATTTACGCGATTGCAAATGCGCATTATGCGCAAACGCGACCTGGCATCGCCCATGAGCGAGTTTTTGGGTTCACTGGTGCTTACCGCCCTGGTGTGGATTGGCGGTAACATGGTGTTTGACGATGGAAAAACATTTACCGGTGAGCAATTTATTGGTTTTGTAATTGTGTTTTCGCAATTGATGCGACCCGTGCAGGGCATTGCATCGGCCGTAAGTGCCATTCATAAGGGAATGGCTTCCATTGACCGTATTGATGCCATTGCCGATTCGGAAGTTACGGTGTTGGATAAACAGGGCGCAGCCAATTCAGTAGCGTTTGAAAATAAAATTGAATACAGTAATGTAGAGTTTAGGTATGCCGACAAGCCGGTGTTGAATAAAGTTTCATTGGAAATTAAAAAGGGACAAACGGTTGCGCTGGTTGGCCCATCGGGTAGCGGTAAATCAACCATGGCCGATCTTTTGCCGCGTTTTTACGATGTGCAGGGTGGTGAATTGAAAATTGACGGAGTGAATGTAAAAGATGTGGAACAAAAAGCATTGCGCAGGTTGTTTGGCATTGTATCACAGGAAAGCATTTTATTTAACGACAGTATTTTAAACAACATTGCATTGGGTGATGTTAATCCCGATTTAAACCGTGCCATTGAAGCAGCAAAAATTGCCAATGCACATGAGTTTATTGAAAAGACAGAAGAGGGTTACCATTCAAACATTGGTGATCGTGGTACAAAACTTTCAGGCGGCCAACGTCAGCGTTTGTGTATTGCAAGAGCTGTGTATAAAAATCCGCCAGTGTTGATTCTTGACGAAGCTACAAGTGCATTGGATACCGAAAGTGAAAAACTGGTGCAGGAAGCATTGGAAAATGTAATGAAGAACCGTACCGTACTTGTAATTGCACACCGTTTGTCAACCGTTCAGAATGCTGACAAAATTATTGTGCTGGAGGATGGAAATATAGTGGAGCAGGGCACTCATGCCGAATTGGTGGCGAAAAATGGACTTTACAACAAGCTTGTGAAGATGCAGAATCTTTAATAGATTAAAGATACGCTTGACACTAGACACAAGAAGAGATTTATGATCTAACCTTTGACTCCGGAGGATCGCATCGTATAACAGAATACACTTTTCTTTGGACCCCAGCAGGGTTATACAACACGTAAATTTTTTTTTCAAACTCTGCCAGGGATAGAGGCAAATAGCCCGCAGCTCACGAAAAATTATGTTCAAGAAAAGAATTAAGGCGAGGACTATAGCCGATAGCCCGGTGCCGCTTAAAAATGTTACCAGGGCCTGGCGGATCGGTTCGCAACAAAAATTTAAATAATGGATAATATCCGGCAGGTTGCTCGCGATTTTGAAATAGCGGCAGGCAGCCAAATAAATCAGAAATCCGGAATTAGAAATTCGAAATTCGTGATTCGAAATTCGTGATTCGAAATTCGAAATTCGTGACTCGAAATTGTCAAACTTCAGGAGCCAACTGCACTTTTAGTCCGTCCAAATCATTGGTTAAATACAATTGACAACCCAAACGACTGTTTTGTTTTACATGAAAGGCCTGGTCAAGCATGGCCAATTCATCATCGGTAGGATGTGGCAATTGGTGATAACTCAACGTATACACCTGGCAACTGGCGCACATGGCCATACCGCCACAAGTACCTTCAACAGGCAACTCAGCCGATTTGCACAGCTCCATAAGGTTTAATCCCATGTCGGTTGGGGCTTCCAGTTCGTGTTCCTTGCCTTCGCGGTCAATGACTGTTATTTTGATGATGTTTTCCATTTAAGATGACAAATTTAGTAAAAAACTAACCACATGGATACATATTGGAAGTGGCAACCTTATTCAAAGACATAGGGGGCAAACGCGCCAAAAGAAAATGGAGAAGATTAAAAGCCGGCCACGAATGACACCAATGACACCAATACAACGCGATCAGCAAGCGTGTCTTTCACGAATGATCACCAATAATTTCACTGTGAAGTATTCGTAACCATTTGTGAAAGAAACATCATGGGAATCACAAAAACGCATTTCTTTTAACCATTCGTGAAATTTGTGCCATTCGTGGCTGATTAATCTATGCCTGTTGTGCTTAGAATCCCTGTACCCCATTCACAGTTGTATACTTCAACACCAGATTTTTATTCGGGTAAATGCGTTTAAATGCGCTTTGCGTCATTAACGTTGCTTCATGGAACCCGCACAAAATTAATTTAAGTTTGCCGGGATAGGTATTCACATCGCCAATTGCGTATATGCCCGGTATGTTAGTTGAGTAATCAAATGTATTTACCTTGATGGCATTTTTTTCAATTTCCAGTCCCCAGTTGGCAATAGGGCCCAACTTTGGCGTTAAACCAAACAGCGGAATAAAATGGTCGGTTGGTTGTAAAACATCGCTCTTGTCTTTTTGAATGATGTTTACGTTTTCAAGTTTCCCATTGCCGGTTAAACCTGTTACTTCACCGTCAAGCACAAGGTTAATTGTGCCGTTTGCGCCCATGTCCATTACTTTTTGAACGGAGTCCAAATGCCCGCGGAATGTTTGTGAACGATGCACCAACGTAACTTTTTTAGCGATCTTTTTTTCCACCAGGTAAATTGTCCAGTCCAACGCACTGTCACCACCACCTGAAATCACCACGTTTTTACCGCGATAAAATTCAGGATCTTTAATAATATACTCAACACCTTTGTCCTCAAAATCGGTAATGTTTGCAATAGGCGGTTTGCGTGGTTCAAATACACCTAACCCACCAGCTATGGCTACATTTTTTGCTTTGTGTTTGGTGCCTTTGTTGGTTGTGACAATAAAAAAATCATCTTCAATTTTTTCAATTGTTTCAGCCGTTTCGCCCAGGGTGAAACCCGGTTTAAATGGTTTTGCCTGTTCCATTAAATTATCAACCAATTCACCTGCCAGTATGCTTGGAAAACCGGGAATATCGTAAATGGGTTTTTTGGGATATATTTCTGAACATTGCCCGCCTGGTTGTGCAAGCGAGTCAATTAAATGGCAATGCAATTTCAATAATCCTGCTTCAAAAACGGTAAACAAGCCGCAGGGACCTGCTCCAATAATTATAATATCAGTCTCAATAATAGCGCTCATGGCGTAAAAATAAGTGAATTTTGGGTGGTACAATAAAAGTTTAAAAAATCGACAGCAGGATTATGCGCAGGCTTACCAGGCATACCAACGTTCCTACCATGATCATTAGGGTTTTAACTGGTAATTTGCCTGCAAAACCTGCTGCAATTGGAGCCGTTATGCAACCGCCTATGACCAGCCCTAAAATAACCTGCCAGTAGCCCGATCCAATAACTGTAAAGAAAGCAACCGAGCTGCTTAAGGCCACAAAAAATTCGGTAAGGTTTACGGTTCCAATTGTGGTGCGCGGATTCCTGCCATCGGCAATAAGGGTTGATGATACAATGGGGCCCCAGCCACCGCCTCCAATGGAATCTAAAAATCCGCCCACAAGTGCCAGTGGCCCCAGTTTTCGGTCTTTCTTTTTACGCGTTAATTTTCCAAATGCTTTTGAAAGAATAATGATACCAAGAATTAACGTGTAAACACCCACAACAGGTTTTATGTAGGTGCTGTAGTTTTCAAAATACGATAAAGCAAATGCACCAATAATTGCCCCTGCAACGCCAGGTAAAACAATGGCTTTAAACAACCGTGAATTTACATTTCCAAATTTTAAATGCATAAGGCCTGATACGCCACTGGTAAAAATTTCCGATGCATGCACGCTCATGCTTGCCGCGGCTGGTGTTATACCTAACGAGAGCAGGGCAGTGGTTGCACTAACACCATAGGCCATGCCCAAAGCGCCATCAACCAAAGCCGCAATTCCTCCCGCCAACACAAACCAAAGAAACAAGCTGTCAAGGCCGCTCACAAATGAGCCAACGCCATTGTAAAACGTTTTTATGCCAATGGTGTCCAATACCAAATGGCCTACAAACATCAATGAAACGGCAAATGTGCCATAAATGATCCAGGTTTTTATTTTATCAAAAGTGGTTTTGGAATTTTTTCTGACCAACACTTCGGTATGTTTATTCAATTGCTCAACCTTACTTTTAAAATCGCCTTTTAAAAATGTACGCAGCCGGTTTAAATTGTCAATGCTGGTCTCCACTTCGTTGGGTATTTCATTGTCCAGCACTTCTTTTAACCGTTTAGCCATGGTTGGCGATTTTCCATTGGTTGAAATAGCAATTTTTAAATCGCCTTTTTTAACGATGGATGAGAGGTAGAAATCGCACTGGTCAGGTTTATCGGCAACGTTCACCAGAATTTTGCGGTCATTTGCTTCCTGCTGAATAAAGGTTGATACAGCCTGGCTGTCAACTGCAACAATCACTAAATTTTTATCGTCAAGGTCTGATGTGCGGAATTTCCTGCGCAATAGGCGAACATCATGAATGGCTGCCAGGTTTTCAATTTCCGGAATTATTTCAGGAGCAACCAGGCTTATTTGTGCATTGGGTGCATTTTCCAGTATGGCATTGAGCTTTTCCAATCCAATTTTACCTCCGCCAGCAATCAGTAAATTGATTTTGTGAAACTTTAAAAAAACCGGGAACAATTGATTTCCTGTTTTATTTTTTACCAGTGTTTCCATTAGTTTGATGCGGCTATTGTTGTATTGTTTAATATGCGCGATAAAGCAAGCTGGCCATAATAATCATTCTGTTCTTTCACCACTTTTCCGCTTATGATAATTGCCGGAGCCTGTATGGTATGCCGTTCAATTTCCTTCGCAACATGTTTATAGGTTGAAACAATTATGCGTTCATTGGGCAATGTTCCATTCTGGATAACGGCTACGGCTTCATCTTCTTTGCCGTATTGTGCAAATGTTTCGGCAATTTCGTTTATTTTAGAAAGTCCCATTAAAATAACCACCGTTGAATTGCTTTGAGCGGCCAGTTTTATTTCGGGCGACAGTTGTCCATTTTTATTGGTGGCTGTCAATACCCAAAAACTGTTAGCAGCACCACGGTGTGTAACCGGAATTCCGCTCATGCCTGCAACGGCAATGGAGGAAGAGATTCCAGGAACATAACCGGTTTCAATACCAAACGCTTCGGCAAATTGTATTTCTTCAAAACCGCGGCCAAAAACAAAGGGATCGCCACCTTTTAAACGCACCACATGTCCGTAGGTGAAAGCGTAGCTGATAATAAGCTGGTTAATGTCCTCCTGTTTATACGAGTGTTCGCCTTTTCGTTTTCCAACACTTACTTTAATGGCATTGCGTTTTGCAAAGCCCAACAATTCCTCGTTTGCCAGGGCATCGTAAAGAATAACATCTGCTTCCTGTATGGCTTTAATGCCTTTTACGGTGATTAATTCAGGATCGCCAGGGCCTGCGCCTACAAGGGTTAACTTTGGTTGTATATTGGTTTTAATAATTGGTGTCATAAATCAAATTTTGCGGTTTCCTGTTCTTTTAATTTTGCTTTCTCTTTTTGTTTTGCGGCAAAGTCGGTTATTGCTTCTAACCAAACACCGGCATTTTGGTAATAATTGGTCACAAATGCCGGGCTTGCATCCTGTTTATTTATCTCGAGAATAAAGTCACTGAATTTGCCCCAACCTTTGAACGGCAATTCATGGCTATAATGTTTTTCAAAGTCATTGATCAATCCTATTTGGGTATTGCATTCAATGCCGTTTGAGATCAACAAAGCTTTTACCCCGTTAAGCAATGCCGAGTAAACCTGGTAAGCTCCATCGGCAAACAATTTATTGTTGATGCTGTTTTTGGCCAATTCATATTTTTCATTGGCTTCATAAAACAGGGTTTGCACCAAATCAATTGTTACACCCGCACATTCGCCAATGCCAATAGCTGTTTCAAATTTTATTTCATTTCCCCAATCAATTAATTCATGCGGAACAAGCGTGGTAAGGTCAGCATGCCCTTTGAGTAACTGGTAAAAATACATTTTGCCTGTGCGGTCATAATAACTGTGGAACGATTCGCCTTCACCTGCTTTGAGCACATAATCGTTCAACACGTCACGTAAAACCTGGGGCGCACGTTTTGAAGGAACTTTAATTATTTTTTCACTAGCCCTTCCGTTTCCGCTGCCTGTTGATCCGCCTCCAATTACCAATTGCAAGGCGGGCACAACATGTTCTCCGGCTTTGATTGAACTTCCATGGAAACCAATGTGGGCAAGGCCGTGTTGCCCGCACGAATTCATACATCCGCTCAATTTTATTTTTATGTCTTTGTTTTCCAAAAATGCCGGAAATTCGGTTTGAATTAATTTTTCAAGTTCAATGCTTACGCTTGTGCTTCCGGCAATAGCTAAATTACAGGTATCGGTTCCGGGGCAGGCGGTAATGTCTCCTGTACTTTCGGCACCTGGCGCGGCCAGTCCTATAGCGTACAGTTCCAGGAAAAGCGGTTTTAGATTTTGTGGCGAAACGTATTTGAAAAGTAAGCTCTGCGCATTGGTAATGCGTATATCGTTTGAAGCGTAAAGCCGGGCAATGTTGGCCAGTTTACGCGCTGTGTCGCTCGAAATATTGCCCAATTGAATTTTGATATAAACGCCTGCATAGTTTTTTTGTTTTTGTGTAAAAACATTGGTTGAAACCCATTTTAAATAGGATTCCTTTAATTCAAAAGGAATAACGGTATCGAAATTTGTTTCGCGAATTACAGGTTCCTCGTAATTATGCAGTACCAAATCTTCTTTTTTGAAGGCGACAGCATATTTTTCTTCGTTCACCAGGCGTAAAAATTCCGGTAATCCCAATTTGCCAACTAAATATTTCAAACGTGCCTTGTTCCTGTTTTTGCGTTCACCATACCGGTCAAATATGCGCAAAACGGCTTCGGTAAACGGTATAACTTCATCGGCTTCCAAAAATTCGCTGAATGTTTGTGCAAGTATGGGTTGCGCGCCAAGTCCACCGGCAATTACCACTTTAAACCCTTTTACATACGCACCGTCTTTTACAATTACACGCGGAATAAAACCTAAATCGTGAATAAAGGTAAAGGCGGTATCTTTTTCACTTGACGAAAATGCAATTTTAATTTTACGACCCAATTCCTGGCAAAATGGTTTGCGTAAAAAATAGGCAAACATGGCCTGTGCATAAGGTGAAACATCAAAGGGTTCATTCGCATCAATTCCTGCCTCGGCCGAAGCGGTAATATTTCTTACGGTATTGCCACACGCTTCACGTAAGGTAATGTCATCTTCTTCCAGCTTAGCCCACAATTCGGGTGTTTTATCAAGACTCACAAAGTGAATTTGTACATCCTGGCGGGTTGTAAAGTGCAAATGCCCGTTTGAATATTCGTCTGATACGTTTGCAATGCGCTCCAACTGCTTCGGACTGATTTTCCCGAATGGAATTTTAATGCGTATCATTTGCACGCCCTGCTGGCGCTGCCCGTAAACGCCTCGTGCAAGGCGCAGGGTGCGGAATTTCTCGGGATCAATTTTTCCTTCGCGAAACAATAAGATCTTTTTTTCAAGATCAAGTATGTCTTTTTGCACTATTGGGTTTTCTATTTCAGAGCGGAAGCTTAGCATATGACTTATTCGTTAATGGTGATTCGTTATAGGGTTTTGCGTGTTAAACCAGTTTTTATTTTAATAGTCTTACTTGTTTTATTTCTAATGCTACACCAAATCAGGTTGAGGCGTTGTTCTTAAATACGGTTTAATGATTTTATGTCCTTTTGGAAATTTAGCTGCAATTTCTTCGGTTTTTATAGCAGGTATTACAACCACATCCTCTCCGTGTTTCCAGTCGGCTGGGGTAGCCACGCTATAATTGGCGGTTAATTGCAGCGAGTCGATTACACGCAGAATTTCCTGGAAATTGCGGCCGGTTGATGCCGGGTAGGTTAGGCTTAATTTAATTTTCTTGTCAGGCCCAATAATAAATACCGAACGCACCGTAAATTTATCAGAGGCATTTGGATGAACAAGGTCATACAATTTGGCAATGGTAAATTCAGGGTCAGCAATTATAGGGAAGTTAACCAACGTATTTTGTGTTTCGTTAATGTCTTTTATCCAGCTGTAATGCGAGTCAAGATGATCAACACTTATGGCAATTGGTTTTACATTGCGTTTGTCAAACTCAAATTTCAAACGCGCAACAGCGCCTAATTCGGTTGTGCACACAGGTGTAAAGTCGGCAGGATGCGAGAATAAAATCCCCCAACTGTCTCCCAGCCATTGGTGAAAATTAATTTTGCCAAGCGTTGTTTCTGCTGTAAAATCGGGAGCTGTGTCCCCTAGTCTTGTTGTTGCCATGTGATTTAAAATTTAAGATTTAAGATTTAAAATTTAATATTCGTAATTGTTTGAGGTCCTAACCAGATTTGAACTGGTGTAAACGGTTTTGCAGACCGGTGCCTCGCCTCTCGGCCACAGGACCTTATTTATTTCATTTTTTATTTGCATCTTTTTAAAAACAAAAAACCCTTTCTTTCGGAAAGGGTCTAAGCTGATTAATTAACTCAATAGAATTCTAATCATAACCCTTTCGTGGATTCATGCACATCATACAACAGTTCATTTTATTTTTCATAATAATTAATGTCAATATCTGTTTAAGGTTTGCCAAGTTTAACTTGCCCGTTTGTTTTGTTAGTAGTTCCGCAACCTTAAACGCGAAACTTTAAGCAAATAAAAAAGGCTCCCCAAACGGAAAGCCTTTCTCTACAATATAGTATACAACTTTCCCTTTACGCTATAAGCATACAACAGCACATCATGCTTGCAGTATTCGCGGTATGGAAAGTGTTTGTCTTCATTTTTCTTTTACAAAAGTAGGAACATTTTTAATACAGGATCAAAAAAAATGCAAAAAAATTATTTCGCAAGCGCCTTTTCGGCCTCAAACCCAAGCCTGGCGCGGGAAAGCTCGGGGAATATATTTTTTAAATTGCCTGTTACTGAAACTTCAGGAAGCTCAATTTTTTCGGCTTTGTTAGGTTGCAAAGTCAGGCCAACAACCTTTAGCTTGTTAGAATTTAAGGCTTCTGTTAATGTCGCAAATGATTTTTTAACCTCGTCCTGGATTTTACCGGCTTCCATCATATATATATGTCCACCGGCTTTTTCAATCGCTTTCAAGGTTGTCAAAGCGGCCTCGGCCAATTGCGCGGTTAAGTTTTCTACTAAATACGATCCTCCTGACGGGTCGTTCACTTTATCCATAAACGATTCTTCGCGCAGCAACAATTGAATGTTTGTGGCCAACCGTTCGGCTGATTGATCAGCATGTGTACTCAACACGTTATACGGTGGCACATGAACACTGGTTGATCCGCCAGCAACCGCTGCCATGGCCTGGGTGGTTGAGCGCAGTAAATTATTGTGCTTGTCAGCAACCGACCACCAAAACGATGAAGCTTCGGCATACACATGTGCAGCAAACAGTTCTTTTGAACCCGTTATATGCTGGCACAAATTATTCCATACATAATGCAATGCGCGCAAGGCAGCAACCTCGCCAAAAAAATGAATGCCAACAGGCCAGTAAAAAGTAAGGCGCGGAATTACGTTGGCAACATCAATGTTTTTTGATTTAAAATAATTTAAATACTCAACAGCGTGTGAAAGTGTAAATGACAAGGTTTGCGCAAGGTTTGCACCGGCATAATGGTATCTTCCTGCATTTACCGTAAAGCAATGCAGCTTTTTGAAATGTTTAGCTACAAATTCAAATGTCTCAACCATTGAGTCCAGGTCTTTTTCTTTTGAACCTGACCATCCACCGTGCGCCAACGCTCCTGAAATTCCATCGCAATGTATGGTGCCAAAAACCTTGTCGGCATCGTTACCCGATTTTTTTATCCATTCATAATAATACCTGGCAACGTTTACCGAATTATAATGTTCTTTAAAATTAATCTCAACAAAATTTGCCAAAACACCGTTCAGCAATTGGCCAATGTGTTCTGCCGAATTTATTTTTCCAACCAACGTAATGGATGAAACGCCTTTCTCCAGGCTTTGTAAAATGTATTTATTTGTTTCGGCAGCATTTTCCGTTGAAAATTCGCGCGCAATGTTCCAACCTGCCTCTTTTTTTGAAACGATGGATGTAATGCTGGCTGCTTGCTTGTCCAGTTCGGCATTTGGTCCATAAAATGGTTTATATTCAAATCCAAAAACCGAAGGAATGTTTTGAAAATTTTCCTGTTTGGTTTCTTTCAAAAATGAATTTGTCCACTGCGCTGCATCCACCGCAGGAAACTCTTTTAAAATGGAATCTAGTACCGGCATATAAAAATTATGCTGCTAATATAGGTAAAAAGCATAAACCCTGCCTGCGCTTAAGCAGCAGTAAAGTTGAGCGTAAATAAGATTAATGGTTTTGTTAGTCAGCGCAATACGTTAAAACAGGACTACTCGTCTTTTGGCTGGTCTGATACGATCACGAACACTTCTTCACCCGGCTTTTTAAAAAGGTATTCTTCGCGGGCAAATTTCTCCAGTGTTTTTTTATTCCCCAACTCCTTTAACTGGCGTTTTACATCAGCAATTTGGTCCTGTTTAACTTTCATTTCTTTTTTTACGGCATTCAGGCGTTTGATTAACCTGTAATGCTTAAAAAAATCATTGTTGTCCAAAAACGTCATCCACAATAAAAAAAGCGCAAGGGTCAGCACAAATTTGTTCCTTATCCAGCTCCATTTGGGTATGAGGTATTTCATGCAATAAATTTAAGTCGTAAAAACGTGGGATTTTAGCAGTGGCCCCTGTGTTTTGAACAAATCGTTGTCCGTTCTCCGTTCCTCGTAGGTGAGGGTATGAAAATCAGGTGTGTTATAAACAGTGTTTTTAAGGGGCTGCCTCCCCTCGCAACAGCTCTAGATTCAAAATCATGAATTGTCAATTTCTCGGGGCCGGGCTATTCGTTCCAAGTCCTCGCCTCAAAAGCGCGAGATCCTTCGGAGTACCTCAGGAACGCACGCGCTTTTGAGGCTGCGGGCTTTCCACTTCTATCCCTGGCAGGCTTTTACTTAGTGTTATCAATCATACTACTACTGCCCCTGCGGCTCGTACTGCTGCTGCCTCCATTCTAACGTCTAGTCTAGTATCTAGTCTCTAGTTTCTAGTGACTAGTCTCTAGTGACTAGCGTCTAGTATCTCTTATCTACTTCCTCTCCTTCACGTATTTCGTCAACCACGTATCCATCTCCCACAACATGTGAAAAACATTTTCCTTGGCAGCATAACTATGGCTTTCATATGGCAATAAAACAAGTCGGGCTGTTCCACCCAATCCTTTTACAGCCTGGAACAAACGCTCGCTTTGTAAAGTAAATGTTCCCGGATTATTATCTGCATCGCCATGAATCATTAATAAGGGCTCATTGATCTTGTCAGCATAATTGAATGGTGCCATTTTGTTGTACACATCCTGTGCCTGCCAGTACGTTCTTTCTTCGCTCTGGAAACCAAACGGAGTCAAGGTACGGTTGTAGGCACCGCTGCGCGCAATTCCAGCAGCAAATAAATTACTGTGTGCTAAAAGGTTTGCGGTCATAAATGCCCCGTATGAATGGCCCATTACTGCAACACGGTGCGTATCACAAACACCCATGTCACTTACCGCTTTAATGGCAGCGCGCCCATTTGCAACCAACTGGGTAATGTAAGTGTCGTTCGGTTCTTCTTCACCTTTTCCAATAATAGGGAACTGTGCATTGTCCAATACGGCAAACCCGCGGTTTACCCAGTATATAGGCGATGCCCAACTGATGAATGTAAATTCATGTGGTGAGTCTTTTATTTGTCCTGCAGCTTTATCGTCCTTGAACTCGGTTGGATAAGCATGAACCAGCATAGGTAATTTTCCGTCTTTAGCCTTATCATATCCTGCAGGCAAATACAAGGTGCCAAATAGTTTCACACCATCCTCGCGCGTGTACTCAATTTTTTCTTTTGAAATACCGGCTATGCTTTTATACGGATTCTCGTAGGTAGTAATCTGCGTTGGCATTTTTTTATTCCTGAAATTTCGTTTGTAATAATTCGGGTATAATTTTTGGCTTTCAATACGCGTTATTAAATCGCCTTTTTCAATATCCACAATTTTCACAATTTGCTCAAGCGTGGTTTTGCCATCAGCCTGCCACAAACGTTTTGTTTTGCCACTTGCAATCTCGTATTCATCAATAAAGGCTTTTTTACCCTCAGGTGAATAACCTGCCCCCTGTAAATACAGTTTCGTCATTTTTTTATCGGTCATCAACAGGTAATTTCCTTTTTCGTCTTCCTTCATCACAAAATTTCCCGGTAGTTTATAGGCATCTTCGGTTGAATAATCAAAAATCACTTTTTGTCCCAGCTTAACCATTAGGTCAAGTAAGTATACTTTTGCGTTGCGTGTTTTCCATAAACCATCACTCATAATGGCTGTTTTTCCGCTGCTGAAACTAATTCCCTGGTAACGGTTAACTGTTTGTGCAAGCTGGTTAGGCTTACCGGTAAAAGGTGCGTCCCAGGTATAAATATAATCGCGGTGCGCGACTTCTTTTTTCGGATCACCGCCATCCTGTGCTTCGGCATAAATAATGGTTGAAGGCAT
The DNA here is from genome assembly GCA_035299065.1 of Flavobacteriales bacterium. Taxonomy (GTDB): domain Bacteria; phylum Bacteroidota; class Bacteroidia; order Flavobacteriales_D; family UBA2798; genus DASPJQ01. The sequence goes on from DATGXI010000069.1 coordinate 12,649, forward strand.
ATCATCGCGCCATTCCACATCGCGCATGCCTGCCTCACAGGCATCAAACCCCTGTGGAATGTTGTCCTGCAACGGTTTGTTTGATAGTTCTTTTATGATTTTTCCTGATTTGTCCAGGGCATTTATGCTTGAGGGAAAAAATCCATAAGGCAATAAGTACGAGTATGGTTTTTTTATTTCATACGTCAAAATATAATTCCCGTCAGGTGAAATTGAAATGCCTGTGTATGTTTTTTCGCCTGCAAATTTTTCGGCTGTGCCTGTTTTGGGCGCATAACGTCCAATGCGGGTGGTAGCATAAAAGTCAAACTTGTTTTCGTCAGTTTTGTTTTTCAATAAATCCTGGTAAGTACGTATGGTCGATTTTTTTCCGCCTGACTCCTGTATAGCCGGTCCTGTTGGCAACACAATTTCTTCAGGGTAGGGTTTTGTATTTACGCGTTCAAAAAAGTAAATATACTCTTCGTTTTGCGTCCAGTAATAAGGTGATACCAGTGTTGCTGATAAAACAGCGTCTTTCACTTTTGACGCTGCATTTGTTTTCAAATCAATTACCCATAATTCTAACTTGTCGGGCATACAGTTTACAAATGAAAAATAATTTTCCAAAGGGGAATAACGGGCCGAAGAAATGGCCAGTTTTTCAGGAAGGCCTGTAACCGGTATTTTTTTATTGGCAGCCAAGTCCATGATGGATATTCCTATTGCCGGATTCACACGGGCTTTGTTGTGGTTACGGGGGTTAATGCGCAGGCCTGCCAGTTTTAATTCAGGTTCGGCCAACATTTCAAGGCTCATGCGGTCAGCATTCTCTACGTAAACAATTTTACTCGCATTTTTGTTTATATAAGGTGTTGGCAGGGGTTTTATGTCAATTAATTCCAGTATTTCCTTTGGCGGTTTCTGGTAGGTGTTGTCCTGTGCATTTATACCCAGTGAAAGCACAGCAAGGGTCAATGTTGAAATAAAGCGCATAATTGGCGTGTTTTTGGCTAATATAAGGCAATAAGTAAAATATTTTAACCAAATCTTTCACCAATGATAAACGATTATGAAAACCGTGAACAAAACAACCCTGTATTTACCGCTCAACAATGAATGTGGCCTTATTTGTATTAAAATCGGGCACTTAAGGGCTTAGCTTATTTTTGTATGACCATGAAAAGGCTGAAATATCTTCTTCTACTACCTGTTTTTTTTACAGCTCTGATGGGTAAAGCCCAGGTGTACTCCCTTTCGCAGTGTATTGAACACGCCTGGACAACCCATCCGCAAATTAAATCGCTTGAACAGGGTAACAGCATAAGCATTGAGCAATTGGACCAGCTAAAAGCAGCAGCCCAGCCTTCGCTTGCCTTTAACGCTTCGCAAAACATGAATACGGGGCGCTCAATTGACCCGTTTACGTACCAGTTTACCAATGAAACCATTTTCAGCAATAATTTTGGACTGAATGCCTCGGTTACTTTGTTTGCCGGGTTTAAATATGCGCGGTCAAAGGAGCAGCAAGCTATTTTAATTGAAGCCAACAATGAAAACGTTGCTAAAATTAAAAACGACCTTGCACTTTCCATTGCCAACCAGTATTTGCAGGTTATTCTTTACAAGCAACAAATTGTTGCGCTTGATTCGCAAATGTTGCAAACACAAAGGCAATATGAACGTGAACAAAAATTGTTTGATGCAGGCAAGTCCAACCAGAATAAGGTTATGCAATTGAAAGCCCAGGCCCTGAATGAAGAAATAAGGAAAACCGATTTAATCCTGTTCCACGACAATGCACTTACAAATTTAAAATATGCAGCGGCCTTTGATACAAAAGAATTTGACATTGTTGTTCCCGATATTGAACCGGTGTTAAAAAGCCTGGGCGATTATACGTTTGAAACGGTTTATGCCGAAGCTGAAAAAAACATGGCAACGGTAAAATACGCAAAGGCAAATGAAGCGTATTAC
>DATGXI010000070.1:0-44904 GCA_035299065.1 Flavobacteriales bacterium
GGATAAACAGTGTGCACCAACGTGCTGGTATCTCTACATCCAAATAAATTGGTTGCTATAAGGGAAATGGTATATGTACCAGTTGCACTATACGTAGCCACAGGATTGTTTAAAACAGACGATGTGCTGTTTCCAAAATTCCAGGCGAACCCGCTGGCACCAACAGATGTATTGTTCATTTGAACGTTAGCAGGTAAATAACACGAGCTCCCCGGGTTAACAGTGAACGAACTCACAGGTTTTGGAAAAACCGTAACAATGGATGTTGTTGTATCAGCACATCCGTTAATGTTTTGTGCAATTAACTCAATTACATAGGTGCCGTCATTCACATAGGTGTGCGAAGGATTTGTACCAATAGAGGTATTTCCATCGCCAAAGTTCCACGAATAAAATTGGGCGTTGGTTGAAGCGTTGGTAAAGTTTACATTAACCGGTTCACATCCGCTAAGCGGTGTAAGCGTAAATGCTGATACTGGTGTTATGTTTACATTAACAGGTTTGGTAATGCTTCCAGTACATCCTGTAACTACCGATGTGCCGGTTAGGGTAACCATGTAAACACCCGTTGCTGCGTATGTATGTAAAGGGTTAGTAAGTAAGCTTGTTCCTCCATCACCAAAGTCCCAGCTTATACCAGCCAACCCTGCCGATAAATTAATAAAACTTATTTGCTGGTTGGCACAAACTGAATCTGGAAGCGTGGTAAAGTCAACTGTTGGTGCCGGATTAACCGTTATGGTTTGGTAAGCGGTATCAAAACTGCAGCCATCATTTGCGTATAAAGTAACGGTATATGTTCCTGCAGCGGTAAACGTATGTGTTGGCGATGTAACAGTAGAAACATTACCGTCTCCAAAATCCCAGCTTGAAAATGTTGCACCCGTGGTAAATTGCGTGAAATTTACCGTCAAGGGAACGCATCCACTTAATACGTTCGTATTGAAAAAAGCATTTACCGTGTTGGGTAAAACTGTTATGGTATGATAGGAGGTATCGCTTCCGCATTCATTGGTAACGATTAATGAAATGGTATACGTGGTGTCATTGGCACCTGTGCTAAATGTATGTGTAAACAAGGCAGCCGATGTTGTATCTGTTGTGCCATCACCAAAATCCCATACAAATGTATCAGGGTTTCCAACGCTGTTATTGGCAAATGTCAAGGTTAGGGGCGAACAACCTATGTCAACGTTAGGTCCAAATACAGCAGTTGGAATAGGCTTTACGCGTACGGTGTCAATGTGCGTAACGGTAGCACACATGTTGGTTACGTTTAATGTTATAAAATACAAAGTATCCCCAAGTATTCCGGGATTGTAGGTTTGGGGCGCAGGTGAAGCCGCTGTTGACGAGTTTCCATTTCCAAAATCCCAGTTATAACTTATGGCAACTCCGCCTGACAAGTCAGTAATGTTTACCAGTAATGGTCCACATCCGGTGTCAGGCGCAATGGTAAAATTTGCAGTTGGCGATTCAAAAATTGTAACGGTTGATGTTAGCTGATCATCGCATCCCGCGGCCGATATGGCCAGTAAATTAATGGTGAACGTGCCCGTATCTGCGTATGTATGCGTTGGGTTAGTTAAACCTGAAGTTCCTAAATCACCAAAGCTCCACCCGTAAGCAATTGCCCCCGTGCTTGTATTGGTAAAACTTAACGGTACACCAACGCAGCCTGTTGGGTTGTGTGTAAAAGATGGTATGGGTAAAGGATTAACCGTTGCCACAAGAAAATCGGTATTGGTACAGCCTGTTGCTGCATTAGTGAATGAATAAGTAAGGTTAAATGATCCGGCTCCCGAAATTAAAGGGTCAAATAATCCACCAGCTGTAATACCAGTTCCGCTCCATGTTCCTCCTGCAGGTGCTCCAATAAAGTTAATGGTACCAGCATCCACACACATTGAATTATCAGGTCCTGCGTTCACAACCGGCAAAGGATTTACCGTCATTAACATATTATCGGTAGTCAGGCAGTTTCCGGCACCAATGGAATAGGTAAGTGTAAATGTTCCCACGCTGGCTGGTGTAAATAAACCAGCTCCCGTTATACCGGTTCCGATCCAGGTTCCGCCCGCAGGTAATCCTGCTATTGAAACTGCAGGTGCGTTATAGCAAATGCTCATGTCAGCACCAGCATTTGCAAACGTAGGTGCTATAACCGTTATATCTCTTGAATCGCTAGCGGTGCATCCTGATCCAAGTGTAAATGTATAGGTAAACGTAAATATTCCTGTTCCTGACGGGGTGTAAACTCCAGCTGCGCTTATTCCTGGTCCACTCCAGGTTCCTCCGGCAGGACTTCCTGCAAGGGTAACCGAAATCGCCTGGTCGCAAATGGTAGAATCTGGCCCTGCACTAACAACCGGCAATGCATTAACAGTAATGTTTATGTTATCAGTATTTGAACATCCTGTTGCAACATTGGTGGTTGTATATGTTATGGTGTGTGTGCCCAACCCGGCTGTAATAGCATCAAACGTTCCGGCTGCAGCATTTGTGATACCTGTACCACTCCATGTTCCGCCTGCAGGAGTTCCGGTTAAATTAAACGCAGCTGCATCAATGCAAACGGTTTGGTCGGCCCCTGCGTTTGCAGCAGGTAAAGCATTCACAGTAACATCAACATCATCGGTAGTTAAACATGAACCCGCCCCAGTTGAATAGGTCAATGTAAATGTGCCAGCGCTTGCCGGAGTAAATAAACCTCCTGCGGTTACATTCGTACCGCTCCACGTACCTCCTGCAGGTGTTCCGGTTAAATTAACAGCTGGTGCATTTTCGCAAATATCAAAATCAACACCTGCATCTGAAGGTGTGGGGTTAATTACCGTCATAACCATTACATCGTTAGCGCTACAACCGTTAGCATCAGTAAACGCGTAGGTAAGATTAAAACTACCATTTACCGAAGGGGTAAATACACCGCCTGCTGTAACACCACTACCGGTCCATACACCTCCTGCAGGTGTTCCTGTTAAATTAATAGGCGTTGGTTGGTTGCAGGCTGTTTGGTCAGGACCCGCATCTACAATGGGCAAAGCGTTTACGGTAACTGTTACCAAAGCAAAATTTGAACAACTTGCTCCTGTTCCTGTTACGGTATATGTGGTGGTGGTTGCAGGACTGGCAGTAACCGTTGCTCCTGTTGAAGCTGATAGCCCGGCTGACGGTGACCATGCGTAAGTGCTGGCACCGTTAGCTGTAAGTGTTACCGATCCTCCAGCGCAAATGGATGGAGCCGCTGGCACTACACTTACAACTGGCGAAGGAACTACCGTTACACTGGTATTGGCAACGGGTCCATTACACCCACCTACCGAAGCGCTCACGCTATATGTGCCCGCATTGGCTAACGTTGAATTTAAAAGAATGGGATTTTGCAATGATGAAGTAAACCCTCCGGGTCCTGTCCAGCTATATGTTGCGCCTGCAATGGTTGACGCTGTTAATTCAATGGTGTCATTTTCACAAACGGTTATTGTAGCGGGTACAACAGGTGCAGCTGGTGCCGATGAAACGGTAAAGCTTGTATTACCACTAACAGAGCCGCAGCTATTTGTTGCTGTAACCGAAATGGTGGGAGATCCTGCTCCTGAATAGGACACTGTTCCAGGTGTTGCACCGCTAAATGTTGCCGGTGTTCCTCCCGGAAATGTCCAGGCATATGAGGTAATAGGATTTCCGCAATCAACAAATGTTGCGGCAGGCGTTACTGTATTTCCCGCGCAAATATTTGCAATAGGCGTCATGGTTATTTGCGGCACAGTTATAGCATCTATATTTTGTGTAGCCGTAAATGTTCCGCAGGAATTGGTTACCTGCAATGTAATGGTATAATTGCCCGGATCGTTAAATACAAAACCCGGATTCAGCGATGAAGCATTTGTTCCGCCTGTAAATGAAAAACTTCCCGATGAGGGCAGGCAAACGCTTCCGTTAAATGTCACAATCCAATTATAGGTAACGTTGCATGTGTTCAGTGTAGTTGTTGTATTGGTTGTGGCTACGTTTAGCGGAACACACCCGTTTGAAGGTGTTACCGTAAATGAAGGTACTGGCGGATTCTCCACGCATATTACCTGCGATTCAGAACTTGGTCCGCAACTATTGCTTGCCTGCAGTGTTACAGTATAATTTCCGGGTGCTGCATACGTGTGCGTTTGTGGTGCATTGGTAAAAACGGTTGTAGGTGCACTGGCATCGCCCCATGTCCACGTGTAAATTGTACTGGAAGAACACGAAGAATTAAATCCGGCAATGCTTGTATTGGTAAATGTGACTGCTGAGCCGGTGCAAACAGGATTAGGTGCAGCTGTAAAATGTGCTTCTGGTGTTGTATAAACACGAATAGGTGTAACGGTTGCGGTTGTGCTGTCGCAGTTGTTTTTTGCAGTGATTGAAAATGTATAAGCTGCTCCCGCACTTGGACATGATGATGTGGTATATGTATGACAAACGGTTGCAGGTGGTGGATGGGTAAAATACGAATTTGGCGTGCCGTCACCATAATCAACACGGTAGGTAGTGGAAACGTGGTTACCTCCAAAGCTGGAAAGTGGAAAACAAAGTGTTAGTGGTCCGCATCCGGTTGTTCCTCCAGGATTGGCAGCACCAATTGCAGGATTCGTAATGTTTGAAGCAAGGTAAGTAGACGTGTTTATGCATCCGTTTGTGCCGGTAACCGTATAGGTAATGGTAAAAATACCCTGTGTTGTATATGTATGCGTGGTTGTTCCTCCTGGAAAAGTTCCCGCACCTGCTGTAAAGTCGGCACTGCCATCGCCCCAGTCAATTACGTAACTGCTGTTTGAGGCAGGAACAGTATTGTCAAAAACCTGCAAGTTGAATGTTGATCCATCGCAATTTTTAAAATTGGTAAGGGGGTCAAGCAATTCCGAATCGGGTGATTCAAGAACAGTAACGGTTTGTGTTGCTGTGGCAGTACATCCTGCCGCATTGGTCACCGTCAGCGTCACTGTAAAATTGGTGGTACCGCTTCCTGCTGTTAGAAACGTATGAACAGGGTTTGTTGCAGTAGATGTATTGGATGAACCTGATGCAGGATTTCCAAAATTCCAGTTATAGGTCAATCCGGTTCCTGTTGATGTATTTGTGAAATTTACAGGAATATTTGCACAGGAATTATTGGGTGTAAATGTAAAACCTGCAGTTGGTGATGGCGTAACGGTTACATTAACGTTGTCGTTATCGGTGCAACCCAAAGCATCTGTAATAGTTAATGTATACGTTGTGTTTACCGAACCAATAAAATCAGGATTGGGGCAGGTTGTACAGCTAAGTCCGGCAGCTGGTGCCCATGAATAACTGAACGGTCCTGTTCCACTTGCAGGAGTTACAGCTCCCAATGATTCGGGCCCACCGGCACATGAAGTTACATTTGGCCCTGCATTGGCATTGCACTGGCTAAACACTTCGCTGGTAAATAACAGCAAAATAACAACTAAACGTAGGTTCCGCAACATGATAATTTGTGAAGTAAAAATACACGTTGGAAACCCCTCACAGGGTACGACTTTTTACGTATTTAGTCGGGTTTTAGGTGGAAAAGAAAGGGTTAGGTGCGTGGCAAGCCTTGGCCGACATTTGCAATGGTTATTCCAATCGTTTCTTATAAACGGCCTCCACCTTCCTGAACAGGTGTTTTGGCAGCAAGGTTCTCCAATCAAAATCGTCAAATTCACCCCCTGTCAAAACGTACTGGTCAATGTTGCATTTTTTCATCTCATCCATTATATGAGGCCTGAAATTTAACAAGGCAATCCACCCGTCAATGGCATTCAAATCTTCGAACCACTCTTCGTAATAACTATCATCGCTGTAATGAAAGTTAAGCACATTTTCCCCAATAAGTATATAGTGCTTTATGCCTTCCTCAATCATGAGGTCGGCCACGTCTCTTTTCAACAACATGATGTCGTTGTTAATAGCATCATTCCACTCGCCAATTAGTTCAATTATGGCGTATCCCTGCGTATAATCGCAATAAATTACCCGTAGGAACAAGGTGGGAGAGCCTATATCATCCCATTGAGGATGAATGAGATAATTGTATATTTGATGGGTAAATTCAAACTCACTGTGAAACCGCTCAAAAAAGGGCGAACGGGAATCCTCCTCCGAGTTATACAGGTCAAGCCAACGGTAAAAGGGTTCAATTGTGTGCATGTTATAAAATCACTGTCGCTCTAAAAACGGTATTAGCCCATAAAATTATATATTTGTGCGCTAATTAAAAATCGCCAAAACAAAAAACAAATCTTAGTTATGAACGTTAAAAATCTTTTTTCGGTAATTCTTGTTGCAGGAACACTGCTTTTAAACTCTTGCGGTAGTAAAACTGTTGCATATGACGATGCCGTTTCGCGCATTATTGCCAACAATGAGCCGGGCTTCATGATGTCAATGAGCGTTGGCGATTTATTGAAAAAAGGTGGAATCTCATCCAGGGAAAATATTCCGATGATTGCGCAAATGTTGCTTGCCGAAAAAATTGATTACATATCTGATCCATCAAAAGCAGGTATGGATGTGAGCGGTAAAACATACATGGGCGTTAGTGGTGATGCAAAAGGCCCTGTAGTATGGATGAGTGCCAAAGTAGGTGATAAGGAAAAATTTGAAAAATTATTAAAAGACGAAGGGGTAGACAAGTTTGAAGAAATTGAAGGATACAATACAAACACAGAAGGTAATGCTACCATTGGCTGGAACGATGAACTGTTGCTGATGGTTGTAAATGATAAGGGAAATCCAAAGGAAACCTTTAAGCAGTATGTTACCGGAATTAAAGAAGAAAAAAAACCATCGGCTGGTTTTGAAAAATTTATTGCTGCTAAAGCTGACATGGCGTTCTTTACCAATTTTGATAAGTTTGGCGAAATACAAAAGAGCATGCCAAAAGGCGCGAGCCAAAAAGACATGGAAATGCTTAACCGTATGACCAATAAAATGAAAGGGTCATCAAGCATGTTTACCGTAAGCTTTGAGAACGATAAAATTGTTGTTGATCTTGTAAATAATTACAGCAGCACCGTTAAAAAGGAAATGGACTTCTTTTCAAAAGAAGGAACCCCGTCAGAATTGCTTACCATGATTGGTTCAGGTGAATTGAATGGATTTGTGGCAATGAATGGGAACATTCAAAAGGGACTTGACTGGATTATGAGCATTGCAGGCGATAACGATGTGTTTGCCGATGCAAGTGCAAAATCAGGTCTTGACGTGAAACAAATTTTGGCCAGCCTGAAGGGCAATGTGTTGTTCTCATTCCTTGGATTTAAAACAAAAGAAGATTCAAAAAAAACAGAACCACTGTTTTCATTAATTGCTACAGTAGGCAATAACTACATTGAAACCATTGTTGACTCTGTATTAAAAGACAGGAAAAAAGGAAATTATTATGTGGCTGGAGAGGAATGGAATCCTTCTTATGTTTCTTTCCGACCAGGAATTGTATTCGTTACAAATGACCAGGACCTGGCGGCAAATACCGCACCCAATGCCGCACCCCAATTGGACAATGTGGCAAAAAGTGCTTTGGCAAAACCATTTGCATTCTACTTTAACCTGAATAAAATAATTGCGGGTTCAAGCCAGGAGGAAATGGTACAAAAAATCGCCAAAAAAATAAAATATACATTTGGTGGAATGGACATCAACGGTGGTCATGCTGAGTTGATCCTGGACAACGGTGGAAAAAATGCACTGTGGACAATCATCAACTTTAGTGTTGAGGCCACTGCAAGCATGGCTCCACAGATTTAATTTTATTTAACACATGTTTTCGCATACCATAAACATACGCGTGCGGTATAGTGAGACCGACCGCATGGGCTATGCATATTATGGTAATTACGCAACCTACTTTGAAGTAGCCCGTGTTGAAGCCCTCCGCAAGTTGGGTGTTAACTATAAAGAGCTTGAAGATGAGGGCACTTTACTGCCTGTTTCGGAATTCAACATCAAGTATAAAAAGCCCGCGTATTATGATGATGAATTGGCAATCACCGTTTTTATTGCCGAAATGCCCATGGCGCGCATACGTTTTACCTATGAAACCAAAAATGCCTCAGGCGCTGTTATCAATACAGGCGAAACCGTGCTGGTTTTTGTTGACAAGCAAACCGGCAAACCGAAACCAGCTCCTGAACGTATATTGAATACATTAAAACAATTCATTCATGCGTAACTTCAAATGGCAGTTTTTTCTTTTTATAAGCGTTTTGTTCTTTGAATGCCGTGGATCGGCCTCAACAAATAACAACAACACGTTACTAACTAATTCAACACACGAAATAAATATGGACGGAATGGAATCGGTTACACTTGGTGGCGGATGCTTCTGGTGTATTGAAGCAGTGCTGCTGAACCTTGAAGGTGTTAAAACCGTGGTTTCAGGCTATGCAGGCGGCACTACAAAAAATCCTACTTACCGTGAGGTATGTACAGGTACAACCGGCCATGCCGAAGTTGTACAGGTTATTTACGATCCTGAAAAAGTAACTTTTGAAGAAATACTTGAAGTGTTTTTTACCGTTCACGACCCAACCACCCTTAACCGCCAGGGCAATGATGTTGGCACACAATACCGTTCGGTAATTTTTTATAATTCACCCGAACAAAAAACAAAAGCAGAAACCATTGTAGCCAACCTCAATAAAAGCGGTGCCTATGATCACCCAATTGTAACACAGGTAGCCGAGTTACCTACCTTTTACAAGGCTGAGGATTATCACCAAAACTATTATAACAACAATACCGAACAAGGGTATTGCCAGTACGTTATTCAGCCCAAATTGGATAAATTCAGGAAAGTTTTTCCCGATAAACTAAAAAAATAAGCTGTTTTACACCTCATTTAATGCAAGTTGTTTATTACTTGCATTTATTTTCTTTTGCGCTACCCGTTTTAATCCTACTTTAGCACCTAACCGGTATGGATTTTTTACACTCAATTTTAGGGCCCGATCTTGGTAAAGCATTTTTTACCATTCTCAACATTGTTTTTATTGAAAGCCTTTTGTCAGTTGACAATGCTGCAGTATTGGCTACCCTGGTAAGGCATTTGCCCAAAGAGCAGCAAACAAAAGCCCTGCGCATTGGCTTGATCCTGGCGTATATTTTCAGGGGCGCAGCACTGTTACTTGCCCAGTACCTTATTCAAATTGATTGGTTAAAACTGGTAGGTGGCGGTTATTTGCTTTTCCTATCACTAAAATTTTTCTACGAGCTTATTCAAAAAAATAAAGATATTTTAGATGAAGCCGAGGAAGAAGTAAAGGAACATGCTCCTAAAAAACGCATTCTTGGTCTTAGTCCTTTGTGGTCAACAGTCATCATGGTTGAAATCATGGACCTTGTATTCTCATTGGACAATGTACTTGCAGCCGTAGCGTATACCGATAATATTTACATTATTTGCATTGGTGTTTTCATTGGTATAATTACCATGCGTGTTGTGGCTGGTTATTTTGTAAAACTTATGCACCGTTTCCCGTTTCTTGATACCATGGCATTTATTGTAATTGGTTTGCTGGGCTTGCGCCTGGGGCTTGAGTATTTTATGCATGTTGATCCTACACTGGTAAAAGAAGAGCAGAGCCATTTGATTGACATGTTGTTTTCGTTCGGAACCCTTGCAATCTTTGTGATTCCCATTCTTACATCACTCGCATTCGGCTTTCCAAAAGGCCATCCAAAAGACCATAGCAAAAACAACCACCCATAACAATTCGCATGAGTGAATCCGTTGAAAAAAGCGGCTTATTTGAGCGTATAGCACACGGTTATTTTTATGGTGATGGTGATGATCAGTACATCGCCAATGAATACACCAATCAACTCAGCAATGAGCAAAACCGCGAGCTTCGCAAAATAAGAAACCAAACACTCCTGTATTCGGCAATTGCAGGTACACTGGGCGTTTTGTTGCTTTACCTGCCACCGCATTTTTTTCCAGGCGTATTTGCTTTATGGACTGTAAAATGCACCTTGTTTTCCTATTCATTTGACTTACCAATATTCGCCACCATATACGGTGTAGTTCTTGCCATAGCTGAAATTTATTACCTCGTATTCCTCAACATACGTTCGGTTTACAAAATGGCAATGGCATGCAATTTTCCCCCGCGCCAGGATCCCAATCATAACATGCACATTAAATCACTCGTAAACATTGGTGTCGAAAAAAATGCAAAAAATGAATTAAGCATTGGTTTAAATCCATGGCAGGGGTATTCAAAATTTACCGTGTTCATGATTTTTTTATGGACAAAATTACGCGCAACGTTAAGCAACATGCTTTTTAAAATGCTTTTGCGCAGAATTTTTGGTCGTTATGCCATCCGGGTGTTGGTTGAAATTGGCGGGGTTCCCATTATGGCAGGTTTCAACATGTATGCAGCAAACAAAGTGTTAAAACAGGCACGTGTACGTATTTTATCACCCGGTTTTATTCAGCAAACCGTTATGCACCTGCACAAAAAGTATCACAACGATCCACGTTTTGTTGACTTGATTTATGATACACTTCAGTTCCTGGCCGTACGCAAACGTTCATTTCACGAAAATCATTATTTACTGTCGGTAAACTTATTGAAAACATTTAATGTGCCATTAAAAAACACCCATGATGTTCCTGAGGATTTTGTGGAGAAATTAAAAGCCCTGCCCGAAGAAATACAGGATGACATTGCGCATTTAATCATCATCGGTATGATTGTTGACGGTAAGCTTACCTACCTTGAACGCAAATCACTTGATCAAATGAGCGAAGCCGGAATTATCGAATACAATTCCGAAGAAGTAAACCAAATTATGCACGCATTCATCAATGGCCGCGGTAAAGAAATGCTGGACCAGAAATTGAAAATGACCGTTTAATTATTTCTTACTCCATTATATTTAACTTCTTAAATCGAACTTCTTACTTGGTTTCTTTGGCTGCCCCCTTAAAAGCGCACGCGCAAAACACCTGGTAAATAAAATTTCGTGCACACGTTCGCTTCAGGGCCGGGTCATCGCCTTTACTCCTCCCCTAAAAAAGCCCGAGATACTTTGGAGTACCTCAGGAACGCACGTGCTTTTTTAGGGTGCGGGGTACCGGCTCTACCCCTGGCAGGAATTGGCCCATAAAATAAGGTTCCTTCTTAAATAAATGATGTTCAGCTTAAAATGCTTATTCTTGCGTCTTGTGTCTTGTGTCTGGCATCTAAATAAATTATTAAATTTGCCCAATAAATTCTACTCCCATGGGACGCGCATTTGAATACCGTAAAGCACGAAAGTTTAAACGTTGGGGAGCCATGTCAAAGGCCTTCACACGTATTGGAAAAGAAATAGCTATGGCCGTTAAAGCCGGTGGCCCTAATCCTGAATCCAATTCACGGTTACGTGTAATTATTCAAAACGCTAAGGCAGTGCAAATGCCTAAAGCAAATGTGGAGAGCGCCATTAAAAAAGCATCCAGTAAAGATTCAGCCAACTTTGATGAAGTGGCGTATGAAGGTTATGGCCCTTTTGGTGTTGCTATTTTAATTGAAACCGCAACTGACAATACAACGCGTACAGTTGCCAACATGCGCCATATTTTTAGCAAGTATGGCGGCAGCCTGGGTACCCAGGGCTCGCTTGATTTTGTGTTTGAGCGCAAAGGTCAGTTCACCATAAAAAAAGGCAGCATGAATGCCGAGGAGCTGGAACTTGAATTAATTGATTTCGGGTTGGACGAGATTGAAGTTGATGATGAATCGGGCGAAATTATTATTTACACCAAATTTGCCGATTTTGGTGGTATGCAAAAAGCATTGGAGGAACGCAACATTGAAATAGCCAGTGCTGAAAAAACGCGCTTCCCACTTTCAAATAAAGAAGTGACTGCTGAGCAGGCTGAAACCATCAACAACATCGTTGAAAAATTTGAGGAAGATGATGATGTGCAGGCTGTGTTTACGAATTATGAAATTGTAGGCGGTTAAAACACCTGATTTTCTTTAGTTCAGCAAATCCAATTACTTCATTAGGGTAATTTTTGGCGTGGTGTTTCCGGTGTTTTATCATTATGCTTATTGTCATGACAGGTTGTGATAAACGATTAACAGTGGCAGGCATGGTTCCTGCAATAGTGGTGGTTCTTATTCACGAATTGCCATAAAAAAAACCGCAACTTACTCTTGCGGTTTTTTTTATTTCTGTTATGCATTATTTAATCTCAATGGTCACTTCATAATCTCCTTCAACAACTCCTTTTGCACCGGCCACCGCAAAATAAACGGTGGTATGTCTGGTAGTAGTATTTAATTCAATACTTTGAGGTACTGATGGCTCATTGAGGTTCGGCTGGCCTATCCATGTTGGGTGTGATGCCTCACAACTGCTGCATCCAATGGCGTTTGGAGGCAAGTGTTTGAAGTCAACACTTGAATAACCGTACAAATTTATACGGTGTTTGGTTGATCTTGGTGTAACTGTAATTTTTACAATTGACTTTTTGGGTAAATCAAACCAATAGGCCACATGATTTCCTTCAAATTCAACATCCCTTATGCTGGGCCAGCAGGCCATTTGGCTTGTTGTGGCCCATTCAAGATCTTCCATTATTGTACCATTGCGCAAGTTGCCATTCAATTTTACTGTTCCGCCTTTTTTTACTCTGACATAAGGTATGTTGGCTGGAGTAGTGGCGCTGCTTGAAGCGCGTATACGGTCGGTTTTTACATCTTCATCATAGGTGTCGGCATAACCATCATAGGCAACCCGGTAGGAACCATCAACATTCACTTTTAAAACAATGGCACCATACCACTTATTTTCTTTGCTGTCAAAAACCTCAATCCGATCATAAACAGCGTATGTTCCTGAAGGGTTAGTTGATGTTGAATTAACTGGTGTAACCTGGGTAGTTGTACTTTGACCGTTGTTTTGATTGTTGCTTTGGGTGGTAAACGAAATGGAATTAAAAAAAGCAGCGCAATCCTGCTCACTGGCGTATCCTTTCATTTTAAGAACCATGGCCTGATAAAAAATACGTCCGTTTGAAAAGCTATGGCTAATCACGTAAGCATCTTTTTGGGAAAGGTATTGCAGGCGTGTTGAGGTTTTACCGCCAATAACCGATGTTTGTTCCCCATCCATTTTTTTTGCCTTACCAGTTATTTTTTTTACCGCCCCAGGCAGACTGGCAGTGGCAACTTGTTCTGATTTTGTTTTTGTGCAAATAAGGGCATAGGTGGTCCCGTTGGCCGAAGCCATAAGAGTAAGCATGGTATCGTTATTTGACGGTTTAAGGGTTTCGCCAGGTTTTGCGGGAAATGAGGCGCTCACCGGAAAACCTGCGCTTTCATAAGAATAGGATGCCCAGGTTTGTGTGCGGCCTAACAGGTTTGCAGCTAAAAAGCCAATAAATAAAATACTTTTCATAATTTACGGTTTATAATACCGTAAAAATACACCAGGTAACCGGCAAACACTTCACCCTAACGGGTGATTTTTGTTCGGTTTAAAATAAGCATGGCTTCAGCCCGGGACGCAATGTTAAGTTTAACAAAAATGTTTTTCAAATGCGTTTTTATGGTGTTAACGCTCACAAATAAAGCGTCAGCAATTTCTTTATTGGTTTTTCCTTCGGCAATTTTCTGCATCACTTCAATTTCTTTTGGAGTAAGCTCTTCTGATGCGTATTTATTAAGCATTCCCAATTCAAAGTCGTTGGCTCCGCCCATATAGGTATAAAACAATTCATAACCAATTTCAAGAACGGGGGCAATTTCTTTTCCGCTGAACGGTTTAAGAATGAAACCTACAGGATGTGTTTCCTTTACTTCATTTATTGTTTTTGAATCTGAATAGGATGTAATAAAAACAAAAGGAAGCAAATAGTCTTTGTTGATGAGCTGTGCAAGTTGAATGCCGGTTAAACCGGTTTCCAGATTAATGTCTAATAAAACAAATTCGATTTTTCCCTCATCAAGTTGAGCAATTGCTTGTGCCGAATCGTAAACTGAAGTCGTATTGGAATAACCTTCGGTTTGAAGAAAACCAGCAATGTCTTCGGCTATCAAAGGTTCATCTTCCACTATAAGTATGCGTATATCTTTTTTCATGATTTTGCCGAAAAAACAAGGCTTACCAACAACCCTTCTTTGTTCTCAAATGTAATGCCTCCTTTGAGTTTTTGCGTTAACATGTGAACAAGTTTGAAGCCAAGTGATTTTGTCGAATTTAAGTCAAAACCAACAGCAATACCAGGACCATTGTCATGTACACTTACCATTACCTGAGCATTTAAAACCCGCAACGTAACAGCAATTCCATTATTGCCCGCTCCGGAAGCATACTTGTAGGCATTGGTAAGCAATTCGTTTAAAATCAGACCCAGTGGTATGAGTTGGTCAACGTCCATTAAAACGCTTTGGGTGTCAATGTGTAGTGGTGTACTTTCTTTCGGATCAAATGTTTGCTGAAGACCTTTTGCCAAAGCATGAACATATTCATCGGCCCGTATGGTTTTAAGTACTTCGTTTTTGTATATTTCCTGGTGAAGCAGGGAAATGGCCGACACACGATCTTTGCTTTCATTTATGGCTTCCAATGCTTTTTCATCGGTAATGTAACGTGACTGTATGCTAAGCAGGCTCGAGATCACCTGTAAATTATTTTTCACGCGGTGGTGTATTTCCTTCAACAGGATTTCCTTTTCCTCAAGTGATTCCTGTATAATTTTATTTTGCAAAGTCAGTTTTATTCTCGATTTCCGTATGGACCTGTAACCAAAAAAAATGAGTACAACTATTGCCAGTAAAAGCACTGAAAAAATAATGAACCAGGTTAGCTGGCGGTTTTGTTTCTGTATTTTCAGGTTGCTTATTTGGGCGTTTGCATTCAGTAAAACAATTTCCTGCTCTTTTTCCCTTGTGTTATACGCTATTTCCAGTTTATTCAGGTCACGTGTATTTTCTTCTTTCACAACAATGGCCTTGTACGCATAATACAAACGCAAATGTTCATAAGCGGCTTTGAAATCGCCTCTTAAACTGTCAATGGTTGTATATACTTTATAGGCATCGTCAAGGGCATGTACGGCATTCACTTTTTTACCAAGCAAAATGGCTGTATCAAGATACTTTTGAGATGCAGGCAAATCACGCATGTATAACTTTAATTCGCCAAGACTTATGCATGATGAAATATAGTTATACGTATTGTGCGACATCTTATCTATTTCAAGCGATTTTTCCATCAATTCGCCTGCTTTTTTATAATCACCCAGGTGCTGGTAAACAATGCCCATATTTCCCAAAGCATTTGAAATACCGGTTGAGTCTTTTACCCTAACTTTTAGCGCATAGGCAAGCTCATACATTTTTAAGGCCTGGGCATATTTTTTTTGCTGACGATAAACGGATCCCATGTTGTTGTAAACACCCGCAATGCGTTTTTCATTGTTTGTTTTTTTGTAAAGCGTCAGCGATTTTTCATAGTAAACAATGGCTTTGTCAAAGTCATTCTGATACAAGTATAAAACGCCAATGTTCAGGTATGATGATGCCATGCCATCAGTATCGCCAATTTTTTTTTTGATTTTGATGGATTGCTGGTAGAAAAAAAGAGCACTATCGGGTCTGGCAAGGTAATCATACGCCAACCCGGCAAGATTCAGGCACCAGCCCTCAAGCTTTTTGTTTTTTAACTTTCGTGAAACATACAATGATTTTAGAGCGTATTCTTTGGCTTTTTCATCGTCAATACCTAGCAACATGGTGGCCAACTCATTTGAAGCGTTAACAAAATTGGTGTCTGTTTTAGCTTTTTTAATAATGAGTAAGAGGCTATCCTGTTTTTTAGTTTGCCCGGCCGTTGAATCAATGATAAAAGCCAGGCAAAATAGCAGGAATAAAACAACCTTGCGTTGGTTCATGAAGTACGTTGAATAAAAAAATAAAACCGGTTTAACTAATTTCTGTATTGGGCATCAAAGGGTTTCCAGTTCCTGGTATTTTGAATCAATTTGCGCTTTCAGCTTATTGTATTTCTCCAATGTAGCTTCAGTCTTCACTTTATCCTCGTAATTCAATAAAGCAATTTCTTCTTCCATTTTTTGCTGTTGCGCTTCCAGTTCGGCAATTTCTTTCTCCAGTTTTTCAAGCTTCTGTTGTTGCTTCTTTTTTTCTTTTTCAGCTTCCTTATCCTGCTCGAAATTCTTTTTGTTCTCAGTTGGCTCTTTTTTCACAGCTTCGTTTTGATGCGGCTGCTTATTCCACTCAACTTCGGCAATGGTCCTGTTTTTCAGGAACTCACTTATTGGGCCAAAATGAATTTTAATGCGCTTGTCAAAAATCTCGTACGTTTTATCGGTAAGTCCTTCCAAAAAATCGCGGTCATGGGATACAATCAATAACGTTCCATCGTATTTTTTCAGCGCTTCCTTCAAACGTTCTTTTGAAACTATGTCCAGGTGATTGGTGGGTTCATCCAATATAATAAAATTCACAGGACTCAATAACAAACGGCACAAGGCCAAACGCGTTTTTTCACCACCTGAAAGTACTTTTACTTTTTTCTCAATATCATCGCCACCAAACATAAATGATCCAAGCATATTGCGTACCTGGCGCCTTACATCACCAACAGCAGCGTGATCAATGGTGTCAAACACCGTTAAATCGCCATTTAGTTTTTCGGCTTCATCCTGTGCAAAATATGCCGGTGTTACCTGGTGGCCAATAAAAATTTCGCCTTCAAATTTTTCGCGGTTCATCAACATTTTGGTAAATGTTGTTTTACCCACACCGTTTTTACCCACCAATGCAATTTTTTCACCACGCGTAATCACAAGGTCCATGTCCTTAAAAATTTCCTTGGTGCCAAAATTTTTGGTTACATGTTTAAATTCAGCCGATATTTTTCCAGAATGTGGGGCAGGAGGAAACTTGATGTGCAACGATGAGTTTTCAAATTCATCCACTTCAATAACCTCCACTTTGTCCAGTTGCTTGATTAATTTTTGCGCAAAGCTGGCTTTTGATGCTTTTGCCCTGAATGAATCAATTAGTTGTTGCGTTTTCTCAATATGCCGTTGCTGATTTTTTTGTGAAGCACGTTGTATATCGATTTCGGTTTTACGCAATTCAATGTATTTTGAGTAGGACGCTTTGTAATTGTAAATTCGACCTTTTGAAATCTCTATTGTACGGGTTGTTACATTGTCCAAAAAACGTTTGTCATGGGAAATAACCAGTACGGCTGCATGGTGATTCTGCAAAAATTCCTCCAACCAAATAATGGATTCAATGTCCAGGTGATTGGTAGGCTCATCCATCAGCAACAGGTCAGGATCGCGTAAAAGCATTTTGGCCAACTCAACGCGCATTTTCCACCCACCACTAAATGTATTCATGGGTTTGTCAAAATCAGCTTCAGTAAAACCAAGGCCCTTTAATATACGTGCAACATCTTCCTGGCTTGTACCGGCATCCATTACCGATAATTGCAGGCTTAATTCATTTAAGCGATCACACAGCTTTAAAAACTCTTCTGATTCATAGTCGGTACGGGTTGCAACCTGGTGTTCAACATCCTTAAACTCATCCTGCAACTTTAAAATTTCTGCTTTTCCTTTTTCAGCTTCGTTAAAAATGGTTTCGGTTTCATTGTGCTTCATTTCCTGTGGCAAGTAAGCTATGCGGCAATCTTTAGGCATGCTAATGCTTCCCTTGTCGGGTTGCTGAATGCCTGCAATGATTTTAAGCATGGTTGATTTACCTGCACCGTTTTTTCCCGCCAAACCAATTCGTTCACTGCGCGAAAGCAAAAAACTTACGTCCTCGAACAAAACCCGGTCACCGTATACGACCTCTATTGAATTTATGGATACCATATTAACTAAAAAAGCCCTGGATCCCTTGCTAAAAGCAGGATGCCAGGGCCTTCAACTATTTTTAATGAATTAAAGACTGTTTACATACAGCTTTACACCTGATTTAAGGTTAGCTGCTTTGTTATCATGTATAATACCGCGTTTTGCCAGCTTATCAAGCATAGCGTAAACTTTTGGTACAAGCGCCTCAGCTTCTTTTTTGTCCTTAGAAGTCCTTACTTTTTTCAAAAAAGTACGGGTTGTTTTGTGAACGTATTTATTGTTCACGCGCTTTGTTTCGTTCCCACGAATTCGCTTTTCCGCTGATTTGTGATTTGCCATAATTTATTTTTTTGCAGTTGCCGGTTCTTTTATCGCCATTGGTCCCGTCAACTAACAACCAACAACTATTTACTATTATTCAGTAGCCCGTAGGGGAATCGAACCCCTGTTACCAGAATGAAAATCTGATGTCCTAACCCCTAGACGAACGGGCCAAAAAAGAAAGAACGTCCAAAAATCAGTAGAAACCCTGATTTTTGGGACTGCAAATGTATAAAAATTTTGATTTCACAATGAACTCCGTTTAAAATATGTCATCAGTATCGGCTTGGAATTTGAAGCCCAAACGCTTACCGGTTCTAATTTGTAACATATCGCTCATGGCCTGCATTTCGCCCAGGGTCACTTCTTTTACGTTATCGTAAGGTGGAGTATACAGGTCAAAATCAATGGCGTAAAGTATAATTGACTGAGCAACAGCCAGTAACCTTTCCTTGTCAAGGGTCGAGTTAATAAAATCGTTGTACAAAAAGCCAAGTTGGCGCTTGCCTTGCACCATAAAGTGCCCTTCCTTATTAATAAAGATGCGGGCAATTAAATAACCCATGTCGTTTACCCGGTTATAACGAATGCTGTCTGCCAAAAAATTGTATACGTGAATAATGCCGCAATATCCCCGGTCAGCATCTTCCTTTAAATACGCGGTTTTCCAAAGTGGGTTGTCTGAATCAAACTGGAAAACATTGGTATGCTGCACAAATAACAAGGCATCGCTTGCAAAATACACCAGCGCCTCAAATTCGCCTTTGTCCTGGAACGAAATGCGGATGCGTTTATCAACAGAACTCACTTCGCGAACGAACTTGTCACTCAATTCCTTTAAAATGGCTTTCAAGTCAATAAAATGCTGGGTTGTTTTTTCATAAACATCCTGTTTCAATGCCGACTTGTTCAGCAAGGTGTGTTTAATAAGATCGTTCGGATCGTTTATGTCCATAGCTGTAAATTAATATGCCCGTGCAAATACTACTCTTTGTTTGGAAGGTTTCCCTGAATAAATACAACTACCGTCTTCCAACTTATTGTCTAATGGAATGCATCGTATAGTTGCTTTTGTTTCATTTTTTATTTTTTCTTCGGTTTCAGGGGTACCGTCCCAATGCGCATAAATAAATCCACCTTTTTCATCCAGCACTTTTTTAAACTCTTCATACGAGTTTACATGGTGCGATCCTTCATCACGGTATTTTTTAGCTTTTTCAAACATGTCATGCTGAATTTGCTCCAGTAGTTTTTCAACCCTGTCAGCAATTCCTTCAAAAGGTACCACTTCTTTTGTAAGGGTGTCGCGCCTTGCCAGTTCAATGTTTCCGGCAGCCAAATCACGCATGCCCATGGCCAGGCGTACCGGTACACCTTTCATTTCGTATTCGGCAAATTTCCATCCCGGCCTTGATTTATCATCGTTATCGTACTTCACCGAAATTCCTTTTGCACGAAGCGCTTTCACAACCGGCTCAATTTTTTCAGAAATGGTTTTTAATTCTTCATCACCTTTGTGTATAGGCACTATGGCCACTTGCAATGGTGCTAATTTTGGAGGTAAAACAAGGCCGTTATCATCACTGTGCGTCATAATAAGCGCACCAATTAGCCGTGTTGAAACACCCCATGAGGTGGCCCACACATAATCCAGTTTACCTGTAGCATCGGCAAATTTCACATCAAATGCTTTTGCAAAATTTTGGCCTAAAAAATGCGATGTTCCGGCCTGCAACGCTTTTCCATCCTGCATCATGGCTTCAATGCAATAGGTTTCATCAGCTCCTGCAAATCGTTCATTGGCAGTTTTTATTCCGCGTAAAACCGGCACAGCCATGTAATTTTCCACAAAGTCGGCATATACATCCAGCATACGTTCGGTCTCCTCTACAGCTTCCTGTTTGGTTGCATGTGCGGTATGCCCTTCCTGCCATAAAAATTCAGCTGTGCGTAAAAACAGGCGTGTACGCATTTCCCAGCGAACAACATTGGCCCATTGATTGATCAAAAGGGGTAAGTCACGATAGCTTTGTATCCACCCCTTATACGTATTCCATATGATGGCCTCACTGGTAGGCCTTATAACAAGCTCCTCCTCTAATTTGGCATTGGGGTCAACCATGAGCTTACCCGGATTTTCGGGATCGGCTTTCAGGCGGTAATGGGTAACAATTGCACATTCCTTTGCAAAACCTTCGGCATTTTTTTCCTCTGCCTCAAATAAACTTTTAGGCACAAATAAAGGAAAGTAGGCATTTACGTGACCCGTTTCTTTAAACATGCGGTCAAGGTTTTGCTGCATTTTTTCCCAAATGCCATAACCGTGAGGCTTGATAACCATGCATCCACGAACGGCCGAATGTTCTGCCAGGCCAGCCTTGGCCACAATCTCGTTATACCATTCGCTGTAATTTTCTGCCCGAGTTGTTAAAAATTTACCCATTTGTTAAATCATCTTGTGTTCGTCTAAAGCTTCTTGCCACTTTGGTACAATAGTTGTATTTTTACTACTCAAGAAAGCATGACAAAAGTAAATTAATTAGGCTATTGTAAACTAAATGTCGCATGTTTTCGTTTAAACTATATACAAATTCCAAAATTATGGAACTGAAAAAAATAATGTTAGCTGGTACTGTAGTCGCAATGCTGGCTTCCTGTTCATCAAACCGTCAAATAACTGACGAATCTGATGATGTTTACGAACAGTCAAGGAGCGAAGTACTTGCTGACAAGGCAGTGGACACAAAAGCCGATCCTAAGGACTATGTTTCGCAGCCTAAGCAAAAAGAGTACAATGTTGAGGATTACTACGATCCTGAATATGCGCAAAAGCAACAAACGACAACTACCACTACTACTACCGATCAAAACGGAAATACCTACATAACCAACAATAATTATTACGATGATTATTATGATTATGACAATTATGGGTACAGCACCAGCATAAGGAGGTACTATTATCCTGTTTATGGTTGTGGTTACTATAACCCTTGGTATTCTTACAGTTATTACAATCCGTATGCATATTATGGTTACGGTTATGGAAATTGCTGGAACAACTGGGGTTGGGGTGTAAACATTGGTTATGGCTGGGGTTATAACAATTGGGGATGGAATTCACCGGGATATGCCTGGGGTTATCCTGGTTACGGTTGGGGTAATTACGGTTGGGGCAACTATGGTGGTTGGGGATATCCTTACGGATATGGTTACAACAACTATGCATGGGGTTACAACAATGGTTACTGGAATGGATATAACAACGGCTACTATAACGGTTACTATGGTAATGGATATTATGGTAATGGTTACAATGGCTGGGACAATTACGGTAACAACGGTGGGTACAGCAACAATGGCCCGCGTGAAAACCTTAGTGCGTCATCAAGCAACTCTTCTTCTTACCAGGGAACATCGTATGAAAATTATCACCAGGGCTTAACCTTTGCTGATAAATATGAAGTACAGCATGGTACGCAAACAAACCTTGGTACCACCGCGCCAACTTCATTTAATGACAACTATGTAAGCGGAAGTTTGATTTCTTCAAACGTTGCTTCCGGTTCGTCAAAACCTGTAAACGGGGTTAATCCAACAGCCGTAAATCATGTGGGTGGTGTTTTGAACACCAACAACGTTTCTACATTAAATGGCAATAATACACACGTAAATACGAACTCAAATTCGGTTGACGTGCGTGATAACAATGCACATGTAAACCATACCACAAACAATGTTTCAAGTAGCCGTCCATTTAACAATACGTCTATTGACAACAACAAACCAACAGATGCTTCGGCCTGGTCAAATGGAAGGGTAGATAACCCGAACACTAACGTGAACCATAACTCAGGTATTAAACCTACGCATTCAAACAACAGCTACAATACGTATAACAATAACAGCAGCCGCCCTACGAATAATAACAACAACAATAATAATAATTCGTATAACGGCAATACGTATAATAACAACTCAAATTCACGCGAAAACAATAACAGTGGTGGAACGCGTTATGAGTCACCTCGTACAAACAACAACTCATACGAGCACAACAGCGGTAGCCGTCACGAAAGTAATAGCAACAGCAATCACAACACATACAGTTCACCAAGCCGTAATACGTATTCAGCACCTTCTAACAGCGGTGGCGGGTCACGTTCATCAGGAAGTGGAAGTAGTGGAAGCGGTAGTGGTGGAGGATCACGCTCATCAGGTGGTGGCGGTGGTAGCCGTAGCAGCAGTCCAAGAAAGTAATAAAACATCAGCCCCCCTGGCTGACAGAATAGAAATATAAAGGCCAATCGTAAATTAAACGTATTGGCCTTTTTTATAAAAAATAATAGCGATGATGTACAAATTTACAGCAATTGCAGCCGCCCTGTTTGTAATTACAACAGCTCAGGCACAAAACGAAACCGATGCCTACCGTTATTCAAATATTCAGTTTAACGGAACAGCTCGTTACAATGGAATGGGTGGTGCATTTGGCGCCCTGGGAGGCGATATTTCCTGCATGTCAGTAAACCCTGCCGGTATAGCCCGTTATACCAAATCTGATTTTAATTTTTCACTGTTGTATGAAGACATAAATTCAAACACTGGTTTTCTTGGAAACACAACCCTTGGAGGAAAAGGAAATTTGAACTTTGGAAGCATTGGATTTGTTGGGGCTAAAAAGCTTGACGATTATGACTGGCGTTATATGCATTTTGGAATTGCGTATAACCGCACCAATTTTTTTCACAATGATTTTACATTAACTGGTGACAATCCCAGCTCGTCAATGGCCGATGTATTCAGGGGAACGGCTAATGGATATACTACAAGTGAACTTGCTGATTATTTTCCAAATTCTGCAGAACTGGCTTACCAGGCGTATTTAATTGATCCAACAGATACCAATTCAAATACAACAACGTATACCGACAGGGTGCCGGAAGGCATTACTGTAAACCAGTCACGCAATGTTTATCAAACAGGGTATATGAGTGAATTTGCCTTCAACTTTGCCGGAAATTATATGGATAAATTATACATAGGTGGTTCATTCGGAATTCCGGGCGCGCGTTTTCATGAAGAGTTTTTGCATACTGAAATACTGAGTGATCCTGATACACTTACTTCGTTGGAACAGTTTACTTATAGCCAAAGTTTAACTTCACGCGGTGTAGGCTTCAACATGAAATTTGGTGTGATTTATTTACCCGTTGACAATGTTCGGCTAGGGGCATCATTTCACTCTCCCAACTATTTGTCATTTAACGAAACCTGGAACAACAACATGACAAGCCAGTTTGATGATGGTGACAATTATGATGTTGACGGACCACTGAATACATATGTTTGGCGCATGCGAACGCCAGCACGTTTAATGGGATCGGTAGCTGTTGTGGTTGCAAAAATGGCGGCAATTGATGTGGACGTTGAGTATGTAGACTATGGAAGTATGCGCATGAAACGTGACTGGAGTGACCAAAGCGGGTATGATTTCAGCCAGGAAAACAAGGTGATTAGTCAGAATTATAAAAGCGTGGTAAATGTGCGTGCAGGTGCCGAAGTGCGCATTAAGCCATTTTACCTGAGAGCCGGTTTTGGATTAAGCCCATCGCCATACACCAGCGGAATTACTGTAAGTGATGCCAGTATTCGTACCATTTCATCAGGCCTTGGTATCCGGCACAAAACTTTTAGCTGCGACCTGGGATTGAATTTTATTAAATACGGCCAGGATTATTATCCTTACGATCCGGTACTGTTCAACAGGAATCCGGGAGTAATAACCACCAACATTGTACGCACCACAATGACATTTGGATGGAAGTTTTGATGGTAACAGTTCAAGGGTAATCTATCGGGAATAATTCCACTAATTCAGGAATAAAAACTGTGTTTTTAAAATTTCCAATTGTGTAATTGATTTGATTTGGCCAAACTTTTTCGTTTTCAACCGGAATAAATTTAGCTACATCACAACCGCTATAATTTGTGGCAATTTGAATATAAACTGTTGTTGAATTACCTGTATGCGCTATGCTTAAATGTAATTGTTCTTTTTGAAATGTAATTCCATTCAAACATACCGAAGTAATATCGGCCTCCCCAATCACATGGGTATTCCAGGTCAAACTTATGGTATAATTGGTTCCCCAGTTACAGCAAACTCCGCTATACCAGTCTTGTTTGGTTGCAGCAACAACCGGTTGCGAAAAAAGGTTTAGTGAAAAAATGAGTCCTGAAAAGCATAAAATTATTGTTTTCATAGATAAGTTTTTCCTTACTAAGGATAGGCTAAAAATTCAAGTTCATCTACTTTTTCTATAATAACTGTTTGGCGTTTACGACCAGTTGAATAATTAACCTGCATATCAGAACACGTTCCTTGTTTGAATGTTTCCTCCTTAATACCGTCAGGGCGATATTCGGTGTCATTGTGTGAAGTGCCCATGTGTAAATAAACAATGGTTTTATCACCAGCATCTGTAATTCGCACATTTATTTGTGCGCTTTCGAACTGTAAGCCACCAATGCAAACTGAACTTACTTTAAAATCGTCAAGTGTACCTTTTTTACCGGTTAATGTTACAGAGTAATTAATGCCTGAACGGCAGCAAACACCACCTGCCCAACCTTGTGAGGTGGCTTGAACAGTTGGTAACTGGCAAATGCCATTAAGTGAAACCAATACAGCCAGGGTAGTTATAACAATAAGCTTTAAAGTCGTTTTCATAAATGCTTTTTATACCAGTACAGCAACCAGCCCAAAACGATCGAAACAGAAGTGTTAAGGATTTGTTATTTGAGTTAAAATCTACTGGATCAAATCGCTTAGTTTCCGGGCAAAAGCATTTCTGACTGAGCGTTGAAGCCCATCGCGTTCGTATTCAGAATTAACACGAATCTGTTTTTTATCTTCTATTTTTTGAATTACAAAATTGACATTAAAGGTCTTTTTAACATCGCGCATGCTGCCGCTAAGTCCAATATCAAAGTCTGAATCCATGCAAGTGGTAATTACAAGATAGTGACCGGTTTTAAATTTCCACACATAATCAATTTTGTAATTGCTGAGTTGTTTTTTTTGGTCCAGCATTCGCATGATTTCATCCAGGTTGAAGTTTTCAGAATAAGGATATGAACCATAAGGCTCGTTTAATGACTTTGCAATTTCAATTGCCATTCCAGGGTCCTGGGTAAGTTTTTCGGTAAGGATCCTTGATTTGTTTTTTTGCTTATGGTTATTAAGAACTCTTTTAATGGCGTAACCAATTCCAAAAAGTACCAATACAACAATTAAAATGCCTTTTGCCATGTAGTTTTGTGTTTTACTTCACCTCAATCTCATCTACAAAAATAAAGGCATCGTCACCATTCATTCCTGAACCCACATGCCATTTAGGTAATTTCCCAAAATTCACGGCTTTTATTTTAATGTAACGCGCCTGTATGGGTTTTGTAAACGTTCCAATTTTTTTTATTTCAATTGGCAAATCCTCCGAAGCTATAGGTATGTCCTGCACCGGGTTGGCACCAAATTTATCCCAGTTTTTTCCATCGTAGGAAGAATAAAATTCAACTGATTTTGGAAAAAATATCCATGCACGCGTATCCTGTAAAAAGGTCACATCAACCTGGCCTACCTGTATTGGTTTTTGCAAATCAACAATGCATTCAAAATCCTGTGCCTGGTATCCTTGCCAGCCACCCTTGCGCCAGTCTTTATCACCATGCAAACCATCAATGATACCCGCATCGCCACCAGCGGTGTATTGCGCATTGTATTTACCATTGATTTTTACAGTCCAGTTATGCGGAATCTTATGAAAAGAGGCGAAGGATTGGTGGCTTCCCCAGTTTTGTGTTGCATTAATATAATACGCCCATATTTTTTTTGATTCTTTTATGTAGAATGGCCCGGTATATTTAAACTGACCTTCTTCCCATGATTCATTTTCCGAAAAAGGATTGTTAAAGGTATAGTAGAGTTGATTTGATGGGTCAGTTGGAGCAAGTAGTTCAATTTTAAGCGAATCGTTGAACGTTTTAGTATTGGTTAAAAAAACAGGAACCGGAATGTCTCTTGTTTCATTGGCAGTCACTGGAAAATGTTTAACGGAACTCGTGATGACTTCATAAATTGGTTTATTTGACATTTGCATCACAAATTCACCACCATTCATAATTTCATCATGGGTAACGTAAAAACGAGGTACGTCTTTTATGTAATAATTATCATTGTCCAGGTTTTTTGCATGAATTGTAAATGATTTGCCATTTTCCAGGTGAATGGTGGATTTTTCAAAGGAAGGTGTTCCAAGTGCATACTCGGGTTTTCCGGGACACACCTGGTAAAATCCAAGTGCGCTTAATACGTGCCAGGCGCTCATTTGGCCGCAATCCTCATTTCCAATTAATCCATCGGGATTATTTTTATAGAACTCAGTTTGTATTTTATGAATAAGGCTTTGTGTTTTCCACGGTTTTTTACCGTAAACATATAAATAGGCCATGTGGTGACTTGGTTCGTTTCCATGAGCATATTGACCAATTAATCCGGTAATATCAGCCTGATCCCTTCCTTCTGTTTTGCTGCTGGCATTAAACAACTCATCAAGTTTAGCAATGAATTTTTCCTCACCTCCAAGGGCTTTTTTCAAACCTTCAATATCCTGTGGAACAAAAAAAGTGTATTGCCAGGCATTTGCTTCCGTAAAATTATTGTTTACTTCACGCGGTTCAAAAGGGCTAAGCCATCCGCCATTTGAACGCGGCCGAATAAAACCGGTTTTTGGATCAAATAAATTTTTCCATCCTGCGCCATGCGAGTACCATGCTGCCGCTATATCTTTTTCGCCAAGCTTTTCGGCCAGGGTTCCAATGCACCAGTCGTCATAAGCATATTCAAGTGTTTTGGAAACCGATTCGTGTTCGTTTTCTATCGTAAGGTATCCGTTTAATTGAAATTCATTGGTTCCAAAAAGTCCCGAATGTGAACTGTGCATCATGGCACCTAAAGCGGTTTTAGCGTCTTCATTGCTAATGATGTTTTTTGCATAAGCATCGGCAATTACACTTACAGAATGATAACCAATCATGCACTCTGTTTCATTTGACGACAGTTCCCAAACAGGCAAACGTCCGCCATCTTTGTATTGGGCTAAAAAAGTTTGAATGAAATCATGCGTGCGTTTTTGATCAATAATGGTTAGTAGGGGATGTAAACCACGGAAAGTGTCCCACAATGAAAACACAGTATAATACGTATATCCTTCGGCTTTGTGAATTTTATTATCGCGTCCGCGGTAACTGCCATCCACATCACTTGCAGTTGAAGGGTGAATCATGCAATGGTAAAGCGATGTATAAAACGTTGTGAGCTTGTCTTTATCGGTAGAAGTAACTTCAATTTTTGACAATTCTTTATTCCAGGCGGCCTGGGCATCTTTTTTTACTTTTTCAAAATCCCATCCCTTTATTTCTGCTGCAAGATTTTTACGCGCGTTTTCAATGCTTACATTAGAAATACCAACCTTGATAAGCAATGGTTTGTTTTTTAGCTTTTTGAACGAGTAACAGGCAAAATCCTCGATGTTTGTATTTTTTTCGTTGTTCTTTGACCTGTGATCAATAATGTACGTTGCGGGTGATGAAAATTCAACAACAAAGTAAATATGCTGGTCTTGCGCCCATGCACTGCTCCTGCGAAATCCTTCCAAATGTGTTTTGTCAACCATTTTTAATTCTGATTGAATTGTTTTGTCGCGATGGGTGAGCTTTAAAACAATGTCGGCACCTTCACCTTTTACAAATGTGTATTTATGCATGCCGCAACGGGTTGTTGAGGTTAACTCAGCAACAATATCGTTTTCGAATTTCACTTTGTAATAGCCAGCTTCAGCTTTTTCGTTTACATGATTAAACCGTTCGCAAAAAGTTCCATAATCAAATTGCATGTTTTTTTCTTCAGCCATGGCTTTTTCGTCTTCAATTCTGTCATACGGTAAAATGGCAATATCGCCATAGTCAGAACAACCGGTGCCACTTAAATGCGTGTGTGAAAAGCCATAAATAAAATCATCGCTATGGTGGTAACCACTGCAACCATCCCAGCTTCCGTCAATGCGCGTATCGGGACTAAGTTGTACCATGCCAAAAGGTACTGTAGCTCCTGGAAACGTATGCCCGTGGCCACCGGTTCCTATAAACGGGTTTATAAATTGAATATAATTTACCTGGGCATGTGACGTCAACAAAAGGCAGGTAAAACTAAAAGCAATAAAATATTTAGTAGAAACAGGCATGAACAAATATAGGAAAGGGATTTGAGCTAAAACGATTTATTTAAAGGAAAATTTCATTAAAAGCGGATTCCTATGAGCAACATGTCATCGGTTTGTTCGTATTGGCCTTGCCAGGCAGCAATTTCATTTTCAAGTGAAGCAACCTGGTCTTTCATGCTCAGGGGCTGCAAGCCTTTCAACATGTCCCTGAAACGTTTGATCATGAATTTTTTTCCTTCATCGCCACCAAATTGATCCTGTATACCGTCAGAAAACAGGTAAATCGTATCGCTTTGATTGACGTTAAAACGTTGTTCAGTAAAAAACTTATCGCCATAATGTTGGTAACTACCAATAGGCGTTTTATTTCCTTTTATTTCAATAAGCTCTGAATTTTTGAAAATGTAAAGAGGGCGTTTTGCACCTGCAAACGTAATCTCTTTTTTCTTCATGTTGTAGGTACAAATAGCAGCATCCATTCCGTCATTGGTTGCAATTTCACCGTGCTGTTTCAACGTTTCCTGTAATTTTTTATCAAGCTGACTAAGAATTTTTGCAGGGCTGGTTATGCCTGAAAAATTTACGATTTGGTTGAGCAGCGAGTTTCCAATGACGGTCATTAACGCTCCGGGTACACCGTGTCCGGTACAATCCAATGCAGCTATAACCGCGTCATCACCTTGTTGTGTATACCAGTAAAAATCGCCACAAACAATGTCTTTTGGTTTATACAAAATGTAGGATTGATCAAATACACGGGTGATCATTTGATCAGAAGGCAGTATAGACTCCTGTATACGCTTTGCGTAACTGATGCTGTCTTTTATTTCCCTGTATGCGTGCTCCAGCTTTACGCCTTTTTCCAATACTTCTTTGGTACGTTCACGCACCTTGGTTTCCATTTCATCGGCATAGGTCCTTAAACTATCGCGCATGTGTATAAGGGCATTTCCCAACACATCATTATCACTTAGTTTGTCATAATTTACCGATAAATTACCGCTACCAATTTGTTTTGCGAATTCAGATGTTTTTGTGAAGCTATCAGCCAGAATATTAACAGCATGTGCCATTTCACCAATCACGTTCTCCTTTACTTCAACTTTTTCATCGGTCAATTCGCCTTTGCTTAATTGCTGTACCACGTCTTTCATTTTTACCACCGGTTTTTTGATGGCATTTGAAATGAAATAAACGGCAAATATTACGAACAGGAATAAAACCACTGAAGCAATAAGCATAATGGTCATGAGTTTGAAGGTGTCTGCTTCAATGTCATGCTTCATGTTGTCAGCTTCTTCGCGGTTGCGTTTAATGATTTTGCTGAGTTGTTTTTTGATGGCGGCTGTACGCGGTAAAACTTCATCGTCAATAATTGCCTCGCATCCTAATTTCTTAATGGGAATTTCGTAGTCATCGGCCGATGCCAGGGTTTCCATAATTTCTTCCTCCACAACCAAAAGGTCGTTGAATTTTTTAAAAACGGCCCTTAAACTATCACGATCAGCTTTTTTATCCAGTTTTGTAAGAAATCCTTCCAGTTCTTTTTTTAGTTCAGGATAACGCGTTTTATGAAGCGCCTGCAATTCTTTTTTATCCTCATCGTCCTTACTGTACTTTAAGTATGTCCAATTGGTGGAATACATTTTAGATTCGGTCACCATGAGGTTGAATTTCTCAAGTGATTCAATGTATGGATTAATCACCTCGGTCATTTTAGCAATGGTGTTTTTGCTTTCAGATATGAGGTAAAAATTGAAACCAACGTTGGCAAGCACCACGCCAATTAAGACCATGAAGGCAATGGTAACATTTTTGAAACCTGTTCCTGAATACGTTTTTTTCATCCCAACGCGTAAAAGCCGCAAAACTAAGTGATCACCAAAATAACAATTATTTTAAAGTGAGGTAAGGTTGAGGTCTACTAAATCGCTATATTTTAGTCAAAACCAAGATTTTTATCGAATAAAACATATATTTGTCATATGCGCGGCCGTTTTAATTTTACTGAACAAGGGTTTTTAACCAATGTACTTATAGTGGTTGCTTT
Organism: Flavobacteriales bacterium; assembly: GCA_035299065.1. Lineage (GTDB taxonomy): Bacteria > Bacteroidota > Bacteroidia > Flavobacteriales_D > UBA2798 > DASPJQ01. The sequence continues at coordinate 30,536 of DATGXI010000070.1, forward strand.
GTTTTTTGGGCTATCTGTAAACGCCTATGGGCAGGAGCCTGATTCTACGAAAAAAGATACCATAATTGATTTTTATGAAATGAGCCTTGAACAGTTGCAGGCATTAAAAGCTCATGGGGTTCCTACTGAAATGGAGGCTCTTTTAAATTCCTTAATATCAGTGGCTTCCAAAAAGCCTCTGTCGGCCCGTGAGTCGCCAAGCATCATCAGTATTGTTACCGAAGAAGAGATCAGGAATTCGGGAGCGAGAGATCTTATAGATGTTTTGAGGCTTGTACCAGGAATTGATTTTGGGCTTGACGTTGAGGGTGTAGTAGGTATTGGCGTTCGTGGAAACTGGGCGCATGAGGGAAAAGTACTTCTTCTTTTTGATGGCCAGGAAATGAATGAGGTTATGTTTGCTACCACGCAGTTTGGAAATCATTATCCTGTTGACCAAATTAAACGGATTGAAATTATTCGCGGACCGGGTTCTGCCATTTATGGCGGCTTTGCTGAGTACGGTGTAATTAATATTGTTTCAAGGCAGGGTGCCGATATAAATGGGGCTACACTTTCAGGAATTTACGGGCAATTACAAAGTGATTTCGGAAGGCGAAATTTTAACGTTGGTGTTGGTCAAAAAATAAAAGATTTTGAATACAGTATTCAAGCCACAATAGGAGAGGCCAACCGAAGCGACCAGGATTATACCGATTTTGATACGTCAACATACAACATGGGTAAAGGAAATTCAAAACTTGATCCCAAATTTTTTAATGTAGGTTTATCGTACAAAGGATTAAGTTTTCGGGGTATTGGTGATTTTTATAAAATGACACAAAGAGATGTGTATGGTGTTAACGCGCCCATTGCTTATCCTGAAACGTATCATTCAAAATATTTTGAATTAAAATATGCGTGGAAGATAAATGAAAAGTTTACCCTTACACCGCGTGTTAATTTTAAACAACAAACGCCATGGAGCACCCAACCCATTGATTCGGTTGTTGACGCGTATATAAAAACGGCTAACCGTTTAACAACTAACTTAACGGCCTCGTACAACATTAACCGCTATGTAAACGTGGTTTTTGGTGGTGAAATGTATAAGGACATGGCCAGGGATGAAGTTGACAGCAGTTATTTTTCCAATGGCGAAAGTAAAGTGAATTACACCAATTATGCGTTTTTTGCGCAAGGCCTGGTGAAAACACGCCTTGTAAACATTATTCTTGGTGCACGGTATGATGAGCACAATGTGTATGGAAATGCTTTTGTTCCGCGCGTTGGCTTCACCAAGAAATTCACAAAATTCCATTTCAAGGCTTTATACAGCAATGCGTTCAGGGCACCGTCCATTGAAAACATTAATGCAGCATACAATGGTGAAATTAAACCTGAAAAAACCCAGGTTATTGAAATAGAAGCAGGTTATCAGGTAACCCGTAAGTCATTCCTTACACTTAATTTTTACGATATAACAACGAAAAATCCAATTGTATATTATTATGACACTGTTGCCCTGGCCGACACCTACACAAATTTTGGTGAATCAGGTACCAGGGGCATAGAAGCCGAGTACCGTGTAAAACAACGTTGGGGTTATGCCACTATTAATTATGCATTTTATACAGTTGCGGGTAAAACCAGTATTGAAGATTACGCAATTCCCGATGATGAAACGGCTTTGCTCGCATTTGCTGCACATCGCGTAAACCTTAACTCATGTTTTAACATTGGTAAGAAATTTTCCGTTTCACCAACGGTTTCTTTTTATGGCCCGCGTTATGGATATACATCCCTGGACACCACTTATACATCGGTAATTGAAAAATTACCAGCTACTACATTGATCAACTTATTCGTTAAGTTCACACCGGTTAAAGGCATAAGCATTGGTTTGGGTGTTTATGATCTATTGGACGAAAAATTCAGGTTTTTACAACCGTATAATGGTTACCATGCCCCATTGCCGGGACCTGGACGTGAATTTATTTTGAGGGCACAATTTGATTTGAATTTCAAGAAGAAGGAGGAGAAGAAATGAGGGGAAATGAATTCATAAAGAGCAAACTTAAATTTATACTGTTGTTTGCATTGTTGTTTACGGTACGCAAGCCTTGTGCAGCACAGGAAATGGACTACAAAGCCTATTCGCTTTTCGTTTACAATTTCATGAAGTATGTTGAATGGCCACCCGAAGTTGCTTCTAAAGGTGATTTTGTAGTTGGTATTATTGGCGATTCACCCATCAGTAAAGAACTGCAAACATTGGCAGCCAATAAAAAAGTGAAGGGAAAAAACATTGTGCTTAAAAGATTCTCCACTGTTGAAGAATGTAGTGGTTGCCAGCTTTTGTATGTTGCCTCAGGTAAAAGCAGCATGATGAAAACCATAAAGGAGTCACTTAAGTCAAAACCCGTATTGGTTGTTGGTGAACGTGAAGGAACTGCAAAAAAAGGTGCCGCGTTGAGTTTTGTAACGCTTGAAGATGATGTATTGAAATTTGATATCAATAAGGCGGAAATAGAACAGCATCAGTTGAAGATTTCCAGTTCACTAATTACGTTGGGAATAGTGATTGGCTAAATTACAGCCTTGTTTTCCACTTGATTTTACCCGTTTTCATTTCAATGGCCAGCACGTATCCGCCAACATTGAAGTAAACAATTCCATTTTCTGTGGCATAAACGTTTAATTCGTGGCCGTAAGAGTAACTGTCACTTGCTTCTAATTCAGCAAAGGTTTTTTTCCAAACAGTTTTTGACGAAAAATCCTTGGCCTCGACAGTAAAATCTTTTTTATCGGTACTTACATAGTGTGCAAAAACAAATATCCGGGTTGCGGTGTCAATTCCAAAGAATTTTGGTTCAAGAAAGGTTTCGCTTGGGTTTTCTGCAATTTTTACCAGGCACTCATTGCATGTAAGGATTTTTTTTCTGCCTGAACCTTGAACATGCCCCTCGCTAACAATAAAAAATGTTTTTCCGCTTGTGTCCTGGTAGTTTATTTCATAGCCTTTGGAATAAAAACCAGCCTTGTGAATTTTTTTTGGTTCAGATAGTAATAATTTTTTTGAAAAAGGTTCTACCCAGTACTTGTTTCCGTTTTTTGCAGTAATATTTATATAGGGCAAACGCGGGCCGTCATATTTCGCATTTGAATGCATGGATTCAATACCACTATTTAGTTCGGGAAAGTGTTTTCCCCAATCCTCTTCTGCGATAGACCATAATTTTTGGAGTTTACCCGCATCGTACATGATAATTTCATCATCATTTTTGTAACAAACCGAATCGCCTTTCATCCCAATTAAACCATCCGAATAACCGGCATAAAAACGTTCGGTTTTTTCACCGGTTTGCTTATTTAATATATGCATGCGGCACACGCTTTCGCTGGGTCCTTCACCACCTCTTTCGTATTCCTCAAACAAAACAATGGTGGTTTTACCAATGCTTATGCTGGAAAATTCATCGCTCAATCCGTAATAAAAAAACATGGGTGCCATCATCAGGCAACATGGAATGCAGTACATAACCACTTTGTAAATCCCATTTAATGTTTTAGAGCGAAATGGATTTAGAAAGGAAAGACCAATAAAAAGAAACAGGAACACCATGATGATAATGGTAAGGAACATGGTGCTCGACATTAAATAATCAAGAAAAGTTTCCATAGGTATGCCCAAGGTAGTATTTTGAACGACTTTAACGCTTTTTTTTAACCCTAAACTGCTAAAAATGTTCGTTATTTTTCTCAAATATTGGTGAATTCCGGGCTTTTTAGTATATTTGAAACAATCAAACAGAACCAATGAAAAGCCTTGTTTTCACGAACACCTTTACCAGGGCAAATTATGCCGTGAGTAAACCCCTCTTACTACTTACCCTTATGCTGCCTTTGGTGTCTATAAATCTATGCCAGGCACAAATAAAATCGGCCGGGTTTGATCCTGTGTTGCGTCCTGAAACCAACCTGGAAAAGGCCGAAAAAGAAGGATGGAGTGAAGACGTTGGTGCCCGTACCGAACATTCAGCTTTGTATAAGGGTAAAGACGGCAAGGTGGTGACATTCCAAAGCAAAGCAATTGTAAATTACAAAAATGAAAATGGCCAGCTTGTTCCACTTGATATGCGTTGCATACAAAATGGCTCACTGTTTACATCCTTGAATCGCCCTGAGTCAATTGTTATCAATAACCAGTCAGTAGCAACCATGACAAGTCCTGCTGGTTTCTACATTGAATTTGGTAAAACACTTTCATTAAACGGCAAAACAGCATTTGATTATTCACATACTGAATTGAGCAATTCATCGCACGTGGTTTTTGAAAACATTACAAGCGGTATTGACAAGTGGTACGATTTTAAACCTGCAGGTGTAAAATATAGCTACGCAATTAATGGCCCACAAACCATTGAGAGCGATTACCTGACAGTGCGCGAAGAATTGAATTTACCAAAAGGTTATACCCTTATGCATGATGCCGAGGGTGAGGCTTACAAAGGATATTGGAAAGGCTCGTTAATCGTTGTTGAAAACAGGACCAATAAGCCATATTCAAAACTTTCGCCCGTAATTTGTTTTGACAAAAACAATGAAGTTGTGCAGGGGTTGTACAAAATAGTTTCGTTTGATAAAAAGGGAAAATACATTATTGAAATTGCAGTAGAAAAGTCCTGGATGAATCATTCATCACGTGTTTACCCAATTGTAATTGATCCGTTTGTTACAGGGGCAACAGCAATGTGGGGCGGTACCTATATTCCTTGTTGTCTTTCACCAGTATACAGTAATGACAGCATTCTTGTGACGGTTCCACCTGATTTATATGTTTCAGCATTAAAAGCAACATCCAGTTTTTATGCTAACCCTTTTTCACCGGCAGTAATGGCTGATGGGAATATGTATTTCAGCACAACCTGCAACCAAACCACAACTTTCCAGGTAACAGGAACTGCTGGTGCTTCACCGGGCACAGCTTATCTTGACGATTACGATATTCACGCACCAATTATGTGCTGCTGGCCACAATCGTGTCCCGGATATACTTTTTATTTAAGGTTTCATATGACACGTTTCCTTTATGGAACCGGATGCAGCACAGCGTATATTTATCACGATCCGTTTTCAGGATGGCCTTTTAGCGCCTATATTGAAGGATATACACCTGAATCATCCGGATCAGAAATGATATTTACACCCAGTACACTTTGTGCCGATGATTGTGACTTTGAAGCCAAAATATTTTGTCGTTATGGTGTGCCACCCTTTACATTTACGCACCCCTGGAGTCCTGATGTAATTACCATGGGAACAGCAGCAGGTTGTTCACCAGGAAGTACGTTTGCAACATTGAATTTAATTGTGCCTGATTGTCCCGAGTATTGTGGTACAACCGACCATCACGATGTGCCTCCACCGGTTGTTACCGATGCTTGCGGAACAGTTGTTGTCGGGTATAATCCTTCCTATAATTTGAACATTAAACCAGTTGCACAGGTTACATTTGATCAAACGGCCTTATCTATGTGTTCAGGTGCAGTTTTTGCAGCCAATATAAGTTCATGTTTGCCAGGGTCAACAATTACATGGACAAGCAGTGACGGGCAAAGCGGCACGTCAACAACCATTGGCGATACTATTTTTAATACAGGCAATTCACCATCAACAGTTCAATACAATGTAACGGTTGTAACAAATGGTTGTGCAGGTATTCCTGATTCAATGACGGTAACAACATATCCATATGCCGATGATAATTTTGTAGTAACCACTGCGCCTTATTTAGTCAATACCAATCTTACGTTTGATAACCAAACACAATTAAATGGCAATACACTGCTAAGTCATGTATGGACATTTGGTGACAGCACCGGTTCACCTCTTGACGATGAAATACACCAGTATGCCGACACAGGATTGGTAACGATTTGCCATTATACCATGACCACATTGGGTTGCGATGACAGTACCTGTTATACCATACTGATTGAAGACATGACCTTGCAGTACCCGAATATTATTACGCCTAATGGAGACGGTACAAACGATGCGTTATATTTCAAAGCGCTTGAATATTATCCAACCAATAAGCTGGAAATTTTTAACCGTTGGGGAAATTTGCTTTACACCAAAGAAGGGTATAAAAATGACTGGAAAGGCGATGATTTGACGGATGGGGTTTACTATTATGTTCTTACCATAAAGGACAAAGAGCCATATAAGAGTATATTGCACATTGTGCGTAACAACTAATCTCAATTTTTATTCAATAGCGAATTCAAACATTTGAGATTTTTACGAATATAACTTTCGGCTTTTTTTGGTGTTTCAAGCCCATCGCAATTTAAAATCAACGTATACGAATCGCCCGGTAAAAATTGCGTAGGAAAATCATAATGCATGCGTTTTAGCAGGCACTTATCCTGGTTATAATTGTCCATAAACCTGGTCCAGGGCATGTACGTATTTGCGGTAATGGTTGCGAACCGTATTGTATATTTTTCGTTGCTTTCATTGGCCACATAGGTTGAATCATGTATGTCAATACTAAAATCGGCTTTTGGTAAGTTCAACGCATTTGGTTTTTCAAAATTGTAAACCTGCCTGCAACGGGCTTGCCTGAGCAAGGCAAATGCATAAATTTCTTTTTTGTTCAGGCTTGATAAACTTTTTTTGGCCAATGAAAATAATTTGGTGGACGAACTTGCCTGCGCCTTAAAAACCTGTGTTCCCTCAAGGGCTTTTTGGCCGTTAAAATAACAAATGCTCCATGCCAGGGTGTCGGAAATCGAAGCGGTGTCATCGTTTACAACATAAAAATCATAACTTAAAGAATCTTCTTTTATAGTTATAATTTTAGTGGCAAAGGACTCTTTTACCTGTTCGTACCCGATTTTTGGTTGAAACGAATGGTCAATTATACTCCAGGAAGTAACGGGCCAGCTATCATTCAATTGCCATAACAATGTTCCCATACAATAAGGACGTGCTGTACGCTGCGTTTCAATAGCTGTTTTGAGGGTCATGGCCTGCAATACCTGCGTTGCATAAGCATAATCTTCAACCGTATGCGGCACAATTAAATACTCATTCAAATAATGGTTTAGGGTTTCAAACCCGGTTGGGTGTTTCTGGTGATTTTTAAATTCAGGTGAGTCAAAATTCATCAATGAATCGGGAATCACTTTTCGTAGTGTAGACAGATCGGGCATGGCCTGCATTCCAAATTCACTCATAAACCGTGGAATTTTTTTTTCAAAGGTTTCAATTGGTTCTTTTCCCCACCAAACACCCCAATAATGACTATCGCCTTTTTGCATGCTTTCTTTGTGTCCCCAACCAATTTCGGGTGATGAGGGAATGTATGCGCGCCCCGGATCGTATTGCTGAACAATACCGGGAATAATTTCATGAAATATTTTTTTGTAATCATTCCAGATTTGAGCCGAATCAGCTTTTGAATACGCGTATTGTTTTTGCCAACCCCAGTTTTTCCATCCTTCATCGTTTTCATTGTTTCCGCACCACAGCGCCACATTGTTGTAATTGCGCAGGCGTTTTACCTGTTGACTTACTTCTTCTTTCACATTGTGTACAAATGAAGTGTCGCCCGGATACATGGCGCATGCAAACATAAAGTCCTGCCAAACCAAAATGCCGTTTTGCTGGCACCAATACAGAAGATCATAACTGGCATAATCGCCACCACCCCAAACGCGTATCATGTTGGCGTTTGACATGCCAATGTAATCTTGTACAAGTGATGTATAAAGGTTGGCAGGTATACTTCGTGCAATGTGTTCACCCGGAATTAAATTAAATCCCTTGGCATACAATGGCTTTCCATTAACTTCAATATAAAAGCCATTTGTAGCATCGTTTACCAGTTTAATTTTACAAATGGCATACGTGTTTATTCCCCAACCCACACTTGTGCCAACATCTCTGCGTTTTGGTTTTTTACGTGCTTCAAGACTGAACCCAATAGAATAGGTGTGGGCATAACCCATGCCGCGCGGCCACCATAATTGAGGATAAGGTATTTTTACGGGTATGTTAAATTTGTTGATGCCTTTTTTAAGAAGAACCTTTTCTTTATACAGGTTAACATTGTTTGCGGCTATGTTCAGGTATTTTTCGGTCTCAATGGTTGAATAAATTTCCATGCTACACGCTAGGTCAGCTTGCTCTTTTGAAACGTTTGTTGTCGTGATGAAAGCGTCTGTAAATTCGATTGATTTTTTTTTCGCAGAGGCGCAAAAGCACCATTTGCTTATTCCGGTCAACACAAATCGCGGCCCCCAATCCCAACCAAATTCAAATTGCGGTTTTCTTACGTAAACACGCTCCTCACCCGGCAAAACAAGTTTATTTTCGGCCATCAGTGCTTTTGCTCTCTTTACGGGGGATTCAAAAACAATGCGCAATGTATTTGGTTTATTCCGGTTTAAATAAGGTGCTATATCTTTTTTGTATTCAATAAATTCATTTTTCGATTCAAATATGAATTGTTCATTCAGATAAACTCTGGCAAAAGGTGAAAGACCGTTAACGATCAATTGCTGTACCGGAAGGTTTAGCCCAACCGTGTCCATTGTACAAATGGCTTCCCAGTCACTTTCCTCTATCCATTTCAGGTTTTTTTCATTGTCCCCAAAATAGGGATCAGATATCAATTTCTTTTTGAATAAAATTTCGTGAATGCTTGCCGGGAACATAACGCTGTCAATCCATTTTTCATCTCCAATTTTGCGCAATTTCCATTGGGTGGAAAACCCAACCATAGGAAGGGGTGGCTGAGCAACATTTACGCAATTACCAACCTGGCAAATAGAAATTTTGCAAATAAGAAAAGTAAGCAGCAGTATGAACCACTTTCTCATTTCAATAGTTCAAATGTCTTTTTAATTTCATCTGCATCAGCAATTTCACCTCCTTTTGTTATGGCTGAAGTATGAAACTCATGTGTAGAGATGGATTTCAACGTTTCTATGTTACTGCTTCTTACACCACCTCCGGGCAAAATAATCAATCTGTCCCCGGCTTGTTTGGCCAATGCAATAAGCGATGGAACATTATCAATCGCATTTCCTGCACCACCTGATGTCAGCAAACGTTTAAATCCGCAGGCAATTACGTCCTCCAGTGATTTGGACAAATCAGGCCCGGTATCAAATGCGCGGTGAAACGTGCAGGGGAGGGGTAATGCCAATTGAACCAATTCTTTACTCTTTTCGGTGTTTATGGTGCAATCATCATTAAGTAACCCAAAAACAAACCCATGCACACCAATTGCTTTGAATTTAGGTATCCATTCGTTAAAATGTAAAAACTCCGTGTCGGTAAAAACATAATTTCCCGATCGTGGACGTATCATGATAAATACGGGTATGTTTACAACGCTCAATATTTTTTTTGTGTCTTCCAGTGAAGGAGTAAGCCCACCGGTACTGAAATCGGTACAAAACTCAATACGCTGCGCTCCTGCTTTTGCAGCTATGAGTGCCGATTCAACATTGAAACAGGCTATTTCTAAGATGTTTTTCATTTCTTTTTGCTCTGAATTTCGCGAATTAAACGGGTTTTATGAAATCAGTTTTGAATTTATGAATGCTAATGGTTCAGGTTGCTGATATTTTTTTGGTTTTTAATCACTGAAACCTGTGGTGCTTACTTAATTAAATAATTTGCATCCACCAATTTTTCTTCAGTGTTATTTTTAACTGCAAAATTAAATCCCTTTTGCAGGCAATACCCACCGTATTCACCATTTTTATTGATGGCAATAAATCCAATTTGCGTATTTTTCATATCGGCTTTACGCAGTAAAAATTTCTTGTGAATTTGTTTTACGGCTTCTTCGCAGGCTTTTTGTGGCGATCTTCCCTGTCCCATAAGCATCACAACCAAATGCGATCCCACAACACGAATCACCTCTTCTCCATGACCGGTTGCTGTAGCTGCGCCAATTTCATTGTCAACATACAACCCGGCACCAATTATGGGTGAATCGCCAACGCGGCCATGCATTTTATAGGCAAGTCCGCTGGTGGTGCATGCGCCCGATAAATTTCCCTGTGCATCCAAAGCAATCATGCCAATGGTATCGTGGTTTTCAATATTTATTTTTGGTTTATAATCGGCTGTTTTTAACCATTCCTTCCATTCAGCTTCCGACTTTGGCGTTAAAAGGTTTTCAGCTTTAAAACCATTGGCCAGTGCAAATTGCCGGGCTCCTTCACCCACAATCATAACATGCGGTGTTTTTTCCATCACCATGCGCGCAACCGAAATGGGGTGTTTTATGTTTTGTAAAAAGGCAACTGAACCTATATTGGAGAATTCATCCATTATACAAGCGTCCAACGTAACATTCCCGTCACGGTCGGGCCTTCCGCCATAGCCTACCGATTGTTCTTCGGGATCAGCCTCTACTAATTTCACACCGGTTTCAACAGCGTCCAGCGCACGTCCTTTTGCCGTAAGTATTTTCCATGCCTCAGCATTTGCCTTCATCCCAAAGCTCCAGGTTGAAAGTACAAGCGGTTTCGAGCCACCTTTTGCATCCATGTTTTTTTCCAGTATTTCGGTTGCTTTTGCTTTGTCAAGCATAAGTGCGCCTGTAGTTAGTGCAGCGGCTTTAATAAAGGTTCTTCTGTCAGGCATGTCAGGCAGATTTTAAGAGTTTTTCAATGAATAAACTGGCTATGTTTTTCCCAACTATGATGCCAGTTGCCAGTATGTAATTAATATTTACAAAACTGGTAAGTATAGAGCAGGCAAAAAGCGTCATCAATACGCAAATAAACAACAAGACCTCAAATTTCATTCCGCGATTTATGATAGCCTTTGGTGTTTTTTTTCTGAAATCACCACTTATAAAAAAAGGGAAAAGTGAGGTTAAAATATAAGACCCTGTGAGTATAAAAACAGTGTTTTTGGTAAGGCTTGTATACATTTGTTTGTCGGCTCCGCTAAAATAATGGCCTGTAAGAATCAGCATAAAGATAAACAACACGGAAAAAATAAGCAGGAAATAAAATATATTGCCCAGGCGCGAAAACAGGTTGTTGGTAGTTGATGAAAGAATTTTAAGAATGGTAATTCCTCCGCGTATCAGTATTTCCAGGAAAAACAGCAGAAAAATATCGCCAATGCTCCAGCCAAGGTAAAACACACCTATAAGCGGGAATGCAACATTGAATGCCAGTTCGGCAATGAGTTGTAGCTTTTTCATTATTGCGGTATTGCGGCCATGTAAACAATTGGAACTTTAGCTATATCGCCATAGGTTGTTAAAGCGGTGTAAACAACCGTTGAACTTGCTGCATAACACACAGCATTACCGCCTGCATTTGTGGTACCCAGTTCGGCTTTTATTTTTCCACTTGCAGCATCATAAACTTTAATTTTTGGACCGTTACCACTACCACAGGCGGCAACAGTTGTTCCGTTTGGTGCAAAAGCAACTCCACGCACATAGTCATTGTTCCATGCACTTGTCCAAACTGCTTTTTTTGTTGCTGTGTTCCACAAGGTAACCATCTTATCCGTTCCCCCTGAAACAAGTGAATTTCCGTCTGGCGAAAAAGCAACCGTACTCACGTCAGCTTTGTGTTCAATGCGGTAAGCAAGCTTGCCGGTAGCAGTTTCGTAAACTTCAATTCCTTTTTTGCTGTTGGCAATGGCAATTGCTAATTTGCTTCCGTCTTTGCTTAAACTAATGCATGAAACTGAATGTGATCCATTGGTTGATTTCAAAAAGTTTAATTTCACTTTGTTTGCAGCAATGTCATAAACATCAATGGTTACTTTGGTATAATCTTCTTTGGGTGCACCTGCAATGTACAGGTCATTGGATACAGGTGAAAACCGCATGTTGTATGCACCGCTGTAACTTGTTATGGTTTTGTCAAGGTCCCAGCCGGTAGTTGATTTTTTATAAATATAAATTTTACCTTCTGAATCGCTAATGGCAATAAGGTTACAATCCTTGTTTATGCATGCACTGCTTGCAGGGTTGTCGGCAATTTTAATGTCGGCAATCAAGCTAAGGTCGGTGGCATTTAAAATAGTTAATCGGCCGTAAGCATTTGCGCAAGCCAGCGTTTTTCCATCGCTTCCAAGGTCAATGTCCCAAATGGTTTCAACACCTTTGTAAGAGGTTTCACTTATGGTTGCAAAGGCCGAGGAGTTAACTGTTTTGTTTGTTGGTTGCGCGTTGTTCGTGGTTGTGCTGGTTGAATTTCCTGCAGGCTTTAAACGTTCAGTTGTTACGGTTTCATACCAGTCTTCCCCATAACCGTCATAACTTATTTTGTAACCACTGTTTTTTACTTCCAGTATTTTTCCGGGGTACCATTTGCCTTTCCATTCTATGCTCACGGCATCGCCAACCTTGTACGTTTGTGCCAATACAAGTTGGGTAAATAAAATAAGTATTAGTACTGAAGATAAATGTTTCATAAAATAGGTTTGTCTATCAAATATACAAGAATTGAACCATGGTTTTCGGAGGAAAAATTGTTTTGTTGTTATTTTTTGGCGGCCCCCTTCGGGCCGGGTTATCGCCTATAGCCCTCGCAATTTCATTAAATTATAAAAGGCATCCGCTAAGCTCGGGGCTATTTGGCTCTACCCCTGGCCGGGTTTACCGGTAAAAAACAAGTTGATTCGTTCAACGTTGTTGTTTGGGTCCAACGCCTGTAATAAGGTTTCTCAAACGGTAAAAAACGTTTCTTCTGAAGTTCCATTGTCTCACATCTCATATCTCACATCTTAATACGCACATCTAATAAATCTCAATCTCATCAAAAAACAACCAGGATGGTTTTCCTGCACCGGGTTTTCCTTCGGGAATATTGCCAGGATTTTTTGCAATTATTTTTACGTAACGGGCTTTCTTTTTTAATGAAAATTGAAATAAGCCTTTAGTGGGTTTCGTGTCATGCCCAAATTCTCCTCTCACCAATATCCCGGCAGATTTATACCTGACTCCGTCTTTTGAAACAAACACCTCTAGTGAGTTCGGAGGATAAATCCAATTACTCCTGTCATCATAATAACCAACCTTCAGTTCCTTTAACTTTTGCTTTTTCTCCAAATCAATTACTATTTCTATATCCTTTCCCTGCCAGGCCAGCCATTCCTTGTTTTGCCTGCGCGGGTTTGCTTTTACCGCATCAACCAGGGTGAACGAACCGTTGCCTTTGTACTTTTCATCGGGTTCAACATTAAAACTTACTTTTTTTGAAGTGGACTTGCTTATGTATAAATTTAATTCAGTTATAACTGACCTGTTTTTAACCTGGTCGTTCTCATTTTTTGCTACAGCATATGCCGCTACATTGGTTGGCGTTGTAACGGTAACTATTTTTCCCGCTCCCTGCTTATTGAATATTCTGTCTGAAAATTCGTGAACCAGTTCTGGATGTTCATGCGGTATGGCACTCACAAAAATTGCCCTCGTAGTGTCAAGGGTATTTATTTTCACACGCACACCGTTTGCTGCAGGCTCCAGTGTATAATGTATGTTGTGGTGTGTTTTTGAATAATTTGTTTTAGCAAAAACAGGATTATTCAAATGCGTATTTAACCGCTTCACAAACGAATTTAAATTTTTATTTTCCTTGTTTGTCCACAACACTTCCGCCAAAGCACTCATTCTTGGCAAAGCCATGTACTCCACATCTTTTGGCAATAAAATATATTCGGTCCATACATTGCCCTGAGCTCCCATAATGTATTTCGCTTCTTCCGCATTTAGTTCTGCAGGAACAGGATCGTATGCATACACTTTTTCAATTGGTGTAAACCCACCAATGGCGTGCGGTTCATACAACGGATTTCCCTGGTAGTGGTCAAAATAACAATGGCTGCCTGGTGTCATTACTACCTTGTGTTTTTCTTTTGCGGCTGCAATTCCTCCTTCGGTTCCTCTCCAGCTCATAACTGCTGCGTTGGGTGCCAACCCACCTTCTAAAATTTCGTCCCAACCAATTACCTGCTTGCCTTTTCCGTTCAAATATTTTTCTATGCGTTGTATAAAATAACTTTGTAATTCATGTTCATCCTTTAAATTATGTTCCTTCATACGCTTTTGGCACTTTTCACATGCTTTCCAACGTGTTTTCGGGCATTCATCGCCACCAACGTGAATGTATTTGCCCGGAAACAATTCACAAACTTCATTCAATACATCCTGTAAAAATTCAATTGTTTTTTCATTGCCGGCACAAAACACATCATCAAACACGCCCCATTCTTTGGCCACTTCAAAAGGCCCCCCGTTACAGGACAAATCCGGGTACGCGGTTAAAGCCGCCAGTGAATGGCCCGGCATTTCAATTTCAGGCACAATGGTAATATGTCTCTCGCTG